>NZ_PDWP01000001.1 GCF_010093235.1 Pseudoxanthomonas suwonensis | reverse complement strand
GCCGGGGTGGCCTGGGCGTTCGTGAGGGCTGGAATGGCTGGCGCGGCCGGGAAGACGACCTGGTCCTGTGCCGGTGCCGGGGCGGCACCGCCACCGGGCGTGCTGGGCCACAGGTTCTGCAGGGCCGTGCGCAGGTCGGCATCGGGCGACTGCCGTGGCAGCAGGCTGGCCCCCTGCCGCAGCTCCTCGGCCACTTCGCCCTCGCCGTGCAGCCACAGCAGGCGCACGTCCGAATAGGCCGGCGTGCGGGTCAGGGCGCGGTGCAGGGCGCGGGCGGTGTGGCGCAGGCCGTCATGGTCGGCCAGTACCGCGCCGTAGCTGGCGCGCGCCTGGCGCGCATGGGCGTCGCCGCGCAGGCGTTCCAGCGCCTCCTGCGGCGACTCGACCGCATCCACGCCGAAGCCCCAGGAGGGCAGCAGCAGGGCCATGCGCTGGCGCAGCCGCGAATCCGGGCTGACCACCAGCACGCGCGCCAGGCTGTCGATCGCCGACGGGTCGCGCTGCAGGTCGCCGACCACTTTCAGCAGCGGGATCTCGAACCAGAAGGTGGCGCCGCGGCCGGGTTCGGACTGCACGCCGATGCGCCCGCCCATCAGGTCGACGATGCGCTTGCAGATCGCCAGGCCCAGGCCGGTGCCGCCGTACAGCCGGGTGGTGGAGGCGTCGGCCTGGCTGAAGGCGCGGAACAGCCGCGCCTGGTTCTCGGGGGTGATGCCGATGCCGGTGTCGCGGACCTCGAAGCGCAGCAGGTGCTGCACCGGGGTCTCGCCGAGGCGGCGCACGGACAGGGTCACGCCGCCGCGCTCGGTGAACTTCACCGCGTTGCCGACCAGGTTGCCCAGCACCTGGCGCAGGCGCACCGGGTCGCCGCGCACCGGCAGGCGCACGTTCGGGTCGATCTCCAGCTCCACGCGCAGGCCCTTGTCCTCGGCCGGGCGCCGCATCAGCTGCAGCATCGCCTCCAGCGGCTCGCGCAGGTTGAAGGTGGTGATCTCCAGCTCCAGGCGGTTCGCCTCGAGCTTGGAGTAGTCGAGGATGTCGTCGACGATCCGCAGCAGCTGCTGCGAGGATTCCTGCGCCGTGCGCAGCATCTCGCGCTGGTCCGGGGCGAGCGGTCCGGCCGCGATCAGGTCCAGCATCGGGATGATGCCGTTGAGCGGCGTGCGGATCTCATGGCTCATCGTGGCCAGGAACTCGCCCTTGGCCAGCGCCGCCGCCTCCGCCGCCTGCTTGGCCTGGAGCAGCTGCTGCTCCAGGGTGTCGTGGCGCTGCAATTCGCGTTGCAGCTGGTTGCGCTCGTGCTCGGCGGTGGCCGCGCGGGCCAGCGCCGAATCCAGCGCGCGGCCCTGCCTGCGGCCGGTGCCCAGGGCCGCGAGCGCGGCCAGCAGGGCAAGCAGCGCCAGTCCGGCGGACAGGACGACCCAGGGCTCGGGCGAACCGCCCAGGGCCAGCAGGAGCCCGGCCAGCGCCGCGGCCGCCGCTCCAGCGGCGATGCCTGGCCAGGGATTGCGAGTCGCCGGTGGGGACATGGCTAGAGCACCGCGTTCTGGAAGTCGAAGTCCAGCTCGGTGCCGACCGAGTGGACCAGGTTGCCCTGGACGAAGTCGATGCCCGCCATCCACATCGTCGCGGCGGCCTGCGGATCCTCGATCTGCTGGCCGATCACCAGCAGGCCGAAGCTGTGCGCCTTGTCGATCACCGCGCGCAGCTCGTCGCGCAGCTTCTGGTCGTTATGCGCACCGGCGAAGCGGCCGGCCATGCGCAGGTAGCCCAGCTGCAGCTGGCCCAGCAGCGCCTCGGCCTCCGGGCCCGGCTCGAACTGGCCCAGGCAGAACTGCACGCCGGACTGGCCCAGGCGGCGGCTGAACTCGCCCAGGGCCACGCTGTGCACCAGCGCATCGCCCAGGCGCAGGTCGATGATCACGGCGCCGCCGTCGATGCCGCGGGCGTCGATGGCCTGCTTCAGCCAGTCGGCGTAGGCCTCGCTGGTGAGCGTGCGCGGCGACTGCGAGACGAACAGCTGCAGCGGGCTGCCCTCGCGGGCGCGGCGGGCGATCAGGTCCAGCGCGTGCTCCATCACCTGCTGGTCCAGGTCGGTGATGCGCCCGCTGGCCTCGGCCGCCGGGATCACCTGGCCGGCCGACAGCACGGTGCCGTCGGCCTGGCGCAGGCGCATCAGCACCTGGTAGCGGGCCTGCTCGCTGCCGGTCACCGCCACCACCGGCTGGTAGGCGAGTTCGATCTCGCCCTCCAGCAGCGCCATCTGCTCCGCGCTCTCCTGGGTGCTGGGCGGCACGTAGCCGGCCACGCCTTCCGGCAGCAGGCGCGCCTGCAGCGCCGCGCGCTCGGTCGCCTCCAGCGCCGCGGCGGCGCTGTCGAAGCCGCCGGGCAGGGCGGCGTGGCCGATCGCGCTGCGCAGCTGCAGTGGCTCGCCCTCGCGCACCTGGAAGGTCTCGGTGGCCAGGCGCGCGCGCAGTTCGGCGCCGATCGGCTGCAGCTGTTCCGGCACCGCGTCGCGGACCAGGGCCAGGAAGGTGTTGTCGTTGAGCCGCGCCAGCGGCGCCGGCGCGGTGATCACGGCCAGGCGGCGGCCGGCCTCGGCCATCAGGCGCTCGAACGCGGCGTAGCCGAAGCGCTCGCGCAGGCTCAGGGCGCCGGCGACCTCGATGAAGAACAGGCCCGCGGTCGAGCCGGCCTGGAGCATCTCGTCCACCTGCTGCAGTAGCCAGCTGCGGGTGGCCAGGCCGGGTTCCGGGTGGCTGCGCAGGGTCTGCACCTGCACCGCCGCGGCCGGGACGGCCGCCAGCTCGCGCTGGGCGCGGGTGCGCTGGATGCGGTTGGCGACCGCGGCGATCAGGTGGCGCGGCCGCACCGGCTTGACCAGGCAGTCGTCGGCACCGGCGGCGAGGACCTCGAACTGGCGATCCGGATCCGGATCGCCGGTGAGGAACACGATCGGCAGCAGCTGGCAGCCCGGCTGCTGGCGCACCAGGGTGGTCAGGCGCTGGCCGTCCACGCCCGGCAGGTGCAGGTCCATCAGGATCAGGTCGGGCTTGAACCGGGTGATGGCCTCGACCATGCCCTCCGGCTGCATGAGGACCTCGGCCTGCATGCCGGCGCCGTGCAGCACGCTCTGCGCGAACAGCGCCTGCGGGCGGTCGTCCTCCACCACCAGGATGCGGTAGGGCGGCTCGTCGGAATGGGCGAGCACCGGCGCCGGCGTGGGTTCCGGTCCGGATGGCGTCGCCACGGCTTCGGCCAGCGGCACCACGGCAGGGCGCGCAGCCGGAGCCGCCGGCGCCGCGGGGGCGGCGTCGGCCGATGTGTCCACGGCATCGCGCGTCCAGCGACGCCAGTAGTGCGGTGGCGGGGTTTCGGCGCGTATGCGCTGGCGCGCAGCCGGGTCCTCCGGCGTGGGCGCAGGATCTCGTGCGGCCATCAATGGGTCCCCTATTGGGCCTGCATTATGTGACCAATCCCTCCATCCGGTACAAGCCTTGACCGTTGCGGGCCTATTGCGGGGCCAGCAGCCGGCGCACGCCGCGCGCCAGGAGGCGCCAGATCCACCACACCGCGGCGGCGCCACAGACGCTGATCCCCACGACGATCGCCAGCGCCAGCCATGGGTGGGCGATGGCCAGGGCCATGCCGCCGACCACGAGGGTGTCCTCGGCGATCGACGCGACCCAGTTGCTGGCCGGCTCCGGCGAGGTGTTGAGCAGGGCCCGGGTGCCGGACTTCAGTGCATGGCTGGCCATCGCCGCGCCGGCGCCGGCGGCCAGTGCCCCGGCGCCCAGGTCGCCGTCCGGGGACAGCGCCGCCGCGGCGAGGAACGCGCCGGCGGGGATGCGGGCGAGGGTCTGCAGCAGGTCCCAGGCCGAATCCACGCCGGGGATCTTGTCGGCGAAGAACTCCGCCAGCGCCAGCGCGCCGGAGGTGCCGAGCACCCACCACGACTGCGTCGCCTGCAGCGCCGGCGGCAGCTCGACCCAGCCCAGGAGTCCGGCCAGGCCCACACCGAACACGGTCAGGTAGGCGCGGATCCCCGCCATCCAGGCCAGGAGCAGGCCGATCACGAAGACATGGGCGTCGGTCATGGAAATCGTCCCGGTGGTGCATGCGGCGGCGCCAGCGGCTGCGTAC
Source organism: Pseudoxanthomonas suwonensis (assembly GCF_010093235.1). Classification (GTDB taxonomy): domain Bacteria; phylum Pseudomonadota; class Gammaproteobacteria; order Xanthomonadales; family Xanthomonadaceae; genus Pseudoxanthomonas; species Pseudoxanthomonas suwonensis. Next base: position 190,525 of record NZ_PDWP01000001.1, on the reverse strand, counting down.
GCCGACGGACGGATGGTTACACTGCCCGGCCGTCGCCGCAGTATAGGCAGAAACGCCAGACCGCCCCGATGACAGAACCCGCGCCCCGTTTCCGCATTGTTCCGCGCCGCCGTGGCTCGGAGCGCACCTGGAAGATCGCCATCGCCGCGGCCTGGCTGCTCAGCCTGGCGGTCGTCGGCCTGGTTTCCACCCGCCTGGCCGCGCCCGGCCTGCAGTACGCGCGCGAGGCCTCGCGCCAGGCCCAGCGGGAGGCCGAGCAGCGCCAGCGCCAGCTCGAGGAGCTGAACCAGCGGGTGGTGACGCTGGAGCGCTCGGACCAGATCAGCCGCGCGGCCAACACCGAGCTGCAGGCCTCGCTGGCCGAGCGCGACGAGGAGATCGCCGCGCTGCGCGCGGACGTGGCCTTCTACGAGCGCCTGGTCGGTTCCACCAGCCAGCGCAAGGGCCTGAGCGTGCACTCGATCGAGTTCGCGCCGGAGGAGGGGGGCACCTGGCGCTACCGGGCGGTGCTGACCCAGAACCTGAACCGTGGCGCGATCAGCCAGGGCCAGATGCGCTTCACCATCGAAGGCGTGCGCGACGGCAAGCTGGCCAGCATCGGCTGGGAGGAGCTCCTGCAGCGCGGCGATGCGGCCGGACAGGCGTATTCCTTCCGTTATTTCCAGGAACTGGACGGCAGCGTGATGCTGCCCAGGGATTTCACGCCGCAACGTGTGAGAGTCTTGCTGCGCGGCAACGGGGGCAATGCCGAGCAGACTTTCGACTGGAAGACCACCGCTAGCGGGGGAGGCAGGTAACGTGTTTGGAAACAAGAAATCCAGCCAGCGCAACGGCTACACCATCGACACCCTGATCGGCCCGGACGTCGTGATCCGGGGCGACATGGACTTCAGCGGCGGCCTGTACGTGGAAGGCCGCATCGAAGGCCGGGTGCAGGCCATCGAGGGCAAGCCGGCCAGCCTGGTGCTGGCGGAGAGCGGCTCCATCGACGGGCATATCCAGGCCCCGGTGGTGGTGATCAACGGCACCGTGCGCGGCGACGTGCATGCCGCCGAGCGGGTGGAGCTGGCCCAGCAGGCCCGCGTGGAGGGCGACGTCCACTACGCGGTCGTGGAGATGAATGCGGGCGCCCAGCTCACCGGACGCCTGGTCCATTCCCCACCCAAGGCCCAGCGCGCCCTGCCGGCGCCGGAGCAGGCCGGCGAGCAGGCCAGCGGCGTGAAGAAGGACAAGGCCGGCGCCAAGAGCGCGATGGCCGCCGCCGAGGCTTGAACGGGGCGCCCGGCGCCCCCATGCTGGCGGCATGATTCCGCTTCCCACAGTTCCCAGCTACCAGCAGCTGGACCAGCCGCTGCGCTTCAGCAGTGCCGCCGCGGCCAAGGTCCGCGAGCTGATCTCCGAAGAAGGCAATGCCGACCTCAAGCTGAGGGTGTACATCCAGGGCGGCGGCTGTTCCGGCTTCCAGTACGGCTTCGAGTTCGACGAGAACCAGGCCGAGGACGACATGGCCGTGGCCACCGACGGGGTGACCCTGCTGGTGGATCCGCTCAGCCTGCAGTACCTGATGGGCGCCGAGGTCGACTACAGCGAGGGGCTCAGCGGCGCGCAGTTCGTGATCCGCAACCCCAACGCCAAGACGACCTGCGGCTGCGGCAGCAGCTTCAGCGTCTGAGCCGGCCGGAGGGCATGCCGGTGGCCACGACCGCCGAGGCCATGCTGTCCGGATACGCCTTCGGCGATGCCGGGCTGGACCGGTCCGATGCGCTGCGCGGCGACGCCGCCGCGCTCGCCGGGCTTTGGCCGGACGCGCGTGTCCGGCTGCTGGATGCCGACGGCCGCGCCGCCGCCGATGCCGACGGCCAGCCGTTGCGGCGGTCCGGCGCGCAGCTTGGCGGGCATTCCAGCGAAGCGATCTTCCTCGGCATCGACCCGGGCGGGCAGGCCCACTACGCCTTGCAGGCGCCGGCCGGCCTGGACGTGCCACGCTGGATCGACCTGCGCCGGGCGGCCACGTCGTGGTCGCCGACGGTGGCAGGCGCCTTCGCCTACGCCCGCGGGATGCTGCACTGGCGCGCGCGCAGCCGGCATTGCGGCGCCTGCGGCCAGCGCCTGGAATTCCAGCGCGGCGGCTTCGTCGGGCACTGCCCCGGCTGCGGCAGCGACCACTACCCGCGGGTCGATCCGGCCGTGATCGTGGCCGTCGGCGACGGCGAGCGGCTGCTGCTTGGACGGCAGCCCGGCTGGGTACCCGGGCGCTGGTCGGTGCTGGCCGGTTTCGTCGAGCCCGGCGAGACGCCGGAGCAGGCGGTGGCACGCGAGGTGCACGAGGAGACCGGGGTACGGGTGCTCCATTGCCGCTACCTGGCCGCCCAGCCCTGGCCCTTCCCCGGGTCGCTGATGCTGGGTTACATCGCCCGCGGGGAACCGGCCCTGCCGCGGCTCGACGGCGAGCTGGAGGCGGCGCGCTGGTTCACCCGCGAGGAGGTTGGCCAGGCATTGGCCCGCGGCGAGGACGCCAGCACGGGCCCGATCATGCCGTCGGCGCTGTCGATCGCCCGCGCGCTGGTCGAATACTGGTACGCCGAGGGCACCCCGGCGGCATCGCCGGCTAGTATCGGCTGACGGAGGGCTCCATGTTCACGACCCTGGTCGCGGTGATCATCGCGCTGGTGCTGGGCCACGTGGCACCGGCGGTGATGGCGCCGCTGCGCAGCTACCGCTGGTACGCGCACTGGCAGGACTGGCTCGCCACGCACCTGGCGGACGGGGGACCGTGGCGCACCCGCTGGGGCATCGCGCTGGCCGTGCTGCCCCCGGTGCTGCTGGTCCTGCTCGTGCAGCTGAGCCTGGGCCGGATGCTCTACGGATTGCCCGGCGTGCTGTTCGGCATCGTCGTGCTGGTACTGGCCTGGGGGCCGCGTGACCTGGACGTGGACGTGGAGGCCGTGCTGGACGCCGATGAGGCGTCCACCCGCCGCGCCCGGCTCGACCAGCTTGCGCCCGAGCCCGGCGTGGCGGTGGCCGAGGGCCCAGGGCTGTCGGCGGTGGTCGTGCGCAGCGCGCTGCGGCGCTGGTTCGCCGTGCTGTTCTGGTTCCTGCTGCTTGGCCCGGCCGGCGCGGTGCTCTACCGCCTGCTGGAGCGCACCGCGTTCGGTGGCCATGTCGGGCACCTGCCGCCGGAAAACGCCGCCGGCGTGGCGTGGCTGCTGCGCTGGATGGAGTGGCCGGTGGCGCAACTGATGACCCTGGCACTGGCCCTGGCAGGCAACTTCGACCTGGTCACCCGCGCATGGCGCGCTGCCGGTGGCGCGCGCTGGAATCCCGAAAGCGGGTTCCTGGAAGCGGCCGCGCGCACGGCGGTCGGGCGCGAACTGGCCGAGGAGGCCGAAGAGGATCTCGAGGCCGGTCGCCTGCCCTTGCGGGGCGACATGCCCGAGCTGCGCGACGCCATGAACCTGGTATGGCGGATGCTGCTGCTGTGGCTGGCGTTGCTGGCCCTGCTGGTGATCGCAGGCTGGGTGGGCTGAACCGCGCCGCGTCGCGGTACCTGGCGCCCGCCACCGCGCCAGCAACCTAAACGGGAAGCACGGCAGGTTGCGCGCCACCTGCGCCAGGCAGGCACCCGGGTGCTGGCCACGCCGAACGCGTCGCTACGCGCCTGCGACCTCACCGCCTGGGCTGGCGTTGCCCTAGGCCGGTGCGAGCAGCGTGAACGGAAACCACGGAAGGTTCCGCAGGATCCAGTACCCCGGCAGCAGCACCAGCCAGACCTTCGGCTCCAGCACCCAGCGCATGGCCGGAGCCAGCAGCCGCGGCTGCCAGCCGCCGGACCAGGCCACCATCAGCGGAGCCAGCGCGAGCACGGTCACGCCCAGCGGGTTCATCGCGAACGCCCGGGGCAGGTCTCCGTGGACCAGCGCGTGCATGGCCCGGGTCAGGCCGCAGCCGATGCAGAACCAGCCGGTGAAGGCGCGGAACATGCACGGTGGGAACGGATTGCCGGCCACGTTGGGATCGTAGGTGCGCAACAGCCAGAAACCGGCGCCGGCCGCGAGCGCGGCCGACGCCAGCATCGCGATCCGCAGGGGTCGCGACAGGGCCATGGATCAGCCCTGCATCTGTTCCATCATCTGCTGGTATTCGGCCATGCCGCCGCTGGTGAAGAAGTAGATGCTCCACAGCAGGCCGATGATGGCCAGGGCGGTGGTGACCCAGCACCAGGTCTTGGCATTGGCCGAGGCGCGGCGAGCGCCTTCGATGTCGCCCTGGTTGAGCAGCGTGTTGACCTTGCTGGAGAACACGATCGCCACGATGCCGACCAGGCCCAGCGGGCAGCACAGGCAGGTTGCCAGCACCGTGGAGATGATCGACCAGGCCAGGTGGTTGGGTACCGGTCCGTGCACGGGTGCGGCGTTCGGCGGCGGTGGGACGTAGCTCATCTGCATGCTCCAGCAGGGAATGAAAGCCGTGACGCCGGCTTGCGCGTGGCGGTGCTGGCGGGTGATGCGCCAGCCTGCCTGGGAACGGGAAACCGCCGGGCGGCCGCAGCGACGCCGGCCGGCGGAGGCCGGGATGCGCTCCTGACAGGCGCAGATGGCATCGCGTCCATGCTCGTCGTGCATCCCCCCCGGACAACCTGGCAAGCCTAACCGACCGGCAGGCGCCGGCAAAGGCGCCGCCCGGGCAGGCGTGGCCCGGAGGGCGCCTCCGGCTTCAGGCCGCGTCGCCGCGAAGCCCTCTCACCCTGGTTTCCAGCGCCCCGGCCGTCACCAGGCCGTGCAGCGGCGCCTCGGCCACCACCTCGACCCGTGCGCGCAGGCGGCGCGGCACGCGCATGCGGCCCAGGCGCGAGTCGCGGCGGCTCCACATGCTGGCCCACATCCCGCGCAGCGCCATCGGCACCACCGGCACCGGGCGCCCGGCCGCGGCGGCGCGTTCCAGGATCCGTTCCACGCCGGACCTGAACGGCGCGATCTCCCCGTCCTTCGTCAGCGCGCCCTCGGGGAAGATGCACACCAGCTCGCCCTCGGCCAGCGCAGCGTCGATGGCGTCGAACGCGCGCTGCATGCGTTCGGGATCCTCGCGTGCGCCGGCGATGGGGATGGCGCGCGCGGTGCGGAAGATCCAGCTCATCACCGGGATGTCGAAGATCCGGTAGTACATGACGAAGCGCACCGGGCGCGGGATGCTCGCGGCCAGGATCAGCGCATCCATGTAGCTGACGTGGTTGCACACGATAACCGCCGCGCCCTCGTCCGGCACGTGTTCCTCCACGCCGCGCACGCGCAGACGGTACAGCGCCCGCACCAGCACCCAGCTGAGGAAGCGCATCAGGAACTCGGGTACCAGGGCGAAGATCCACGCCGCCACCAGCACGTTGGCGATGGCCAGGGCCAGGAACAGCTGCGGGCTGCTCCAGCCCAGCATGCCCGCGCCGAGGCCCACCACCGCCGCCAGGACGATGAAGCCGGAGTTCTGGATGTTCAGCGCGGCGAACACCCGCGACATGCGCGAGGACGGCGTGCGGCTCTGGATCAGGGCGAACAGCGGCACCACGAAGAAGCCGGTGAACACGCCGATGCCCAGCAGGTCGACGACGATGCGCAGGCTGCCGGGCTGGGCCAGGAAGCCGGCCACGTCCAGCCCGGTGACGGGCGCCGCGCCGGGGCGGGCGAAGTACAGGTCCAGCAGGAACGCGCTCATGCCGGCCGCGCCCAGCGGCACCAGGCCGATCTCCACGGTGCGCGCCGACAGCTTCTCGCACAGCAGCGAGCCGGTGCCGGTGCCAACCGAGAACAGCGCCAGCACGAAGATGTAGAGCGTGGCCGAGCCGGAGGCGCCGCCAAGGTTGAGTTCGGCGTAGGCGGGCAGCTGCGAGGTGATGATGGTGCCGAAGAACCAGAACCAGGACACGCCGAGGATGGCGTTGCGTACCGCCGGCTGGGCGCGCGCCATGCGCAGCACCGCCAGCGATTCCGGCAGCGGGTTCCAGCCGATCTTCAGGTCCGGCGCGCCGGCATCCACCCGCGGGATCAGGCGCGCCACCAGGTTGCCGGCGATGGCCAGCGCCACGATCGCCGCGGCCGCCGCCTCCGGCCCATGGGCGCCGGCGACCTGGAAGATCAGGCCGCCGGTGATCATGCCGCCGAGGATCGAGATCGAGGTGCCCATCTCGACCAGGCCGTTTCCGCCGGTCAGCTCCTCGGGCTTGAGGATGGCCGGCAGCACCGAGTACTTCACCGGACCGAACAGGGTCGACTGCAGGCCGGTGCAGAACAGCGCCACCAGCAGCAGCGGCATCGACTGCAGCAGGAAACCCACCGCCGCCAGCGACATGATCGCGATCTCCATGCTGGTGGTGATCACGATCAGGCGCTGCTTCTCCAGCTTTTCGGCCACCTGCCCGGCGATGGCCGAGAACAGGAAGTAGGGCACGATGAAGATCGCCGGGGCGATGACCGCGTAGGTCGAGCGCTCCTCGGCGCTGACGCCGAGGAAGAACAGCAGGCCGATGATCGCCTGGCGGTAGACGTTGTCGTTGAAGGCGCCGAGCGCCTGGACGATGAAGTAGGGCAGGAAACGGCGCTGGGTCAGCAGCGCGAACTGGCTGTGGGCGGCCATGCGGCTCTCCGCGGGACTGGCGCGGAGCCTAGCAGAGCGCATGGCCGCGGTGGATGCCGCCGGTCCCCGCAACCGGGGGCCGGGAACGATCCGTTGCGCGGGTCCCTGCGCCATGCCGGCGTTGCGGGCTTAAAGTGGCCCGGATCCCCGCACGACGGAGTCCGACGTGGACGCCAACGCCCTGATGCCGGCCGCCTTCCTCGGACACGGCAGCCCGATGAACGCGCTGGAGCGCAACCGCTACACCGAAGCCTGGCGCGCCTTCGGCGCGGACTCGCCGCGGCCGCGCGCGATCCTGGCGGTGTCGGCGCACTGGTACGTCAATGCCACTGCGGTCACCGCCATGCCCCGGCCGCGCACCATCCACGATTTCTACGGCTTTCCCCAGGCGCTGTTCGACGTGCAGTACCCGGCGCCGGGCCTGCCGGACCTGGTGGAGGAGGTCGCGGACGCGGTGGCGCCCGACCAGGTCGGCGCCGACCTGGATGGCTGGGGCCTGGACCACGGCACCTGGTCGGTGCTGGTGCACGCCTTCCCGAAGGCGGACGTGCCGGTGGTGCAGCTGTCGATCGACGCGCGCAGGCCGCCGGAATGGCACCTGGCGCTCGGCGCGAAGCTGGCCAAGCTGCGTTCGCGCGGGGTCATGGTGATCGGCAGCGGCAACGTGGTGCACAACCTGCGCGCGATCGACTGGCACCAGCCCGATGGTGCGTTCGACTGGACCCGGCGCTTCGAGGAAGCCGCGCGGGAACTGATGCTGGAGCGTCCGCACGAGGTGCCGTCGCTGGTCGCGCATCCGGACTACCGGCTGGCCGTACCCAGCCCCGACCACTTCCTGCCGCTGCTGTACATCGCCGGCCTGGCGGCCGCGGCCGGGCATCCGCCACGGCCGCTGGTGGAGGGCTATGCCTACGGTTCGCTGTCGATGACCTCGTACGGCGTGGACAGCCATGCCGCGGGCATCGGGGAGGGGCTGGGCGCGGCCCCGATCGAGACCTCGCTGCCGCCGGAACAGGCCAACGTCTAGCGCGTGGCGGCTACCATCGGGCGTCCCCACGACGGAGCCGCGCGCATGAAGCCCCTGGTCCTGCACTGCCTGCTGGCCGCCCTGCTGGGCGTGGCCTTGCCTGCCGCCGCGGGCGACGCCTCCGTCGCCGCGACCGCGGCGCGGGCGCAGTACCCGGCGATGGTGGAGTGGCGGCGCGACTTCCACCGCCATCCGGAGCTGGGCGGACACGAAACCCGCACCGCTGCCGCCATCGCCCGCGAGCTGCGCGCGCTGGGACTGGAGCCGCGCACCGGCATCGCCCGCACCGGCGTGGCCGCGGTCCTGCGCGGTGGCAAACCCGGTCCGCGCATCGCCCTGCGCGCGGACATGGACGCGCTCCCCGTGGAGGAGGCCACCGGCCTGCCGTTCGCCTCCACCGTGCGCTCGACCTATCGCGGCCAGCCGGTGGGCGTGATGCACGCCTGCGGCCACGACCTGCACGTGGCGATCCTGCTGGGCGTGGCCCGCGCGCTGGCAGAACGCCGGCAGGAACTGGCCGGCGAGGTGATGTTCGTGTTCCAGCCTTCGGAGGAAGGTCCCGACGAACCGGGCGCGCCGTTCGGCGCGCGGTTGATGCTGGACGAGGGGCTGTGGAAGGACTTCCGCCCGGAGGCAGTGTTCGGCCTGCACGTGTGGTCCGCGCTGCAGGTGGGCCAGGTCGGCTTCCGCAGCGGGCCGTTGCTGGCCAGCGCCGACGAGTGGGCCCTGACGGTGCGTGGCCGCCAGACCCATGGTTCGCGGCCGTGGGATGGCGTCGATCCGATCACGGTGGCTGCGCAGATCCTGCTGGGCACCCAGAGCATGATCGCGCGCCAGGTGAACATCGCCAGCACGCCGGTGGTGCTGACCGCGGGCCAGTTCAACGCCGGCGTGCGCTTCAACATCATCCCGGACGAGGCGAAGCTGGTCGGTACCTTGCGCACCTTCGACCCGGCCGTGCGCGAGGACGTGATCGCGCGCTTCGAACGCATCGCCAGCGACTACGCGCACGCCGCCGGCGCCACCGCGAGGCTGGAGGTGGTGAACACCGCGCCGGCCACGATCAACGAACCGCAGCTGGCGCGACGCGTGCTGGCCTCGCTGCAGGCGGCTGCCGGCGCCTCCGGCGTGGTGGAGATGCCGCTGCAGACCATCGCCGAGGACTTCTCGCAGTTCGCCAACGAGGTGCCGGGCGCGTTCTTCCTGGTCGGCACCACGCCGGCCGGGCAGGATCCGGCGAAGGCGCCGATCAACCACTCGCCGCACTACGCGCCGGACGAGGCGGCGCTGGAGCATGGCGCGAAGGCGATGCTGCAGGTGGTGCTGGACTACCTGGGCGGCGCGCCCGGCTGAGCCCTCAGCGGCTGCGCGGCTGCGCCGCGAACCACGGCCGCAGCCGCCGCAGCGCCTCCTCCACGTGCACCGTGGCCGGGGCGAAGCTGAAGCGGATGAAGCGGTGGCCATCGACGGGGTCGAAGTCCACGCCCGGGGCCAGGGCCACGCCGGTGTCCTCGAGGATGCGCCGGCACAGCCCGAGGCTGTCGTCGGCCAGGTGGGCCACGTCGGCCCAGATGTAGAACGCGCCGTCGGGCGGGGCGATGCGCTCCAGGCCCAGGTCGGGCAGCGCCTCCAGCAGCAGCTGGCGGTTGCGCGCGTAGGTGGCGCGATGGCCTTCCAGCTCCTCCGTGCAGTCCATCGCCACCAGCGCGGCCTGCTGGCTGGGCGAGGGCGGGGTCAGGAAAAGGTTGCCGGCATAGGCACGCGCGGTGTCCACGTGCGACGGCGGCACCAGCAGCCAGCCCAGGCGCCAGTCCACCATCGAGTAGTACTTCGAATAGCTGTTCACCACCATCGCGTCCGGCGCGTATTGCAGGATCGAGTGCGCCGGCCGCGTGTAGTGCAGGCCGTGGTAGATCTCGTCCGACAGCAGGACGATGCCGCGCTGCCGGCACACGTCCGCGATGGCGCGCAGCTCGCCGGGTTCGATGATGGTGCCGGTGGGATTGGCCGGACTGGCGAGGATGACGCCGGCCGGTGCAGGATCCAGCGCGGCGATCGCCGCCGCGGTGAGCTGGTAGCGGCTTTCCGGTCCGCAGCCGATCTCCACCGGTTGCAGGCGCGCGGCGATGGCGGTGTTGCGGTAGGCGATGTAGCCGGGGCGGGCGGAGGCGGTGCGGTCGCCGGCCTCGAGGCGGGACAGCATCGCCAGCAGCAGCGCCGGCGATGCGCCGCAGGTGAGGACGACCTGCGCCGGATCCACTTCCACGCCGTAGGCGTCGCGGTAGTGGCGGGCGATGCGGGCCCGCAGCGGCACGCTCTCCCAGTAGCCGGGCGGATCGCGGTCGAGCCCCTCGCGCACCGCCGCCAGTGCCGCGGCCGGCGCCGGCGTGGAAGGCTGGCCGAACTCCATGTGCACCACGGAGCGGCCCTGGGCCTCCAGCGCACGCGCCAGCTGGCTGATGGCGATCGCGCGGAACGGCTCGACCCGGCCGGCCATGGCTCAGTTGGCCTGCTCGCGGGCGATCGCGCGCCAGCCGATGTCGCGGCGGCAGAAGGCGTGTTCCCAGCGGATCGCGTCCACCCCGGTATAGGCGCGGCGCTGGGCGTCGGCCACGCTGCCGCCCAGCGCGGTCACGCACAGTACGCGGCCGCCGGCGCTGACGACCTTGCCGTCGGCATCCAGCGCGGTGCCGGCATGGAACACCTTGACGTCGGCGGGCACCGCGTCGAGACCGCTGATGGCCTCGCCCGTCACAGGCGACTCCGGATACGGACGCGCGGCGATCACCACGCCCAGCGAGGGCCGCGGATCCCACTGCGCCTGGACCTCGTGCAGGCGGCCGTCGATCGCCGCCTCGACCAGGTCCAGCAGGTCCGACTGCAGGCGCAGCATCACCGGCTGGGTTTCCGGGTCGCCGAAGCGCACGTTGAACTCGATCACCTTCGGCGCGCCGGAGGCATCGATCATCAGCCCGGCGTAGAGGAAGCCGGTGAACGGGATGCCGTCGGCAGCCATGCCGGCCACGGTTGGCTCCACCACCTCGCGCATGATCCGCGCGTGCACGTCGGGGGTGACCACCGGCGCCGGCGAGTACGCGCCCATGCCGCCGGTGTTGGGGCCGGTATCGCCATCGCCCACGCGCTTGTGGTCCTGCGAGGTGGCCATCGGCAGCGCCGTCTTCCCGTCCACCATCGAGATGAAGCTGGCTTCCTCGCCCTCGAGGAATTCCTCGATCACCACGCGTGCGCCGGCATCGCCGAAGGCATTGCCCGAGAGCATGTCGCGCACCGCGGCCTCGGCTTCCTCGAGGGTCATGGCGACAATCACGCCCTTGCCGGCGGCCAGACCGTCGGCCTTGACCACGATCGGTGCGCCCTTTTCGCGGATGTAGGCGAGGGCCGCGTCGACCTGGGTGTGGACGGCGTAGAACGCGGTCGGGATGCCGTGGCGGGCGAGGAAGTCCTTGGCGAAGGCCTTGCTGCCTTCCAGCTGCGCGGCCGCGGCGGTGGGGCCGAAGATGCGCAGGCCGGCTTCGCGGAAGCGGTCGACCACGCCGGCCACCAGCGGCACCTCGGGGCCAACCACGGTCACCGCCACGCCTTCGTCGCGCGCAAGCTGCAGCAGGCCATCGAGGTCGGTGACCTTGACCGCGGCATTGCGGCACTTGCCCTCGGAGGCGGTGCCGGCATTGCCCGGGGCGACGATCACTTCGCTGACGCGCGGCGACTGCGCGAGCTTCCACGCCAGCGCGTGCTCGCGCCCGCCGGAACCGATGACCAGGACCTTGCTCATGTAGGGAGGAAATCGCGGGAAAGGGAACGCAATTCTAGCCTGAGCGCCGCGCCGGACTCCGCGCCGGCGGCGCTTTCGCCGGCAACCACCGCCAGCCGGTCAGGGCTTTTCCTGTTGGCCGAAGGCCGGATGCAGCACGACCTCGCCGGCCGATGCGGCGTCGGTGAAGCGCAGCGCCTGGAACATGCCTTCCGGCGCCCCGGGCAGGGTCAGCAGCGGATCGGCGACGAAGCCGAAGCGCCCGTAGTAGGCCGGATCGCCCAGGACCACGCAGCCGTTGGCCTCGCGCTCCTGCAGCGCGCGCAGGCCGGCATGGACCAGGGCGCTGCCGACGCCGCGCCCCGGGTCGGACGGGTCCACCGCCAGCGGGCCGAGCACATACCAGGCGTCACCGTCGCGCGACGGTCGCGCGGGGGAAAAGGCGACATGGCCGGCGACGCGGCCGTCGATGTCGGCCACCAGCGAGACCGCAAGGGCGTGGTCCAGGCGCAGGGTGTCGACGGTGCGGGTTTCCAGCCGGCCCTCGCCGGGCGCATCGGCGAAGGCCCTGCGCAGCACGTTGCAGATGGCGTCGATGTCGTCCGGACCTTCCTCGCGGATCCACATGGGGGCTCCCTCCCGTTGGCGTGTTGGCGGCCATCCTGGGACCGGGGCGGCGAACGCCGGGTGATGCCTGCGGACGAAAGCAAAACGGCCGCGCCCCGGAGGGGCGCGGCCGCTGCCATGCGCGATGCCGCCCTTGTGTCAGTGGCGGAAGTGACGCACGCCGGTGAACACCATGGCGATGCCGTGCTCGTCGGCCGCGGCGATCACCTCGGCGTCGCGCATCGAGCCGCCCGGCTGGATCACCGCCTTGATGCCGGCGGCGGCGGCGGCGTCAATGCCGTCGCGGAACGGGAAGAACGCATCGGAGGCCATCACCGAGCCCTCGACCACCAGGCCGGCGTCGGCGGCCTTGATGCCGGCGATGCGCGCCGAGTACACGCGGCTCATCTGCCCGGCGCCCACGCCCACGGTGCGGCTGTCCTTCGCGTAGACGATGGCGTTGGACTTGACGAACTTGGCCACCTTCCACGCGAACAGCAGGTCGGCGAACTGGGCATCCGTCGGCGCCAGCTTCGTCACCACCTTCAGCTCGTCGCGGGTGACCACGCGGTCGTCGGCGGTCTGCATCAGCAGGCCCGAGCCAACGCGCTTGAGGTCGATGAAGCCCGGCGACGGCGGCGCCATCGGGATGCGCAGCACGCGCACGTTGGCCTTCTTCGTCGCGTACTCCAGCGCGCCGGCATCGTATTCCGGCGCCAGCAGCACCTCGACGAACTGGCGGTCGAGGATGGTCTTGGCCGTGGCCGCATCCAGCGGGCGGTTGAAGGCGAGGATGCCGCCGAAGGCGCTGGTCGGGTCGGTGGCGTAGGCCAGCTCGTAGGCCTCGCCGACGTTGGCCGCCACGGCCACGCCGCAGGGATTGGCGTGCTTGACGATCACGCAGGCCGGGGCGTCGAACTGGCGCACGCATTCCCAGGCCGCGTCGGCGTCGGCGATGTTGTTGTAGCTCAGCTCCTTGCCCTGCAGCTGCTTGAAGGTGGCCAGCGAACCCGGCGCCGGATGCAGGTCGCGGTAGAACGCGGCCTGCTGGTGCGGATTCTCGCCGTAGCGCAGGTCCATGACCTTGATGAAGTTGCCGTTGGACTGGGCCGAGAAGGCGGTGCGCACCGGCACCTCGGCGCTGGTGTCGGTCACGGCCGACAGGTAGTTGCTGATCGCCGCGTCGTACTGGGCCACGCGGTTGAATGCGGCCACCGACAGGGCGAAGCGGGTCGCCGCCGAGAGCCGGCCGTCGTTGGCTTCCAGTTCGGCCAGCAGGCCGGCGTACTGGTCAGGCGAGGTGGCCACCGCGACCCGGGCGAAGTTCTTGGCCGCCGAGCGCAGCATCGCCGGGCCGCCGATGTCGATGTTCTCCACCGCGTCGGCCAGGGTGCAGTCGGCCTTCGCCGTCACCTGCTCGAACGGATACAGGTTGAGCACCAGCAGGTCGATCGCGCCGATGCCGTGCTGGGCCATCACCGCGTCGTCGATGCCGGCGCGGCCGAGCAGGCCGCCATGCACGACCGGGTGCAGGGTCTTGACCCGGCCATCCATCATTTCCGGGAAGCCGGTCACTTCGGACACGTCCCTGACCTGCAGTCCGGCCTCGCGGATGGCGCGGGCGGTGCCGCCGGTGGACAGCAGTTCGATGCCGCGCGCGGCCAGGGCGCGGGCGAGGTCGATCAGGCCGGTCTTGTCGGAAACGGACAGCAGTGCCCGGCGCACGGGCAGGAGGTCGGCAGTCATGGGTGGCGGCAGGTGCGGGAAAGAGGCGGAATTATAGCCGCCACCCCGGCACGGGCCGCCCGGTGGGGCTCAGACCAGCCCGTAGTCCTTGAGCTTCTTGCGCAGGGTCGCGCGGTGGATCCCCAGCAGGGCCGCGGCGCGGCTCTGGTTGCCGTCGCAGTGGTTGAGCACTTCAACGAACAGCGGGATCTCCATCTCGCGCAGCACGATCTCGTAGACGTCGTTGGCTTCCACCCCGTCCAGGTCGCGCAGGTAGCGCCTGACCGACTGCGCCACGTGCTCGCGGAGCGGCTGGCGGGAGGCGGGGCGGCCGGCGTCGGCGCGGGAGGAAGCGTTCTGCTGCACGTGGGATTCCGTCAGGTGATGCGCGTGCATCGAGCGGGTTGGGGAGTCTAGCGCGGCCTTCCGGTCGCTGCCATTGGACGTCAGTGGAACCTGAAGGCAAAGGCGACCGTCCCCGGCGCCGGTTCCTGCACCACGAAGGTGATCTGGGCGCTCTGTCCCGGTGCAAGCAGCCCGTCCGGAGGCTGGCCCAGGTACTGCTCGGGCGCGAACACACCGTCGCCGGTGGTGCGGCCGTCGGCGTCCGACAGCGACAGCTGCAGCGTGGGCCATGGCTGGGCCCAGCGCGCGTCGTTGCGGAAGGTGGCATCCACCCGCAGGGTGCCGGAGGCCTGGCCCGGGCGCACGCTGCGCTCGACCATGGTGAATGCGGTGGGTTCGTGCCAGGCGGGCAGGGTGCAATGCAGCAGGCCACAGGCCTGCAGCAGCAGCGGACGCCAGTCCGGATCGGCGGCCAGCCGCGCGCGATCGGCCAGCAGGATCTGCAGTCCCAGCAGCAGGCCCAGGAGGGCGATCAGCAGCCACTGCCAGTAGCCGCGCAGTGCGTGCGCCCTGGTGCCGGTGCGCGCCGCCACGGGCGGTTTGGCGGCAGGCGCGGCGGCAGCCGGCGCCGGCTCCGGTGCGACGACGGACGGTGCTTCGGCGGCGATCGCCGGCTCCGCGGCGACCGGTTCCGGTTCCGCCGCGGGCTCCGTTTCCGCAACGGGCGTGGCCAGCGCTGGGACCGGGGCGTCCGAAGCCGGTTCGACGCCCGTGCCGGCGGTTGGGACGGGGTGCGGTCCGGCGGGCAGTTCCACGTCCCCGGCCGCCGGTGGCTCGTCATCGAGCAGGGTCGCCAGCGCGGGTGCCGGCGTCGCGGGTGTATCCGGCGTGGCGGGCGGCGCGTCCGCCGGCGCAGGCGCGGCAGCCTGCGCGGCACCCGCCGCCATCGGCTTGCCGCAGCGCGGGCAGGTCTCCGGGCGCGGCTGGCCGGACAGGTGGGTGACCAGGAAGTCGCAGTGCGGGCAGGCGGGGAACATGCCCGCTATTCAACCATGCGCCCGCCGATCGCGCAGGCGGGCCTGGTCGCCTCAGCGACGCACGCCGTCGATCCGCACCCAGTCGCCGTCGACGGCCACCTGCAGCTCTTCGAACCATGCCGCGTAGCGCTCCAGCAGCTCGTCTTCCTGGCCCTGGAGGATGCCGGACAGGGCGATGCGCCCGCCCGGGGCCACGCGCGCGGCCAGCACCTCGGCCAGGGCGTCCAGCGCCGAGGCCAGGATGTTGGCCACCACCACCGGGTAGGTCGCTACCGGTTCGTCGTCCGGCAGGTAGACGGCAAGCCTGCCGTCGACTTCGTTGCGCAGCGCGTTGTCGAGCGAGGCCTGCACCGCCTGCGGGTCGTTGTCCACGCCCACCGCCTGCGCGGCGCCGAGTTTCAGTGCGGCCAGGGCCAGGATGCCCGAGCCGCAGCCGAAGTCGAGCACGCGCGCGCCCTGCAGCAGGCCGCTGCCGGCCAGCCCGTCCAGCCAGCGCAGGCACAGCGCGGTGGTCGGGTGGGTGCCGGAGCCGAAGGCCAGGCCCGGGTCCAGGCGCACCACCGCGGCATCGGCCACGTCGGCCTCCGCCGGCAGCTCGTGGTTCCACGGCACGATCCAGGTGCGCTCGCCGAAGCGCATCGGCTGGAACTGGTCCAGCCACACGCGCTCCCAGTCCTGGTCCTCGACCGTGCGGAACGAGGCCGAGCTCCAGTCCAGCGAGGGATCGAAGGATTCCAGCGCCGCCAGCAGGGCCAGCGCATCGGCGTCGGCGTCGAACAGCGCAGTCAGCACCAGCGACTTCCAGACCGGCGTCTCGCCCACGCCCGGCTCGAGGATGGCACGCTCGTTGGGGGTGTCGGCATCGGCGTCGAGCAGGGTGACCGACAGCGCGCCCACGTCCTCCAGCGCGCGCTCGTAGCGCGGCTGCTCGGCCTCGGTGCTGCGCAGGCTAAGTTCAAGGTAGGGCATGGGCGTGGACGGTTGCTGTACGGGGGCGCGATTGTCTCACGCGGGGCCTGCGGCGACCTCAAAAAGGAAAGGGCCGGCATGGCCGGCCCAGGCGCCACCTGCCCGGCGCGCCGCGCCGGGCCGGTTGTCCTCACCCCAGCGCGATCGACTGGTTCTTGCGCTCGGCCAGGCGCTTTTCCAGGTAGTGGATGTTCTGGCCACCGGCCTGGAAGCCCTTGTCGCGCATGATCCGCTGCTGCAGCGGGATGTTGGTCTTGATGCCGTCGACCACCATCTCGCTCAGGGCCACGCGCATGCGGCAGATCGCGGTCTCGCGGTCCGGGGCGTGCACGATCAGCTTGCCGATCATCGAGTCGTAGTTCGGCGGCACGCGGTAACCCTCGTAGATGTGGGTGTCCACGCGCACGCCCGGGCCGCCCGGGGCGTGGAAGTGCTGGATCAGGCCGGGGCTGGGGAAGAAGGTCTCCGGGTCCTCGGCGTTGATGCGGCACTCGATGGCGTGGCCGTTGAGCACCACTTCCTCCTGGCGGATGCGCAGCTTGTGGCCGGCGGCGATGCGCAGCTGCTCGGCCACCAGGTCGATGCCGGTGACCATCTCGGTGACCGGATGCTCCACCTGGATGCGGGTGTTCATCTCGATGAAGTAGAAGCGGCCGTTCTCGTACAGGAACTCGAACGTGCCGGCGCCGCGGTAGCCGATGCGGATGCAGGCCTCGACGCAGACCTTGCCGATCTCCGCGCGCTGCTCCGGGGTGATGCCCGGGGCCGGCGCTTCCTCGACCACCTTCTGGTGGCGGCGCTGCATCGAGCAGTCGCGCTCGCCGAGGTGGATGGCGTTGCCCTGGCCGTCGGCCAGCACCTGGATCTCCACGTGGCGCGGATTCTCCAGGTACTTCTCCATGTACACCTCGCCGTTGCCGAAGGCCGCCTTGGCCTCGGTCTTGGTCGTGGTGATGGCGGTGGCCAGCGCGGCCTCGGCGTGGACCACGCGCATGCCGCGGCCGCCGCCGCCGCCGGCGGCCTTGATGATCACCGGGTAGCCGATCTCGCGGGCGATCTTCGCGTTGGTGACGACGTCGTCGCCCAGCGGCCCGCCGGAGCCGGGCACGCAGGGAACGCCGGCGGCCTTCATCGCGCGGATCGCCTCGACCTTGTCGCCCATCAGGCGGATGGTGTCGGCCTTGGGCCCGATGAAGATGAAGCCGGACTGCTCCACGCGCTCGGCGAAGTCCGCGTTCTCGGACAGGAAGCCGTAGCCGGGATGGATGGCCTGGGCATCGGTCACCTCGGCGGCGGCGATGATCGAGGCCATGTTGAGGTAGCTGTCGGTGGACGGCGCCGGACCGATGCAGACCGACTCGTCGGCCATGGCGACGTGCTTGAGGTTGCGGTCGACCGTGGAATGCACGGCGACGGTGCGGATGCCCAGCGCGTGGCAGGCGCGCAGGATCCGCAACGCGATTTCGCCACGATTGGCGATTACGACTTTATCAAGCATGGGATTGGGGATTCGAGATTGGGGATTCGTAGGAGGCGCCCGGATCGCGAACGGTTCGCGTGGTGTCGAGCGAGCGGATCAATGCATTGAGTCGGGAGAACGTGCGATCGAGCTGGTCGTTGGTTTCGGCGTCGTGTTCGCAGTAGCCCAGGCGCTCGGCGATCTCCAGCTGGGTACCGATTTCGGCGAGGGAGCCTCGTGCCATGGACAGGAAGCGCAGGTATTCGGCGGTCGAGCGACGGGCGCCGCCCTCCGCGATGTTCGACGGTACGCTTACCGCCGCCCTGCGCAACTGCATGCTGAGGCCGAGTCGTTCCTCTTGCGGGAAACGGGCCGTGATCCGATAGATCGACTCGACCAGCGCCATCGCGTCGCGCCATGCGTCCAGGCGCTCGTGGGGTCGCTGCTTTTGCGAATCACGAATCACGAATCCCGAATCCCGTCGTGATCGGCGTTTAGCCGATCACGAACAACGGCTGGTCGAACTCGATCGGCTGGCCGCTTTCGCACAGGATCGCGACCACGGTGCCGGAAACGTCGGCCTCGATCGGGTTGAACATCTTCATCGCCTCGATGATGCCCAGGGTCTCGCCGGCCTTGACCTGCTGGCCGACGGTGACGAAGGCCGGCTTGTCCGGTGCCGGGGCGGCGTAGAAGGTGCCGACCATCGGCGCGCGCACCACGTGGCCCGGGGGCAGGTCGCTGCCCGGCTTGGGGGTGCCGCCGGTGGCGGCCTCGACCGGCGAGCTCATCGGCATCGGCGCGGCCGCCGGGGCCGCGGCGGGGGAGCGCACTTCCAGGGCGGCGGCCGGGGCGGCCACGGCGACGCCCTGCGGGATGCGCGACAGGCGCACGCTTTCCTCGCCTTCCTTGATCTCGATTTCGGCGAGGTTGGATTCTTCCAGCAGGTCGATGAGCTTCTTGATCTTGCGCAGGTCCATGGTGGCCTCTGTGTGGGGCGTCCGCGGCGCGGACGCGTTGCAACGGGAAAGCGAAGGCTCAGGCGGGCAGCCGCGCCACCGCCGCGTCGAGGGCGTAGCGGTAGCTGTCGGCGCCGAAGCCGCAGACCACGCCGACGGCCTTGTCGCTGAAGTAGCTGTGCTGGCGGAACGGTTCGCGGGCGTGCGGGTTGGAAAGGTGGATCTCGATGAACGGGATCGCCACCGCGGCCAGGGCGTCGCGCAGGGCGACGGAGGTGTGGGTGAAGGCGGCGGGATTGATCAGGATGAAGGCCGTGCCGTCCTGGCGGGCGGCCTGGACCCGGTCCACCAGCGCGTGCTCGGCGTTGGACTGGAAGGACTCCAGCGCATGGCCTGCCGCCGCGGCCCGCTGGGCCAGGTCGGCATCGATGTCCGCCAGCGTGGTGCGGCCATAGACCTCCGGCTCGCGGGTGCCGAGCAGGTTGAGGTTGGGGCCGTGCAGGACGAGCAGTTTGGCCATGGGTGGGTGCGGAACCGGAAAGGGCGGCAGTCTGGAGGATGGCGCCTTTACTGTCCAGTTCGACGAAGATGAAGGCGTTTCAAGTGTATGTTTGAATCCGGCCGTCATTCGCCGCCGGGGCGCGCCCAGCTTTCGATTTCGCCGGGGGCGAAAGGCCCCAGCTTCTGCCGCACCACCCGGCGTTGCGCGTCCAGCAGCACGCTGTAGGGCAGCAGGCCGCGCGTGTTGCCGAGCAGGACGCTGGCGTCGGCCGGCCCGGGACTGTCGAGCAGGATCGGGTATCCAACAGGCACCTGGCGCAGGAAGGCGCGCACGGCGTCCACCTCGTCCAGCGCCAGTCCGACCACCTGGACGCCATCGTCGCCCTGGGTTTCGGCGAAACCCTGCAGCTCCGGCATCTCCGCGACGCAGGGCCCGCACCAGCTTGCCCAGACGTTGACCAGCAGGGGGCGCCCCGGCGCGATGGCGGCAAGTTCGACGATGTTGCCCTCCAGGTCCGGGAGCCGGATGGGCTCGGGACGTTCGCCCGGTGCGGCCACGCGAACGCCTTCGGGTACGGGCATCGGCGGCGGCAGGTCCGGCTGGCGGGACTCGTACCAGGCGCCCGCGCCCAGGCCCAGCACGGCGGCGCAGGCGGCCGCCAGCACCAGGCGCAGGCCCGGCTTCATCGCGCCGCCGCCCGCAGCAGGGCGTCCTCGACCACGGCCGAGGTCAGCACCGGCGGCAGCACCGCCGGAGGGGCGCCCGGTCCGTACACCACGTACAGCGGCACGCCCACTGCGTTGTGCGCCTCAAGGAAGGCGCTGATGGCCGGATCGGCATTGGTCCAGTCGCCACGCATGTAGACAGCGCCGGTGCGTGCCAGCAGCTCGCCGAACCCGTCTCTGGCCAGCACGTTGCGCTCGTTGGCCTTGCAGGTCACGCACCAGTCGGCGGTCATGTTCACGAACACGACGCGATCCTCGGCGCGCAGCCGGTCCAGCTCGGCGGCCGAGTACGGCACCGCGGCGCCATGCGCCGTCGCGGCGCTGGCCGGTGTCAGGCGGGTGACGCCCCATACCGGGGCCAGCGCCGCCGCCGCCAGCAGCAGTGCCAGCAGGGCCGCCGGCCGCCGCCCGCGCCAGCGGCTGCGTTCGAACCACCACAGCGCCAGCGCCAGCACCGCGGCGCCGGCCAGGACCATGGCGATCGCGTCCACGCCGCGCTGGCGTCCGAGCACCCACAGCAGCCACACCGCGGTCAGGTACATCGGGTAGGCCAGCACCTGCTTGACCGTCTCCATCCATGCGCCGGGCCGCGGCAGCCGCCGCGCCAGTCCGGGCACGAAGCCGATCAGAAGGAACGGCAGCGCTAGGCCCAGGCCCAGCACCAGGAAGACCAGCATCCCGGCGGCGGCCGGCGCGGCGAAGGCGTAGGCCAGCGCGGGGCCCATGAACGGGGCGATGCACGGGCTGGCCACCACGCAGGCGAGCACGCCGGTCAGGAAATCGCCGGCCGGTCCGCTGCGGTTGGCGGCCAGTCCGCCGCCGATGCCGGTGCCGAGGGTGTACACCCCCGACAGGCTCAGGCCCACGGCGAACATGAGATAGGCCAGCGCCGCCACGAACCACGGCTGCTGCAGCTGGAAGCCCCAGCCCGCCGCCTGGCCGGCGGCGCGCAGCGCCACCACCAGCGCGCCGACCGCGGCGAAGGCCACCAGCACGCCGGCCGTGTACCAGAGTGCGTGGGCGCGGGCCCGTTCCCGGCTTTCGCCACTCTGTGCCAGGCCCAGGGCCTTGAGCGAAAGCACCGGCAGGACGCAGGGCATCAGGTTCAGCACCAGGCCGCCGACCAGGGCCAGCAGCAAGGCACCGGCCAGGGTGCCGCCGACGCGGGCGGTCGCGGCGGCGGCGCGGGGGCGCCCGGGGTTGCCGGCGGACGCGTCGGGTGCGGGCTCGGCCGCGTCCATGCCGTCCGCGGCGGCCTCGCCACCGGCCGCGGTGGGCGCATCCGTTCCGGCGTCGGCCGGGGCCGCGGACAGCGCCGCCGGCTGCGGCAGCACGTTGCCCGCGGGCAGGTCCACCGGGATGCGGCGGGTCATCGGCGGATAGCAGATGCCTCCGTCCTGGCAGCCCTGGAAGGTCACGACGAGGGTCGCGGTTGCCGCCTCGGGGCGCGTGCGCATGACCGGCACGGCCACCTCGGTCGGCTCGAAGTACACGGTGACGTCGCCGAAATGCTCGTCGCGGTGGGCGGTGCCCGCCGGCCAGCGCGGGCGGCCGGTGGACAGGCCCGGCGCGTCCTCCAGCGCGAAGCGGGTCATGTCGCGGTAGATGTAGTAGCCCTCGACCGGCTGCAGGCGTACGCGCAGGCGGTTGCCGCCATCGGCCACGGCGCCCACCGCGAAGGCCTGGCTCTCCGGCAGCGCGCCGCCCACGCCGGCGAGCGCCGCGGCCAGCCGCCCGCGGCCGGGACCGCCGGACTGGCGCGTCCCGGCCTGCCCGGCGGCAGGCAGGCGCACCTGGACCTGGCGGGTCTGCGGCGGATAGCAGATGCCTGCGTCGGCGCAGCCCTGATAGCGGATCTGCAGGTCGGCCGTGGCCGTCGTCCCGGTGGGCTGGCCGTCGAGGATGGCCACCAGGCTGCCGCGGTAGGTCTCGACCGGGCCGAAGAACTCGTCCACGTGGCGCTCGCCGGCCGGCAGCCGCAGGTTGCCGCCGATGAAGCCGCCGCTGGCGCTCACCGAGGTGCGGTGCCGATAGAGGTAGTAACCCTCTGCGATCTTCCAGTGGATCTCGATCCGGCCCGGCTCGGGCGCGGTGGCGGTGAGGACGAAGGCCTGGTCCACCGGCAGCAGCTCGGATTCGTCGATGGCGGCGTGGGCGCCGGCAAAGGGCGCCAGCCAGGCCAGCAGCACCAGGAGCAGGCCGGGGAGTCGCCGGGCCGGCAGGGGGCGGTTCGGGGTCATGCAGGGCTTTCCGGATCCGGTCAGTCGCGGGTGGCCTCGACCACCCATCCGAGGTAGCCGGGCAGGCCGGCGGCGGCTTGGACCGCGATCACCTCGGGGAGTTCGTAGGGGTGCAGGGCCTGCAGCCGCTCGACCAGCAGCGGCAGCCGGTCCGCCGGCGCCTTGGCCAGCAGCAGCGCCTCGTCGGCGCGCTCCACCGCTCCCTGCCAGCGGTACACCGAGTGCATGCCGGGCAGCACGCTGGCGCATGCGGCCAGCCGCTCCTCCACCACCGCGGTGGCCAGGCGGGCCGCGGTTTCCGGATCGGGGCAGCTGCAGAAGACCATGTGGACGTCCATGGGCGAAGTGTAGCCGGCCGCCACCGGTGCCGGTCCCGCCGGTGCCGTACGCGGCCGTCCGGAAAAGAAAAGGCGTCGTGGCCCCTTGAAAGCCTTCCCGGGCTGCCCCATCTGCGGTCCATGCCCTCGGTCCGTCGGGGGTTTTCCTGTCGTCGCGGTCGCTGGCACTCACCAGGTCCGAGTGCTAGACTCGCCGCCCTTTTTCCAACCCAGTCAATCACTTGTGAGGGATTGAAATGAGCAACATCAAGCCGCTGTACGACCGCGTCGTGATCAAGCGCACCGAAGAGGAGAAGGTCTCCGCCGGTGGCATCGTGATCCCGGATTCGGCGACCGAGAAGCCGATCAAGGGTCAGGTGATCGCCGTGGGCGAGGGCAAGGTGCTCGACAACGGCAGCGTGCGCACCCCCAAGGTGAAGGTCGGCGACCAGGTCCTGTTCGGCAAGTACGCCGGCACCGAGGTCAAGCTCGACGGCACCGAGTACCTGGTGGTGAAGGAAGACGACATCTTCGCGATCCTGGGCTGAGCCCGGCCCGCTACGCGCTTCGACCCACACAACGCATAACGAATCACGGAGTTTTTCAAAATGGCTGCGAAGGAAATCCGCTTCGGTGAAGACGCCCGCTCGCGCATGGTGCGCGGCGTGAACATCCTCGCCAACGCCGTCAAGGCGACCCTGGGCCCGAAGGGCCGCAACGTCGTGCTCGAGAAGAGCTTCGGCGCCCCGACGATCACCAAGGACGGCGTGTCCGTCGCCAAGGAGATCGAGCTGGCCGACAAGTTCGAGAACATGGGCGCGCAGATGGTCAAGGAAGTCGCTTCCAAGACCTCCGACAACGCCGGTGACGGCACCACCACCGCGACCGTGCTGGCCCAGGCCTTCATCCGCGAAGGCTCCAAGGCCGTCGCCGCCGGCATGAACCCGATGGACCTCAAGCGCGGCATCGACCAGGCCGTCAAGGCCGCCGTCGAGGAGCTGAAGAAGCTGTCCAAGCCGACCGCCGACGACAAGGCGATCGCCCAGGTCGGCACCATCTCGGCCAACAGCGACGAGTCGATCGGCAACATCATCGCCGAGGCGATGAAGAAGGTCGGCAAGGAAGGCGTGATCACCGTCGAGGAAGGCTCGGGCCTGGACAACGAGCTGGACGTGGTCGAGGGCATGCAGTTCGACCGCGGCTACCTGTCGCCGTACTTCATCAACAACCAGCAGTCGCAGACCGCCGACCTGGACGATCCGTTCATCCTGCTGCACGACAAGAAGATCTCCAACGTGCGTGACCTGCTGCCCGTCCTCGAGGGCGTGGCCAAGGCCGGCAAGCCGCTGCTGATCGTGGCCGAGGAAGTCGAGGGCGAGGCCCTGGCGACCCTGGTGGTCAACACCATCCGCGGCATCGTCAAGGTCGTGGCCGTGAAGGCCCCGGGCTTCGGCGACCGTCGCAAGGCGATGCTGGAAGACATGGCCGTCCTGACCGGCGGCACCGTGATCTCCGAGGAAGTCGGCCTGCAGCTGGAGAAGGCCACCATCAAGGACCTGGGCCGCGCCAAGAAGGTGCAGGTCTCCAAGGAGAACACCACCATCATCGACGGCGCCGGCGACACCTCCGCCATCGAGGCGCGCATCAAGCAGATCAAGGCCCAGATCGAGGAGACCTCCTCGGACTACGACCGCGAGAAGCTGCAGGAGCGCGTGGCCAAGCTGGCCGGCGGCGTTGCCGTCATCAAGGTCGGCGCCGCCACCGAGGTCGAGATGAAGGAGAAGAAGGCCCGCGTCGAAGACGCCCTGCACGCCACCCGTGCGGCCGTCGAGGAAGGCGTGGTCCCGGGCGGCGGCGTCGCCCTGATCCGCGCCAAGGCCGCCATCGAGAACCTCAAGGGCATCAACGAGGACCAGAACCACGGCATCCAGATCGCCCTGCGCGCCATGGAAGCCCCGCTGCGCGAGATCGTCACCAATGCCGGCGAGGAGCCGTCGGTGATCGTCAACCAGGTCAAGGCCGGCACCGGCAACTTCGGTTACAACGCCGCCAATGGCCAGTTCGGCGACATGGTCGAGTTCGGCATCCTGGATCCGACCAAGGTGACCCGCACCGCGCTGCAGAACGCGGCCTCCATCGCCGGCCTGATGATCACCACCGAAGCCATGGTGGCCGAGCTGCCGAAGAAGGAAGAGCCGGCGGCTCCGGGCATGGGCGGCATGGGCGGCATGGACTTCTGATCCAGCCGCGGCCCCCGGGTGCCGTAACCGGAAAGGCCCCGCCGCAAGGCGGGGCCTTTTCTTTTGCGGTCGAACAGGTGACGTGCATCGCAGTAATCGGCGAGTGATGTGAAAGACTGGTTAAGAAACCGGATGGGGTGGTCGCTAAGACCCGATGGACCCTCGCGTCCCACCATCCACCGAACCGGAATTCCGCATGTCCAAGAACAAACTCGCCGCGCTGGCCCTCGCCCTGCCCGCCGCCCTGCTCGCACCCGCCGCCATCGCCGCCCCCTTCGAGGACGTGAGCGTGGGCGCCGGCGTCTCCACCCTGGGTTATGGCCTGGACGTCAATGCCAGCCTGAGCAAGCACTTCTCCGCCACCCTCGGCTACAGCACCTTCGAGATCGACGGTGACGAGGACACCGACGAGGTGAACTACAAGGGCGACCTGGAGTTCAGCAACACCCGCCTGCTGCTCAACTGGCACCCGCTGGGCGGCGGCTTCCAGGTCTCCGTCGGCGCCGTGGTCGGCGACATCAAGGCCTCGGTGACCGGCACCCCGCGCGCCGGCGGCGTCTACGAGTTCAACGGCACCGAGTACACCGCCGCGGAAGTGGGCACGCTGAAGGGCACCGTCGAGCTGAAGGACAACGTGGCGCCGTACGCCGGCATCGCCTACCGCTCGCGTGGCGGCAGTGGCCTGGGCTTCTACGTGGAGCTGGGCGCGGTCGCCGCCAAGACCTCGGTCTCGCTGCAGGCCACCGGCCTGGCCAGCGACCCGCGGTTCCAGGCCGACCTGGAAGCCGAGCGCCTGGACCTGGAAGACAGCGTGGACGTGAGCGTGTACCCGGTGCTGGGTGCCGGCCTGGTCTACCGCTTCTGATCGGCGGCCGCGCCGCCCGCGCAGGGCTACGCGGCACCAGGGGGCCGTCGGTCATCCGGCGGCCCTTTTCGTTTCTGTGATGGCAACCCCGCCGGAGCCGCGCGGGTTGCGGATGAAACTGTGGCACCGCACAAGAACGCGTGCTATCAATGCAAGCCATGACCGCAACCCGTGCCAGCTTTTACTTTTGGTACTACTTTCCGAAGCCGCTGGCGGAGGAAGGACTGCGCTCACCCTGAAGAAAGTTTCAGACGCATTCCCGAAAGCCGCCAGCGAACCTGGCGGCTTTTTTGTTGCCGCCTCGCTGGGCAGGCCCCAACCGAAGATGGAAACCGCCATGGCCCCGCACACCGACGACCTCCGCATCCGCAGCCTGCAGCCGCTGACTCCCCCCGCCGAGCTGCTGGCACAGATTCCCTGCGACGAGCAGGCCTCGCAGACCGTGGCCGACGCGCGCCATGCGCTGGCGGCGATCCTGCATGGCCGCGACGACCGCCTGGCGGTGGTCATCGGCCCATGCTCGATCCACGATCCGGAGGCCGCGATGGAATACGCGCGCCGCCTGCGGCCGTTGCGCGACAGCCTTGGCGACGCGCTGGAGATCGTGATGCGCGTGTACTTCGAGAAGCCGCGCACCACGGTGGGCTGGAAGGGACTGATCAACGACCCCGACCTGGACGGCAGCTTCCGCATCGACAAGGGGCTGCGCATCGCCCGCGGCCTGCTGCGCGACATCAACCTGCTCGGCCTGCCTGCCGGTTGCGAGTACCTGGACACGATCTCGCCGCAGTACGTCGCCGACCTGGTGGCCTGGGGCGCGATCGGCGCGCGTACCACCGAAAGCCAGATCCACCGCGAGATGGCTTCCGGCCTGTCGTGCCCGGTGGGCTTCAAGAACGGCACCGACGGCAACGTGCGCATCGCCGCCGACGCGGTGATGGCGGCGGCCCACCCGCACCATTTCCTGGCCGTGACCAAGGACGGGCGTTCGGCGATCGCCGCGACCGCCGGCAACCCCGACTGCCACCTGATCCTGCGCGGCGGCAAGGCGCCCAACTACGACGCGGCCAGCGTGCAGGCCGCCAGCGAGGTGCTGGAGCGCTCCGGCCTGGCGCCGCGCATCATGATCGATGCCAGCCACGCCAACAGTGGCAAGAATCCCGACAACCAGCCGGCCGTGGTGGAGGACATCGCGCGCCAGGTGGAACAGGGCGAACGCCGGATCATCGGCGTGATGGTCGAGAGCCATCTGGTCGGGGGGCGCCAGGATCCGGTGGCCGGACGCGCGCTGATCTACGGCCAGAGCATCACCGATGGCTGCCTCGGCTGGGAGGCGTCGGTGGCCGTGCTGGAGCGGCTCGCCAGCGCCGTGCGCCAGCGCCGCGCCCTGCCGGCCGAGCACCGGGCCGCCTGAAGAAGTTGCGCCGAGCCTGCCCCAGGCCCTCATCGTCGCGGGGGTCGCGTCGTGGCCCGCGCGCGGGCTCGTGCGGCGATTTCGCGCAATCCGTTCAGTTTCATGTCGACGTCGGACCCGCCCGCAACGTCGCCGGGGAAGCCGCATTCCTGGTCGGCAACCCAGTCCCGAATCTGTGATATCGCTATCACTCTAGGGAATACACGTATTCAGCGAAACCAGCCGAAAACCGCCGAAATTGAACCCGCAGGTCCTGTTTTGCAGTGCAGCGTGCAATGCCTGGAGGGGCTCATCACGATGGCCCCGCATCCCGACGTGGGGGAGGGAGCAGGCCCGCTGGCAGTACGCTGCAAGCGGGCTTTTTTATTGCCTGCCGCCGGCCTCGTCCGCCCGGGCCGCATGCCACAATCCGGGCGATGACGACCGCCAGTCCCGTGTCCGCCGCCGACATCCGCGCCCACTACGCCGATCGGGCACTTGCCACCTTGCGCGCGGCCTCGCCACGGCACGACGGGCTGCTGCAGGACGCTGAGCTCCGCGGGCGGGTCGCCCGCGTTGCGGTCGCCAGCGATTTCGCGATCGAAACCCTGCGCCGCCAGCCTTCGCTGCTGGAGCACCTGGCCGCGGACGATCCGCCGCCGCTGCCGCCACCGGTGCTGGACCCGCTGCAGCCACACGACTGGGCCGGGCAGCTCCGCCGCTTCCGCGCCGCCGCGTCCACCCGCCTGGTATGGCGCGACGTGCTTGGCCTGGACGACGTCGACGCCACCCTGGCCGGCAGCACGCAGCTGGCCGAGCAGTGCCTGGCGCTGGCGCTGGAGGCACTGGAGCAGGAGTTCGCGCAGCGCCACGGCGTGGTACGCGATCCGGCCGGCAGGCCGCAGCGGCTGGTCGTGTTCGGCCTGGGCAAGCTCGGCGGCGGGGAACTGAACTTCTCCTCCGACATCGACCTGGTCTACGCCTACGCGCACGACGGCGAATCCGACGGCCGCCGCGCGCTGGCCGCCGAGGAGTATTTCGCGCGCCTGGGCCAGCGCCTGGCCAAGCTGCTGGACGAGGTCACCGCCGACGGCTTCTGCCACCGCGTCGACCTGCGCCTGCGTCCGTTCGGCAATGCCGGCCGGGTGGCGTGGTCGTTCGCGGCGATGGACCAGTACTTCCAGCGCGAGGGCCGCGACTGGGAGCGCTATGCCTGGCTCAAGGCGCGCACCGTGGCCGGCGACATCGCCGCCGGCGAGGCCTGGCTGGAGACGCTGCGCCCGTTCGTCTACCGCCGCTACCTGGACTTCACCGCGCTCGACGGCCTGCGCGCGATGAAGGCGGCGATCGTGGCGGAGATGCAGCGCCGCGACATGGCCGACGACCTCAAGCGCGGCCGCGGCGGCATCCGCGAGATCGAGTTCCTGGTGCAGTCGCTGCAGCTGATCCGTGGTGGCCGCGAGCCGGCGCTGCGCGGCCGCCGGCTGTTGCCGGCGCTGCAGGCGCTGGTCGACGGCGGGCAGGTCGCGGCGGAAGACGGCGCCGCGCTGGCCGCGGCCTACCGCTTCCTGCGCCGGCTCGAGAACCGCGTGCAGATGTTGGCCGATGCCCAGGTGCATGCGTTGCCGGAGGATGCGCACGCGCGCGAGCGCATCGCCGTCGGGTTGGACTACGAGGGCTGGCCGCCGCTTCAGGCCGAGCTGGCGGAATGCCGTGCGCGGGTGTCGGCCGAGTTCGATGCGCTGCTGGTGCCGCGCCGGCGCGAGTCCGCGCCCGATGCGCTGGAAGGCTACTGGCGGCTGCTGCCGCAGGCCGGCGAACCGGCGGTGCTGGCGGACGCGGGATTCGGCGACGCTGCCGGCGCCGACGCGGCGCTGCGGGACTTCGCCCGCAGCAATGGCGTCCGCGCCCTGTCCGACGCCGCGCGCGCGCGCCTGGACCGGGTGGTTCCCGCGCTGCTCGGCGCGGCCTCGCGCTCGGCGCAGCCGGATGCGGCGCTCAGGCGCCTGCTGGGCCTGCTGCAGTCGATCCTGCGACGCGCCAGCTACCTTGCCCTGCTCGACGAACAGCCCAGCGCGCTGGCGCGGCTGGTCGACGTGCTCGCCCGCAGCGCGCTGCTGGCCGACCGCATCGCCGCCTATCCGCTGCTCCTGGACGAGCTGCTGGACGTGCGCGTCGCCGGTCCCATCCCCGATGCGGCGGAGATGCAACGCGCCTGCGCCGAGGCGGTGGCCAGCGGCGACGGCGACCCCGAGGCGGCGCTACGCGCGCTCAACGAGGTGCGCCTGGCGCTGAGCTTCCGCATCGCGCTGGCGGCGCTGGACCGCCGCCAGCCGGCCACCGACAGCGTGCGCCAGCTGGCCTGGCTGGCCGACGCGGTGGTGGTGCAGGTGCTGGCGATGGCAGAGGGGGAGGTCGCGGCAGCGCACGGGCGCATCGCCGGCGGCCGTTTCGCGGTGGTCGGCTATGGCAGCCTCGGCGGCTGCGAGCTGGGCTTCGGTTCCGACCTGGACCTGGTATTCCTCTACGACGCCGATCCCGAAGCCGCGTCCGACGGCGGGCGCCCGCTGGAGGCCGGACGCTGGTACGCGCGCCTGGCGCAGAAGCTCGTCGGCCTGCTGGGTGCGGTGACCAGCGCCGGACGCCTGTACGAGACCGACATGCGCCTGCGTCCCGATGGCGGCAAGAGCCTGCTGGTGTCGTCGCTGCCCAGCTATCTCGATTACCAGATGCACCGCGCCTGGACCTGGGAACACCAGGCCCTGGTGCGCGCCAGGGCGGTCGCCGGAGATCCCGCGCTGGCCGCCGACTTCGAACGCATCCGGGGGGAGACCCTGTCGCGGCCGCGCGAGCCGGCCGCGCTCGCCGCGGACGTGGCCAGCATGCGCCGGCGCATGCGCGCCGAGCTGGATCGCAGCGACGCGGGCCGGTTCGACCTCAAGCAGGGGGCGGGCGGCCTGGTCGACCTCGAATTCCTGGTCCAGTACCTGGTCCTGCGCGAAGCCGGTGCACAGCCGGCGCTGCAGGCTCCGCGCGACACGCCCGGGCTGCTGGCCGCGCTGGCGCAGGCCGGAGTACTCGGCCAGGCCACGGCTTCGGACCTGCTGGCGGCGCATGCGGTGTTCCTCGACGCTGGCCTGGCGTGCACCCTCGACCGCCGCCCGCGCCTGGTGCCGCCGGACGCCGCCGTGGAAGACGCGCGCGCGCGGGTCACCGCCGCCGTGGCGGCGCTGGGGCTGTCCTTCGATCCCTGAGTAGGGTGGCGCGGAGCCGGATCACAGGCCCAGGCGTTCGCGCACCACGTCCGCCACCCGCGCGGTCTCGCGCAGCGGCGTGACCTCGAACGGCTCCAGGTCGCCGCCGGTGGCACGGATGCGGCCGAGCGACTGCAGCGAGGCGATGAAGCTCCCGGCGCGGCTGCGTGCCAGGCCGGGTTCGATCACGTATACCGGCGCGCGCGTGGCGCAGGCCTCGGACAGCATGTTCACCGAATCCGGCGTGCACACGATGCGGTCGGCGCAGGCCAGCAGGCCTGGATAGGGGTTGGCGCCGGCACCTTCCCAGACCACGCCCGGCAGGCCCTGCATGGCCGCGTGCAGCGGCGCGGACACGGCGGCCGGAGTGCGGCGCGACACCGTGGCGAGCAGGCTGCCTGACTCGGCGCGCACCTGCGCGCGCAAGTCCGACAGGGCGGTTTCCAGCGTCTGCAGCGTCCACGGCGCCTGCCGGGTCGGGCCGCCCAGCAGCAGCGCCGTACGCGGCCTGGGCAGGGAGCAGAGCGCCCGGAACTGCTGGCGCGCCCGTTCCAGCCAGGCGTCATCGACCGGGTTGAGGCTGCCGAGCAGGGTGACCACGTTGCCGCCGCGCAGGCGGTCGTGCTCGGGCACGACCACCACGTCCCAGTGCCGGCTGTCGATGCGCGGATCCAGGATCTGCACCGCCCTGGCACCATGCTCGCGCGCCAGCCGCCCGGCCAGTGCGCCCTGGCGGCCGCAGCCGATGGCGATCTCCGGCGACTGGCCCCTGGCCAGCGCGGAGGCCAGGCCGGGCCCGAACGCGTGCCGCGCGCCCGGCATCCGTCGCGGGGCCAGCCAGCGCCAGGGCGCCCGTGGCGCCAGGGTCGGCAGGTGCGGCGATTCCAGGCCCATGGCGGCAGCCAGCGCCTCCGCCTGGCGTACGTTGCCGGCGTTGCCATCGGTCAGCAGCCAGGCCTTGGCGGGCGCTTTCCGTTCCATGCGCGACTCCAATACGTTCCAGGCCGAGTTTGGCAAAGCGTCGGTGCAACACTCTACACTGCCGCCACCCGTGGCCCGGCGCCGCACCCAGACCTTGCCAGAAATCATGAGCCAACCGTTGAACGAAGCCGTCCTCGACCAGCTGTTCACCAGCGCCCGCACCTACAACGCCTTCTCGGGCGAGGTCAGCGAGGAGACGCTGCGCCAGCTCTACGACCTGCTCAAGCTCGGGCCGACGGCCGCCAACACCGGGCCCGCGCGCCTGGTGTTCGTGAAGTCGGCCGAGGCCAAGGCCAGGCTGGCCCCGGCGCTGGCCCCGGGCAACCTGGACAAGACGATGTCCGCGCCGGTGACGGTGATCATCGGCCGCGACCTGGACTTCCACGAGAAGCTGCCGTACCTGTTCCCGCACGCCGACGCCAAGGCCTGGTTCGAAGGTCCGCGGGAGGGCCGCGACAAGCCTTCGCTGCTGAACATGTCCCTGCAGGCCGGCTACCTGGTCATGGCCGCGCGCGCGCTGGGCCTGGATGCCGGCCCGATGACCGGCTTCGACCACGACAAGGTCGACGAGGCCTTCTTCGCCGGCACGAACATCCGCTCGGAAATCCTGGTCAACCTCGGCTACGGTGATCCCGCGAGCCTGTACCCGCGTTCCCCGCGACTGTCCTTCGACGAGGCCGCGCGCATCGTCTGAGGCGTCGACCCATGCAGTCGTCCCCGCAATTCCCAAGGAGCCACACCATGCGCAAGACCCTGCTCGCCGCCGTACTGGCCACCTTCGCCGGCGCCGCCTTCGCCGCCCCCGTCACCTACGACCTCGATCCGACCCACACCAACGTGCTGGCCCAGTGGAGCCACTTCGGCTTCTCCCACCCGTTCGCCAACTTCGGCGACGTGGAAGGCACCCTGGTCTACGACGCCGACAACGTCGCCGCCTCCAGCGTGGAAGTGACCCTGCCGCTGTCGGGCCTGGAGGCCTTCAGCAGCAAGTTCAACGACCACCTGCGCAGCGCCGACTTCTTCGACGCCGCCAAGTACCCGGCCGCGAAGTTCAAGAGCACCAGGGTCGAGGCCGCCGGCGAGGGCAAGCTCAAGGTCACCGGCGACCTGACCATCAAGGACATCACCCGCCCGGTGGTGCTGGACGTGACCTTCAACAAGGCGGCCGACCATCCCATGCTCAAGGCCCCGGCGATCGGCTTCGACGCCACCGCCACCATCCTGCGCAGCGAGTTCGGCGTGGGCGCCTACGCCCCGAACGTGGGCGACGAGGTCACCCTGCGCATCACCACCGAGGCCCACGCCAAGGCCAAGTGATGCCGCGCGGCGCCGGCCCCGGGCGGGCCGGCGCCGTTCCTGCGGTCGCGGGCGGCCGCGACGGCGCGCGCGCTGGTAGAATCCGCGTGCTTCCTGCCGATCCGACCTACACGCCATGAACACCACCGCCGCCGCGCCCGCCAATGCCGAGAAGCGTTACACCGTGCACCGCGCGGACCTGCCGCTGAGCTGCCCGACGCCGGAAATGGCGCTGTGGAACTCGCACCCGCGCGTGTACCTGCCGATCCAGGACGAGCCCAACGGCGAGGCCCAGTGCCCGTACTGCTCGGCCATCTACAAGCTGGTCGACTGAGCAACGCCCGGCGCCGGCCGTTCTTCCGTCGATGCGCCGCCTGACCGTCGTCCAGTTGCTGCCGGCGCTGGAATCCGGCGGGGTCGAACGCTCCACCCTCGAGATCGCCGCCGCGCTGGTCGCCTCCGGGCACCGCGCCATCGTCGTTTCCGCAGGCGGTCGCCTGGTGCCCGCGCTGCAGGCCGCCGGCGCCGAACACATAGCCCTGCCCATCGGCCGCAAGTCGCCGGCCGTGCTGCGCCATGTCCCGGCCCTGCGCCGGCTGTGCCTGGAGGTGGGCGCGGACATCGTCCATGCCCGCTCGCGCCTGCCGGCGTGGCTGGGGCGCATGGGCCTGGCGAGCCTGCCCGCGGCGCGCCGCCCGCGCTGGGTCACCACGGTGCATGGACTGAACTCGCCGGGCCGCTACAGCGCGGTGATGGCCAGCGGGGAGCGCGTTGTCTGCGTTTCGCACACCGTGCGCGACTACGTGCTGCGCCATTACCCCGATACCGATCCGGCACGCCTGCGGGTGATCGAGCGCGGCATCGATCCAGCGCAGTTTCCCCCGCGGCCGCTGCCCGACCCCGATGCCCGTGCCGCGATGGTGACGGAGCATCCGGCGCTGGCCGGCGCCGACCCGCTGCTGCTGCTGCCAGGCCGCGGCACCCGCCTGAAGGGCCATGCCGATGCGCTGCAACTGCTGGCGACGCTGCGCGCCGGTGGCCATCCGCAGGCAAGGCTCTGGCTGCCGGGCGCGCGCGAGGCAGGGCGCGAGGCCTATATCGCCGAACTGGAGGCGCTGGCCGGGCAGCTGGGCGTGGCCGATGCGGTGCTGTTCACCCCGGCCACGTCGCGCATCGCCACCGCCTACGCCGCCAGCGACCTGGTGCTGCAGCTGTCGCGCAAACCCGAGGCGTTCGGTCGCACGGTGGTCGAGGCGCTTTCGGTGGGCCGCCCCGTGCTGGGCTGGGCGCATGGCGGGGTGGGCGAGCTGCTGGCGCAGCTGCAGCCTGCCGGAGCGGTGCCGCCTTTCGACGCCGATGCGCTGGCCACCGCGGCCGCGGGCCTGCTGCGCGATCCGCCGGCGCCGGTCGCCGTTCCGTTCACGCTGCAGGCCATGCAGCAGGCCACCCTGGACCTGTATGCCGAACTGGCCGGCTGAGCACGCGCCCCCCGCAGGGCGTGCCTTCGCGTGGACGCCTGCCTGGGTGGTGCTTGCCGTGGCCCTGTGGCCGCTGCCGGGACCGGCGGAGGCGGTGTTTTCCCTCGGCGCCCTGGTGGTGGCCGGGCAGCTGGCCTGGGTCGCCGCCCGCGGCCGGCCGATGCCGCTGGATCGCGGTGCTTTCGTGCTGGCGGGCCTGCTGTTCGGTGCCTACTGGCTGCCGGAACTGCTGTCCGCGCCGGATGCGCTGGACCGTGGCCGCGCCTGGAAGGAAACGCTGGCCGACCTGCGCTACCTGCCGCTGCTGTGGGGGATCGCCATCGCCGTGCGCGAGCCGCGTGGTCGCCGCGTCGTGGCCGGTGGCATCGCCGTCCTCGCCCTGGCCTGGAGCATCGATGCACTGGTGCAGGCGCTGGCCGGTGCCAGCCCGCTGTTCCGCGGCCTGGACGCGCTGAAGGGGCTTTCCGGCGGCGGCCCGCTGTGTCCGGTCGACGAGGTCCAGGCCTGGGATCGCGTCAGCGGCGTGTTCGGCGACTGCAATCCCAAGCTGGGCCTGGTGCTGGCCAGCCTCTCGCCGTTCGCCCTGGCCTGGGCGGAGCGCCGCGGCCGGGCCCGGGGCTGGCGCGTCGCCGCCGGCCGGGTGGGGGCGGCGGTGCTGCTGGGCGGCGTGCGCGCCGGCTGGCTGACGTTCGGCCTCGTCGTGCTGGTGTCCGGCTGGCGCGTGCTTGGCCCCGTGCGGCTGGCGGGCTTCGCCGTGGCGGGCGTGCTGGCGCTGGGCATGCTCCACCTGGCCTCGCCGCAGCTGCAGCAGCGCGTGGCGCGCACCACCATGGTCCTGCAGGGCGATGCCGGTGGACTGGACGGCGCGCTGTCCGGGCGCGGACGGATCTGGCAGGGCGCGCTGTGCATGGCGCGCTCGCATCCGCTCAACGGCGTGGGCGTGCGCGGCTTCCGCGATGCCTGGGCCGGCTGCGATCCTGCGCCCGGCGAGGCCGCCGCGTGGGGCGATGGCGATGCGCTGCATGCCCACCAGCTGGTGCTGGAACTGCTGAGCGAGACCGGCGTCCTCGGCCTGCTGGCCTGGCTGGGCGGGGCGTTCGTGGCGTGGCGTGCCTGGGCGCGTGCCGATGCCGGCGCGCGCCTCCGCGCCGCTCCGGCGCTGCTGGCCCTGGCGGCGACCGTGTTCCCGCTCAATACCCACCTGGCGGCGTACTCGACCTTCTGGGGCGGGGTGCTGGTGCTGCTGGCCGGACTCCATGCGGGCCTGCTGCATGCCCGCGCGGATACCCCCGCGGAGGCGGGCGCCACGCACCGTTGAGGTGCCGGCGCGTGCGCCGGCTCAGCCGGCCGCAGCCGGTGGCGTGGGCAGGTCGCGGCCGCGGTCGTAGTAGTCGCTGCGGCCGTGCGGCTGGCGCTTGAAGCGGCGGTGGATCCACAGGTACTGGGCCGGCGCCTCGCGCACCATGGCCTCGATCGCCGCGTTGACCCGGGCGGTGTCGGCCACCGCGTCCTCGCTGGGGAAGTCGGGCAGCGGCGGCGCCACGCGCAGGATGTAGCGCCCGCCCTCGCGGCGGTGGAAGAACGGCACCACGGCGCAACCGGTGACCCGCGCCAGCTGGTGGGTGGCGGTGATGGTCGAGGCCGGCATGCCGAAGAACGGCGCGAACACCGAGTCCTTGCCGCGCATGTCCTGGTCGGGCGCGTACCACAGCATGCCGCCGCGCTTGAGGTGTCGCACCGCGCCGCGCAGGTCGCTGTTGGCGAACATCGCCACCGCATAGCGCAGGCGGCCGCGCTTGACCGCCCACTCCATCACCGGGTTGCGGTGGCGGCGGTACATGCCGGCCAGCGGCACCTGGCCGCACATCAGCCGGCCGCACATCTCCAGGGTCATGAAATGGCCCGAAACCAGCAGCACGCCGCGGCCCTGGGCCTGCAGTTCCTGCAGGTGCTCCAGTCCCTCGATCCGGGCCTGGCGTTCGATCGGGGCCAGCGAGCCCCACCACGCGCGCGCGAACTCGAACAGGCCGACGCCCAGCGCGTCGAAGCTGTCGCGGGCCAGGCGTGCGCGCCACTCCGGCGTCTGCTGCGGGAAGCACAGCGCGATGTTGACCTCGGCGGCGCGGCGGCGGGTACGTGCCAGGCGCCAGGCAAGCCAGCCGATGCCGCGCCCGATCGCGCGCTGCCACAGCCAGGGCAGGCGCGCGGCGGTGACCATGACTCCCAGCGCCAGCCACATGGGCCAGTTGCGCGGGGCGAGGGAGGGGCGGGGAGGTGGCGGGTCTGCGGCGCTCATGTGCCGATTCTAAGCCTGCGCCCGGGGCCGGCCGGCGTCGCCTCGGCTATCCTGCGTCCATGTCGACTCCGTTTCCGCGCAAGGAACGGGGCGAAAGCGTGGTGCGCTGGCTCTATTCGCTGGCCCTGTACCTGCTGTCGCCCTTCACCCTCTACCACCTGGTCTCGCGCGGCTTCCGCGTGCGCGAGTATTTCCGCCGCTGGGACGAGCGCTACGCGGCATACAGCACCGAGCAGGGCCGGCCCTGCGTGTGGCTGCACGCGGTGTCGGTGGGCGAGGTCAACGCGGCCGCCCCGCTGGTCAACGCGCTGTTGCGGCAGGGCAAGGGCACGCGCTGGGTGGTCACCACCATCACCCCCACCGGTTCGCAGCGCGTGCGCGCGCTGTGGGGCGAGCGCGTCGACCACGTCTACCTGCCCTACGACCTGCCGGGCAGCGTGGACCGCTTCCTGCAGCACTTCCGGCCGACGGTGGCGCTGATCATGGAGACCGAGCTGTGGCCGAACATGCTGTTCGGCTGCCGCGACCACCGCATCCCGGTGTACGTGCTCAACGCGCGGCTGTCGGCGCGCTCGCTGCGCGGCTACCGGCTGCTGCGGCCGCTGCTGGGCCGCGCCCTGCGCACCGTGCGCTGCGTGGCGGCGCAGTCGGCCGCCGACGCGCGCCGCTTCCAGGTGCTGGGCGCGCGCGCGGACCAGGTGCGCGTGCTGGGCAACCTCAAGTACGACGTGGAGGTGCCGGATGGCCTGGGGGCGCTGCGTTCGGCGTTCGCCGACGCGCTGGGCCGGCCGCGTCCGGTGTGGATCGCCGCCAGCACCCACGAGGGCGAGGAGGAGGCCGTGCTGGCCCTGCACCGGCGCCTGCGCGCGCGCTGGCCGGACCTGCTGCTGCTGTGGGCGCCGCGGCATCCGGAGCGTTTCGGCCGGGTCCAGGCGCAGGCCGCGGCCGCGGGCTGGCAGGTGGGCACGCGCAGCCGAGGTGGCTGGCCGGCGGCCGGCGACGAGGTGTTCGTGGTCGATACCCTGGGGGAGCTGATGGCGTTCTACGCCTGCGCCGACGTGGCCTTCGTCGGCGGCAGCCTGCAGCCGGTGGGCGGGCACAACCTCCTGGAGCCGGCGGCGGTGGGCACGGCGATCGTCACCGGTCCGCACCTGCACAACTTCGCCGAGGTCTCGCGCCGCCTCGACGAGGCCGGCGCGCTGCGCGTGGGCCAGGACCTCAACGAGGTCGGCGACGCGCTGGAGGCGCTGCTGGGCGATCCCGGGCTGCGCCAGGCCATGGTGGCCGCGGGACTGGGCCTGGTCGACCAGGGACGCGGTGCCCTGCGCCGGACCCTGGAGCTGATCGCGCCCGACCTGCCTGCCCCGGATCCGGTCGAGGACTGAGCCAGAGGCCGGAAAAGGGAAGGCCGCCCGGAGGCGGCCTTCCCGTCGTGCGGCGCGGAGCGGGGGCTTACTGCCGCAGGATCGACGGATCCTGCAGCTGGGCCTCGGCGTCCACCGTCAGCAGGGCGTTGACCTGGCGCAGCGCATCCACGTCCAGCTCGCCGGTGGCCTGCGACAGCAGCAGGCGGTTGAGCAGGAAGTTGTACTTGGAGCGCGCGTACTCGACCTGCGCCTGGAACAGCGTGCGCTGGTTCTGGACCACGTCCAGCACGGTGCGGGTGCCGACCTCCAGGCCGACCTGCGAAGCCTCGTAGGCGCTCTGCGCGGAGACCACGGCCAGGCGGCGGGCCTCGACCTCGCTCACGCCGGCGACCAGCGCCTGGTAGAGGTTGCGGGTGTTGCGGTCCAGGGCGCGGCGCTGCTGCTCGTACTGGTCCTGGGCGATATCGCGCTGGGCGACGGCCTGGCGCACGCGGGACTGGGTCGCGCCGCCGGAGAAGATCGGCACGGTCAGGGTGATGCCGATGCTGCTGCCGGTGCTTTCGCCGTTGCCGGCGCCGGTGAGGTTGTCGATGTCGCCCCAGGCCGCGTCCTTGCCCCAGTCGGCGTTGAGCGCCAGGGTGGGGTAGTGGCCGGCACGGGCGGTTTCCACGCTCTGGTCCGCGGCCTGGGCACGCAGCTCGGCCGAGCGCAGGCTGGGATTGCGCTCGATCGCGGCGGCCACCCAGGCGTCGGCGTCGCTGCGCAGGCTCGGCAGCTCCGGGCGGAAGTCGGCCGGCAGGGCGCGCAGGTCGCGCACCGGCTGCCCGGTCAGCTCGGCCAGCGCCTGGTAGGCGTCCTGCAGGGCGTTGCGGGCGAGGATGGTGTTGGCGCGGGCCTCGTCGTACTGGGCGCGGGCCTCGTGCACGTCGGTGATCGGGGCCAGGCCCACTTCCAGGCGCTTGTCGGCGTAGTCGAACTGGCGCTTGCCGGCGGCCTCGTTGGTCTCGGCGGCGGCCAGGGACTCGATCGCCACCAGTACGTCGAAGTAGGCGGCGGCGGTGCGCACCATCAGGTCGTCGCCGGCGGCGGCCAGGTCCTGGTCGGCGGCGGCGCTGAGCGTGCGCTCGGCGCGCAGGGTGGAGAAGTCGCCCCAGTTGAACAGCGTCTGCGAAGCGCGCAGGCCGTAGCTGCGGGAGGTCCTTTCGATGGTGCCGGGACGGCCATCGCGCTCGGTGCGCGAGCGGGTGAGGCTGGCGGAGCCGTTGACCTGCGGCAGCAGCGCCGCGCGCGCCTGGACCCGGCCTTCCTTGGTGATGAGGGTGTTCGATTCGGCGATCGCCAGCGTCGGGTCGCCGTTGCGGGCCATTTCGTAGGTCTGCAGCAGGTCGGCGGCGCTGGCGGTGACGGGGACCAGTGCGGCCGCCAGGGCCAGGGCGAGGGAACGGCGGATCATCAGCGGCTTCCTTATCTTCATGTTGGGCCCGGGTCCATGCCCGGGCCGTCGTGGGGATATCCGGATCGGACCGCTGCCCCGCGGGGCATTGCGGTCAGAAACTGAACTGCGGGGCCGGCTCGGCGCCACGCAGGTACTCGAGCTCGGTCTCGAACAACGATTCAACGGCCGGCGAGTTGACATCGCCGGTGTGGCGCAGCAGCACGGCTTCCATCACCGGCGCGCGGCCACGGACCACGAACAGGCGGCCGCCCGGGCGCAGCCACTCCAGGAAACGGGCCGGGACCGTGTCGACGGCGCCGGTCACGCAGACCGCGTCGAACTGGCGGGTCGGCGCGTAGTGCAGGGCGTCGGCGGTCTCGATGCGGACGTTGGTGCCCAGGCCGGTGGCGTCCAGGCGCGCACGCGCGGCCGTGGCTAGTTCCGGCACCAGTTCGATGCTGACGACCTCGCGGGCCATCGCGGCCAGGCAGGCGGTCGAATAGCCGCTGCCTGTGCCCACTTCCAGCACGCTGTCGCCGGGCTGCAGGGCCAGGGCCTGCAGCATGCGGCCCTCGACCACCGGCTTCATCATCCGGGCGCCGTGGCCCAGCGGGAGCTCGATGTCGGCGTAGGCCAGGGCGCGCTGGGCCTCCGGCACGAAGGCCTCGCGCGGCAGGCGGCCGATCACGTCCAGCACGGCGGCGTCCAGGACCTCCCAGGGTCGGACCTGCTGTTCCACCATCAGTTCGCGGGCAAGGGCGTAATCGATCGTCATGGCTGCTATCACAAGGCGCGGGAGGCCGGGCATTCTACTACCGCGGGGACCCGGGCCGGCGCAGAGAGGATGGCCGCGCGCGCCGGGGGGCGCTCAGTGCCGGAAGTCACCGAGACCACCGGCGCCGTGCGCGCCTGTTCAGGCGGCATAGGCGCGCAGGA
This sequence comes from Pseudoxanthomonas suwonensis, assembly GCF_010093235.1. Lineage (GTDB taxonomy): Bacteria > Pseudomonadota > Gammaproteobacteria > Xanthomonadales > Xanthomonadaceae > Pseudoxanthomonas > Pseudoxanthomonas suwonensis. The sequence continues at coordinate 150,680 of NZ_PDWP01000001.1, read as the reverse complement.
AGAAGTCGGCGGTCGCCTCCAGGTGCCGGGCGAGCTGCTCGGGGGCCGGCGCACCGCACAGCCCGCAGGACATCCGCGAGTACAGCTCCCCCTTGAGCAGGCTGAAGAACTGGGAGGCGGCCAGCGGCACGTCGTCGATCCGCAGCTGGCCCTCGTCCACCCGGGCCTGCAGGAACTGGGCGAACACGTCCTGGACCCGCCGCGGGCCGGCGTTCCAGAACAGCAGGCGCAGGGCCTCCTCGCCGGTGCCGGTGTTCATCATGCGGTGGATGCGCAGCGCTTCCTCGCTGCTGATCAGGGTGAAGAAGGCATGCCCGATGGCCACCAGCTGCGCACGCAGCGGGCCTTCCGGCGGGTTCAGCAGCAGCTCGTCCGGCAGCACCTCGCGGCACTTGGCGGCAATGGCCTCGGAGAACAGCGTCTCCTTGTCGCCGAAATGGCTGTAGACCGTGAGCTTGGAAACGCCTGCGGCCGCGGCGATCTGGTCCATGCTCACGCCCTGGTAGCCCTGCTCCAGGAACATGCGCTTGGCCGCATCGAGGATCGCGGCGCGCTTGGCCAGGTCCTTGGGGCGGCCCGGGCCCGGATTGCGGACGGGAGCCGGAACGCTGGCCGGCGAGGTCTGACGGGTCATGGTGGTAATACTAGACTACTTGGTTTTCTATTTATACCATACCGCCCGGTTCACTATTTTCCATCTACGGGACGGAGCTGCTCCGATGCAGGGAAGGGTCAGGTATGGAGTGCTGGCGGCGATCGTGGCGATCGCGCTGGCCGGTTGCGGCAATGGCGACGAAGCACCGCAAGCCGCGCGTCCGGTATGGGTGGTGCAGCCGCAGCCGGCCGGTGGAAGCGCCGGGCTGGCGTTCCCGGGCGAAGTGCGTGCCCGCGAGGAGAGCCCGCTGGCCTTCCGCATCGGCGGCGAACTGGTGGCCCGGCGCGTCGACGCCGGCGCGCGCGTGGCCGAAGGCCAGGCGCTGGCCGAGCTGGATCCGGGCGACCAGGCGCTGCAGGCGCGCGCCGCGCGGGCGCAGTACGCCGCGGCCGAGGCCGAGCGCGTGCGCCTGAAGGGCGAGCTGGACCGCTATGCACAACTGGTCGGACAGCAGCTGGTCAGCCGTTCGGCCTACGAGGCGCAGGAAGCGGCCTACAAGGCCGCCGCCGGGCAGGCCGATGCCGCACGCGCGCAGTGGGAGGTCACCCGCAACCAGTCCGCCTACACCACCCTGCGTGCGCCGCATGCCGGCGTGATCGCCAGCCGCCAGGCCGAGGTCGGCCAGGTGGTGGCGGCGGGCCAGACCATTTTCATGCTGGCGGCCGATGGCGGGCGCGAGGTGGCGATCGACCTGCCGGAAGACCGCATCGGCCAGTTCAAGGTCGGCGACCCGGCCGAGGTCGAACTGTGGAGCCGCCCGGGCCAGCGCCTGCCGGCGCGGATCCGCGAGCTGGCCCCGGCCGCCGATCCGCAGACCCGCAGCTACGCCGTGCGCGTGGCGCTGGACGCCGCGGTGGCCGGCGACGTGGCCCTGGGCCAGAGCGCGCGGGTGTTCCTGGGTCGTGGCGATGCCGGGGCCGGCCTGCAGGTGCCGCTGTCGGCGCTGCAGCAGGGCGCGGATGGCAAACCCGTGGTCTGGGCGGTGCGCGAAGGCAAGGCGGTGCCGGTGCCGGTCGAGCACGGCCCGCTGGGCAGCGAGTCGGTGGACGTGCGCGGCGGGCTGCGCGCCGGGGACTGGGTGGTCGCCGCCGGCGGCCACCTGCTGCGCGAGGGCGAGGAGGTGGTCCCGGTGGACCGCGCCAACCGGCCGGTGGCCGCGGCCGCCGCCAAGCCGAAGGCGGACTGAGCCATGCGCCGCTTCAACGTCTCCGAGTGGGCGCTGCACAACCGCGGGCTGGTGCTGTACGCGATGATCGCGCTGGCGGTGATCGGCACCTGGTCCTACCTGCGCCTGGGCCAGAGCGAGGACCCGCCGTTCACCTTCAAGGCCATGGTGGTGCAGACCCTGTGGCCGGGCGCTACCGCCGAGGAAGTCTCGCAGCAGGTCACCGAACGCATCGAGAAGGCGGTGATGAACACCGGCAAGTACGAGTTCGTGCGCAGCTATTCGCGCCCGGGCGAGTCGCAGGTGATCTTCATGGCCCGCGATTCGATGCGTTCGAAGGACGTGCCGGACCTGTTCTACCAGGTGCGCAAGAAGGTCGGCGACATCCGCGCCACGCTCCCGGAAGGCGTGGTCGGTCCGTTCTTCAACGACGAGTTCGGCGACACCTTCGGCAACATCTACGCCCTGACCGGCGAGGGCTTCGACTACGCCATCCTCAAGGACTACGCCGACCGCATCCAGCTGGAGCTGCAGCGGGTGGCCGACGTAGGCAAGGTCGAGCTGATCGGCCTGCAGGACGAGAAGGTCTGGATCGAGATCGACAACGCGCGCCTGGCCACCCTGGGCATCCCGCTGCAGGCCGTGCAGCAGGCGCTGGAAGGCCAGAACGCGGTGGTGCCGGCGGGCTTCTACGAGACTCCCGGCGAGCGCGTGCAGCTGCGCGTGGACGGTTCCTTCCGCACCCTCGACGAGATCCGCGCGTTCCCGATCCGCGCCAACGGCCGCACGATCCGCCTGCAGGACGTGGCCACGGTCACCCGCGGCTTCGCCGATCCGGCCTCGCCGCGGATGCGCTTCATGGGCCAGGACGCGATCGGCATCGCCGTGGCCATGCGCGACGGCGGCCATATCCTGCGCCTGGGCGATGCCCTGGAGGCCGAGTTCGCGCGGCTGCAGGAGCAGCTGCCGGCGGGCATGGAGCTGCGCAAGGTCTCCGACCAGCCCGAGGCGGTACGCGACTCGGTGGGCGAGTTCGTGCGCGTGCTGGCCGAGGCGGTGACCATCGTGCTGCTGGTCAGTTTCTTCTCGCTGGGCTTCCGCACCGGACTGGTGGTGGCGGTGTCGATTCCGCTGGTGCTGGCGATGACCTTCGCGGTGATGAACTACTTCGGCATCGGCCTGCACAAGATCTCGCTGGGCGCGCTGGTGCTGGCCCTGGGCCTGCTGGTGGACGACGCGATCATCGCGGTGGAGATGATGGCCATCAAGATGGAGCAGGGCTTCGATCGCCTGCGCGCGGCCAGTTTCGCCTGGGAGTCCACCGCGTTCCCGATGCTCACCGGCACCCTGATCACCGCCGCCGGCTTCCTGCCGATCGCCACCGCCGCCTCGAGCACCGGCGAGTACACCCGCTCGCTGTTCCAGGTGGTGACCATCGCCCTGCTGGTGTCGTGGATCGCCGCGGTCCTGTTCATCCCGTACCTGGGCGACAAGATGCTGCCTGACCTGGCGCATCCGCAGCCGCCCAGGCCCGGCAGCCTGGCCGCGCGCCGCCGCGCCTTCCGCGAGCGGCTGGCCGACCGCTGGCCGCAGTACGCGGCCCTGCTGGCGCCGGCGCCGATCGACGGCCACCACCATGATCCTTACCAGCGCCCGTTCTACCAGCGCTTCCGTCGCCTGCTGGACGCCTGCCTGCGCCGGCGCTGGCTGGTGATCGGCGCGACCGTCGGCCTGTTCGTGCTGTCGCTGCTGATGTTCCGCTTCGTGCCGCAGCAGTTCTTCCCGGACTCGACCCGGCCGGAGCTGATGGTCGACATCGAACTGGCCGAGGGCGTGTCGCTGCGCTCCACCGAGGCCCAGGCGAAGAAGCTGGAAGCGCTGCTGCAGACGCGCGAGGACATCCGCAACTACGTGGCCTACGTCGGTACCGGTTCGCCGCGCTTCTACCTGCCGCTGGACCAGCAGTTGCCGGCGACCAACTTCAGCCAGTTCGTGGTGCTCGCGCGCGACATCCGGGCACGCGAGGAACTGCGCAACTGGCTGCTGCGCGAGGTGGCGCCGCAGTTCCCGGAGCTGCAGATGCGCGTGACCCGGCTGGAGAACGGCCCGCCGGTGGGCTACCCAGTGCAGTTCCGCGTTTCCGGCGAGCACATCGACCAGGTGCGCGCGATCGCGCGCAAGGTCGCGGAGAAGGTGCGCGCCAACCCGCACACCACCAACGTCAACCTGGACTGGGACGAGCCGAGCAAGGTGGTGCGCCTGGAAATCGACCAGGACCGCGCCCGCGCGCTGGGCGTCAACAGCGCCCAGCTGGCGCAGTTCCTCAGCGCGCAGCTGTCCGGCTACACCGCCAGCACCTTCCGCGAGGGCAACGAGCTGGTCGGGATCATGCTGCGCGGTGGCGCCGGCGACCGCGAGCAGCTGGAACTGCTGGGCAGCCTGGCCATCCCCACCGGCGACGGCGGCAGCGTGGCGCTGTCGCAGGTGGCACGCATCCGCCAGACCTTCGAGGAGGGGATCATCTGGCACCGCGACCGGCTGCCGACGATCACCGTGCGCGCGGACATCGGCGACGAGCTGCTGCCGGCGGCGGTCACCGCGCAGATCGATCCGACCCTGGAGGAGATCCGCGCCTCGATGCCGGCCGGTTACCTGCTGCAGGTGGGCGGCTCGGTGGAGGACTCGGCGCGCGGCCAGAACTCGATCAAGGCCGGCATGCCGTTGTTCCTGTTCGTGGTCACCACCCTGCTGATGGTGCAGCTGCGGAGCTTCTCGCGCACGCTGATGGTGCTGGTGACCGCGCCGCTGGGCCTGATTGGCGCCACCTGGTTCCTGCTGCTGTTCCGCATGCCGTTCGGTTTCGTGGCCCTGCTCGGCACGATCGCGCTGGCCGGCATGGTGATGCGCAACTCGGTGATCCTGGTCGACCAGATCGAGCAGGACATCGCCGCCGGCCACGACCGCTGGCACGCGATCGTCGACGCCACGGTACGCCGCTTCCGCCCGATCGTGCTGACCGCGCTCACCGCGGTGCTGGCGATGATCCCGCTGTCGCGCAGCGCGTTCTACGGCTCGATGGCGGTGGCGATCATGGGCGGCCTGATCGTGGCCACCGCGCTGACCCTGCTGTTCCTGCCGGCGCTGTACGCGGCCTGGTTCCGGGTCAGGCCGGAAGAGGCGACGGCCTGACGGCGGGACGGTGTAGCCGAAGCAATGCCGCTGCTTCGGCTACGCCCCGGGTGCGCCCGCACGAAGCACCTTTCTCCCCGGGAGAGGGGAACCCGGGTGCGCTTCGCTTACCCGGGCTACATCTTTGCTTGCCGTCGGCCAGCGCCATCATCCCGGCCAATCACCAATCACGAATCACGAATCACGAATCACGAATCACGAATCACGAATCCCCGCGCAACAACGCGATGAACGCCTGCGCCGCCCGCGACAGCGTGCGCCCGCCATGCACGACGTAACCGAGCTGCCGTGAAAGCTGCACGCCCTGGACCGGCAGCACCTGCACCTGCGCGTCGAGCATGGTCTGCGGCAGCGCGCTCCAGGCCAGGCCGACCGAGACCAGCATCTTGATGGTCTCCATGTAGTTGGTGGTCAGGCGCAGCTGCAGCGACAGCCCGCGGCGGGCGAAAGTCCCGGCGATGATGCGGTGGGTGAAGGTGCCTGGATCCGGCAGTACCGCCGGGTGCGCTGCGATATCGGCCAGTCCCACCTTCGCCATCCGTGCCAGCGGATGGTCCGGCGCCACCACGAAGCGCAGCGGGTCGTCCCATACCGGCGTCGCCAGCAGCGGCGCCTCGGTGGGGCCGAGCGTGGTCACCGCCAGCTCCGCATCGCCGCCCAGCACCTGCGCGTAGGCCTGCTCCGAATCCATGAAGCGGATATCCAGCGCCACCCGCGGATGCAGCGCGGTGAAGCGGCGCAGCAGCGCCGGCAGCCGGTGCAGGCCGATGTGGTGGCTGGTGGCCAGGCTCAGGCGGCCGCCGATGTCCTGGCCGAGGTCCTGCAGTGCGCGCCGCGCCGCGTCGGCTTCGGCCAGCATCTGCCGCGCGCGCGGCAGCAGCAGGCGCCCGGCCTCGGTCAGCACCACCTGGCGGCCCAGCCGGTCGAACAAGCGCACGTCCAGGTCCTGCTCCAGCTGGGCGATGCGTTTGCTTACTGCAGGCTGGGTCAGGTGCAGCTGTTCGGCGGCCGCGGAGAAGCCGCCGCGGTCGGCGACGGCGACGAATGCGGACAGGCTGGCCCAGTCCATCGAGGCTCCGGATTGGATTCCTGACGGGAATCTAGTGGATGAAAAATATGCATTTGAGTTATCGATGGCAAGGCGGCAGGATTTCCCTTCAGCCCGGCGGGCCGTGCACGCCCGCCACCGCCAGAGGAACAGAGGGATGGCCGGCAAGACCCTGTACGACAAGCTGTGGGAAATGCACGAGGTGACCCGTCGCGACGACGGCTCCTCGCTGATCTACATCGACCGCCACATCCTGCACGAGGTGACCTCGCCGCAGGCGTTCGAGGGACTCCGGCTCGCCGGCCGCAAGCCCTGGCGCGTGGACGCCAACATCGCCACGCCCGACCACAACGTGCCGACCACCCGCGCCGAGCGCGCCGGCGGCCTGCAGGCCATCGCCGACCCGGTGTCGCGCCTGCAGGTGCAGACCCTGGACGAGAACTGCGAGGACTTCGGCATCCTCGAGTTCCGGATGGACGACGCCCGCCAGGGCATCGTCCACGTGGTCGGCCCGGAGCAGGGCGCGACCCTGCCGGGCATGACCGTGGTCTGCGGCGACTCGCACACCTCCACGCATGGCGCTTTTGGAGCACTGGCGCACGGCATCGGCACCTCCGAGGTGGAACACGTGCTGGCCACCCAGTGCCTGGTGGCGAAGAAGATGAAGAACATGCAGGTCCGGGTCGAAGGAAAGCTCGGCCCGGGCGTGACCGCCAAGGACATCGTCCTGGCGGTGATCGGCAGGATCGGGACCGCCGGCGGCAACGGCCACGCGCTGGAGTTCGCCGGCAGCGCGATCCGCGGCCTGTCGATCGAGGGCCGCATGACCATCTGCAACATGGCCATCGAGGCCGGCGCGCGGGTGGGCATGGTGGCGGTGGACGAGAAGACCATCGAATACGTGAAGGGCCGCCCGTTTGCGCCCAAGGGCGAGCAGTGGGACGCGGCCGTGGCGCTGTGGCGCACCCTGGTTTCCGATCCGGACGCGCACTTCGATACCGTGGTCGAGCTGCGCGCCGAGGACATCAGGCCGCAGGTCAGCTGGGGTACCTCGCCGGAGATGGTGGTGGCGGTCGACGCCGCGGTGCCGGATCCGGAGCGCGAGGCCGATCCGGTGAAGAAGGACTCGATCGTGCGCGCACTGAAGTACATGGGCCTGGAGCCCAACCAGCCGATCACCTCGATCCGCCTGGACCGCGTGTTCATCGGTTCCTGCACCAACTCGCGCATCGAGGACCTGCGCGCCGCCGCCGCGGTGGCGCGCGGGCGCAAGGTTGCGCCGACGATCAAGCAGGCGCTGGTGGTCCCGGGCTCGGGCCTGGTCAAGGCCCAGGCCGAGGCCGAGGGCCTGGACAAGGTGTTCATCGAGGCCGGCTTCGAGTGGCGCGAGCCGGGCTGCTCCATGTGCCTGGCGATGAATCCCGACAAGCTCGGCGCCGGCGAGCATTGCGCCTCCACGTCCAACCGCAACTTCGAGGGTCGCCAGGGCGCCGGTGGCCGCACCCACCTGGTGAGCCCGGCGATGGCCGCCGCCGCCGCGGTGGCCGGCCACTTCGTCGACGTGCGCGAACTGGTCCAGGCCTGAGGAGACCGCCGAATGAAAGCCTTCACCACCCATACCGGCCTGGTCGCCCCGCTGGACCGCGCCAACGTCGACACCGACCAGATCATCCCCAAGCAGTTCCTCAAGTCGATCAAGCGCACCGGCTTCGGCCCGAACCTGTTCGACGAGTGGCGCTACCTGGACGTCGGCCAGCCCGGACAGGACTGCAGCACCCGCCCGCTGAACCCGGACTTCGTGCTCAACTTCCCGCGCTACCAGGGCGCCAGCGTGCTGCTGGCGCGCGAGAACTTCGGCTGCGGCTCCTCGCGCGAGCACGCGCCGTGGGCGCTGGACGAATACGGTTTCCGCGCCATCATCGCGCCCAGCTTCGCCGACATCTTCTTCAACAACAGCTTCAAGAACGGCCTGCTGCCGATCGTGCTCAAGGACGAGGAGGTCGACGAGCTGTTCCACCAGTGCGAGGCCACCGAGGGCTACACCCTGACCGTGGACCTGGCCGCGCAGGCGGTGACGCGCCCGGACGGCGTGCAGTACGGCTTCGAGATCGACGCCTTCCGCAAGCATTGCCTGCTCAACGGCCTGGACGACATCGGCCTGACCCTGCAGGAGAAGGACGCGATCGCCGCCTTCGAGGCGCGCCACCGCGCCGCCCAGCCCTGGCTGTTCAACGCCGGCGCCTGATCCATTGCGCGGCGCGGGTCGTCCGCGCCGCCCGATCGCGCCGCTGGCAGCTCACCTGACCGCCGGCAGCAGCTTCCCGGTCAGCAGGCGGAAGGTCCGCCGCGGTGCATCCTGCATGCCGTAGTTGGTCGTGGTGACCACCACGACCAGCTGCTGCGCAGGGAATACCCGCACCGTGTTGCCGCCGGTGCCGTTCATCGCGAACGAATCGAACGTGCGGCCCTCGCTGGTGTCGTGGTGCAGCCACCAGAGGTAGCCGTAGTCGATGTCGTCCTCGATGCGCGCATGCGGCCGGGTGGATTCGGCCACCCACGCCGCCGGCACCAGCTGGCGGCCGTACCATTCGCCACCGCGGCGGTAGAGCTCGCCCAGGGTGAGCAGGTCGCGGCTGCGCAGGGCCAGCCCGCCGCCGGCCTGGGCCAGGCCCAGCGGCGAGAGCTGCCAGGCCGGCGCTTCGATGCCCAGCGGGTCGAACAGCTTGTCGCGGGCATAGTCCTGCAGGGGGCGGCCGACGGCGGCCTGGATCGCGGCGCCGAGCGTGGTCACGCCCGCGGTGCAGTAGCGGAAGCTGCGCCCGTAAGGCGAATCCTCCGGTCGCTTCATCCATGCCGGGAAGCCCTGGATCGGCAGGTCCAGGTAGAAGCCCACCCAGTCCTCGACCAGGTACATGCGTTCCTCGTTGCCGCGCGATCACTGGTTCCAGTCGTCGCACTCCAGCAACGAGGACATGCTCATCAGGTCCACCGCCGTGATCGCGTCCTTGCGCGGATCCGGATGGGCCGGCGGCGGCCGTCGCAGCAGCGGCAGCACCGGGGCGTCGGCCCGCATCCGGCCTTCGGCCTGGGCGATGCCGACCAGCATGCCGGCGACGGTCTTGGTGGCCGAGCGCGTGTCCCGGCGCGCATCGGCACCGCCTTCGTCGAAGTAGCGTTCGTAGACCAGGACGCCATCGCGGGCGACCAGCACGCTGGTGACCTGGCCGAAGTCGCCCGCCTCGATGGCCTGTTCCATCGCGGCCAGGGCGGCCGGATCGATGCGGTGCTCCACGGCTGGTTCCAGTTGCCAGCCCGGCTCCCTGGCCACGGCCGCGGGGGCCACCAGCAGCAGGATCATCGGAAGCAGGAACAGCCGCATGGCAGGTCTCCGGCAGCGAAGGTGGCCGGAGACTGGCACGGCGCTGCCGGCCGGCGGAGAGGGCCTGCGATGAAGCGCCGGAAACGCCGACGGAACCCGGCCGCGGCGGCACGAAGCAAGGGGGCGCCCGCGCGGACGCGCCCGTGCTGCGACGTGGCAAACCGGCCAACCGCGTGGCGCTACGGCGTGGCCGCCGCGCCACCTGCGGTCAGTACACGCCCTGCGCGAGCATCGCGTCGGCGACCTTGACGAAGCCGCTGATGTTGGCGCCGTCGACGTAGTTGACCGTGCCGTCCTTGCGCTTGCCGTGGCGCACGCAGTTGCCGTGGATGTCCTTCATGATCGCGTGCAGGCGCTCGTCGACCTCGGCGTGGTGCCAGGCCAGGCGCGCGGCGTTCTGGCTCATCTCCAGGCCCGAAGTGGCCACGCCGCCGGCATTGGAGGCCTTGCCGGGCGCGTACAGGGTGCCGGACTCCAGGAACACGTCCACCGCCTCCAGGGTCGAGGGCATGTTCGCGCCCTCGGCCACGCAGATGACACCGTTCTTCACCAGGGTGCGCGCGTCCTCGCCATCCAGTTCGTTCTGGGTGGCGCAGGGCAGGGCGATCTCGGCCGGGATATGCCAGGGCCGCTTGCCAGGCAGGTATTCGAAGCGCGGGTCCTCGGCCAGTTCGGCCAGGCGGCCGCGGCGCACGTTCTTCAGGTCCATCACCGCCTCGATGGCTTCCATGTCGAAGCCGTCGCGCGCGTAGAGCGTGCCGTTGGAATCGCTGAAGGTCAGCACCTTGCCGCCCAGGTCGGTGGCTTTCACCGCCGCGTACTGGGCCACGTTGCCGGAGCCGGAGACCAGTACGCGTGCGCCATGGGTCTGGCGCTGGGCGTGGTGCAACATCTGTTCGACGAAGTAGACCGTGCCGTAGCCGGTGGCTTCCGGGCGCATCAGGCTGCCGCCGTAGGCCAGGCCCTTGCCGGTGAACACGCAGCCGGCCTGGTTGGAGAGCTTCTTCATCATGCCGGCCATGTAGCCGACCTCGCGCGCGCCCACGCCGATGTCGCCCGCCGGCACGTCGGTGTCCGGGCCAAGATGGCGGTACAGCTCCAGCATCAACGCCTGGCAGAAGCGCATCACCTCGCCGTCGCTCCTGCCCTTGGGGTCGAAGTCCGAGCCGCCCTTGCCGCCGCCCATGGGCAGGGTGGTGAGCGCGTTCTTGAAGGTCTGCTCGAAGGCGAGGAACTTCAGGATCGACAGGTTCACCGACGGGTGGAAGCGCATGCCGCCCTTGAACGGGCCGATCGCCGAGCTGTGCTGGACGCGGAAGGCGCGGTTGACCTGCACCTGGCCGCGGTCGTCGACCCACGCGACGCGGAACTGCAGTACGCGCTCGGGTTCGACCAGGCGGTCGAGCAGGCCGTCGCGCGCGTACTGCGGGTGCCGCTCCAGGAACGGCCACAGGCTGGCGGTGACTTCCTTCACCGCCTGCAGGAACTCGGGCTGGCCCGGATCGCGGCGTTGCACCCGCTCGAGGAATTCTTCCCTGGAACCTGGCATGGCTTGCACTCCTGGTCTGGTGTGGCGCGTTCTGTGCGGCGTGCTCAGCGCAGGCGTTCGATCACCGCCTGCGCCGCCTGTTGCGTATTGACCGCCTGCCCGGCCGCGGCGAGGTCGGCGGTGAACACGCGGTCGTCCAGCGCCGCCGAGACCGCGGCCTCGACCGCGGCGGCCTCGGCTTCCAGGCCCAGCGAGTGGCGCAGCAGCATGGCCGCGCTGAGGATGGTCGCGTAGGGATTGGCGATGCCCTTGCCGGCGATGTCCGGCGCCGAGCCGTGGATCGGTTCGAACAATCCAACCTGACGTTCCGCCTTCGGCGATCCGTCAGGGCCAATCTTGCCGTCGCCCAGCGAAGCGGACGCCAGCAGGCCCAGCGAGCCGGCCAGCATCGAGGCCTCGTCGGTGAGGATGTCGCCGAACATGTTCTCGGTGACGATGACGTCGTAGGCGCGCGGCCTGGACAGCAGGTGCATGGCCATGGAATCGACCAGCTGGTGCTCCAGAGTCACGTCCGGGAATTCCTCGCGCACCACGCGCGCGGCCACGTCGCGCCACAGGCGCGAGGTCTCCAGCACGTTGGCCTTGTCCACCGAGGTGAGATGGCCGCGGCGGCTACGCGCCAGGGTGGCGGCGCTGCGCACCACGCGCTCGATCTCGGCCACGGTGTAGCGGCACAGGTCGCTGGCATCGGTGGCGCTGCGGGTCTTGTCGCCGAAGTAGATGCCGCCGGTCAGCTCGCGCACGACCACGATGTCCACGCCTTCCAGCAGTTCGGACTTGATCGGCGAGGCGCCCAGCGCCGCCGCGTGCGGGCGCACCGGGCGCAGGTTGGCGAACAGGCCCAGGCCCTTGCGGATCGCCAGCAGGCCCTGCTCCGGACGCACCTTCGCATTGGGATCGGACCACTTCGGCCCGCCGACCGCACCGAGCAGGATCGCGTCGGCCTTCCTGGCCGCTTCCAGCGTGCTGGCCGGCAGCGGCTCGCCGGGGCGGTCGATGGCGATGCCGCCGATGTCGTGCTCCTGGAAGGAGAAGCTGTGGCCGGGGCGGGCGGCGACCGCCTCCAGCACCGGCAGGGTCGCGGAGACGATTTCAGGACCGATGCCGTCACCGGGCAGTACGACGATGTTCGCGTGCATGGGGTGCCTCGTAACGGAGGGGACTCAGGCCGCGTCACGCGCGGCGTCGGGATCAGGCGCGGGCAGCGACGGGTCAGGCTCCGGCACGGACGCGGACGTCGCCCGCGGTGTGTCTGCGGGCTTCACCGGGCCGTCCCAGTCGGACGCGTCGGGGCGTGGCGGCAGCGGCGTATCGGCGGGACGGCGCGACAGGGCGCGGTTCACGGCGGCGTCGAAGCTGAGCGCGGCAGCCGGATTGCTTTCAGCGATGGGCATGGAACGTTCCTCGACGACCGGCACGGGGAGCGCCGGTCGGCGGTCTGTTGAAAGGAAGCCGGCCGCCGGCTCCCCACCGGCGGCCGGTCGGGTGTGGATCGGTCAGGCGGTGGCCAGCTGCTCGCTGTTCCCCGCGGCACGGCGCTGGCGAAGCAGGCGGTTGGCCACGTCCAGCCAGGCCAGTGCGCTGGCCTCGATGATGTCGCGGCTGGTACCGGTGCCTTCGTACTCGTCCTCGCCATGGCGCACGCTGAGGCTGGCCTCGCCGCGCGCGTCGGTGCCCAGGCCCACGCTGTGCACCTGGTAGCTCTCCAGGCTCAGCTGCACGCCGGTGGCGGCCGACAGCGCCGCGAACAGCGCGTCCACCGGGCCGTCGCCCTCGGCGGTCTCGGCCACGCGGCGGCCGTCCGGATCGGACAGTTCGACCGTGGCGCTGGCGCGCTGGCCGGCGTCGCTGACCGTCATCGAGGCCAGGCGGTAGCCCTCGCCGTCGCCGGTGTCCTGCATCAGGTGCTGCAGGTCGGCGTCGGTGACCACGCGCTGCTGCTCGCACAGCGCCTTGAAGTCGGCGAAGACCATGTCCAGCTCGGCCTCCTCCAGGTAGTAGCCGAGCGCGCGCAGGCGCTGCTCGACCGCGGCGCGGCCGCTGTGGCGGCCCAGCACCATCTGGGTGTCCGGCCAGCCCACGTCCTGGGGGCGCATGATTTCGTAGGTGCCGCGGTGGCGCAGCATGCCGTGCTGGTGGATGCCCGACTCGTGGGCGAAGGCATTGCTGCCGACCACCGCCTTGTTGCGCTGCACCGGCATGCCGATCAGGCGCTGCAGAAGCTGCGAGGTCGGGACCAGGCGGCGGGTGTCCACGCCGGTGTCGGCCTCGAAGAACGCGTTGCGCACCTTCAGCGCCATCACGATCTCCTCCAGCGCGCAGTTGCCGGCGCGCTCGCCGATGCCGTTGATGGTGCACTCGACCTGGCGTGCGCCGCCCTCGATCGCGGCCAGGGTATTGGCCACGGCCAGGCCCAGGTCGTTGTGGCAGTGGGCGCTGAAGACGACCTTGTCGGCCCCCGGCACCTGCGCGATCAGGCGCTGGAAGATGCCACGGATTTCCTCCGGCGTGGTGAAGCCGACCGTGTCCGGGATGTTGATCGTGGTGGCGCCGGCGGCGATCGCCGCGGCCACGACCTCCTGCAGGAAATCCTCCTCGGTGCGGGTGCCGTCCTCGGTGGAGAACTCGATGTCGTCGATATGGCCCTTGGCATGGCGGATGCTCTCGACCACCCGGTCCAGCACCTGCTGCCGGCTCATGCGCAGCTTGTGCTCGCGGTGCAGCGGGCTGGTGGACAGGAACACGTGCAGGCGCGGCTTCGCCGCCGCCTCCAGCGCGCGCAGCGAGATGTCGATGTCGGCCTGCAGGCAGCGCGACAGCACCGCCAGGGTCGGCTCGCGGATCTCGCGGGCGATCAGGGCCATGGCCTCGCGGTCGGACTGCGAGCTGGCCGGGAACCCGGTCTCGATGACGTCAACGCCCAGGTCGGCCAGGGCACGGGCCATCACCAGCTTCTGCGGCGGGGTCATGCTGCAGCCGGGAGACTGCTCGCCATCGCGCAGGGTGGTATCGAAGACCCGGATGCGGGCCGGGGAGACCTGGGTTTGGGCTTGGGACTGTTGCGCGTTCACCAGGTGAACTCCTCTTCGCTGACGGGCTGCGGCGCGGTGGGCGCCTTTGGGGCGGAAATGGTGGGTTTGGAAGACAGGTTAGCGACTGTACGGCGCTTTGCCAGTGGATTCGGTTTGCGCGCCGCACCATCGCCCGGGACGGCGGCGGCCGGCTCGGGGCCGCGGCTGCGCCGGCGCGGTTTGCGCGGCGGCCGCGGGCGTACCTCGGACAGCAGCTGGGCCAGGATCGCGGCATCGATGTTCCCGCCGGAGACCACGGCGCACTTGCGCCTGCCGGCCACGCGGCGGCCGGCGGCCAGGGCCAGGGCGCCGGCGCCCTCGGCGATCAGGTTCTCCTCCAGCGCCAGGCGGACCAGGGTCTCGCGCAGCTCGGCCTCGCGCACGATCACCACGTCGTCCAGCAGGCGCGCGCACAGGCGACGGGTCAGGAAGCCGGGCACCTTCACCCGGACGCCGTCGGCCAGGGACTTGGCCGGGGCGATCTCGCGCACGTCGCCGCGGATGGCGCGGGCCATGGAATCCACGCCCTCGACCTGGGCGCCGACCACGCGCACGCCCTGTGACTTCAGCGCCAGGGCCACGCCGGAGGCCAGGCCACCGCCGCCGATCGGCACGATCACCACGTCCGGCGCGTGCGGCGCGATCTCGATGCCGATCGTGCCCTGGCCGGCGATCACGTCCGGGTCGTCGAAGGCGGACAGGAAGCGGTAGCCGTACTGCTCGGCCAGCTGGCAGGCGAAGGCGTAGGCCTCGTCGTAGCTGTCGCCGTGCTGGCGCACGGTGGCGCCCCAATGGGTGACGCCGGCGATCTTGGTCTGCGGCGCGCCGTGCGGCATCACCGTGATCGCCTGCACGCCCAGGCGGTAGGCGGCCCAGGCCACGCCCTGGGCGTGGTTGCCGGCCGAGGCGCAGATCACCGGGCGCTCGTCGCCGCGCTCGCGCGCGGCCAGCATCGCGTTAAGCGCGCCGCGGACCTTGTAGGAACCGGTGCGCTGCAGGTTCTCCAGCTTCAGCATCACGCCGAAGCGCTCTGCCAGGTGCATCGGCGTGACCGGCAGGAACCGGCGCAGGCGCGACTGCGCGGCCAGCACGTCGGCGACGCCGACGTCCGGTTCCCCGGTGCTGACGCGGCCGGTGTCAGGCATCGCCGTGGCGCTCCGCGCGATCTCCGAGAAGGCACCTCCGCACCGTTGCCTCCGCATGGGCGGCAACGGCGGTCGCGGGCTGGACATGCATGTTCATGGCGCCGCTCCGGTGGGCGCATCGGCCTGGCCCGGCAGGGGCCCGTCGACCGGCACGATCTGCACCGATTCGCAGTCGTACACCTTCTGCAGCTGGCGGCGCAGGGTCTCGGCCGGCCGGCCGCCGTCGACCACCAGCTGCAGCCGCCAGCGCCCGTCTCTGGCGGGCGAACCCTGGATCGCACGCGGGGCGAAGCCGCGGCGCTCGGTCATGCCGATCACGCGCACCAGCGCGCCCTCCACGGGCTTCAGCACCAGGTCAAGCCGGTAGTGCATGAGCTGACTCTGCCTTCTGTTCATTGGGGTTGGCCTCCAGCATGTGGCTGTTGGCCGTGTTCGGCGGCACCAGCGGCCAGACGTTGGCCTTGGCGTCGATCTTCACGTGCAGCAGGCCCGGGCCGGGCGCGGACAGCAGCGCCGCCAGCGCGTCCTCGACCTGCGAGCGCTGCTCGATGCGGGTCGCCGGGATGCCGCAGACCTGGGCCAGCGCGGCGAAGTCCGGGTTGTCGGACAGGTCGATCTCGCTGTAGCGCTTGTCGAAGAACAGCTCCTGCCACTGGCGGACCATGCCCAGGGCGCTGTTGTCCAGCAGGATGATCTTCACCGGCAGCCTGCAGCGGGCGATGGTGACCAGCTCCTGCACGTTCATCATGAAGCCGCCGTCGCCGTTGACCAGCACCACCGGCCGCTCGGGGAAGGCGAACTGCGCGCCCATCGCCGCCGGCAGGCCGAAGCCCATGGTGCCCAGGGCGCCCGAGGTCAGGTGGTTGCGCGGATGCGAGAAGCGGCAGTGCTGCGCCACCCACATCTGGTGCTGGCCCACGTCGGCGGTGATGATCGCGTCCGGGCTCAGCTCGCTGACCCGCTTCAGCAGCGCCGGCGCATAGATGTCGGTGCCGGGGGCGTCGTAGCGCGCGGCGTGTTTCTCGCGCAGGCTGGCACAGCGCTTGCGCCATTCCGACGCGGTGCTGCGTGCGGTGGCCAGGGCGCGCAGGCCGGTGGCCATGTCGCCCGGCAGGGCGATGTCGGCGGTGCGCAGCTTGGAAATCTCGTAGGCGTCGGCGTCCAGGTGGATGACCCGGGCGAACGGCGCGAATTCGGCCAGCTTGCCGGTGGCGCGGTCGTCGAAGCGCGCGCCGACCACCACCAGCAGGTCCGATTCCTGCACCGCGATGTTCGCGGCGCGGGTGCCGTGCATGCCCAGCATGCCCAGGTACTGCGGGTGGTTGCCCGGCAGCGCGCCCAGGCCGCGCAGGGTCAGCACGGTCGGGATGCCGGTGGCCTCGACGAACTGGCGGAACTCCTCCACCGCATCGCAGATGCCGATGCCACCGCCGCCGTAGACCACCGGCTTCTCGGCGGCGGCGATCGCGGCGATGGCCTCGGCCAGTGCCTCGTCCGGCGGCGGCGGCGGCGCCTCAACCGTCGCCGGCACGTGCGCCGGCAGGTGGGTGGCGGCGCCGACCTGGACGTCCTTGGGCAGGTCGACCAGCACCGGGCCGGGGCGGCCTTCGCGGGCGATGCGGAAGGCCTCGGCCATCACGTGCGGCAGGTCGTCCACGCTGCGGACCAGGAAGCTGTGCTTGACGATCGGCATGGTCATGCCGAACACGTCCAGTTCCTGGAACGCATCGGTCCCCAGCAGCGTCGTCGGTACCTGGCCGGTCAGGCAGACCATCGGGACCGAGTCCAGCATCGCATCGGCGATGCCGGTGACCAGGTTCGAGGCGCCGGGCCCGGAGGTCGCCACGCATACCCCGACCCGCCCGGACGCACGCGCGTAGCCATTGGCCGCCAGGGCGGCTCCTTGCTCGTGGCGGACCAGGATGTGGCGCAGCCCCGAATCCACCAGGGCGTCGTAGAACGGCATGATCGCGCCGCCCGGATAGCCGAAGATGGTGTCGACCCCCTCGGCCTCCAGCGCGTGCGCGACCCAGGCTGCGCCATTGCGCAGCCCGGCCGCCGTCGCTGTCGGGGATTTGGCGTTCATGCGGCGGCAGTCTTCTTGGCAGGTTGGTCGTTGGTGGCCGGATCGGCGTTGGCCTGCAGCCACACCATCTTCGCGCGCAGTTCCTTGCCGACCTTCTCGATCGGATGGTCCTTGTCGGCCTGCTGGAACTTCCTGTAGTTCGGCAGGCCCGCGTCGTACTCGGCCTGCCAGTTCCGCACGAAGGTGCCGTCCTGGATGTCCTTCAGGACCTCCTTCATGCGCGCCTTCACCGAGGCGTCGATGACGCGCGGGCCGCTGACGAAGTCGCCGTACTGGGCGGTCTCGGAGATGAACTCGAGCATGCGGGTGATGCCGCCCTCGTAGAACAGGTCGACGATCAGCTTCAGTTCGTGCAGGACCTCGTAGTAGGCGATCTCCGGCTGGTAGCCGGCCTCGACCAGGGTCTCGAAGCCGGCCTGAACCAGCGACGAGGCGCCGCCGCACAGCACGGCCTGCTCGCCGAACAGGTCGGTCTCGGTCTCTTCCTTGAAGGTGGTCTTGATGATGTTGGCGCGCGCGCCGCCCAGGCCGGCCGCGTAGGCCAGGGCGTACTCCTCGGCCTTGCCGGACCTGTCCTGGTACACGGCGTAGATGCACGGCACGCCGCGGCCGATCTCGTACTCGCGGCGGACCAGCGCGCCCGGGCCCTTGGGCGCGACCAGGACCACGTCCAGGTCCTCGCGCGGGGTGATCATGCCGAAGTGCACGTTGAGGCCGTGGGCGAACAGCAGCACCGCGCCCTGCTTGAGGTTGTCGCGCAGGACCTCCTCGTAGAGCTTCTTCTGGACCATGTCCGGGGTCAGCACGGCGACCAGGTCGGCATCCTTCACCGCCTCGGCCGGGCTCTTGACCACGAAACCGTCCGCCTGGGCCTTGGCCTCGGTAGGACCGCCGGGGCGCAGGCCCACGGTCACGTCGAAGCCGGAATCGCGCAGGTTCAGCGCGTGCGCGCGGCCCTGGCTGCCGTAGCCGACGATCGCGATCTTGGTGGAGGTGCTGCTGGTCATTGGCGTGGTCCTGTGCGGTTGCGTGGATGGGAAGGCGAAGCTTGGGAATTTGCCGGATCGAATTCGTTTCTGCTGATAACTTTCCGGACGGAACCTTGTGGAAGCCGGAAACAAAAAACCCCGCGCCTTCCGGTGCGGGGTTCTGAGGTTCTGGCGTCTGTTTGCTGCTTACACGCCGGCTCGTCCCGCACCTGTTGGCGAGGTAATAAGGACGACGAGAAGGACCGAGCCCGCGGCGATGGCGGGGGCGTCCAGAAGGTCGACGGCGACGGTGTGGCGATGCAGCATGGGTCGCAGGAAAGCACGCCATTTCCGGGCTTGTCAAGCGGCCCGTCATGGCGCACTACTGTTGCAGTCGCAACCGTAGAAACGCATCACAATCGGGGCGTCCATCGCGCGCCTCATCCCGCAGCCGGCCATGCCGCCGCGCATGCGCGCCCGCCTTTCGCCAGCCGCCGCAGAACCATGCCCGAATACCGCTCCCGCACCTCGACCCACGGCCGCAACATGGCCGGCGCCCGCGCCCTGTGGCGCGCCACCGGCATGAAGGATGGCGACTTCCAGAAGCCGATCGTCGCCATCGCCAACTCGTTCACCCAGTTCGTGCCCGGCCACGTCCACCTGAAGGACCTCGGCCAGCTGGTGGCGCGCGAGATCGAGCGCGTGGGCGGCGTGGCCAAGGAGTTCAACACGATCGCCGTCGACGACGGCATCGCCATGGGCCACGACGGCATGTTGTATTCGCTGCCCAGCCGCGAACTGATCGCCGACGCGGTGGAGTACATGGTCAACGCGCATTGCGCGGATGCGCTGGTGTGCATCTCCAACTGCGACAAGATCACCCCGGGCATGCTGATGGCCGCGCTGCGGCTCAACATCCCCACCGTGTTCGTGTCCGGCGGTCCGATGGAAGCGGGCAAGACCCGCCTTGCCGACCACAAGCTGGACCTGATCGACGCGATGGTGATGGCGGCCGACCCGAATGCCTCCGACGAGCAGGTCGCGGCGGTGGAACGCAGTGCCTGCCCGACCTGCGGTTCGTGCTCGGGCATGTTCACCGCCAACTCGATGAACTGCCTGACCGAGGCGCTGGGCCTGTCGCTGCCGGGCAACGGCACCGTGGTCGCCACCCACGCCGACCGCGAGGCGCTGTTCAAGCGGGCCGGCGTGACCGCGGTCGAGCTGTGCCATCGCTGGTACGGCGCCGGTGACGAGCGCGCGCTGCCGCGTGGCATCGCCACCTTCGAGGCGTTCGAGAACGCGATGGCGCTGGACATCGCCATGGGCGGATCGACCAACACCATCCTGCACCTGCTGGCCGCTGCGCAGGAGGGCGAAGTGCCGTTCACCCTGCGCGACATCGACCGGCTCTCGCGCAAGGTGCCGCAGCTGTGCAAGGTCGCGCCGAACACGCAGAAGTACCACATCGAGGACGTGCACCGCGCCGGCGGCATCATGGCCATCCTCGGCGAGCTGGCGCGTGGCGGCCTGGTGCACACCAACGTGCCGACCGTGCACGCGCCCAGCCTCGGCGAGGCGATCGAGCGCTGGGACGTGACCCGCACCGGCGACGAGTCCGTGCACACCTTCTTCCGTGCCGGTCCGGCCGGGATCCCGACCCAGGTCGCCTTCAGCCAGGACACGCGCTGGCCGTCGCTGGACACCGACCGCGCCGAGGGCTGCATCCGCGACATGGACCACGCCTTCTCGAAGGAAGGCGGGCTCGCGGTGCTCCACGGCAACATCGCGCTGGACGGCTGCGTGGTGAAGACCGCCGGCGTGGACGAATCGATCCTGGTGTTCGAGGGCCCGGCGCGGGTGTACGAGAGCCAGGACGCGGCGGTGAAGGGCATCCTCGGCGACGAGGTGCAGCCGGGCGAGGTGGTGGTGATCCGCTACGAAGGCCCCAAGGGCGGCCCTGGCATGCAGGAGATGCTGTATCCGACCAGCTACCTCAAGTCGAAGGGGCTCGGAAAGAAGTGCGCGCTGCTGACCGACGGCCGTTTCTCCGGCGGAACTTCCGGGCTGTCGATCGGCCACGCATCGCCGGAAGCTGCGGCTGGCGGCGCGATCGGCCTGGTGCGCGACGGCGACCGCATCCGCATCGACATCCCGGCGCGCAGCATCGACCTGCTGGTGGACGAGAGCGAATTGGCGCGGCGTCGCGCCGAGCAGGACGCGAAAGGCTGGCGCCCGGCGCAGCCGCGGCCGCGCAAGGTCAGCACGGCGCTCAAGGCCTACGCCCTGCTGGCGACCAGCGCCGACAAGGGCGCGGTACGCAACCGCGAGCTGCTGGACGGCGCCTGATCGGGCCTGGCGGCCGCTGCGCGGCCGCCGCCGGCGTGGCATCGCCGCACGGCGCGCGCGCCACCGGCACGTCCGGATCGTCTATCTTGCGGCGGTCCCATGATGGTGCCTGACATGCCGATCCGTTCCCTGTTCCTGTGCGCCGCGGCACTGCTGCCCGCGGCCGCTACCGCCGCCGACCGCGTCACCGGCCACGCCTTCGCCACCCGTTCGGAGGTGATCGCGCCGCATGCGATGGCCGCGACCTCGCATCCGCTGGCCACCCAGATCGCGCTGGACGTCATGAAGCAGGGCGGCTCCGCGGTGGACGCGGCGATCGCCGCCAACGCCGCGCTGGGCCTGATGGAGCCGACCGGCAACGGCATCGGCGGCGACCTGTTCGCCATCGTGTGGGATCCGGAGACGCGGAAGCTCTACGGGTACAACGGTTCCGGCCGCTCGCCGAAGTCCCTGACCCTGGCCGAGTTCCGCCGCCGCGGGCTCACCGACATCCCCGCCCATGGTCCGTTGCCGGTATCGGTGCCCGGCGCGGTGGATGGGTGGTTCGCGCTGCATGGCCGCTTCGGGCGGCTGCCGATGGCGGACAACCTGGCCCCGGCAATCCGCTACGCGCGCGAGGGCCATCCGGTGCACGAGGTGATCGCCTACTACTGGGAGCGCTCGGTGCCGCGGCTGTCGCAGTACCCGGGTTTCACCGAGCAGTTCACCATCGATGGCCGCGCCCCGCGCAAGGGCGAGCTGTGGAAGAACCCGAACCTGGCCGACACGCTGCAGAAGATCGCCGACGGCGGACGCGACGCGTTCTACAAGGGCGACATCGCCCGCACGATCGATGCCTACTTCAAGGCCAACGGTGGCTTCCTGTCCTACGCGGACCTGGCCGCCCACCAGGGCGAGTGGGTGGAGCCGGTGTCGACCAGCTACCGCGGCTACGACGTGTGGGAGCTTCCGCCCAACAGCCAGGGCATCGCCGCGTTGCAGATGCTCAACATCCTCGAGGGTTACGACTTCTCGAAGATCCCGTTCGGTTCGGCCGAGCACGTGCACCTGTTCGTGGAGGCCAAGAAGCTGGCCTTCGCCGATCGCGCGCGCTTCTATGCCGACCCGGCGTTCCAGCCGGCGCCGGTGGAGCGCCTGGTGTCCAAGGACTACGCCGCCCGGCGCCGCGCCCTGATCTCGCCGGACAAGGCCCTGCGCGAGGTGCAGCCGGCGACGCCCAGGCAGCTGGAGGAAGGCGACACCATCTACATGACCGTCGCCGATGCCGACGGGATGATGGTCTCGCTGATCCAGTCCAACTACCGCGGCATGGGCAGTGGCATGGCCCCGCACGGGCTGGGCTTCATCCTGCAGGACCGCGGCGAGATGTTCGTGCTGGCCGGCTGCGGGCGCAAACCCGAGCATCCCAACTGCTACGCCCCGGGCAAGCGCCCGTTCCAGACCATCATCCCGGCCTTCGTCACGAAGGACGGGAAGCCGTGGGTGAGCTTCGGCGTGATGGGCGGAGCCATGCAGCCGCAGGGCCACGTGCAGATCGTGATGAACCTGGTCGACTTCGGCATGAACCTGCAGGAGGCCGGCGACGCGCCGCGCATCCAGCACGAGGGCTCGACCGAACCCACCGGCGCCGGCACGGCGATGAGCGATGGCGGCGAGGTCAACCTCGAGACCGGATTCTCCTGGGAGACCGTCCGCGCGCTGATGCGCAAGGGCCATCGCGTGACCTTCGCCGACGGTCCCTATGGCGGCTACCAGGCCATCGCCCGCGATCCGGAGACCGGCGTGTATTACGGCGCTTCGGAGAGCCGCAAGGATGGCCAGGCCGCCGGCTACTGAGGCACGCGCCCGGTACCGGCGCACGCCACCCGGCTGCATCGCGTGTGCGCATGCAGCATGCCGGCGGCGCCGGTTGCGGTTCCAATACCCGGTCCAGACAAGGGGAGTCGCGCATGCGTGGGACGTGGACAGCTGGCCTCGGCCGCAGGGCCGTCGTGTTTGCGGCGGTACTGCTGGCGGGGCTGCAGGCGATGCCGGCGCTGGCCCAGTCCGGCTTCGTGCGGGTGGAGGGGGCCGGCTTCGTCCTCGATGGCAGGCCCTACCGCTTCGCCGGCGCGAATTTCTGGTACGGCGCCTATCTCGGGGCGGCGGACGGGGTGGGCGACCGCGCGCGCCTGCGCGCCGAGCTGGACCAGCTCAAGGCCGCCGGCATCGACAACCTGCGCGTGCTGGCGATGAGCGAGGCCAGCGGCTTCAGGCGCGGGGTGCGCCCGGCCTTCATGCATGCCCCGGGCGAGTACGACCAGCGCCTCCTCGAAGGCCTGGACGTGCTGCTGGACGAGATGCGCCGGCGCGACATGAAGGCCGTGCTGTACCTCAACAACTTCTGGCAGTGGTCAGGCGGCATGTCGCAGTACGTGTCCTGGTTCACCGGCGAACCGGTGTTCGACCCGGACGAGACCGGCGACTGGAACGGCTTCATGCAGAACTCGGCGCGCTTCTACGCCATGCCCGAGGCCCAGGCCGCCTACCGCGATGCGCCCCGCACGGTGGTCACCCGCCGCAACAGCATCAACGGCCTTGCCTACTTCGACGACCCGACGGTGATGTCATGGCAGCTGGCCAACGAGCCGCGCCCGGGCAGCGATGCCGGCGGCGTCGCCAGCTTCCAGGCCTACCGCGCCTGGCTGGACGACACCGCCCGCTTCATCCGCGAGCTCGCGCCGAAGCAGCTGGTCAGCACCGGCAGCGAGGGCAGCAAGGGCTCGCTGGGCGAGGATGACTACTACCTCATCGCCCATGCCTCGCCCGCGATCGATTACCTGACCTTCCACCTGTGGCCGTCCAACTGGGGCTGGATCGACCACCAGGACCCGGCGGCGCGGCTGGAGCCGGGCCTGGAGACCTCGCTGGAATACATCGACCGCCACGTGGAAATGGCGGCCCGGCTGGGCAAGCCGATCGTGCTGTCGGAGTTCGGCCTCGACCGCGACCGGGGCTCGTACGATCCGGCCTCGACCGTGGTCGCGCGCGACCGCTTCTACCAGGCGGTCTACGACCGTGTCCTGGAACACGCACGCGCCGGTGCGCCGATCGCCGGTTCCAACTTCTGGGCCTGGGGCGGTCGTGGCCGCACCTCGAACCCGGACTGGATGTGGAAGGAGGGCGATCCCTTCACCGGCGATCCGCCGCAGGAGGCGCAGGGCCTGTTCTCGCTGTTCGACAGCGACGCCTCGACCCTGGGGATCGTCTCCGCACACGCGCGGCAGATGCGCGAGCTTCCCTGAACCAGTCAGGTACGACCCGGCCCGACGCATCGCAAAGTCGCCTCCGCCTTCAGGCCCCAGCCTCCGCGGCCGATATGCCGGAAAGGGAGAGGAGGAATAGCCATGTCGACTACCGGGTCGGCACCGACGTTGACGGAAGGGCAGGCCACCGCGCCTGCGCTGCCGGACGCGCCGGTCGCACTGCTGCGTCTGGACCGCGAGGGCCGCATCGTCGCGGCCAATCGTGCCGCCAGTGACCTGCTTGGCCTGGAGGACGCCGTCCTGCCGGTGCCAGCCTCCGGCCCGCTGTGGGGGCTGGAGGTCGGGGAGCTCGCCCGTGCGGGTGGCGTCTGGGCCGCGCCGGGCGACGATCCCGCGCGGCGCCTGCGCTACCAGGCCGACGACGAGGGCTGGATCGTCTCCCTGCCGCATGCCGAACCCGCCACCCTGATGCGGGAAGCCGCGCTGCTGGCCGGTAACCCCGGGGCGACCGTCCCCCATCCGCTGCTGGCCCCGCTGGCCCAGGGCCTGGCCGGCGCCAGCACGCCGCTGGAGCTGCTGGCCCACGTCAACGACACCCTGGCGCGCTGCGACCTGGCGCTGGAGCTGCCCGCGGCACATGCCGAGAGCGAGCCCGGCCGGCGCCTGGCGGCCGGCTTCGGCAACCTGGCCGAGGCGGTGCGGCAGGCCGTGTCGCTGTCGGTACAGCTGGCTGCCGACGTGCCCAAGGAGGTGGGCGAGAACGACGAGCTGGCGCAGCAGACCCGCGCCCAGGCCGAGGCCCTGGAGACGGTGCTGGCCGCCACCCGGCGCCTGCGCAAGGACCTGGACGAGGTGCGTCGCGAGCTGGAGGAAGTGCGCGCGGCGGCGGTGCGCGCAGACGCCGACGCCCGTCGCGGCGGCGAGGCCGCCCGCGCCCTGGCCGCGGCGATGGAACAGGTCGAGGCGCGGGCGGCGCGCGCTGGCGAGGTCATCGAGGTGATCGATTCGGTCGCCTTCCAGACCAACATCCTGTCGATCAATGCCGGCATCGAGGCCGCGCACGCCGGCGAGGCCGGTCGCGGCTTCGCCGTGGTCGCCAGCGAGATCCGGCGCCTGGCGGAACGCGCAGCCAGCGCCGCGCGCGACGTGCGCGCCATCGTCGGCGGCACGGTCGAGGCCCTGGGCGAGAGCGCGGACTCGGCGCGCCACACCGGCGAGGTCCTGGCCGGCATCGGCCAGTCGCTGGAAGGCGCCGGTGCGGCGATGGAGTCGGTGGCCGAGCGCATCGCCTCGCAGGGCGAGGAGGTGATGGCGATCGACCGGGCGGTGGAGCAGGTGGTCGGCCTGGGCCACAGCAACCTCCAGCACGCCGCGCACGTGGCCGAGCTGAGCGAGGCGCTGGGCCAGGGCGTGGCCACGCTGCACGACTGCGTCGGCCTGTTCCGCCTGCCGCCGGACCCGATGCGGGTGCCGCGGCACGCGCGCGTGCGCGAGCTCGCCGAGGCCGGCGCGCGCCGCATCGGCATGGCCCTGGCCGCGGCGGTGGCCGATGGCCGGATCGGCGCCGATGCCCTGTTCTCGCGCGAGTACAAGCAGATCCCCGGGATCGATCCACCCAAGTACCGCACCCCGTTCGACTCGCTGTGCGACCGCATCCTGCCGCCGCTGCAGGAGCCGATCGCCAATGCCGAGCCGTGGATCGTGTTCGCGATCAGCGCCAACCCCGACGGCTACGTGCCCACCCACAACCAGCGCTACTGCCAGCCCATGACCGGCGACCGCGCCAAGGACCTGGTCGGCAACCGCACCAAGCGTATCTTCGGCGACCGCGTCGGCCGCAGCGTGGGCGCGCACACCGATCCGTACCGGTTGCAGGTCTACCGCCGCGACACCGGCCAGATCATGTTCGACCTGTCGGTGCCGGTGTACGTGGGCGACCGCCACTGGGGCGGCTTCCGGATCGGCTACTCGCTGGAGTAGGGCGGGGGTGCCGGGCCGCGGGTACGGTGCGGCCCGTAGACCCAGTGCTCCAGGGCGTGGCGCAGCGCCTGCGTCCGCCGCCGGCGCACCTCGCGCGCATGGGCGAGCGTGCGGTGCATGGCCAGGATCACCAGCACCAGCAACAACGCGAACGGCAGGGCCGAGATGGTCACCAGGCCCTGCAGCGCGTCCAGGCCGCCGGCCAGCAGCAGGGCCGCGGCCACCACAGCGATCGCCACGCCCCAGGCGACCCGCCGCAGCGGCGGCGGATCGCCTGCCTGGTCGCTGGACATGCTGGCCAGCACCAGCACCGCCGAGTCGGCCGAGGTGACGAAGAACAACGCCAGCAGGGCCACCGCCACCGCGCTCAGCGCGGTGCTGCCGGGCAGCTGCTGGAACAGGGCGAACAGCACGTTCTCGTAGCCGCTTTCCAGCACCGGCTGCAGGTCGACCACGAACAGCTGCTGCCAGAGCGCCATGCCGCCGAACACCGCGAACCAGGCGAAGCCCAGCAGGCTCGGCGCCAGCACCGTGCCGACCACGAACTCGCGGATGGTGCGGCCGTAGGACACGCGGGCGATGAAGGTGCCCACGAACGGCGCCCACGAGATCCACCAGGCCCAGTAGAAGATCGTCCACTCGCTGACCCAGGCGCTGCCGGAGAAGGGGGACATGCGCAGGCTCATGCCGACGAGCCGGTCCAGGTAGCCGCCCAGCGCGTTGGTGAACAGGTCGAACAGGAACGCGGTCGGGCCCAGGGCCAGTACCGCCAGCAGCAGCAACCCGGCCAGCGCGAGGTTGGCGCTGGACAGCCACTTGATGCCGCGGTCCACGCCGCTGAGGCTGGAGGCCATGTACAGCACGAAGGCCGCGCCGATCACCACCAGCTGCATGCCGGTACCGGTGGGCGTGCCGAACACCGTGCGCAGGCCGGCGGTGATCTGCAGCGCACCGAAGCCCAGGGTGGTGGCGACGCCGATCGCGGTGGCCACCACCGCGGCGATGTCCACGCAGCGGCCGGCCCAGCCGCGATGGTGCCTGCCCAGCACCGGCTGCAGCAGGTCGCTGAGCTGGCCGCGGCCGCGGCGGTTGTACTGGAACCAGGCCATCGCCAGCCCGACCAGGGCGTAGATCGCCCACGGATGCAGGCCCCAGTGGAAGAACGCGTAACGCATCGCCGCGC
Source organism: Pseudoxanthomonas suwonensis (assembly GCF_010093235.1). Taxonomy (GTDB): domain Bacteria; phylum Pseudomonadota; class Gammaproteobacteria; order Xanthomonadales; family Xanthomonadaceae; genus Pseudoxanthomonas; species Pseudoxanthomonas suwonensis. Next base: position 123,671 of record NZ_PDWP01000001.1, on the reverse strand, counting down.
GCGCGGCCGGCATGCTCGCCGGTTCCAGTCCCTCGGGCGGCTTGAAGTAGTGCGACAGCGGCTCGGCCGCGCCCCAGAACACCAGGCCGATGCCCATGCCGGCGGCGAACAGCATCGCCAGCCAGCTGCCCACCGCGAACTGCGGTTCGGCATCCTCGCCGCCGATGCGCAGCTCGCCCAGGCTGCCGAACGCCAGGTACAGCATGAACAGCAGGGTGGCGAAGACCACCAGCAGGTAGAGCCACCCGGTGTTGGCGAGCATGCCGGCGAGCATCCCGTCCACGACCGCGGCGAAGCGTGCCGGTGCCAGCCCCGCCGCGGCCGCCAGCAGCACGATCAACAGGAAGGAGATGCGGAAGACCATGCCGGCTCCGGGTGCCTGGAGGCGGGGCAGTCTAGCAACGGGGCCGTTGCCGGGCCGTCGCGGCCGGCCGCCGGCAAGCACGCGCGGTCTGTGGTCTAATCGCGGCCGAAGCGGGGGTACCGCGACGCCGATCCCGGGCGCGCGGTTGAGACAGTCCCTTGGAACCTGATCCGGCTGATACCGGCGTAGGGAAGCTTCGCAGGACGGGATACGTCCGTCCTGTGTCCGCCCGCTTCGGGCGGCGGTGCCGCGCATGCGTGGCCCGTCGTCCCGCCCCGCACCCAGGTGCGGTTCTCCCCAGAACGGACGGACACAACGCATGAATGCCATCCCCGCCTCCCTGCTCCAGCAGACCGCGCAGCTTTCCGGCTCCGTCACCCGGCCGATCCCCGGCTCGCGCAAGATCCACGTCGAAGGTTCGCGCCCGGACATCCGCGTGCCGATGCGCGAGATCGCGCTGACCCGCACGCCGACCGTGTTCGGCGGCGAGGACAATCCGCCGGTCACCGTCTACGACACTTCCGGTCCGTACACCGACCCGGATGCCCGCATCGACCTTGCCACCGGCCTGCCGGCGCTGCGTGCGCAGTGGATCGCCGAACGCGGCGACACCGAGGAGCTGCCGGCATTGACCTCCGAGTTCGGTCGCGCGCGCGAGCACGACCCGAGGCTGGACGCGGTGCGTTTCCCCGGGCGCCGCCTGCCGCGACGCGCGAAGGCCGGCGCCAACGTCACCCAGATGCATTACGCGCGGCGCGGGATCGTCACCCCGGAGATGGAGTTCGTCGCCATCCGCGAGAACCAGCGCCTGGAGGCGGTGCGCGACGCGGCGCTGCGCGCCCAGCACCCGGGGCAGAGCTTCGGCGCCAGCATCCCGGAGCTGATCACGCCGGAGTTCGTGCGCGACGAGATCGCCCGTGGCCGCGCGATCCTGCCGTGCAACATCAACCACCCGGAAAGCGAGCCGATGATCATCGGCCGCAACTTCCTCACCAAGATCAACGCCAACATCGGCAACTCCGCGGTGTCCTCGGGCATCGCCGAGGAGGTCGAGAAGCTGGTGTGGGCGATCCGCTGGGGCGGCGACACGGTGATGGACCTGTCCACCGGCAAGCACATCCACGAGACCCGCGAGTGGATCATCCGCAACTCGCCGGTGCCGATCGGCACGGTGCCGATCTACCAAGCCCTGGAGAAGGTCGACGGCCGCGCCGAGGAGCTGACCTGGGAGATCTTCCGCGACACGCTCATCGAACAGGCCGAGCAGGGCGTGGACTACTTCACCATCCACGCCGGTGTGCTGCTGCGCTACGTCCCGCTGACCGCGAAGCGCGTCACCGGCATCGTGTCGCGCGGCGGCTCGATCCTGGCCAAATGGTGCCTTGCGCACCACAAGGAGAATTTCCTCTACACCCACTTCGAGGAAATCTGCGAAATCATGAAGGCCTACGACGTGGCCTTCTCGCTGGGCGACGGCCTGCGCCCGGGTTGCATCGCCGACGCCAACGACGCAGCCCAGTTCGGCGAGCTGGAGACGCTGGGCGAACTGACGAAGATCGCGTGGAAGCACGACGTCCAGACCATGATCGAAGGCCCGGGCCACGTGCCGATGCAACTGATCAAGGAGAACATGGACAAGCAGCTGCGCGAGTGCGGCGAGGCGCCGTTCTACACCCTGGGACCGCTGACCACCGACATCGCGCCCGGCTACGACCACATCACCAGCGCGATCGGCGCGGCGATGATCGGCTGGTACGGCACCGCCATGCTCTGCTACGTCACCCCGAAGGAGCACCTGGGCCTGCCCAACCGCCAGGACGTGCGCGACGGCATCATGGCCTACAGGATCGCCGCCCATGCGGCCGACCTGGCCAAGGGCCACCCCGGCGCGCAGGTGCGCGACAACGCGCTGAGCAAGGCGCGCTTCGAGTTCCGCTGGGAGGACCAGTTCCACCTCGGCCTGGATCCGGAGAAGGCGAAGGAGTTCCACGACGAGACCCTGCCCAAGGAAGCGCACAAGCTGGCGCATTTCTGCTCGATGTGCGGCCCGCACTTCTGCTCGATGAAGATCACCCAGGACGTGCGCGACTATGCCGCCGAGCGCGGGGTGGACGAACAGGCCGCGCTGGAGGCGGGCATGGCCGAGAAGTCGGCGCAGTTCCGCGAGCAGGGCGCGGAGGTCTACCGCGCCGGCTAGCGCAGAAGGCGCCTGGCCGCGGCCCCTCCCGTGCCGCGGCCAGGCGCAATGGCGCCGCTGGCGCCGGCCGCAGACAGGCGGGAACCCGCTGCGGCCGGTGGCGAGTGTCGGCGCCTGCCGGCCGCGCACGGTAGCCGGCGATGGCCGCCAGGGTTTGCCGCGATTGGCGTCCCGCGCCGGTCGGCGGCCTGCTTCCCCACCGGCTGCTGACTGGGACGTTGTGCCCCCGTACCAAAGACACATGGCGCTGCCGGACCCCCCGGCTAGTGTGCGCGCCTTGCCGGACGGTCCGCGTGCATGGGGTGCGCGGCTCCGCACGCGGACGCGTTGCCGCCGTGCACTCCGTGCAACCTGGATTACGTGGGGACGGATGGCAGCTGCGGACACGAGTTCCCGGAACCAGCCTGCGGCGGGCGGCAGGCTGCTGCGCGTCGGACGGCACGAGGTCGACCTCGACCGCAGGCTGGTGGCGCTTGCCGGCACGCAGGAAACCCGGCGGCTGACGCTCAAGGCGATGCAGGTGCTGCTGGCGCTGGCCGAGCCGCCCGCCCCGGAGCGGGAGGGGAGGATCGTCCCGATCCCGCGGTGTTCACGCGCCCGCGCGGATGATCCGGCACCAGGTCTTCCGCCCCGGAAGACGGGAGCATGCCATGGCCCGCTTCAATCGCTACCTCCGCATTCCACGCATCGCCTTCCTGCTGGTCCTGGCCACGCTGTTGGCCGCCTGTGCCACCGGTCCACGCGTCAGCAGCGAGATCGATCCCACGGCCGACTTCGGCCGCTACCGGACCTTCGCCTTCTACTCGCCGCTGGCGATCGAGGCGCAGGGCTACTCGACCCCGACCAGCAACCGCCTGCGCGACGCGGCGCGGGCGCAGATGGAAGCGCGCGGCTACGTCTACGACGAGCGCGATCCGGACCTGTGGGTGAACCTCAACGCCTACCTGCAGGAGCGCACCGACGTCACCACCATGCCCGAGGTGGACTACAGCTACTACTACAGCTACCGCGCCCGCGCCTACGTGGCCGTGCCGTACTGGCGCGACCGCACCGACGTGCGCCGCTATACCGAGGGCACCCTCAACGTCGACCTGGTGGACGCGCGCCAGAACCGCCTGGTATGGACGGGCGTGGCCGTGGGCCGCGCCAGCCGCAGCAGCACGCCGGCTGAGCGCGGAGCGAAGATCGATTCGGCCATGGCCGAGATCTTCGCGCGCTATCCGCATCGCGCGGCAGGGCGCTGAGGGCGGGACCCCCGACGGCGGCCGGGCGGCATGCCCGGCCGCGCCGCACCGTGCGCGGATTCCCGATACACCGCCGGGAACGTGACGTCCCTCACATGGCGCCGCGCACCGCGCGGTCTGATCAAGGCCATAGCCGTGGGCGAGGCACCGGACCCTGCCCTGTCGGGGCATGGCCGAGGCTTCCTGGTGGTGGCTGCACCGGTGCAGCCCTTCGAACGAACGACCTGCGCACGGGCACGTGTACGTGCGCGCAGCGTGCCGGAACGGGGAGCTGCTCCGGGACGCCAGGCCTCCTGCGCGTCTACCTCCAGGATGGGCGCATGTCGTGGACGAAGGCGTTGAGCCACGCGTCGGGTGAACGGCTGCAGCCAGGGTGGCGTCCGCAAAGCGTGGCCGCACGGCGGCGGGAGCGGCGCGGTGTTGCCAGACCCAGGTGGGTGGCGCCGCATCGGACAGCCGCGTACAGGTCGGCGCGTGCGGGCGCATGCGATTGAAACGCCCAGGCAAGTCACTGGAACATCCCGTCAAACCCCGGGGGCGCACTTCGGCTTACACCATCGCATCGGTTGGCGGTGATCAGGACGTCGCTGCGGTCGAGCTGTCGTAGCGATGTCCTGCCGCTTCCACCGATGCGTCCGCTCCCCTGCGGAGCGATTGGTCAGGCTGGAGGGGCATGCAATGGAAGGCCAGGATGGTCCATTTGTCTACGCAGTCCACGCCGGTTCGCGCGGCGGGACCACGGATGGAATCGGCGTGCGGGACTGCGGCGGGCACCAGTACGGACGACGCGCGGAACGGCTCTTGTCCCGCGCACGCAGCTGGGTAGAGCACCACGTCGACGAGGAGGACCTGTCGGTCAGCGCGATGGCTTCGGCCATGCACATGTCCAGGTCGACGCTTCACCGGAAGCTGGTCGCCATGACCGGCATGGCACCGGGCGCCTTCATCCGCGACACGCGCATGCACCTGGCGCGGCGCCTGCTTAAGGAAGGCGAATGCAACGTCTCCGAGGTCGCCTATTCGGTCGGCTTCGTGAGCCTTTCCGGCTTCAGCCGCGCATACCGCCACCACTACGGCGAGGCGCCTTCGAGCAGCCTGCACAGGCGCGAACGCTGAGATGCAACAGCGGGTCAAGCGCGTGCGACGCCCGGGCAATGACGCCGCCGGCGGCGGCGATATACCTGCATCCACACCGCCGCCGGCCATCGCCGGGACCGAAGCGGACGGAACGAAACGGGAGGATCCACCATGAAGGGAAAGATCTCGTTCCACTCGCTGATCGAGGCGTTGAGCAGCGCCGTGATCGAAGCGCAGGACAGCATCAACCTCCACCAGATCGCGACCATCCGCGGCTACTTCGACGAGGACAACCGCCCCAGGAGCGTGAGCTTCCGGTTGCCCTCGCTGCACCCGGCCGCGGAGGAAGGCGACGAGGACCTCTACCGCGCGCCGCTGCTGCCCCTGGTGTCGACCAACCACCTCCGGATCAAGGACGTGGAAATCAGCTTCGAGGCCGACCTGGGCGAGCTGGCGGCCGAGGAGTCCGGCGCGGACCCCGGGGCCGACCCGGTCGGCGAGGCGTGGTCCTCTTCGCGCCGGCCCCCGCCGCGCATCGGCCTGGATACGGGCGTGACCCGCCAGCGCGGCAACGTCCGCGTGGTGCTGCGGGTGGAGGGCACCGAGCCGACCGACGGCGCTGCAAGGCTCATCAACCAGTTGGCGCAGAGCCAGGGGGTGTTCAAGACGATCAAGGCGACCTAACCCACGGTGCCGGCTTCCGCCGACGGCACATCCGCAGCATTCCATTCGGGCGGTCCAGATAGAGGAGATACGGCCATGGCCGACGAACTCGTCAACATGTCAAGTCAGTTCAAGGGGTTGCCGATGGGCGACCTGATCGGTGGCCCGCTGACGGCTGCCTGCGATTCGCAGATCAAGCTGGCCAACGCCACCGCGGACTTCATCCGCGTGGTGGGCTTCCTGCCACCCGCCAGCCCCGACCCGAACGATCCGTATGCGGTGGGTGGCACGCGCACCGCGCTGTTCCGGTTCAAGCGCCCGGTCGACAACCCCGATCCGGCCAACGGCGGCGCCATCGCCGAGGAAGAGGTCGAGCTGGAGGTGCCGCTGCTGTCGATCGTCAAGGTGCCTTCGCTGAGCATCCAGAGCGTGGACATCACGTTCGACATGGAGGTGAAGTCCTCCTTCAGCGCCAAGGAGTCCACCGACGCCAGCGCCACGATGAACGCCGAGATGAGGGTCGGGTGGGGCATTTTCTCGGCCAAGGTGAACATCCAGGGCTCGGTGGCCACGCACAAGGAAAACACCCGCAGCTCGGACAACTCGGCCAAGTACCACGTCGAGGTCCGTGCGCAGGACACCGGCATGCCCGAGGGGCTGGCGCGGGTGCTGGACATCCTGCAGACCGCGGCGGCGCCGCGGAAGATCAGCGCGCCGGTGCCGGTGACCTGATCCCGGTCGCGTGACCGGAACGCAGGAGAACGGTGAAGGGAGCGGCGGCCGCCGCCGTCGCGGCGGTCGCCGTCTGGATGGACTCTTCCGTGCAGGAGGCAAGCGATGTCCGACCTGAGCCAGGTCAAGTACGTCAAGCGCGTGGTGGTAGGCAGCGACAACCCGTCGCAGATGCTGTCGGACGCGCAGATCGCGCAGAAGCAGGAGCTGCTCAACCGCTGCCTGAGCGACACGCCGAAGGGCATGATCCTCGGGATCGAACGCAGCTTCAGCCTGCTGCAGATCGGCGAGCACCAGGTGGTGCTGCAGTGGCTGGCCTACCACGTCGGCTTCCCGCGCAAGCCGGCGTGGATGCAGGACGCGGAGTGAAACGCCGGTGGCCGCGCATACGCTGGACGAGCTGCTGGGCGAACTGGGATCGGCCGTGGCTGCGGCCGACGCGAGGCTGCAGGAAGACCGCCGGGCGCGCTGGCGCCGTGGATTCGGGCTCGATGGCGACGGGCCCCTCGAGTTCCAGGTTCCGAGCCTGGGCGACGATGGCTGGCGGGTCCTGCAGGTCCCGCTCGAATCGCTGATGTGCCGCGAAGGGATGTCGGTGGCCGGGTTGAGCCTGGAGATCGACTGCGCCCTGCGGGTCCGGCCACCGTCGACCCGCGATGGCGCCGTGCGGATAGAACTGGATCCCTGCGCACGTCGCACGCCGCATCGGCTTGCGCTGCGGCTGCAGGGGCCGGAAGTGGAGGTGTGGCTGGACGGAACCGTCCTGCGCCGCAACCAGCGAGACGGTGGAGTGGCAGGCACGTCGCCGGCGCCGCGCAAGGCCTGGCGCATTCGCCGACGCTCCCGTCCGTCCCTGCTGCTCGAGGGCGAGGACGCACGCCGCGCACTCGCAGCCCTGGGGCCGGTGCTGGCGCGCGAGGCGTCGGCCAGGCGTCGCCGGCTCGTCCTGCTCCTGTCGCTATCCGCACTGCTGGCGGCGGTGGCCGCCGTCCTGCCGTACCTGCTGGCTTCCTGAGGCAACGCAAGCGCGGCGGCCGCCGCGCGCGACAAACGAGGAGAACGACATGAAACGCAACAAGGTGCGCCGCATGGCGGCGCAGGCGGCATTGGCCTGGATCGCGACGGGGGCGAGTACGTCCCCGGCCTCGCCCCTGTCCGGCGACTGGGTCGGACAGGATCAGGTGTCCAGCGCCCCGTCCTCGCTGCGCCTGAGCATCGACAAGGGCAGCGGCGCGGTGCTGCGGTTCGGCGCAGGACGGAACTGCACGCTGCTCCTGCGCGCGGTCGGAGGCGCACAGGCGCCGACTGGGTTCGCGATCACCGAATCCAACGGCGGCCGGTTCTGCGACCGGCTGGTTCCGGGGACGCTGCAGCTGGCGGCGAAGGACGATGCGCAGCTGTCGGTTTCGCTCTCGGCCAGCGACCGGCGATACGGGTGGACCCTGCGGCGCGCCGGTGGCGCGGCCGATCCGGTGCTGCATGGCGCCTGGGCCGGCTGGCTCCAGCCGGCGCAATCCAGCGTGCCGGTCGACGTGCGCCTGGACGTCGGTGGCACCGAGCCGGGCGATGCGGACAGCCTGCTGCGCCAGGGCGGCACGCGGCAGTGCCAGGTCGGCCTCGCCTACCAGGGGGCAGCCGGCACGGTGCACTACTTCCAGGCCTTGATGCGCCAGGTGGCCGGCGGCTACTGCGAAGCGCTGGTGGACCGCCTGCTGCGCGTGGAATCGGATGGCCGGACGCTGCGCTACTCCTTCATTCCCGACGACGGGCAGTGCGGAAAGGGCTGCGTGCTGGAACGGGTCCCGCGCTAGCGGGTCCTCCGCGCTGATTGCGACATGCGGGAAAGCGGCTGCAACGCACGGACCAACAGCGTTTCCGGTCGACGACTACGTTCGATACCGGCGGCGATTCCGCCGCCGCGGCCAGCATCGATGCGATGCCACGGCCGGCCCCAACGACCCAACACGACGAGGTGGCACATGGGCATCATCGACGGTACGCCGACCGCGCTCACCGGTCCGGAGAAGGATGCGCTGGTCCTGGAGGCGAGCACCATCTTCTCCAGCGTATTCATTGGATTCCTGGACAGCGCGTTCCAGAAAAACGTTCCGCTGCGCTGGGACGTGGAGCCGGACAGCTCCCCCGACCGGCAGGAAAGGGCCCTTGGCGAACTGAGCGCGGCTGTTATTCCGCTGGCCGAGCATGTCAGCCGGACACGCCATCGCGGGCAGGTCGACATCGGAGTCAGCCAGGCGCACGACCGCGACCACGTCGCCATCAGCACCAGCGAGGAAATCGACAGGCGCTTCGAGGAGCGGCAGGAGCTCCAGCCCCGCTCGGAGTGGGTCAGGCGCTACATGAGGGACCTGGCGTACCCGGCGGATAGCCGCGAACCGGCGCCGAAGGGCTACCGGGAATGGGCGACCGGCCTGGATGAGCTGCGCGAAGAGAACCTGGACAAGGAGTTCGGCGCGTATTACGGCATCGTCGACCATCCGGACAACGTGCCGCCGCGGGTGATCTCCTCGGTGCGATGCCTGATTCCATACGGCGGGGAACCTGCACGCTGGAACCGCGGTGTCGCGCTCCATGGCCTGATCGGATACGAGCAGGAGGATGCCAGGCCCAGCGAGTCGCCGAAGCAGGCGGGCTCGTTCGAGCCGACCGGGATGATCCGGGAATGGGCCGCTCGCGGCGGCGGCGAGTGCGTCTGCGGCTACTGCCACGGCATGGTCTGGGCGGTGGGCATGGCCAGGACGGATTTTCCGGGCGGCATTCCCTACGAAATCGCGCTGGGGGAGAAGACCCTCAAGCTCGCGTCCTGCTTCGGCTGCACGACGTTCCTGTACGCCAACGGCATCGCGCCCGCCTCGATGCACCTGGGGCGCAGCGAATCGTGGATACCCCTGCCCGAGGACGATTACGGGCTGGGCGGCCTGGCCTATTTCAGCGACGAGGAAGCGGCCAGGGTCGTGGTGCGGCAGCTCAACGGCGCCTGGGAGGACTCGGTGGCCGGATGGCTGCGGACGGGCGCGGAGATCATCGCGGCCAACCAGTCCGTCGATGGCAAGGCGCCATTGTTCTCCGGTGCGGCAGCGGGGATCGCCAGCAAGCTCCTGGATGAGGCACGCAGGAGGGACAACGCGGCCGCCGCGGCCCTGTTCCTCGATGCGCTGACGGTCCACGAAAAGAAGGACGTGGACCGGCTGAGGGCGATCCGCGCGTAGCTCCGCGGACAGGTGCGCATGGCGGCGTCGGGAGATGGCGATGGATACGTTCGTGCCAGGCAGCACTGCCACCGCCGGCTGGCGGCGGTGGCGGGGCAGGAATGCGAGACTGCTGCGGCTGGTCTGCGTGCTGCTGGTGCTGGGCGCGCCGGCCGCGGGCTGGGCAAGCGTGGTGACCGCGCCGCGCGTGGTCGGTGTCGAGGGCTGGCTTGAACTCGACTGCCCCATCGAGGTGGAGGTCGCCGGCCTGCGGGAATGGGCGAAGGACAACGATCCGCGAAGGCTGGTGCCGTTCATCGATGGCTACCCGATCGCGGGCAACACGCCCGTCGCGATCGACCTGCAGCACGGACGCCTGCTGTTCCACCTGGCGATCACCCGCCAAAGCGAGGACACGTGGCGGCAGTTGCTGGGCGCACCTGAAGGCCTGAAGCGACCGGTGACCTTCAGCGTCGGCCCGGAGGACGACTCGCCGTTCGACACGGTCTACGCCCGCTACAACCGGCTGCCGCTGACGGTGATCAATCCGGCCTACGGCTACCTGGCGCTGGCGGTGGTGCTGCTTACCCTGTCGACCTTGGTGTGGCTGGCGCGGACCACAGGCATCATCCGCCACCCCGGCAATGGCGAACTGGGGCCCTACGACCTGGGGCGGTTCCAGATGGCGTTCTGGTTCTCGCTGGTCTACGCCTCGTACGTTTCGATCTGGCTGGTCACCGACGCGAAGGACACCATCACTCCGTCGTTGCTGGCGCTGATGGGCATCAGTGCCGGTACCGCCCTGGGCGAGGCGCTCATCGACTCCGATCGTGCCGGTGCCTCCGCGCAGGAAGTGCGTGCGCTGCAGGCCGAGCAGCGGGCGCTGTCCGCGGCCGCAGGCACTGCCGGCGGGGACGATGGCAACGACACGGCGAACGCAGCGCGCCTGCTGGAGATCGAGGCACGGTTGCAGGAGCTGCAGGGTGCGCCGGTGCACCGCTCGCGCGGGTTCCTGCGCGACCTGCTGTCGGACGCGCACGGCTACCGCTTCGACCGGTTCCAGATCCTCGCCTTCACCCTGATCCTCGGCGTGATCTTCCTGTCGGCCGTCTACAACGGGCTGACGATGCCGGAGTTCAGTCCCACCTTGCTGGGGCTGATGGGCCTGAGTTCCGGCACCTACATCGGCTTCAAGTTCCCCTCGAACAGATGATCCGCGCAGGCCCGTCCGGCAGGGGCCGGGGCGGGCGTCGCGGGAAGGACGAATCCCATGGACACGATGCACATGAGCAACGAAGGACTGGCCTGGCTGAAGAAGGTGGAGGGCAAGTCCCTGGTGCCGTACGACGACCAGACCGGCAAGCCGGTCGACCACTGGGTGCAGGGCGCCACGATCGGCTACGGCCACCTCATCACTTCAGCCGAATGGCCGCAGTACCGCGGCGGCATCGACGAGGCCGCCGCCGAGGCACTGCTGCGCAGGGACCTGGCGCCGTTCGAGAACGCGGTCAACCAGGGACTCAAGGTGCCGCAGCAGCAGAACCAGTTCGATGCGCTGGTGGCGCTGGCCTACAACATCGGCACCGGGGCGTTCCTGGGCTCGTCGGTGCTGCGCATGATCAACGACCCTGGCCTGCGGGTGCCGGCCTATCCGACCCTGGAGCAGGCCTGGAAGGCGTGGTCGCGTTCGCAGGGCCGCGAGAACCGCGGGCTCGCCAACCGCCGCGCGGCCGAGTGGACGATGTACAGCGAAGGCCGCTACACCCACTGGTGAGGACGAGGCCGGGCATGGCCCGGCGCCGGCGGTGCCGTCCTCCGGGGGGCCGCGCGGACCGGCTGGCGCCTGCGCCAGCACATGCCGGAGGGATGGATCGCCGGCCGGGGCGGCGCGGATCGCGCGCGCCCCGGCCGGCACCTGCGGTCAGGCGGTGGCCGAATCCAGCATCAGTTCGGCCTGGGCGCGCCAGTCGTCCAGGCGCGAGAGCACGTTGCAGCGCTGCAGGTACTCCAGGTCCGGCTCCTCGCCGGAGGCCAGGGCCATGGCCACGTGGGTGGCGCCGGTGACCCAGAAGCTGCGGCTGGCCGAGCGCGAGGGGCGGCGAGGGAAGGCCACCGCCTCGATGATCGGCATCGGCAGGCCCCACAGGCCCAGCAGGTAGGCGCCGGCCTCGGTGTGGCCCGGACGGGGGTCGCCCTCGGCCACCGGCTCGCGCTCGGCGCGCACGCCCGGCAGCAGCAGGCCGATGTCGGCCAGCAGGGCGGCGGTGGCGCCCAGCTCGGCGCTGGATTCGGGGAGCATGCGCTTGGCCAGGCGCGAGGCCACCAGGGCGCGCTGCTGCAGGGCATTGCGGTCCACGCCGGCCGGGGCCGGCAGGGCGAACACCTCGCTGGCCAGGACCAGGTCGCGCAGGGTGGCGATGCCCAGGCGGGTCACCGCGGCGCGCAGGTCGGTCACGGTGCGGCCGGAGGAGAAGAACGCCGAGTTGCACAGCTGCAGGACCTTGGCGGCGATCGCCGGATCGGCCGCGACCAGGCCGGCGATGTCGGCGGCGCTGGTGTCCTCGTCGTTCTCCAGGGCGTGCATCAGCCGCAGGTACAGCTGCGGCGGAGACGGCAGCTGCTCGACGCGGCCAATGCCCTCGCGCAGCTGCGGGTTGTCCACCAGGTCGCGCAGCTCCTCGAGGCTGCCGACGGACTCCAGCAGCAGCTCCGGGGCCACGGGGGCGGGCAGGAAGCGGTGGGCGAGGCCGATGACGCGGGCCGGCGGGGTGGCCGAGTTCTCGATCACCGCCATGCGCGAGGTGGAGGGCCTCAGGGTGCGGATCTGGCCCAGCAGGGTGGCTGCCGGCATGTCCGGCAGGGTCGGCGGTACCAGGACGACATCGACCTCGGTGTCGGCCACCAGTGCCATGGCCGAGCCCCCATCCCCACAGCGGCGGACATCCCAGTCCTCTCCCATGTCGCCGACCAGCTCCACGAGGTCGGCAGGAAATACGACGTCGTCACCGACGAACAGGATGCGCACTCAATCTCCTCCACGAAATCTTCTACGGCAGGGCCGGGCCACGTCGGGATGCCCCAACCCGCACGGTATCGGAATCCGGGCAGGATTGTTTACTACCGGTGGCAGGCGCGGCACGGCCGGGCTTCCGGAGTGTGCCTGAGTCGACATTCCGGTGGCACGGCCCGGACCGCGCGGGGCGGGTGCGGCCGGGGCCGCACCCGGTGCCCGTCAGGCCTTCTGGGCCTTGGCGCGGGCCATGGCGTCCAGCAGGATCTTCTTGGCTTCGTCGTGGTCGCCCCAGCCCTCGACCTTGACCCACTTGCCCTTCTCGAGGTCCTTGTAGTGCTCGAAGAAGTGGCCGATGCGCTCCAGCCAGTGCTGCGAGACCTGCTTGATGTCCTCGACGTGGGCGTAGCCGGCGAACACCTTGGCGATCGGCACGGCCAGGATCTTCTCGTCGGAGCCGGCCTCGTCGCTCATCTTCAGCACGCCCACCGGACGGCAGCGCACCACCGAGCCCGGGACCAGCGGCAGCGGCAGCACCACCAGCACGTCGGCCGGGTCGCCATCGCCGCACAGGGTGTCCGGCACGTAGCCGTAGTTGCACGGGTAGCGCATGGGGGTGGAGAGGATGCGGTCGACGAAGATCGCGCCGCTTTCCTTGTCCACTTCGTACTTGACCGGCTCGGAGTCCTTCGGGATCTCGATGACGACGTTGATTTCCTCGGGCGGGTTGCGTCCGGAATTGACCTGGTCGAGGCCCATCTGTGGCTCCGTTGCGAATGCGGGTGGTGGAAGCCGGCCATTTTACGCCCTGCCGTATTGCAATGCACAAAGCGCCGTGGCAGGGCGGCCCCGGCCGGGACGCCGGGGCGGGACCTGGTGGCAGGGCGGGGCCTGGAGGCCCGCGGGGCGTTGCAGGCGCTGGCGCCTGGAGGCATGGCCGGTGGGGGCAGCCGGGCGCCCGCACTGGGCGCTGCGTCACATGGTCCGCACTTTGCGCACAGCCAGGGCGCGGCCGCAATTAGCCGAAAAGTGCATGGGCCGGGGGCGCCGGCCGGGGGAGGGCGGCCGCCGCCGGCCGTTAGAATCGCGAGGTTCCCCCCGACGTTGGACCCCCCGCATCATGAACGAGCGCATTGCCCACGCCGGCCTGGCCTCCAGGCTCATGTCGGCTGAGCAGGCCGCTGCCCTGATCCAGCCCGGCATGGCCGTGGGCATGAGTGGCTTCACCGGTGCCGGCTATCCCAAGGCCGTGCCCAAGGCGCTGGCCTCGCGCATCGAGGCCGCACACGGGCGCGGCGAGCAGTTCGCCATCCGCATCCTGACCGGCGCCTCCACCGCGCCGGAGCTGGACGGCGTGCTGGCGCGCGCCGGCGGCATCGAGTTCCGCCTGCCGTACCAGTCCGACCCGGAGCTGCGCGGCCGCATCAATGGCGGCCAGATCGAATACATGGACGTGCACCTGGGCCATGTCGCCCAGCACGCCCTGTTCGGCTTCCTCGGGCGCATCGACCTGGCCATCGTCGAGGTCACCGCGATCCTGCCCGACGGCCGCCTGGTGCCCTCCACCTCGGTGGGCAACAACAAGACCTGGCTGGACCTGGCCGACAAGGTGATCATCGAGGTCAACCACCGCCAGCCACGCGGCATGGAAGGCATGCACGATGTCTACTACGGCACCGCCAAGCCGCCGCACCGCAAGCCGATCCCGCTGACCCACCCGGGCGACCGCATCGGCGAGCCCTACCTCAAGGTCGACCTGGACAAGGTGGTGGCGGTGGTCGAGAGCGACGCGCCGGACCGCATCGGCCGCTTCGCCCCGATCGACGACGTCTCCCGCGCCATCGCCGGCCACCTGGTGGAATTCTTCCGCCACGAGATCAGGGCCGGGCGCCTGGGCGAGCAGCTGCTGCCGCTGCAGTCGGGCGTGGGCAACATCGCCAACGCGGTGCTGGCCGGCCTGCACGAGGGCGGCTTCCGCGGCCTGACCGCGTTCACCGAGGTGATCCAGGACGGCATGCTCGACCTGATCGGCAACGGCACGATCGACATGGCCTCGGCCACCTCGTTCTCGCTCAGCCCGGAGGGCGTGGAGGAGTTCGCGCGCAACATCGACCTGTACCGCGAGAAGATCGTGCTGCGCCCGCAGGAGATCTCCAACCACGCCGAGCTGGTGCGCCGCCTGGGCGTGATCGGCATGAACGGCATGGTCGAGGCCGACCTCTACGGCAACGTGAACTCCACCCACGTCTGCGGCACCAGCATCATCAACGGCATCGGCGGCTCCGGCGACTTCGCCCGCAACGGCTTCATGTCCTGCTTCCTGAGCCCGAGCACGGCCAAGAACGGGGCGATCTCGGCCTTCGTGCCGATGGTCAGCCACGTCGACCACACCGAACACGACGTGGCGGTGCTGGTCAGCGAGCAGGGCCTGGCCGACCTGCGTGGGCTGTCGCCCAAGCAGCGCGCGCGGGCGATCATCAACAACTGCGCGCACCCGGACTACCGGCCGATGCTGCAGGACTACTACGACCGCGCCCTGCGCGACAGCAAGGGCCGGCACACCCCGCACCTGCTGGCCGAGGCGCTGTCCTGGCACCAGCGGTTCCTCGATACGGGGACGATGAAGGCCTGAGTGCCCTCGCGGCGAGGGGATTGAAGAAGGGCGGCCAGTGGCCGCCCTTCCGGTCATGCGTTCCAGGGCGGTGGTCGGACACGTCCTTCGCGCGCTGCCATGCGTGGCTTTGCTTTCGCTCGAACGAAAACCTGGCCGGCCGCTCCGTATCGATGCCGGTGCTGGCCCCGACCGGCCAGGAAAAACGGGCGATGCCTGCGCATCGCCCGTCCCATATCCCACGTGGGCCTGCCGGCAATCAGCCCAGCGAGGCCAGCCACTCGTCGTCCGAACCCTCGTTGACGCCCTCGAACAGCGGGGTGGAGAAGTAGCGCTCGCCGGTGTCTGGCAGCATGGCCAGCAGCACCGAACCGGCCGGTGCCTCGGCGGCGACCTGCAGCGCGGCGGCAACCGTCGCGCCGGAGGAGATGCCGACGAAGATGCCTTCCTCGGCGGCGAGGCGGCGCGCGGTGGCAATCGCGTCCTCGTCGCTGACGCCGAGGATGCGGTCGGCGACTTCGCGGTTGAGCACGGCCGGGACGAAGTCCGGGGTCCAGCCCTGGACCTTGTGCGGCTTCCACTCGTTGCCGGCCAGCAGCGAGGCATTGGCCGGCTCGGCGGCGGTGATCTTCACCTCCGGGCGGGCCACGCGCAGCACCTCGCCCACGCCGGTCAGGGTGCCGCCGGTGCCCCAGCCGCTGACGAAGTGGTCGAGGCGGCGGCCGGCGAAGTCGCGCAGGATCTCGGCGGCGGTGGTCTGGCGGTGGTAGGCCGGGTTGGCCGGGTTCTCGAACTGGCGGGCCAGGAACCAGCCGTGCTTCTTCGCCAGCTCCTCGGCCTTGCGCACCATGCCGGTGCCGCGCTCGGCGGCCGGGGTCAGGATCACCTTGCCGCCATAGGCGCGGATCAGCTTGCGGCGCTCGATCGAGAAGGTCTCGACCATGGTCGCCACGAACTTGTAGCCGCGCGCCGCGGCCACCGCCGCCAGCGCCACGCCGGTATTGCCGGAGGTCGCCTCGACGATGGTGTCGCCCGGCTTGAGCAGGCCCTTGGCCTCGGCATCGAGCACGATGGCCAGGGCCAGGCGGTCCTTGACCGAGCCGGCCGGGTTGAAGGCCTCGACCTTGGCGTAAAGCTCGATGCCCTCCGGGGCAATGCGGTTGAGGCGGACGACCGGAGTGCGGCCGATGGTGTCCAGGATGCTGTCGTAGATGGCCATGGAGGTTCCGTTCCGTTAGTCGTGGGAGTCGTGCGGGTCGTGTCGTGCCAGCTGTGGGGGTCAGGCCGCGCGTGCCAGTGCCGCCGGCAGGCCCAGCGGCGCGGCGCCGAACCAGTGCAGCTGGCCGGCCAGCGCGGCCACTTCGCCCAGGATCAGCAGGGCCGGCGAGGCCACAGCATGCGCCCGGGCGGTTAGCGCCAGGTCGCGAAGGGTGCCGGTGACGACCCGCTGCTCCGGGCGCGAGCCGTTTTCCACCAGGGCGAAGGGGGTGGCCGGGTCGCGCCCGGCCTCGAGCATGCGCTGCTGCAGCTGTTCCAGCGCGGCCACGCCCATGTACAGGGCCAGGGTCTGCCGCTCCTGGGCCAGCGATTCCCAGTCCGGCGCCTCGACCGAGTCGCGGCAGTGCGCGGTGGCCAGGCGCAGCGACTGGGCGTGGTCGCGGTGGGTCAGCGGGATGCCGGCATAGGCGGCGCAAGCCAGCGCGGCGGTGACGCCGGGCACCACCTGGTAGGGGATGCCGTGCGCGCGCAGGAATTCCAGCTCCTCGCCGCCGCGGCCGAACACGAAGGGATCGCCGCCCTTCAGCCGCACCACCCGCAGCCCGGCGCGGGCATGGTGCAGCATCAGCGCATGGATCTCCTCCTGCGGCATGCTGTGGTTGCCAGCCGACTTGCCGACCTCGACCCGCTGCGCCCGCGGATTGGCCAGCGCCAGCACACCGGGGCCGACCAGGCGGTCGTGCAGCACGGCCTCGGCCGCCTCCAGCGCGCGCAGGGCGTGCAGGGTCAGCAGGCCCGGATCCCCGGGGCCGGCGCCGACCAGGGTCACGCTGCCCGGCTGCAGGACCAGGGAACCAGGGGACGGGGCGGCGGCGGGCGGGAGGCTCACGGCAGGCAGTCGCAGGAAGGGAAGCCGACCGTACGACGCCCTCATAACGGGCGGAAATAACTTGCCGGGCAAAGCTCATGCGTTCGGGTTATAAGACTGGAGCGTGGATTGCCCTACAGTCCGCTGCACCCCGCCAAGCCGTTGACGGTACCGCGCATGACGCTCACCCAGCTGCGTTATCTGGTCGCCATTGCCGACGCAGGGCTCAACATCACCCTGGCCGCGGCGCGTGTGCACGCCACCCAGCCGGGCCTGTCCAAGCAGCTCAAACAGCTCGAGGACGAGCTGGGCTTCCTGCTGTTCGTGCGCAAGGGCCGCAGCCTGGAGGCGATCACCCCGGCCGGGGCCGAGGTGCTGGAACGCGCGCGCGTGATCCTGGCCGAGACCGCCAACATCCGCGCCTACGCCGCCAACCAGCGCCGCGACAACCAGGGCCAGCTGACCATCATCACCACGCACACCCAGTCCCGCTTCGTGCTGCCGCCGGCGATCGCGCGGATCAAGCGCGATTTCCCCCAGGTGAGCGTGCACCTGCAGCAGTCCGCCGAGGGCGTGGCCCTGGACCTGCTGTCGCAGGGGGATGCCGACATGGCCGTGGTCAGCACCGCCGGCAGCGAGCCGCAGGGCGGGGTGGCGGTGCCGCTGTACCGCTGGCGCCGGCTGGCGCTGGTGCCGCGCGGCCATCCGCTCGACCGCGCCGGACGCGCTCCCGACATCCACGAACTCGCGCAGTACCCGCTGATCAGCTACGAATCCTCGGTGCGCCCGGAATCCTCGCTGCAGCGTGCGTTCCATTCGGTGGGGCTGGAGCCGAACCTGGCGCTCACCGCGCTGGATGCGGACCTGATCAAGACCTACGTGCGCGCCGGGCTGGGCGTGGGCGTGCTGGCGGAAATGGCGGTGAGCAGCAGCGATACCGACCTGCGTGGCTGGCCGGCGCCGCCAGAGGTCAGCGAATGCATCGCCTGGGCAGTGCTGCCACGCGAGCGGGTGCTGCGCGACTACGCGCTGGAACTGGTCCACGTGCTGGCGCCGCAGATCGACAAGCGTGACCTGCGCCGGGTGCTGGACGGCAACCAGGAGCCGGACTGGCCGATACCGCCGGGCTGGGAACAGCTGACCCAGACGATCACCAGCTGAACCACGCCCTCAGGCCAATGGCGTCTGGTGATGCAGGGCCAGCAGCCACTGGTCCCGGTGGCGCACGTAGGTGGAACTGCACAGCGCGGCGTACGCTCCACCGGGGGCGCCACGCGAGGCGTGGGCACGGTAGGCCAGTACCACCACCCCCGTGCCGTCGTCGGCAGACACCTGGTCGTCGAAGCGGACCGTGTCCCACCGCGGGGCTCCGCGGATCGAGGCGAGGGTGCCCGCGCGATCGAGCACGCCGACTGGCGGCGGCAGCACCATCAGTGCACCGGGTGCCAGGTGCTGCGCATGGAACGCGGCGTCGCCCAGCCAGAACTGCTGCTCCATGCGCCACAGCGGATGCGGGGGCAGGCTGGCCATCAGGATCCACCGTCGTTGCGGTTCCCGCCCGTTCCCGCATCGTCCCCCCGCTTCGTGCGCTTGCTGGATGTCGCCAGCGACAGGGCGATGCCGATGGCGATACCCGGCCCGATGCCAAGTGCCACGTTGTCCATCGCCACGCCGATGGCCGCGCCAATGGCGATGCCCAGGGCGATGCCGGTGGCGAGGGAAATGCCTCTTCCGCCGTGCTCGGATGCCATGTCGCCTCCGCGGGGGTATCCAGGTCGTCGGCAGTCTGCGCCGGCGACGGTGGACGCCGTGTTCGCGCCCGGGTGCGGCGTGCGCAGGTTTTTCGGCGCGGCCGCGCACGGCCCGTTGCGACCCTCCGGTAAACTGGGCGCCCCAGCCGCCAGCAGAAGCCGCATGAACACCATCATGGTCCCCGTCTCGGTCGGGGAGCTCGTCGACAAGATCACGATCCTGGAGATCAAGGCCGAGCGCATCGCCGATCCGGACAAGCGCGCCAACGTCGTGCGCGAGCTGGAGGGCCTGCTGCCGCTATGGGAGAGGACAGGCGCCGGCTCGCCGGAGCTGGACGCGCTGAAGCTGAAGCTGCGCGACGTCAACGAGCGCATGTGGGACGTGCAGGACGCGCTGCGCGCCAAGGAGGCCGCGCAGGACTTCGGCGCGGAGTTCATCGAGCTGGCACGCGCCGTGGCCACGCGCAACGGCGAGCGGGTCGGCTACAAGAACGACATCAACCGCCTGGCCGGCTCGCAGTTCATCGAGGAAAAGCAGTACCGCTGATTTCCAGGGGGGGTATCCCTCAGATGTCCTCGTGGATCCCGCACTCGCGCTTGAGGCCGAAGAAGCGGGTGTCCTCGTCCTTCATGCCCGGCTCCCAGCGCTTGGTGGTGTGGAAGTCGCCGATGGAGACGTAGCCCTCGTGCCACAGCGGGTGGTAGGGAAGGTCGTGCTTCTTCAGGTACTGCCACACGTCGCGGTCGTTCCAGTCGGCGATCGGGCTGACCTTCAGGCGGTTGCCGCGCCACTGCAGGATCGGGGTGTTCGCGCGGGTGGACGACTGGCTGCGGCGCAGGCCGGTGAACCAGGTGCCGGCACCCAGTTCCTCCAGTGCGCGCCGCATCGGCTCGACCTTGCGCAGCTGGTTGTAGTTGTCCAGGCCCTCCACGCCCTGCTCCCACAGGCGCCCGTGACGCGCTTCCATCCATGCGCGGCTGACCAGCGGGCGGTAGACCTTGAGGTTGAGCTTCAGGCGCTCGCTCAGCTCGTCGGCGAAGCGGTAGGTCTCGGGGAACAGGTAGCCGGTGTCGACCAGGATCACCGGGATGTCCGGCTTCTGCACGGTCAGCATATGCAGCGCGACGGCCGCCTGTGCGCCGAAGCTGGAGGACAGCACGTGGGTGGCCGGACCGTGTTCCAGCGCCCAGGCCACGCGCGCCTCGGCATCCATCGCCTCCAGCCGGGGATTGAGCGCGTCGAGGTCCAGCGCTGGGTGGGCGTCGCTGTTGGCGGCTTCGTTCGAGGTGGCGGCGGTGATGCTCATGGGGGACGCTCCGGTCCGGATACGACGGGGGTCAGGCAAAAGGTCAGGCGGGCACGGCTTTGGCTTCGGCCGGCCCGACCTGGACATGGGTGGGATACGGCGGCAGGGCGATGAGGCCTGCGCGATGCAGGAAGTCGCCGAAGCGTTCGTCCGGCTGGCGTCCGGCCGCGTACTGCGCCAGCAGCGGCTCCAGCGCCTCGAGGATCTGCGCTTCGGTGATGTTCTCGCGGTAGAGGGTGTTGAGGCGCTGGCCGCGGTGGTCGGCGCCGAGCATCAGGTTGTAGCGGCCCGGGGCCTTGCCGACCAGGGCGATCTCGCCCAGGTAGGGACGGGAGCAGCCGTTGGGGCAGCCGGAGATGCGCAGCAGGATCGGTGCCTCGGCCAGGCCCAGCTTCTCCAGGATGGGTTGCAGCTTGCCGGCGAAATCGGGCAGGTAGCGCTCGGCCTCGGCCATGGCCAGGGCGCAGGTGGGCAGGGCGACGCAGGCCATCGCGGTGCGCTGCAGCGCGGTCGGGGCGCGGTTCTCCAGGTCCAGGCCATGGTCGCGTACCAGCGCGTCGATGCGCTTGCGCTCGCCTGCCGGCACGTCGGCGATGACAAGGTTCTGGTTGGACGTCAGGCGGAACTGGCCGCGATGCACGTTGGCGATCTCGCGCAGGCCGGTCAGGTGCGGCGCGCCGGGGCGGTCGGCGATGCGGCCGGACGGGATCGACAGGGTCAGGTGCCAGCGTCCGTCCTCGTCCTCGATCCAGCCGAAGCGGTCGCCGTTGTGCTCGAAGTGGAACGGACGCGCCGGCTGCAGGCGGAAACCTGCCAGCTCCTCCATGCGTGCGACGATGGCGTCCAGGCCCTTGTCGTCGATGGTGTACTTGAAACGCGCGTGCTTGCGCTCGACCCGGTCGCCAAGGTCGCGCTGCACGACCACCGCGGCGCGGGCGATGTCGATCGCCTGCTCCGGGGCGACGAAACCGATCACGTTGCCCAGGCGCGGATAGGTCTTCGGATCGCCGTGGCTGGCGCCCATGCCGCCACCGATGGCGATGTTGAAGCCGGCCAGGCCGCCAGCGCCGTCGTCGATCGCGATCAGGCCAAAGTCGTTGGCGAACACGTCCACGTCGTTCACCGGCGGCACGGCGATGGCCATCTTGAACTTGCGCGGCAGGTAGGCGGTGCCGTACAGCGGATCCTCCTCCTGTCCGCTGTCGGCCAGCTTCTCATGGTCCAGCCAGATCTCGTAGTAGGCGCGGGTCTTCGGCAGGAACTCCAGCGACAGCTTCTGCGCCCACTCGTGCACCTGCGCGTGCAGTCCGGACAGCAGCGGATTGCTGCAGCCGAGCACGTTGCGGTTGACGTCGCCGCAGGCGGAGATGGTGTCCAGCGCCGCGGCGTTGATCGCCTGCATGGTCGCCTTCAGCTCGCGCTTGACCACGCCGTGGAACTGGAAGGTCTGGCGGGTGGTGATGCGCAGCGAGTGGTTGGCGAAGCGGGTGGCGATGGCGTCCATCTTGAGCCACTGCTCCGGAGTGAACACTCCGCCCGGGGCGCGGATCCGGATCATGAACTGGTGTGCCGGCTCCAGCTTCTGCCGGCGGCGTTCGTCGCGGATGTCGCGGTCGTCCTGCTGGTAGGTGCCGTGGAACTTCACCAGGCGCTGGTCCTCGAAGGACAGCGAGCCCGTGACCGGATCGGCCAGTCCCTCCAGCAGCGTGCCCCGCAGGCCGCGGCTGTTGGTCTTGATGTCTTCGACGGAGGGATGGCTCATTGGTCGGGATTCGGGATTCGGGATTCGGGATTCGGGATTGGAGACGTGTTTCCGTTGAACCGGATCGGGTCAGTAGACGTCGCGGGCGTAGCGCCCTTCGGCCTGCAGCGTGGTGAGGTACTCGGCGGCCGCCTCGCGGTCGCCGCCGTTGTGCGCGGCCACCACGTCCAGCAGCGCCGCGTGCACGTCCTTGCCCATGGCGATGGCGCCGCAGACGTAGAAGTGCGCGCCGCCCTGCAGCCAGTCGTAGACCTCGGCGCCACGCTCGCGCAGTCGGTCCTGGACGTAGACCTTGCGTGGCTGGTCACGGGAGAAGGCCAGGTCGAGGCGATGCAACTCCTTGCGTTGCAGGGCCTCCTGCCACTCGACCTGGTAAAGGAATCCGGTGTTGAAGTGCCGGGTGCCGAAGAACAGCCAGTTGCGGCCGCTGGCGCCGGTCTCGGCGCGCTCCTGTACGAAGCCGCGGAACGGGGCGACGCCGGTGCCGGGGCCGACCATGATGATGTCGCGGCCTGGATCGGCCGGGACCCGGAAGCGCTCGTTGGGCTCGATGTAGACCGGCACCTGCGCGCCTTCCTCCAGCGCGGCCAGGAAGGCCGAGGCGGCGCCGAGGTGGGTGTGGCCGTGCGCCTGGTAGCGCAGCACGTCCACGGTCAGGTGCGCCTCCTCGCCCACGCGCTTGCGGCTGGAGGCGATCGAGTACAGGCGCTGGGCCTGCGGACGCAGCGCGGCCACCAGGGCCTGCTGGTCCCAATCCGCCGGCCAGCGGCGCAGCATGTCCACCAGCTGGTGGTCCGCGAGCAGCGCCGCCAGGCCGGCAGGCTGGGGGGGGTCGAGCAGCTGGCGCAGCGACGCGGAGCCGGAGCGCTCGGCGGGCGCGGCCCGGAACGGCCGCGACAGCCGGGTCAGTTCGCGTCGCGTGGCAAGCCACTCGTGCAGGGGCAGAGTTTCCCCATCGATGGTGACGGCAGCGTTACCGTCGAGCCGCGTGGCTTCCAGGACGGACTCGACCAGGGACTCGGGATTGCGATGGCGGATGCCCAGCGCGTCGCCGGGTTCATAGGCCAGGCCGGAGCCTTCCAGCGACAGTTCGATGTGGCGGACGTCCTTTTCCGGCGCGTCGTAGCGGCGGAAGCCGGTGCGGTGGAACTCGCGGCCGGTGATCTGCTGGTTCGCGAGCACTTCGGCCGGGAACGGTCGCTCATGCGACCAGCTGGTCGCCGGCCGCAGCGGGGTCACAGTGGCCAGGTGGGTGGACGCGGGCGCGGCCGCGCGCAGCAGCTCGCCGGCCTTGGCCAGCGCCGCCTCGCGCCAGGGTGCCGCGACGGTGTCGATATCCAGGTCCGCCTGGCCCAGGTCGTGGATCCGCTGGGCGCCCAGCTCGGCCAGGCGTGCGTCCAGCTTGCGGGCGATGCCGCAGAAGTCGGCGTAGCTGGTGTCGCCCAGCCCGAGCACCGCGTACCGGAGCTCCGGCAGCTTCGGCGCGCGCTTGCCGGAAAGGAATTCGGTGAAACCGATCGCGTCGTCCGGCGGGTCGCCCTCGCCCTGGGTGCTGATGACGATATAGAGCAGGCGCTCGCTGGCCAGCTCGCGGGTCGGGTAGCTGTCGGTGCGGACCAGGCGCACGGCCAGGCCGGCGGCCTCGGCGGCCTGGGCCAGCTTCTCCGCTTCGCGGCGCGCATTGCCGGTCTGGCTGCCATAGAGCACGGTGAGCCGCTGCCCGGCCTGCGGTGCAGCGGCCGCGCCGCCACCCGGCAGCACCGCCAGCTGCGGCGCCGCCTGGACCTGGGCCAGGCCGGCGGTATAGCCGGACAGCCACCACAGCGAGGGCGCATCCAGGCCGTCGACCAGCCGTGCAAGCAGGACCTTGCGGCCCTCGTCGAGCGGACTGGGTGGCAGGGCGGGGGACGCGGCTGTCATCGCTGGGGGCCTTGTGGCGCGGCGTCGCAAGTCGACGGATGACCGATGGTAGGAAGCCCGCTCCTGCACCTGAAACGGCTTGTGGTTATTGGCTTATGCTCCCCGCTTATTTCAGGTGCCACGCTGCGCGCCCGGATACTGCGCCTCCCGAAGCGCCGCCCGCTGCCGTGCGGCGTGGTATGGCGAACGCAGCAGGAGGCCGCGGCGCCTGGCCGCCCCCACAACCCGAATGCCGATGAGCCCCGCCCACCGCCTGTCCCACCTCGACCGCCTCGAAGCGGAGAGCATCCACATCCTGCGCGAGGTGGCCGCCGAGTTCCGCAACCCGGTGCTGCTGTACTCGGTGGGCAAGGACAGCTCGGTGCTGCTGCACCTGCTGCTCAAGGCCTTCGCCCCCGCGAAGCCGCCGATCCCGCTGCTGCACGTGGACACGCGCTGGAAGTTCCGCGAGATGATCGCCTTCCGCGACCGCCGCGCGGCGGAGACCGGCGTGGAGCTGCGGGTGCACGTCAACCCCGATGGCATCGCCCAGGACATAGGCCCGGTCAGCCACGGCGCCACCGTGCACACCGACGTGATGAAGACCCAGGGCCTGAAGCAGGCGCTGGACAAGTGGAAGTTCGACGCCGCCATCGGCGGCGCGCGCCGCGACGAGGAGAAGTCGCGCGCCAAGGAGCGGGTGTTCTCGTTCCGCAACGAAAACCACCGCTGGGATCCCAAGCGCCAGCGCCCGGAGCTGTGGAACCTGTACAACGCTCGCATCCGCAGCGGCGAGAGCGTGCGCGTGTTCCCGCTGTCCAACTGGACCGAGCTGGACGTGTGGCTCTACATCTACCGCGAGAAGATCCCGGTGGTGCCGCTGTACTTCGCCGCCGAGCGCCCGGTGGTCGAGCGCGACGGGGCGCTGATCATGGTCGACGACGAGCGCCTGCCGCTGGCGCCGGGCGAAGTGCCGCGGCTGCGCAAGGTGCGCTTCCGCACCCTCGGCTGCTATCCGCTGACCGGCGCCATCGAATCGGAGGCCGACAGCCCTGAGGCGATCATCGCCGAGATGCTGGTGGCCACCACCTCCGAGCGCCAGGGCCGGGTGATCGACCAGGACCCGACCGCGTCGATGGAGCAGAAGAAGCTCGAGGGATATTTTTGATGAACAGCGGTGATTCGTCATTCGTGATTGGTGATTCGAAAGAGCAGGCCACCGCCGTTGCTTCTTCCAGTCACGAATCACCAATCACCAATGACGGCGCGGATAGCGCGGTTTCGCTCTATCTGCGCCAGCACGAATCCAAGCCGCTGCTGCGCTTCATCACCTGCGGCAGCGTGGACGACGGCAAGAGCACCCTGATCGGGCGCCTGCTGTACGAGAGCAAGCGCCTGTTCGACGACCAGCTGGCGGCATTGGAGGCCGACAGCCGCCGCCATGGCACCCAGGGCGAGCGCATCGATTACGCCCTGCTGCTGGATGGCCTGGCCGCCGAGCGCGAGCAGGGCATCACCATCGACGTCGCCTACCGCTACTTCGATACCGACAAGCGCAAGTTCATCGTCGCCGACTGCCCTGGCCACGAGCAGTACACCCGCAACATGGCCACCGGCGCCTCCACCGCCGACCTGGCGGTGGTGCTGGTGGACGCGCGCAAGGGCATGCTGGCGCAGACCCGCCGGCACAGCTTCATCCTTTCGCTGCTGGGCATCCGCCACGTGGTGCTGGCGGTGAACAAGATGGACCTGGTCGGCTACGACCGGGCCGTGTTCGAAGGCATCGCCTCCGGCTACCGCGAGCTGGCCGCGCAGCTGGGCATCCCCGACGTGCAGGCGATCCCGCTGTCGGCCCTGGAGGGCGACAACCTGCTGCAGCGTTCGCCGAACACGCCCTGGTACGGCGGCCCGGCGCTGCTGGAGCACCTGGAGGCGGTGGAGGTCGAGGACGGCCAGGCCCGCACCGGCCTGCGGCTGCCGGTGCAGTGGGTGAACCGGCCCAACCAGGACTTCCGGGGTTTCGCCGGCACGATCGCCGCCGGCGTGGCGCGCCCGGGCGACCCGGTGGTGGTGCTGCCGTCGGCGCGACGCTCGACCATCGCCCAGGTGCTGGGACCGGACGGGCCGCTGCAGCGCGCCGAAGCCGGCCAGGCGGTGACCCTCACCCTGGCCGACGAGATCGATGTCAGCCGCGGCGACCTGATCGCCGCCGCCGGCGATCCACCCGCGGTCGCCGACCAGTTCGCCGCCCACGTGCTGTGGATGAGCGACGCGCCGTTGCTGCCGGGACGGCCGTACTGGCTGAAGATCGGCACGCGCACCGTGGCGGCCAGCATCAGCGAGATCAAGCACCGGATCGACGTGAACACCCAGGAGCGCCTGGCGGCCAAGCGCCTGGAGCTCAACGAAGTCGGCTACTGCAACCTGAGCCTGGAGGAGCCGGTCCCGTTCACGTCCTACGTCGAGAACCGCACCCTCGGCGGCTTCATCCTGATCGACCGCCAGAACAACGACACCGTCGCCGCCGGCACCCTGGACTTCGCCCTGCGCCGCGCCGACAACGTGCACTGGCAGCACCTGGACGTGGACAGGGCCGCCCGCGCGCGGATCAAGGGCCAGGTGCCGAAGGTGCTGTGGTTCACCGGCCTGTCCGGCGCCGGCAAGTCCACCGTGGCCAACCTGGTGGACAAGCGCCTGCACGCGCTGGGCTACCACACCTTCGTCCTGGACGGCGACAACGTGCGCCACGGACTCAACCGCGACCTGGGCTTCACCGACGAGGACCGGGTGGAGAACATCCGCCGCGTGGCCGAGGTGGCCAGGCTGATGGCCGACGCCGGCCTGATCGTCCTGGTCAGCTTCATCTCCCCGTTCCGCGCCGAGCGGCGGATGGCGCGGGAGCGGTTCGCCCCGGGCGAATTCATCGAGGTGTTCGTGGACGTGCCGCTGGAAGTGGCCGAGGCCCGCGACGTGAAGGGCCTGTACCGCAAGGCGCGCGCCGGCCTGATCCCGAACTTCACCGGCATCGACTCGCCCTACGAGGCCCCGGAACACCCGGAAGTGCACCTGGCGGCCGACCGCCAGGACCCGGAGAGCATGGTGGAGCAGGTGCTGGCGGCCCTTGACCTCTGAGCGGCGGGGAAGTTCCCGCCGCCACCGCCAACCAAAGCCACATACAGGCGTTCACGCGCGCTGGATAAACTCGGCGGCTTGCCCATGAATGCAGCGAGGCGGTCGATGGCGGTACGAGTTCCGGCGGTGGTCCTGTGCGGGCTGCTGGCATTGGCCGGGTGCGACCGCCAGGCAGCCGGCCCGGGTTCCGGCGCCGGGGCCATCCCGGTCGTCACCACGGTGGTCCAGCCGCGGCCGTGGAGCGACACCGTGCAGGGCCTGGGCACCGTCCGCGCGCGCGAGTCGGTGACCCTGACCGCCAAGGTCAGCGAGATCGTCGAGCAGGTGCATTTCGAGAGCGGGCAGAAGGTGGTCGCCGGCCAGCCGCTGGTGACCTTGCGCGTGGACGCCCAGCGGGCGGCGCTGATGGAGGCCGAGGCCGCCGCCGCCGAGGCCGAGCAGCAGTATCGCCGGCTGCAGAGCCTGGCCGGGCAGCAGCTGGTGTCGCAGGCCACGCTGGATACCCAGCGCGCCACCCGCGACGCGGCCGTGGCCCGGGTGCGGCAGATGCAGTCGGACATCGGCGACCGCCAGGTGCGCGCGCCGTTCTCCGGCGTGCTGGGCATCCGCCAGGTCAGCCCCGGCGCGCTGCTGACGCCCAATGCGGTGATCGCGACCCTGGACGACATCGCCCGGGTGTACGTGGACTTCCAGGTCCCGGAAACGGAGCTGTCGCGGGTCGCCGCCAATGCGGTGGTCGCCGCGCGCGGCGCGGCCTGGCCGGGGCGCACCTTCGAGGGGCGCGTGCAGACCGTCGAGGCGCGGATCGATCCCCAGACCCGGGCGGTCACCGTGCGCGCGGCGTTCGACAACCCCGAAGGCCTGCTGCGGCCCGGCATGCTGCTGGACGTGAGCCTGTTCCAGCCGCCGCGCGAGGCGCTGGTGGTGCCGGAACTGGCGGTGGTCCAGGTGGGCCGCGACTCGTTCGTGTACCGCGTCGATGGCGAGGGCGTGGTCGAGCAGGTGCCGGTGCGCACCGGGCTGCGCCGCGAGGGCATGGCCGAGATCCTCGAGGGACTGGCCGCCGGCGACCGCATCGTGGTCGAGGGCACCGGCAAGCTGCGCCCGGGTGTGAAGGTGGCCGATGCCGCCGCGCCGGCGCCGGCGGCGGACGGCGCCGAGGTCCGGGAAGAGGGCGGGGCCACGGACGCCATCGCTCCGGGCACCGGCGACCGGGGCTGAGCCGATGAAGCTGTCCGACCTGTCGATCCGCCGTCCCGTCTTCGCGATGGTGGTGAGCCTGCTGCTGGTGGTGCTGGGCGGCATGTCGTTCATGCGCCTGACCCTGCGCGAGCTGCCCAACATCGACCCGCCCATCGTCTCGGTGGAGGTGCGTTACCCCGGCGCATCGGCGGCAGTGGTCGAGACCCGCGTGACCCAGATCCTCGAGGATGGCCTGGCCGGCATCGAGGGCATCCGCACCATCCAGTCGCAGAGCCGCAACGGCCGCGCCGACGTCACCATCGAGTTCAACCTCAGCCGCGACATCGAGGCGGCGGCCAACGACGTGCGCGACCGCGTCAGCCGGGTCATGGATCGCCTGCCGGACGAGGCCGACCCGCCGGAGATCGCCAAGGTCGAGGCCGACGCCGACGTCATCATCTGGCTCAACATGCGCTCCACCGTGATGGACACGATGGAGCTGACCGACTACGCCGACCGCTACGTGGTCGACCGGCTGTCGGCGCTCGACGGCGTGGCCCGGGTGCAGCTGGGCGGTGGCCAGCGCTATGCCATGCGCATCTGGCTGGACCGCGACGCCATGGCCGCGCGCGGGATCACCGCCGGCGACGTGGAATCGGCGCTGCGCACCGAGAACGTGGAGCTGCCGGCCGGGCGCATCGAGTCGGCCACCCGCGACTTCACCCTGCGCGTGGAGCGCGGCTACCGCGCGCCGGAGCAGTTCGCGCAGCTGCCCCTGCGCAAGGGCGCGGACGGTTACGTGGTCCGCCTGGGCGACGTGGCCCGGGTCGAGCTGGGCCCGGAGGAGCGCCGCTCCTACCTGCGCAGCAACGGCGTGCCCAACGTCGGCCTGGGCATCGTCCGCACCTCCACCGCCAACGCCCTGGACGTGGCCCGCGCCGCGCGCGCGGAGGCCGAGCAGGTCCAGAAGACCCTGCCGGAAGGCACCGACATCTTCGTCGCCTACGACAGCACCATCTTCATCGAGGCCTCGGTCGAGCGCGTGTACTGGACCCTGGGCGAGGCCATGGTCCTGGTGTTCGGAGTGATCTGGCTGTTCCTGGGCAGCCTGCGCGCGGCGCTGATCCCGGCGGTCACGGTGCCGGTGTGCCTGGTGGCGGCGTTCATCGCGCTCTACGCGTTCGGTTTCTCGATCAACCTGCTGACCCTGCTGGCCCTGGTGCTGTGCATCGGCCTGGTGGTGGACGACGCCATCGTGGTGCTGGAGAACGTGCAGCGCCGCGCCGACCTGGGCGAGCCGCCGCTGGTGGCCGCGCGTCGCGGCACCGCGCAGGTCGCGTTCGCGGTGATCGCCACCACCGCGGTGCTGGTGGCGGTGTTCCTGCCAGTGGGCTTCATGGAAGGCAACACCGGGCGCCTGTTCCGCGAACTGTCGGTGGCGCTGGCGGCGGCGGTGGCGATCTCGGCCTTCGTGGCCCTGACGCTCACGCCGATGATGTGCTCCAAGCTGGTGCGCCCGCATTCGGCCCCGCGCGGGCTCAATGCCTGGACCCAGCGCGTGCTGGCGCGCACCAGCGAAGGCTACGGCCGCCAGGTGACGCGCATGGTCGGGCTGCCGGGGCGGCGGCTGCTGGCCCTGCTGCTGCTGGCCATGGCCCTGTGCGTGGCGGCGGTGGCGGCGCTGGGCCTGCGCGTGCCCAGCGAGCTGGCGCCGGCCGAGGACCGCGGCCGCTTCTTCGTGATGGTCGACGGCCCCGAGGGTGCGGGCTTCGACTACACCGTCTCGCAGATCCAGCAGGTCGAGGAGGTGATCCTGCGCCGGGTCGGCCAGGACCAGCCGGTACAGCGCGCCAACTCGCGCGTGCCGCGCGGCTTCGGCGGCAGCGAGGAGATGCACACCGGACAGGTGGTGGTGTTCCTGCAGGACTGGCGCCAGCGCGAGGTCAGCACCGACGAGGTGGTGGCCGGGCTGCGCCGCGAGCTGGGCGCACTGCCCGGCGTGCAGGTGCGCGCCAACGTGCCCGGCGGCCTGGTCAGTACCCGCGGCCAGCGCTACCAGCTGGTCCTGGGCGGACCCGACTACGCCGAGCTGGCGCAGTGGCGCGACCGCATCCTGCAGCGCATGGAATCCAATCCCGGGATCCAGGACCCGGATTCGGACTACAAGGAAACGCGGCCGCAGATGCGGGTCGAGATCGACCGCGACCGCGCCGCCGACCTGGGCGTGCCGGTGCAGGAGATCGGCCGCACCCTGGAGACCATGATGGGCTCGCGCCAGGTGACCACCTACGTGGACAACGGCGAGGAGTACGACGTCATGCTCCAGGCCGACCGCGACAAGCGCATGGACCCGGGCGACCTCGAGCGCACCTGGGTGCGCGCCGCCAGCGGCGAACTGGTGCCGCTGTCCAACCTGGTCACCCTGCGCGAGGTGGCCGAACCGGGCAGCCTCAACCGCTTCAACCGCCTGCGCGCGATCACCATCAGCGCCGGCCTGGCGCCGGGCTACAGCATGGGCGAGGCACTGGAATGGACCCGCCAGGTGGCCGCCGAGGAGTTGCCGGACTACGCGCAGATCGACTGGAAGGGCGAGTCGCGCGAGTACCAGGAGGCCGGCGGCGCGGTGCTGCTGACCTTCGCCATGGCCCTGCTGGTGGTGTACCTGGTGCTGGCGGCGCAGTTCGAGAGCTTCCTGCATCCGCTGGTGATCATGCTCACCGTGCCGCTGGCGGTGCTGGGCGCGCTGATCGGGCTGTGGGCCACCGGCGGCACGCTCAACCTCTTCAGCCAGATCGGCATCGTCATGCTGATCGGCCTGGCGGCCAAGAACGGCATCCTGATCGTGGAGTTCGCCAACCAGCTGCGTGACGAGGGCCGCGACGTGGCCGCCGCGATCGCCGAGGCGGCGCGGGTGCGCCTGCGCCCGATCCTGATGACCTCGGTGGCCACCGTGGTCGGCGCGGTGCCGCTGGTGGTTGCCGGCGGGCCGGGCTCGGCCAGTCGCGCCACCATCGGCATCGTGATCATCTTCGGCGTGTCGTTCTCGACCCTGCTTTCGCTGTACGTGGTGCCCGCGTTCTACGCCCTGCTGGCGCCGTTCACCCGTTCGCCCGAGGCCCTGGCCCAGGAGCTGGCGCGGCTGGAGGCGGAGACCCCTTCGGTGGGCGGCCATGGCTGAGCCGGCGCGCACGCCGCTGCGCGTCGAGGGCGCGGGCTTCGTCTTGCGTCCCTGGCGCATCGATGACCTGGACGCGCTGCTGGAGCACGCCGACGACGCCGAGGTGGTACGCGGCCTCAGCGACCGCTTCCCGCACCCGTACAGCCGGGCCGACGGCGAGGCCTTCCTTTCCGGCCGGGTGGTGGACCTGTCCACCGCCTGGGCGATCGAGCTGGAGGGGCGCGCCTGCGGCGGCATCGGCCTGCTGCTGCAGCAGGGCGAGCGCGCGCACGCGGCCCGGCTGGGTTACTGGCTCGGCCGCCGCCATTGGGGGCGTGGCCACATGAGCCGGATCGTCGGCGTCTTCCTCGATCGGGCGGTGCCTGCGTACGGCCTGCAGCGGGTCGAGGCCTTCGTCCTGGACCACAACCGTGCCTCCGCCCGGGTGCTGGAGAAGAACGGCTTCCGTCCGGAGGGCACGGCCCGCGCCGCGATCCGCAAGGACGGCCGTTTCCACGACCTGCACTGGTTCGCCCGGCTGTGCGGCGAGGCCGCCGCCGGACGTTGAACAGGCCGCTTCCACCGGGCCCCGCATGCATCCACCATTGGCCGACCCACCGGAGGGAACGCCATGGCAGGGACCGACGCAGGCGCGCGCCTTGAGAACCTCGATGCCTTGCGGGGCTTCGCCCTGTTCGGCCTGTTCATGGTGCACATGCCGGAGCTGTTCGAGCTGTACTGGCTCGCCCCGGTGACCGACCCGTTCCAGCGGGCGGTGCACGATGCGGTCTGGCTGGTCTTCGCCGGCAAGTCGTTCGCGCTGATGGCGCTGTGTTTCGGCACCAGCTTCTTCATCCTGATGCAGGGCGGCGAGCGGCGCGGCCAGGACTTCACCGCGCGCTTCGTCTGGCGCCTGGCGCTGCTGGCGGCGATGGGCCTGCTGCACGGGCTGTGGTACCGCGGCGACATCCTCGAGGTGCTGGCGGTGATGGGCCTGTTCCTGCTGCCGTTCCACCGCGTCCGCTCCAACCGGGTGCTGCTGGCAGTGGCCGTGGTCCTGCTGCTGCAGCCGCTGATGCTGGTGCAGGCAGTGGCGGGGCTGGCCGGCGCGGAATGGGCCAACCGCCCGCCGGCGTACTGGGACATCCGCATCAACCCGCTGTACCTGTCCGGCAGCCTGTGGGACACGATCCGGATCAACGTGGTGGAAGGCCACGGCCAGAAGTGGTCCTTCATGTTCGGCTCCGGGCGCCTGAGCCAGATCCTCGGCCTGTCCCTGGTGGGCATGGTGCTGGGCCGGACCGGCTTCTTCGCCCGGCCGGAGGCGTTCGCACGCATGCGCATCGGCGGGCTGCTGCTGTCGCTGGCGGCGGCGGGGGCGCTGCACTACCTGCGCGACCCGCTGGCCGTGCTGGTGCCGGCCAGCGAAGGCATGACCATGCCGCGCGACCGGGTCTGGACCATGCTCGGCAGCCTGTTCGACCTGGCGATGATGGCGGTGCTGCTGTTCGGCTTCCTCGCCCTGTACCACGGTCCTGGGCGCCGGCTGCTAGGCCTGCTGGCCCCGGCGGGACGGATGACGCTGAGCCTGTACGTCGCCCAGTCGCTGGTGTTCGTGCCGGTGTTCTACGGCTACGGGCTGGGCCTGCACGCCAGCATGACCCAGCTGCAGGCGGTGGCCTGGGGCCTGGTCGCCTTCGCCGCGCAGCTGGCATTGGCCCATCTCTGGTTCCGGCACTTCCTGTACGGGCCGCTGGAATGGCTGTGGCGCGCGGCTACCTGGCTGGATCCGCGCCTGCCGTTCCGTCGCAGGCACGCGACCACGCCGGCCTGAGCCGGGGTCCACGCGACGCGCATGTGCGGGAAGGCACTGCGCGTGGCGGCGGTATGCGGTTATCTTTCCCCACACCCTGCGGTATGCGCCGCGCATCCCCATTCCGTTCCCGACGGCCGGAGACCCAACCCCGTGGAAGCTTTCCTTGCCTGGATAAACGGCATCATCTGGAGCAACGCGCTGATCGCGTTGTGCCTGGGTGCCGGCCTGTGGTTCACCTTCCGCACCCGCGTGATGCAGGTGCGCGGTTTCGCCGAGATGTGCCGGTTGACCGTCACCGGACAGAAGTCCGACGCAGGCGTGTCCTCGTTCCAGGCGCTGGCCATCTCCATGGCCGGACGCATGGGCATCGGCAACATCGCCGGCGTGGCCACGGCCATCGCCTACGGCGGTCCGGGCGCGGTGTTCTGGATGTGGGTGATGGGCTTCCTCGGCGCCTCGACCTCGTACATCGAGAGCAGCCTGGCCCAGATCTACAAGGAGAAGGACGCCGAGGGGCGCTACCGTGGCGGCCCGGCGTACTACATCGAGAAGGCCATGGGCCTGAAGTGGTATGCGGCGGTATTCGCAGTGGCTACCGTGGTCGCCACCGGCCTGCTGCTGCCGGGCGTGCAGGCCAACGCCATCGCCGACAGCGCCAGCAGCGTGCTGTGCAGTGGCGAAGGCGCGGCCTGCGTGGCCCTGGGCGGGGCGGGGATGCTCAAGCTGTGGATCGGCCTGGCCGTGGCCTTCCTGCTGGGCCTGATCATCTTCGGCGGCATCAAGCGCATCGCCACCTTCGCCGAGGTCGTGGTGCCGTTCATG
Source organism: Pseudoxanthomonas suwonensis (assembly GCF_010093235.1). Taxonomy (GTDB): domain Bacteria; phylum Pseudomonadota; class Gammaproteobacteria; order Xanthomonadales; family Xanthomonadaceae; genus Pseudoxanthomonas; species Pseudoxanthomonas suwonensis. The sequence goes on along the minus strand of NZ_PDWP01000001.1, from coordinate 89,653 downwards.
GCGCTGGCCTTCATCCTGATGGCGGTCATCGTGATGATCGTCAACGCGGACAAGGTGCCAGCGATGTTCGCCGACATCTTCTCCAGCGCGTTCGGCGGCCACGCGGCGTTCGGCGCGATCCTCGGCCAGGCCATCGCCTGGGGCGTCAAGCGCGGCGTCTACGCCAACGAGGCAGGCCAGGGCACCGGCCCGCACGCGGCCGCGGCGGCCGAGGTCTCGCACCCGGCCAAGCAGGGTTACGTGCAGGCCTTCGCGATCTACTTCGACACCATGCTGGTGTGCACCTCCACCGCCTTCCTGGTGCTGTCCACCGGCATGTACAACACCTTCCGCGTGGTGCTGGAGGACGGCAAGGAGACGCTGCAGGCCATCGTCACCGGCGTGCCGGGCGTGCAGCCGTCGGAAGGCGCGCAGTTCACCCAGGCGGCGGTCGAGTCGGTGCTGCCGGGGTGGGGCGCGGGCTTCGTGGCGCTGGCGCTGTTCTTCTTCGCCTTCACCACGATCATGGCCTATTACTACATGGCCGAGACCAACCTCACCTACCTGGCCGGCGTGCGCAAGACGCATCCGCTGGCGACCCTGCTGCTGCGCCTGGGCATCATCGGCATGGTCGTGTTCGGCGCGTACCACAACGCCGCCACCGCGTGGACCCTGGGCGATATCGGCGTGGGCCTGATGGCCTGGCTCAACATCATCGCCATCCTGATCCTGCAGAAGCCGGCGCTGCTGGCGCTGCAGGACTACGAGCGGCAGAAGAAGCTGGGGGTCGAGCCGGTGTTCGATCCGGAAGCGCTGGGCATCCGCAACGCCGGCTTCTGGTCCAGGAAGCGCTGATGGCCAGTCCCTGGGACCGCGGTCCGCGCCAGCCGCGCAAGGGGCCGCCGCGCCGCGACGGGAACGGCCGGCCGGCGCCTGCCAGGCCGCGCCTGGAAGGCGACCAGGCTCCCGCCGCCGTAGGCGCCGGCTGGCCGCAGGCAGGGGAGCACGGGACGGCCGCCGATACGCCCGCGCCGCGCCCGGCGCGCCGCGAGGAAGTGCGGCTGTACGGGCTCAATGCGGTGCAGGCGGTCTTCGGGCGTCGGCCCCAGGCGATCCGCAAGCTCTACCTGTTGCAGTCGCGGGTGCACGCGCTGCGTCCGCTGCTGGCCTGGTGCGTGCAGAACCGGGTCGGCTACCGCGTGGTCGAGGCGGAGGACCTGGACCGGCTGGCGGCCAGCTCGCACCACGAGGGCGTGGTCGCCGACGTGCTGCGCAGCGAGCCGCTGCCGCTGGAGGACTGGCTGGCCACGCTGGCGCCCGGAGCCCCGGCGCTGGCCCTGTGGCTGGATGGCGTGGGCAATCCGCACAACTTCGGCGCGATCCTGCGCTCGGCCGCGCACTTCGGCGCGGCGGTGCTGCTGCCTGCGCAGTCGACGCTGGCGCTGTCCGGTGCCGCGGCGCGCGTGGCCGAGGGCGGTGCGGAAGGCGTGGCCCTGGTGCGCCTGCCCGGCAACGACGAGGCGCTGGCGCGCCTGCACGCGGCCGGTTTCGTGTCCGCCGCCACCGTGGTGCGCGATGGCGAGGACCTGTTCGCGATGCAGCCGCAGGCGCGGCTGGTCTACGTGATGGGTGCCGAAGGCGAGGGCATGGACGCCGGCCTGGCCGGCGCCTGCCGGCACCGGGTGTCGATTTCCGGCACCGGCGCGGTGGAAAGCCTCAACGTCGCCGCGGCCACCGCGGTGTTCCTGGCGCACTGGGCCGCCGCGCGCCGCTGACCGCGCGGCGCGCGCCTCAATCCCGCATGGCGATGCGCAGCGGCGTGGCCTGCAGGTGCAGTACCGCGCCGCCGCCAGCCGCCAGTTCCAGGCGGATGCGGCGATGGCCGGCATCGACGCGCCGTTGCTCGCGGACCACGTCGGTCGGCTTGTTGCCGTCGCGCCACACGGTTGCGCTGTAGTCCGCCGCCGGCAGGAAGCCCAGGTCCAGCTCCAGGGTGCGCGCCCGGTCGGTCATCGCGCCGATGTACCAGTCGCGTCCCACCCGGCGTGCGGTGACGATGTGGCTGCCGATCGCGCCGTCCAGCACCCGGGTCTCGTCCCAGCTGGTGGGCACCAGGCGGATGAAGTCCGCGCCGGGCGCGTCGACGTAGACGTCCGGACTGTCGGCCACCATCTGCAGCGGACTGTCGTAGACCACGTACATCGCCAGCTGGTGGGCGCGCGTGCCCATCACCTCCGGTCCCTTGAACCTCACCTGGAACGCCTCCGGCGTGGTGTTGCGGAAGCCGCCGGGGGTGTAGTCCATCGGCCCCAGCAGCATGCGGGTGAACGGCAGGGTGACGTTGTGCGCCGGGGTGATGCGCCGGCTCCACTTGTTGTACTCCGCGCCGAGCACGCCTTCCTGGGTGATGTACTGCGGCCAGGTGCGCTGCAGGCCGGTGGGGCGGTAGGCGCCGTGCAGGTTGAGCATCAGCCGGTGGCGGGCCGAGGCGCGCATCATCTCGTGGAAGAAGGCGACCATCTGCTGGTCGTCGCGTTCCATGAAGTCGACCTTGACGCCCTTGACCCCGAGCTGCGCGTAACGCTCGAATACCTCGTCCAGGCGGGGCTCGAGCGAGCGCCAGTGCGCCCACAGCCAGATGCCGACGCCGCGCTCGCCGGCGTAGGCGATGAGGTCTTCCAGGTCCAGCCCGGGAATCGCGCGGGTGATGTCCGCATCCGGGTTGTAGTGGCCGTTGCCGGTGCTGCCGACGTACCAGCCGTCGTCGACCAGCATGTACTCCAGGCCCAGCGCCGCGGCGTGGTCGATATAGCGGCGGATGGTGGCGGTGTTCATGCCCGGCTCGGGCACGTCCGGCGCCAGCCCGCCCGACCACCAGTCCCAGGCCGACTTGCCGGGGCGGATCCACGAGGTGTCGGCGATCGGCGTGGGCGGGTTGAGGCGGGCGACCAGGTCCGACTCGACCAGCGCCCCGGGGCTGGCGCCCAGCATCAGCACGCGCCATGGCGTGGGATGGCCGGCGGCGTCCACCTCGCCGCGCGGCAGGCGCACGGCCACGCCGGGCTCGTCCAGGCGTGGCGACAGTTTCGCTTCCACCCCGAGGCGGCCATCGGCGCGGCCGGCGAGGTACAGGCCGGCGTAGCGGTCCAGGTCGGCCTCGGCGATGGCGAAGGTGGTCGTGCCTTCGCCGGTGGCGCAGACCAGCGGCAGGTCGACCAGGTGGTGCGGGCGGATGCGCGAGGCGTCGACCGGGTCGAACTCGCCTTCGTGGCTGGTGCCGAAGCGGCCGAGGTTGAGCGCGTGGCAGGCGTAGTCGCGCGGGAACAGGAAACCGGTCAGTTCCCCGTCCACCACCAGGTCGCCGCGCGCCGGGCGCGGCAGGCGGTAGCGCAGGGCGACGCCATCGTCGTAGGCGCGCAGCACCAGGCCGAGCACGCGGCCCTCGGCGTCGGCGAGGTCGATCTCCAGCTGGCGGTAATGGTCGCGGCCTTCGCGCGACTTGCCCGCGACCACCTCGTAACGCGCATCGGCTTCGGTCGTGCGGCTACCGGCCAGGCGCAGGCCCTTGCCCATCTGGCCATCGCCCGCCAGGCGCACGCCCAGCGGCGAAGGCGCGATCACCGGCCTGCCGTCGCGCGCCACGGCCCAGGTGGGCGCACCGCTGGCGTCGAGCCCGAAGCTGATGCTGTTGCGGCCGTCGGGCGACTGCAGCTGCAGCGGCACGGAGGCATGCGCATGCGTGGCATGCAGGCCCAGCAGCAGGACGAAGGCGGTACGCAGGCAGGCTGGCATCGACGGCTCCCTTCCTGGAGAGGAAGGGAGCGTACCTTCTCGCGCGGCCGGCGTCCCGGCTGGATCGGCGGCGCTCCGGGTGGGCGGGGACCCGTCAGTCGGCCGGCTTCGGCATGGTGCCCGGCCTGCTGCCGAAGTCGCCCTCGGCCTCGGCGGCCAGCCAGGCCAGCACCGCCCAGGCGGCCACGTTCTGCTTCAGCGCTTCCGGATCCACCTTGTCCAGGGTGTCGTCGGCGGTGTGGTGCAGGTCGAAGTAGTCGGTGCCATCCTGCGCCAGCCAGGCCCAGGCCGCGCCCTTGGCCGCCAGCGGGATGATGTCCGGGCCGGGGCCGCCCTGGCCGGGCGCGTGCTCGATGCCCAGCGGCGCCAGCGCCTGCGCGATCTGGCGGGTGGCCGCCTGCGCATGCTCCGGCGCGCTGGTGTTGAAGGCGTAGATGCGGCCGGCGCCGAAGTCGCTCTCGGCGGCCAGCTGGTGCAGGGCGATTTCGCCGGCGTGGCGCTCGGCGTAGGCCTTGCCGCCGAGCAGGCCCTGCTCCTCGTTGGCGTAGGCGACCACGCGGATGCTGCGCGCAGGGCGCCGCGGCATCTGCTTGACCAGGCGCGCGGCGGCCATGGTGATGCCGATGCCGGCGGCATCATCGATCGCGCCGGTGCCCAGGTCCCAGGAATCCAGGTGGGCGCCCAGCAGCACCACCTCCTTGGGCCGGCTGCGGCCGGTGATCTCGCCGATCACGTTCTGCGAGGTGTACTCGCCGTCCCAGCCGCAGTCCAGGTCCAGGCGCACCCGGACCGGGCCGCGGGCGGCAAGGCGCGCCAGCTGGTCGGCATCGGGGATGCTCAGCGCCGCCGACGGGACCGGGGTGAGGCCGTCGTCGAAGCGGGTGATGCCGGTGTGGGGGACGCGATGGTTGTCGGTGCCGGCCGAGCGCATCAGGAAGCCGATCGCGCCCTTGCGGATGGCCAGCGACGGGCCACGCGAACGGATCGCGCTGCCGGGACCGTAGCCGGCACCGTCGCGCGCGGCCGGCATCTGGTAGTCGACGAAGGCGATGCGTCCGGCCAGCGAGCCTTCCGGCGCTGCCTCCAGCGAAGCCAGGTCCGGGAAGCGCACGATCTCCGCCTCGACCGTGCCGCCCGGGCTGCCGCCGGGCGCGGTGACCGCCAGGGGCTGGGCGTTGGCGCCGACTACGGCCGCACGCTCGCCGCGACGCTCCCACCTGGGGAAGGTCACCGGCTCGGTCCACACCTTGTCGAAGCCCAGCTCCCTGAACTTGGCCACCGCCCAGGCGACGGCGCGGGCGTCCGCCTCGCTGCCGGCGATGCGCGGGCCGACCTCGGTGGTCAGCGACTCGGTGACCTTCCAGGCGGTGTCGTCGGCCAGGGCGCGCTCGCGCAGGGTCGTGGCCTGCTCCAGGGCGCGGTCGGGAATGCGGGTTTCGGCGGCGGTCGCCGCCAGCGGGACCAGCAGGGCGGCGGCAAGCAGGGCAAGGCGCATGCAGCAAGGCTCCGGCGTATGGGAACGCATGAGCCTAGCAAGCCCCGGCAGGCCGCTCCCGTGCGCATGGTCACGGGAGCGGCGGGGATGTCCTCAGCGCTGCTGCAGCGAATCGCGGATCTGGCGCAGCAGGAGCACTTCCTCGCTCGGCTCCGGCGGCGCGGCCGGGGCTTCCTCTTCCTGCTTGCGGCGGCGGGCCAGGCGGTTGACACCCTTGACCAGCATGAAGATGGCGAAGGCCACGATCAGGAACTGGATGACGGTGTTGAGGAACTCGCCGTAGCCGATGACCACCGCCGGGATCTCGCTGCCGTCGGCGGCCACGCGCGCCGGGGCGAGGGTCCAGGCCAGGTCGGAGAAGTCGACGTTGCCGATCAGCCAGCCCAGCGGCGGCATGATGACCTTGTCCACCAGCGCGGTGACGATCTTGCCGAAGGCGCCGCCGATGACCACGCCCACGGCGAGGTCGATGACGTTGCCGCGCATGGCGAATTCCTTGAACTCGCTGATCATGCCCATCTCGTTCTCCTTCTCTGTCTACGGGTGCCCGCGGCACGGGCGCGAAGCGTAACCCGCGCCGGGCGCGGGCGGCGATCAGGCGGCGACGCGGCCGTGCAGGGTGGCGATCCCGTCCAGGCTGGCGGCAAAGGCGTCACCGGGCTGCAGCGCGGCCACCCCGGCCGGCGTGCCCATGAACACCAGGTCGCCGGCGCGCAGGGCATACAGTTTCGACAGCTCGTGCAGGATCTCCGGCACGTCCCAGATCAGGTCCGACAGCGGCGCGCGCTGGCGCACCTGCCCGTTGACCTGCAGCTCCAGCACGCGGTCGCCAAGGTCGCCCGCCCCGGCGGCAGGCACCAGCTCGCCCACCGGCGCGGAATGGTCGAAGCCCTTGGCGATGTCCCAGGGCAGGCCCCTGGACTTGGCCGCGGCCTGCAGGTCGCGGCGGGTCAGGTCCAGGCCAACGGTGTAACCGAACACCAGCGCCTGCGCCTGCTCCACCGGCAGCACGCCGGCCGGGGCGTCGCGCCCGATCGCCACTACCAGCTCGACCTCGTGGTGCAGGTCGGAGGTGGCGGGCGGGTAGGGCACCACGCCGTCGGTGACCACGGCGTCGGCGGGTTTCATGAAGAACACCGGGGTGCCGCGCTCGGCCTTCGAGGCAGGCACCGCCGCGCCCATCTCGCGGGCGTGGTCGGCGAAGTTGCGGCCCACGCAGTAGATGCGGCGGACCGGGAAGCGGCCACCGCCGCGCACGGCCAGGCGCGGCGCGGGCGGCGCGGGGATCACGTCAGTGGAATCGGCGCTCATGCTGGGGCCCGGCATATTGGGCCGCACAGTCTAGCCGGCTGCGGCGGCGCAGGTCAGCGCGGCAGGGCCTGGCGGCGCAGGACGCGGTACTCGGCGTCCATCACCTCGCCGGTGGCGGCCGGCCGGGCGCCGCGGCTGCGCAGCAGCTTCCAGCCCAGGCCCACGGCCAGCATGGCCGCGCCCACGAACACACTGACGAACACCAGCAGCGCGAGCACGGCCACGCCGACCAGACCCAGCGCCACGCGCAGCAGCGGGTGCCGCGGCTTGCGGGGCTGGAACAGGTCGCGCAGGCGCGAGCCGTCGAAGTGGAAGTGGCGTTGGTGCATTGCGTGCATGCCAGAATGGCGGGTGGCCGGCAGTATCGGCGCGATATCCACGTGGGGTGTGATGAATTCGTTAAACCCGGAACCGCTGCTCAGTCTGGATTCCATACCCGACGGCGGATTGGCGGAGGCGCAGGCTACGCTGGACGGCGAGCCCGAGTCCCTGGTCCTGTACCGGGACGGCGGCAGCGTGCGTGCCTGGCTCAATGTCTGCCCGCACGCAGGCAGGCGCCTGGATTGGGCGCCGGGGCAGTTCCTGAAGAGCCGCGAAGGACAGCTGGTGTGCGCGGCGCACGGGGCCTCGTTCGAGCTGCAGCAGGGGACCTGCGTGGCCGGCCCCTGCCGTGGCGACGCCCTGCGGGCGGTCCCGGTCGAGGTGCGCGACGGCCAGGTCTGGCTGGCCTGAGCCGGCTCAGCGGCCCCAGAACATCAGGTTGACCATGGTCACCGCGATCGCCGAGTACAGCAGCGACAACGGTCCGCCCACGCGCCACAGCTGGCGCGAGGTGTAGCCGGCCGGGCCGGTGATCATCGAGATCACCGGGTTGGAGGCGGTCATGAAGTTGTTGGACGCCGACAGCGCGGTGACCAGGGCGAAGGCGGTCGGGTCGCCGCCCACCGCCAGCGCCAGGTTGATCGCGATCGGCACCATCACAATGGTGGCGCCGACGTGGCTGATCACCAGCGAGAAGCCCGTGGTCAGCAGCGCCACCACGATCTGCAGCACCCAGGGCGGGGTGCCGTCGGGCAGCCGCTCCAGGGTATTGCCGGCGACCCAGGCGGCGGCGCCGCTGCTGTCCATGGCCCAGCCCAGCGGGATCAGGCAGGCGGTGAGGAACACGGTCTTCCAGTTGATGGCGGCGTAGGCCTCGTCCATCTTCAGCACGCCCGCCAGCAGCATGCCGGCCACGCCGGTCATCAGGATCAGCGACACCGGCAGGCGCGCGAACAGCGCGACCAGGATGGTGAAGGCGAAGATCGCCATGGCGATCTTGAACTTGTGCGGGCGCTGTTCGCCCTTGGGGTAGTCGGTGACCACGGCGAAGTCGCGGCTGCGCGCGGCCTGGGCCAGGTCCTGCCAGAAGCTGTGGAACACCAGCATGTCGCCGGCGCGCAGCGGCACCGAGCGCACGTCCTCGCGGATCACCTGCTTGTCGCGGTTGATCGCCAGCAGGCTGATGCCCAGGCGCTGGCGCAGGCGCATCTCGCGCGCGGTCTTGCCGATGAAGGTCGAGGTCGGCGGCACCACCGCCTCGGAGATGCCGGCGCGCGCCGGGTTGAACAGGTCGCCGAGGTTGCGCAGGCGCGAGGACATGCGCAGGAAGTGGTTCTGGGCGAAGTCCGCCACCTGCTGGCGGCGGCCCATCACGCCCAGCACGCTGCCGACCCAGATGCGCATGTCCGCCGGCGGCGCCAGGCGGGTGTCGTTGCCGGTCTTCAGCGCCAGCAGCACCGGCGCGTCGTGCAGGTTCTCGGCCTCGCCCAGGGTCATGCCCACCAGCGGGCTGTCGGCGGTCACCGCCAGTTCGTAGACGTCGCCGTCCAGGCCGTAGGTGCGGGCGAAGTAGCCCTCGGTGCTGGAGGGCGTGGCGTTCTCGCCGCCGGTTTCCTCCTCGGCCAGCTTGCGGTTGCCGTAGAAGCGGAAGTACAGCAGCGAGCCCACCAGCAGGGCCAGGCCCACCGGCGCCGGGGCGAACATCGACAACGGCTCCAGCGTGGCCATGCCCGAGGGCAGGTTGTTGTTGGCCGAGACCAGCAGGTCGTTGAGCAGGATCAGCGGCGAGTTGCCGACCATGGTCAGCGCCGCGCCCATCACGATCGCCGCGGCGAGCGGCAGCAGCAGCCGCGACAGCGCCATCCCGGTGCGGGTGGACAGGCGCGAGGCCACCGGCAGGTACAGCGCCATCACCGACGGGTTCTGCATGAACGAGGAATTGAGGCCGGCAATGGCGGTGGTCATCAGCATCAGCCGCTGCTCGACACCGTGTCCGCGCCGCAGCAGCCAGCCGGCCAGGCGGTTCAGCGCGCCGGTGCGGTCCAGGCCGGCGCCGAGGATCATCGTGGCCATGATGCTGATCACGGCGTTGCCGGAGAAGCCGCTGAAGATCTCCTCCGGCGCCACCAGGCCGGTCACGCCCAGCACCACCAGCACCACCAGCGCGACCAGGTCGCCGCGGATCCGGTCGAACAGGAACATCGCCATGGTGAAGGCCACCAGGCCCAGCACCAGGCGCATGTCGTTGGTCAGGGTCAGGCCGTATTCCATGGCGCCCCCTTCCTCAGCACCGGCCCGCGGCGGGACGGCGGCCGTGGCCGCATGCCGGATGCACGACGGCGGCCACGGGCGGTCTCATCGCGGCGACGGCTCCGGCAGCGGGGCGTCGACGCGGTCGTACAGCAGGTCCCACACCCCGTGGCCCAGCTTCAGGCCGCGGCGCTCGAAGTGGGTTTCCGGCCGCCATTCCGGGCGCGGCACGTGACCGCGCGGGCCGGCGCGATTGCCCAGGCCAGCGGTGGCTTCGAGCACGTCCCACATGTGCTCGGCATAGGGTTCCCAGTCGGTGGCCAGGTGCAGGCGGCCGCCGATGCGCAGCTTGCGCACCAGCAGCGCGGCGAACTCCGGCTGCACCAGGCGGCGCTTGTTGTGCCGCTTCTTGTGCCAAGGGTCGGGAAAGTAGATGCGGATCTCGTCCAGGGCGCCGTCGGCGACCTCGTTGCGCAGCACCTCCACCGCGTCGTGGTGGTAGAGGCGCACGTGGTCGCTGCCGTCGGCGGCCAGGGCGTTGAGCAGGCGGCCGACGCCGGGAGCGTGGACCTCCAGGCCGATGTAGTTGCGCGACGGATCCTGCTGCGCGGCGAAGCGCAGCGCCTCGCCGTTGCCGAAGCCGATCTCCAGCACCAGCGGCGCGTTGCGGCCGAACACCGCGTCGTAGTCGCGCACCTGTCCGGTGTAATCGATGCCGAAGCGCGGCCAGGCCTCGTCGAACGCGCGCTGCTGGGCCGGCGTGAACCGGCCCTGGCGCAGGACGAAGCTGCGGATCTCGCGCCGGCCTTCGCTGGCGGTGTAGGGCTTGGGCGGGGCCTTGGCGCCCTCGCTGGTGAACGGGTCCGTCATCGTCAGCCGATCAGTCCGTCCACGGGAGAGGAGGCGCTGGCGTAGCGCTTGCGCGGGATCCGCCCGGCGCGGAACGCCTCGCGCCCGGCCTCCACCGCCTTGCGCATGGCGCTGGCCATCAGCACCGGATCCTTCGCGCCGGCGATGGCGGTGTTCATCAGCACGCCGTCGCAGCCCAGCTCCATGGCGATGGCCGCGTCCGAGGCGGTGCCCACGCCGGCGTCGACGATGATCGGCACCTTGGCGTTGTCGATGATCTCCAGCAGGGTGTAGCGGTTCTGGATGCCCAGGCCCGAACCGATCGGCGCGGCCAGAGGCATCACCGCGCAGCAGCCGATCTGCTCCAGCTGGCGGGCCAGGATCGGGTCGTCGGAGGTGTAGACCATCACGTCGAAGCCGTCGGCCACCAGCAGCTCGGCCGCCTTCAGGGTCTGGACCACGTCCGGGTACAGGGTGCGCTGGTCGCCCAGCACCTCGAGTTTCACCAGGTTGTGGCCGTCAAGCAGCTCGCGCGCCAGCCGGCAGGTGCGCACGGCGTCCTCGGCGGTGTAGCAGCCGGCGGTGTTGGGCAGGATGGTGTAGCGCTCCGGCGGCAGTACGTCGAGCAGGTTGGGCTCGCCGGGGTTCTGGCCGATGTTGGTGCGGCGGATGGCGACGGTGACGATCTGGGCGCCGGCGGCCTCGGTGGCGTGGCGGGTCTCGTCGAGATCCTTGAACTTGCCGGTGCCGGTCAGCAGGCGGGAATGGAAGGTCCGGCCGGCGATGACCAGCGGATCGGAAGCAGGGACGATATTCATTGGCCGATTATGGCCCGCGGCGCGTGCGGGCGGAACCGGCGCCACCGCGCCCGCTCAGCCGCCGCCCAGGGCGTGGACCACTTCGACCCGGTCGCCCGCCGCCAGCGCATGGGTGGCATGGCTGCCGCGCGGCACGATCTCCCCGTTGACCTCGACCGCGACCCGGCGCCCGGCCAGGCCCTCGGCTTCCAGCAGCGATGCGATGGTGGTTCCGGCCGCGAGGCTCCGCGGCTCTCCGTTGAGCACGATGTCCATGGCACCGGATTGTCGCATCCCGCGGCCCCTGCCGCACCGCAGCGTGGAGACGTCCCGCTGATCGCCCATCATTGCCGGAATCGTTTCCGGTTCAACCAACCAGTTCGCCGGGCATCCCCACCGCCGGCCCCAAAGGAGCTCCACCATGCCGACATCCCGTCCCCTGCGCAGGCTGCTGCCGCTGGCCCTGGCGCTGGCCGCCGCGCCCGCGGTCGCCGGCGAATACAGCCGCACCGTCTTCTTCGGCGACAGCCTGACCGACTCCGGCCACTTCCGCAGCCTGATCCCCGAGCAGGCGCGGCCATTCACCGGCAAGTTCACCACCAACCCCGCCCTGGTCTGGTCCGAATACGTGGCCGGCCACTACGGCACCGACGCGACCACGGCGGTGGAGGGTGGCGACAACTACGCCCAGGGCGGCGCGCGCGCGGGCGTGTCCACGATCACCGCCGACAGCACGCTGGCCCAGGTCAATGCCTTCCTGGCGGCCGAGGGCGGCCGCGCCGACAGTGCGGCGCTGTACACGGTATGGACCGGCGCCAACGACATCTTCGCGATCGCCGAGGGCGCTCCGGTCGACAGCACCATCGCCACGGCGGTGGGCGGCGCGGTGCAGGCGGTGGGCGCGCTGGACGCGGCCGGCGCCCGCTACATCCTGGTCCCGAACCTGCCGGACATCGGCATCACCCCCGACGCCATCGCCGCCGGCCCGATGGCCCAGGCCACGCTCACCGCGCTGTCGGCCGGCTACAACGACGCGCTGTACGGCGCGCTCGGCCAGGCCGGCTACCGGGTGATCCCGCTGGATACCTTCAACATGCTGCGGGAGATCGCGGCCAGTCCCGCGGCCTACGGACTGTCGAACGTCACCGGCGTCGCCTGCCAGCCGCCGGGCAGCAGCTCGCTGACCTGCAACCCGACCTCCTATGCGTCGCCCGACGCCGGCCAGGCCTACCTGTTCGCCGACGGCGTGCATCCCACCGGCGTGGTGCACGCGATGCTTGGCGACTACGTGCTGTCGGTGCTGGAAGGCCCGCGACTGGCCGCGGTGATCCCGTACTCGGCGACGGTCACCGGCCGCAGCCGTGCCGACCAGGTCGCCGGCCACGTCGACGGCCGCCCGGAGGCGGCGGGCCTGCGCTGGTGGGGCGGGCTGCGCGCCGACCACCAGCGCTACGGACATGGCGACCTGTACGACGGCATCGCCCCGGCGGGCCTGTTCGGCCTCGACTGGTCCAATGGCAACGGCCTGGTGGCCGGCGCCTTCGCCGGCTACGGCCGCATGGACGCCGACTTCGGTGGCGACCGTGGCGGCTTCACCCAGGACGAGGCCACCCTCGGCGGCTTCATCGGCTGGTACGGGCAGCGTGGGTGGGTCAACGGCCAGGCCAGCTACACCTACCTGGACGTGGACGTGGACCGCGAGGTGCACATCGGCCCGGCCCTGCGCCGCCACTCCGGTTCGACCGACGGCCACGCCACCTCCGTGGGCCTGGCGGCCGGCTACGACTTCGGCGACGGCGCGCTGCGCCACGGTCCGGTGGCCTCGCTGCTGTGGCAGAAGATCGACCTGGACGGCTGGAGCGAAGGCAACACCTCCTCCAGCGCCCTGGTCCTGCCGGACCAGTCGCGCGACTCGCTGGTCGGCAGCCTGGGCTGGCAGCTGAGCTACGACACCGGCGGCGTCAACCCGTACGTGCGCGCCACCTGGGACCGCGAGTTCGAGGACGGCCCGTCGGAGGTGACGGCGCGGCTGGCGACCCTGCCGGACATGGAATACGCGGTGCCGGGCCTGCGCCTGGACGACGACTACGGCACCGTGGTCGTGGGCGCGCGCTTCGACCTGTTCGGCCTGAAGGCCGACCTCGGCGCCCGCAGCACGGTCGACCGCCGCGGCGGCAGCGATGCCGGCCTGTTCCTGGGCCTCGGCGGCAGCTTCTGAGGCGCGCCGGGCGCGGGGCCGGGCGTTGCGCCCGTGCCCCGCGGCCGCATAGACTTCCGGCCGTGCGGGTGTAGTTCAATGGTAGAACTGCAGCTTCCCAAGCTGCTAACGTGGGTTCGATTCCCATCACCCGCTCCATATCCCGCAAGACGCCGCGCGAACCGCGGCGTCTTGCGTTTCCGGGCAGTGCACACGGGCCGCGCGCATGAAGCTGGCGATCCTATCCCGCAACGGTTCGCTGTATTCGACCCGGCGCCTGGTCGAGGCCGCGCGCAGCCGCGGGCACACGGTGCGGGTGCTCGATCCCCTGCGCTGCTACATGCGCATCGCCCCCGGCGGCTTCGCCATGCGCTACAAGGGCAGGCCGGTGTCCGGTTACGACGCGGTGATCCCGCGCATCGGCACCTCGGTCACCCGCTACGCCACCGCGGTGCTGCGCCAGTTCGAGCTGATGGGCAGCTGGACCCCCAATCCCTCCGACGCGATCCTGCGCTCGCGCGACAAGCTGCGCGCGCACCAGCTGCTGGCCGCCCAGGGCATCAACCTGCCCACCACCGTGTTCGGCGACAGCCCCGACGACACCGACGACCTGCTCTCGCTGCTCGGTCCGCCGCCGCACGTGGTCAAGCTCAACGAGGGAACCCAGGGTGCCGGCGTGGTCCTGACGGAGAAGCCCTCGGCCTCGCGGGCCACGGTGGAGGCGTTGCGCGGCCTGTACGCCAACTTCCTGGTCCAGGAGTTCGTGGCCGAGGCCGCCGGCGCCGACCTGCGCTGCTTCGTGGTCGGGGATCGGGTCGTCGCGGCGATGCGCCGCCAGGCCGCCGAGGGCGAGTTCCGCTCCAACCTGCATCGCGGCGGACAGGCCGCCCCCGCCCAGGCCTCCGCGCAGGAACAGGAGATGGCGGTACGCTCGGCCCAGGCGCTGGGGCTGGAGGTCGCCGGCGTGGACCTGATCGCCTCCGGCCGCGGCCCGCTGGTCCTTGAGGTCAACTCCACCCCGGGGCTGGAAGGCATCGAGGCGGCCTGCGGGGTGGACGTGGCCGGGGCCATCGTCGAGCACGTGGCCTCCAGGGTTTCCATTGGAAATCAATAGTTTGCCTGGCAGCGCTCCGGCTTTAACACCCCTTTAATCGACCCGCCCGTAGTCTCCCCCGGACCGAAGGCTCCCTCGTCCCCCGGCGTGCACAGCGCCGGAGCATCACGGATCCACGGTAATCGGGGCATTACTTTGGCCCAGGCGTCCGGCCTGGGCCTTTTTGTGCAACGTCGCCCTGTTCATATGCCTGCCTCGTCACATTGCCCACTTGAGTGGCCGTGGGCAGAATCGGCTGACCGGCGTCCGCGCCATCATGGAACGAGGTAAGCGTGAAGAAGCTGCTCCTGCTGTCGATGCTCGGCCTGGCTGTTGCGTCCTTCCAGGCGGTGGCCGCGGCCCCGGAGGCCGCCGTCCAGCGGCTGGACGTGGGCAACCCTGCGATGCCCTTCGAGGTGCAGCGCGCCGCCATTGTCACTGCGTTGAACGACGGGACCACATACTCCGAGATGAGTGGCGAGGACCGCCGGCGCGTGCAGGTCATCCTGGACCGCATCGCCGCGATCCTCCGCGACCGCCCGGTGACCGCGCTTACCGAACTGGACCGCGTGGAGCTCTTCAACCAGCAGGAAGTGGTCAACGCGCTCCTGGCCGGCGCCCGCGAGGACAGCCGCATGGTCTGCACCCGCGAGCGCAAGGTCGGCACCCACCGGACCACCAACGTGTGCATGACCGTGGCCGAGCGTCGACGCGCCAGGGAGTACGTTCAGCAGGAAGTGGAGGCCCGGCGGATCCTGCCGGCCCGTTAACCTGACCTGGAGCAACCAGTGCGAATTCTCGTCATCGAAGACAACAGCGACATCGCCGCCAACCTCGGCGATTACCTCGAGGACCGCGGCCATACGGTCGATTTCGCCGCCGACGGCGTGACCGGCCTGCACCTGGCCGTGGTCCACGACTTCGATGCCATCGTGCTGGACCTCAACCTCCCGGGCATGGATGGCATCGAGGTCTGCCGCAAGCTTCGCAACGAGGCGCGCAAGCAGACCCCGGTGCTGATGCTCACCGCGCGCGACAGCCTGGAGAACAAGCTCGCCGGCTTCGACTCCGGCGCCGACGACTACCTGATCAAGCCGTTCGCGCTGCAGGAAGTCGAGGTGCGGCTCAACGCCCTGGCGCGCCGCGGCAAGGGCGTGCAGACGCGGGTGCTCAACACCGGCGACCTCGAGTACAACCTGGATACCCTGGAAGTGCGGCGCGAAGGACGGCTGCTGCAGCTCAACCCCACCGCGCTGAAGATCCTGCAGGCGCTGATGGAGGCTTCGCCGGCCGTGGTCACCCGGCAGGAACTGGAAACGCGGGTATGGGGCGAGGAATTGCCCGACTCCGATTCCCTGCGGGTCCACATCCACGGGCTGAGGGCGGTGGTGGACAAGCCGTTCGCCACCCCCTACATCCAGACACGCCATGGCATCGGTTACCGCATCGCAGCCCCAGAAGGTGGCAACTGACCCCGCTCCGGCGGAGAGGCCACCGGGCCGCCGCCGGACCCGCCGCTTCCGCAGGCGGCTGCGTACCCGCATCATCTTGTCCTTCCTGCTGCTGGGCACCGGCCTGACGGCATTGTTCGCGTTCCTCACCGACTACGCGCGCCAGCGCGTGGAGAGCCAGCTGGTCGAGGACGTGATGAACCGCAACATCGACGAGTACGCGCGGCGCTTCTACGTCGACCCGACCCGCAATCCGGACCTGCCGGTGCAGCAGATGCGCGGGCGGGTGGTCCGCAGCGCCGACTTCGAGCAGCTGCGCGAGATGCAGCCGGACTGGTACGAACTGCCCAACGGCAACCACAACATCACCGGCGTGGACGAGAACGGCGAGCCGTTCGCGTACAAGCTGGCGGTGCGCAAGACGCCCAACGAGTGGTTCTTCCTCGCCTACGACATGACCCAGACGCTGCGCGGCGAGGCACAGCTCAAGCGCGCGCTGTTCGCCTCGCTGGTGCTGTTCAGCGGGCTGTCGCTGCTGATCGGCTGGTGGTCGGCGTCGCGGGTGATGCGCCCGGTGACCGAACTGGCGGCGCGCCTGCGTGCCTATCGCGGCAGCAGCCAGCCGAAGAAGCTGGCCGGGCACTTCCCGGACGACGAGGTCGGCCAGCTGGCCGAGGCCCTGGACGACTACGCCTCGAGGCTGACCGAGGTCGTGCAGCGCGACCGCGAGTTCAACGCCGACGTCAGCCACGAGTTGCGCACGCCCCTGGCGGTGATCAAGGGCGCGGTGGAACTGCTGCTGTCGCGGCCGGACCTGGACGAGCGCACCCGCGCGCGCCTGCTGCGCATCCAGCGTGCCGAGCAGCAGTGCAGCGACCTGATCGGTTCGCTGCTGCTGCTGTCGCGCAACGAGCGCGGCCAGGGCCGCAGCGACGTGGCGGTGGTCGCCGAGCAGCTGCTGGAATCGCACCGGGCGCAGCTGGGCGGCAAGTCGCTGGCGCTGCGGCTGGAAGGCAGCGAGGGCGACCTGGGGGTCGAGGCGCCGGAGGCCGCGCTGTCGGGGGCGCTGGGCAACCTGATCGGCAACGCGGTCAAGTACACCCCCTCCGGCGAGGTCCTGGTGCGCCTGGTCGACGGCGGCGTGCAGGTGATCGATACCGGGCCGGGGCTCAGCGCCGAGGACGCCGACGGGCTGTTCCGCCGCGGCTACCGCGGCACCCATGCCGGCCATTCGCAGGGCGCCGGCATCGGCCTGTCCATCGTCAGCCGGCTGTGCGACCTGTACGGCTGGAAGGTCAGCGTGCGCCCGCGCGAGGACGGGGAGCACGGCGTGGTCGCGACCCTTGCCTTCGGCGGACGCGGGATCGCCGCGCCCCGCGCCGGCTAGAGCTTCAGCCACAGGCAGCCGAAGCGCCGCTGCAGGCCGAATACGGTCCGCGCCGGTGTCGCCGTGCCCGGCAGGGCCTGCTCCACGCGCAGGCCCACGACGCGTGGCGCGGGAGGCGCCGGCGGTGGCGCGGCAGTGGACGCCAGCAGCACCGCGGACGCGCTCGTTTCCACCGGCGCGGCATCGACGCCGCCGCGCGCGCTGCCGTCGTCCAAGCGCATCCACCCGGGCAGCCAGCGCGCGGCTTCCGGTGCTTCGGCGGCGGGCAAGGCGGCCTCTTCCACGGGTGGCATGGGTTCCATCACGACCGCCGGTGGTTCGGCTGCCGGCACGCTGGCCAGCTCGGGGACGATGCCCAGCACCGGCCGCGAGGCGATCCGTTCCAGCCGGTCCAGCACGCGCGCGGCCGCGCGCCCGGAAACGCCCACCCAGTCGTACAGGCTGGACAGGCGGTTGCCGTCGCGGGTGGCCAAGACGCGGTTGAGCCTTCCCGCCAGCTGCGCCGGCGTGCGCGGGCATCCGCCAGGTATCGGGGCGCGGGACGTCGGTTCGCCGCCAGGGCCGGCGCCTGCCGAATCGGTCGCGGATGGCGGCATCGTCACGGCAAGGACCTCCTCGGGGCCGCTTGGCACCGCCCCCAGCTCGGCGCAGGGCCGGTCGGTGAACACGCTGCGACCGGCCGCGTCGGTGCAGCGCTTGATGCTCTGCGCGCCCACGGGCGTGGCCGTCGCCAGCGCGAGGAGGGCAATGCAGGTCAGCGGCGGCACCCGGCAGGACATGCGGGCGAGCCTAGCCGCGCCCCCCGTGCACGGGAGGCGAACGCCGGGTCAGGCCAGCCGCTGCAGGACCGCTTCGGTCGGCTTGGCCAGGTTGAGCGTGTAGAAATGCAGCGCCGGCGCGCCACCCTCGACCAGCCGACGGCACAGCGCGGCGACCACGTCGGCGCCGAACTCGCGCACGGCCGCCGCGTCGTCGCCGAAGGCCTGCATGCGCCGGGCGATCCAGCGCGGGATCTCCGCACCGCAGGCCTCGGAGAAGCGCCGCAGCTGGGTGAAGTTCGAGATCGGCATGATCCCGGGCACGATCGGCACCTCGACGCCCAGCCGGCGCGCGTCGTCGACGAAGCGGAAGTAGGCGTCCGGGTTGTAGAAGTACTGGGTGATCGCGCCGTCGGCGCCGGCGTCGACCTTGGCCTTGAAGTAGCGCAGGTCCGCCAGCGCGTCCTCGGCCTGCGGATGCGTCTCCGGATAGGCCGCCACCTCGATGTGGAAGCGGTCGCCGTGCTCGGCCCGGATCAGCTCGACCAACTCGGAGGCATAGCGCAGGTCGCCCGGGTGGCCCATGCCCGAGGGCAGGTCACCGCGCAGGGCGACGATGCGCCGGCAGCCAATCGCCCGGTAGAGCTTGAGCAGTTCGCGGATCTCCTCGCGGTTGCCGCCCACGCAGGACAGGTGCGGCGCGGCCTCGAAACCGTGGTGCTGGTTGAGATGGCGCACCGTCTCGGAGGTGTAGCTGAGGGTGGAGCCGCCGGCGCCGAAGGTGCAGGACACGTATTCGGGCGCCCACGCCGCCAGGCGGCTGGCGGCGCGGTCCAGCTGCGCGCGCTGTTCATCGGTCTTGGGCGGATAGAACTCGAAGCTGATCGGCGTCATCGCGGCATTTCCGTGGGGCGCCGCAATCATATCTCTTTATCGCGATGAAGGATTAGAGCCGGGATTCGGGATTGGGGATTCGGGATTCGCAACAGCCCGGGACAGCGGGCCAAGGTCCGGATAGGGACACCCTTGCTCTTCCCAATCCCGAATCCCCAATCCCGAATCCCGGCTCATAAAATGAGCCATGCGCATCGTCATGACCCCCTTCGCCCGTACCCGCCTGTTTCCCCGCCAGCCGCGCGGCAACACCATCCAGGACTGCAGCGCCGAGGAATTCGAGCGCTACCTCAACGAGCACGAGCCGCTGAAGGTGATCGACGGCTACGCCCCGTTCTGCAAGCTGCACGTCCACCGCAACTGGACCAGTACCCGCTGCCTGACGGTGCCGATCACCGACGCCAACCGCCACCTGCTGCGCTCGGCCTACGAGGCCCGCAGCCGCGAGGAACTGCCGGTGCTGGTGCGCTGGTTCGAGGGCGTGGAGCCGCCCGTGGCCAACTACCTGGTGCCGATCCTGTACAGCGCCGCGCAGCTGGAAAAGGAGGGCAGCCCGATCGACGGCGACTGGGGCATCGTCGGCTGCCTGTACACGATGGAGCCGGAGGAGATCCCGATGGCGCCCATCACCATGATGCGGAACGCGCTGGGGGTGGAGGAGGGCGGCTCCGGCGTGCCGCTGGACCGCGAGGCCTACCGCCGCAGCGTCGAGTTCTGGGAAAACAACGCCAACTGGCGGCCCTGAGGCCGCGCGGCGTCCCCGCACGTCGGCGGGCGCTCAGGATTAGGCGGATGCTGCCGATCTATCGGTGCCAGCCCCGCGAGGGGCTGGTCCGCCGTGCCCGTTGCCGGCGCCAACCCCGCCACTGCCGATCCCGAACGCATGAGCGTATTCCCGATCATCCTGATGAGCGTCCTCGCCGTCTGGGCAACGTGCGCCACGGTGCTGGCCGTCGTCTCCGCGCGCCGGCTGCGGCGCGAACGGACCGCGCATGGCGAGACCCAGGACCGCATCGGCCGCTACCGCGCCGCGCTGCGCCGTGCCGAGGAAAAGGCCCAGGCGGTCGCGCAGCAGCTGGAGGCGCTGCAGCTGGAGTACGCCGCCCTGCGCCAGAGCGTGGAGGAGAGCGAGGCCGAACCGCCGGAGCGCCCGGTACCCACGGTGATGATCGACTGCCTGGACATCTCCGGCGAGATCGGCACCCTGTTCGAGCATGTCGCGCGCGTGGCCACCGCGATCCGCGACTACAGCGCCTACACCCGCGGCCACTACGGCCCCGAGCACAGCAAGGCGCGCTACGACCTGCTGTGGCTGTCCGACTGCCTGCACACCTTCGACCGCGTCGGCAAGGCGCTGGCCGCCGGCAGCCAGCGTTCGCTGGCCGCCGCCTGCCAGGAGCTGCTGCAGATGTACGACAACTACCTGGCCGACAGTTCCGGCTACGACAGCCGCGACACCTTCCGCCGCCTGGGCGACCGGGTGCCGCTGGCGGGCGTGTCCGAGGCGATCCGCTCCATCGCCATGAAGACCACCTCGCCCGAGGCCGCCGCCCGCGCCAGCGAGATGGTCTAGATCGCGGATACGGAAACGGGCGCCTTGCGGCGCCCGTTCCGGTTGCAGCCTGTGTCCGCGCGGACGCGGTTCAGTAGCGGTAGTGCTCGGGCTTGTACGGGCCGTCGACCGGCACGCCCAGGTAGTCGGCCTGGCCCTGGGTCAGCTTCGTCAGCTTCACGCCGATCTTCTCCAGGTGCAGGCGCGCCACTTCCTCGTCCAGCTTCTTCGGCAGGCGGTAGACCACCTTCTCGTACTTGCCCTTGTTCTCCCACAGGTCGATCTGGGCCAGGGTCTGGTTGGAGAACGAGTTGGACATCACGAAGCTCGGGTGGCCGGTGGCGCAGCCCAGGTTCACCAGGCGGCCTTCGGCCAGCAGGAAGATGCTGTTGCCCGAGGGGAAGGTGAACTTGTCCACCTGCGGCTTGATGTTGGTCTTCACCGCGCCGGAGGCGTACAGCCGGTCGACCTGGATCTCGTTGTCGAAGTGGCCGATGTTGCAGACGATGGCCTGGTCCTTCATCGCCTGCATGTGCTCGAGGGTGATGATGTCGCGGTTGCCGGTGGTGGTGACGTAGATGTCGGCCTGGCCGAGGGTGTCCTCGACGGTGGCGACCTCGAAGCCCTCCATGGCCGCCTGCAGCGCGCAGATCGGGTCGATCTCGGTGACGATCACGCGGGCGCCGTAGGCGCGCAGCGAGTGCGCCGAACCCTTGCCGACGTCGCCGTAGCCGCAGACCACGGCGACCTTGCCGGCCAGCATCACGTCCATCGCGCGCTTCAGGCCGTCGGCCAGCGACTCGCGGCAGCCGTAGAGGTTGTCGAACTTGCTCTTGGTGACCGAGTCGTTGACGTTGATCGCCGGCACCAGCAGCTTGCCGGCCTCGGCCAGCTGGTAGAGGCGGTGCACGCCGGTGGTGGTCTCCTCGGAGACGCCCTTCCAGTCGGCGACCACGCGGGTCCAGTAGCCCGGGCGCTCGACGGCGACGCGCTTGAGCAGGTTCTTGATCACCTGCTCCTCGTGCGAGCCGGACGGCGAGTTGACCCAGCTTTCGTCGCCCTGTTCGAGCTCATAGCCCTTGTGGATCAGCAGGGTGACGTCGCCGCCGTCGTCCACCACCAGCTCCGGGCCGGTGAGGGTGCCGTCGGGCAGGGTGAAGGTCAGCGCGTCGAGGGTGCAGTCCCAGTACTCCTCCAGGGTCTCGCCCTTCCAGGCGAAGACCGGGGTGCCGGTGGCGGCGATCGCCGCGGCCGCATGGTCCTGGGTGGAGAAGATGTTGCACGAGGCCCAGCGCACGTCGGCGCCGATGTCCTTGAGGGTCTCGATCAGCACCGCGGTCTGGATGGTCATGTGCAGCGAGCCGGTCACGCGCACGCCCTTGAGCGGCTGCGAGGCGGCGTACTTGCGGCGGATCGACATCAGGCCCGGCATCTCGTGCTCGGCGATGTCGATCTCCTTGCGGCCCCAGTCGGCCAGGGAGATGTCGGCGACCTTGTACGGCGCGGTGGCGGAAGAGGTCTGTGCTACGGCGTTCATTGCATGCTCCGGAGGAGAGGGGGAGATCCCCAGTGGTCCGGGCGCCGTTGTTGCGGTGGAGCGCGTCGAGCCTGGCCAGGGGCGCCCGTGCTGGGCGGCGGCGGATGCTTCCGCGCGGTTCCTGGTCGCAGCGCCCCTCGACGGCGCCGGCGCATTATATCGGTGCATCCGGATCGGGGCATGAACCGGCCGGGCGGCGCCGGATATGGGACTTCCGTCGGTGGCGGCATGGGCCGCCAGCTGCTATCACGGCAGTCCGCCCACAGGGAACCTCCGCATGTCCGGATCCGTCGTCCCCATGTCCGCGCAGCCACGCCCCGTGCGCCATGGCCTCCACGCCTTCCTCCTCGCCGCCGCCGTCCTGTTCGCGTCGCCGCTGGCGATCGCACAGGCCACCGGCGAAGCGGGCTACCGCGCCCCGGTAGCGGAGCTGCAGGCGATCGCCGACGCGCCGCGGCCGCCGCAGCTGTGGCTGGCGCCCAGGCGCGACCTGGCCGCCATGGTGCAGACGCCCGACCTGCCCGGCATCGACGTGGTCGCCCAGCCGGAGCTGAAGCTCGCCGGCCTGCGCTTCCATCCGCGCGTGCATGCCCCAAGCAACTTCTCCCTGGGCGCGGACCTGTGGCTGCTGGACGTGGCCACCGGCACCGAGCGCCGGATCGCCGGCCTGCCGCAACCGCTGGGCCTGGCCGGACTGGCCTGGTCCCCCGACCAGCGCTGGCTGGCCTTCAACCGCCTCGACCGCGCCAGCGGCGCCAATGAACTGTGGCTGGTCGACACCGCTTCGGCCAGGGCGCGCCGCCTCGCCAGCGGCCTGAACACCATCGGCGCCGGCTACGCCTGGCTGCCGGACAGCCGCGGGCTGCTGGTGCACCTGCGCAGCGACCGGGCGCGCCCGTTGCCGCCGGCCGACGCGGTGCCGACCGGCCCGGCCATACAGCACACCGAGGCCGGGGCCGGCGTGCGTTCGGTGCGTACCTACCAGGACCTGCTGCGCAACGAATCCGACGCGCAGACCCTGGAGCACTACCTGCTGTCGCAGCTGGCGCGGATCGACCTCGGCGGCAAGGTGACGCCGCTCGGCGCACCGGCGCTGTACCTGGCCAGTTCGCCCTCGCCCGACGGACGTTACGTGTTGGCCACGCAGGCGCAGCGCCCGTTCTCCTACCTGGTGCCGGTGACCCGCTTCCCGCGCGTGGTCGAAGTCCTGGATGCGCGCACCGGCGCGTCCGTGCACACCGTCGCACGGCTGCCGCTGGTGGAAGGCCTGCCGACCGGCAACGACGCCGTGCCCACGGGCGCCCGCCACGTGCACTGGCGCGCCGATGCCCCGGCCACCCTGGCCTGGGTCGAGGCCCGGGACGGTGGCGATCCGGCCCGCGCGGCGGAGGTGCGCGACACGGTCTTCATGCACGCCGCGCCGTTCGACGCTCCGCCCACCCGCCTGGCCGACCTGTCCTTGCGCCTGGCCGGCCTGACCTGGGCCCGCGGCGACCTGGCCACCCTGGACGAGTTCTGGTGGAAGACCCGCCAGGTCCGCACCTGGCGCGTCTTCCCCGACGAGCCGGGCCGCGCCCCGCAACTGATGTTCGAGCGTTCCTACGAGGACCGCTACGCCGATCCTGGCCGGCTCGCCACGGTGACCGACGCGGCCGGCCGCCGGCGCCTGCAGACCAGCGCCGACGGCGGCAGCCTGTTCCTGCTGGGCGACGGCGCCTCGCCGGAGGGCGACCGTCCGTTCGTGGACCGCTACGAGCTGGCTACCGGCAAGCGCGAGCGCCTGTTCCATTCCCAGCCTCCCTACTACGAGGAGCCGCGCGCCCTGCTGGACGATACCGGCACGCGCCTGCTCATCACCCGCGAGTCGCCGCAGGAGCCGACCAACTACTACGTGCGCGATGCCGCCGCCGCGCAGCCGCTGCGCGCGCTGACCGCGTTCCCGCACCCGACCCCGCAGTTGCGCGACATCTCCAAGGAACAGATCCGCTACCGCCGCGCCGACGGCGTGGAGCTGACCGGCACCCTCTACCTGCCGGCCGGTTACGACGCCAGCCGCGACGGCCCGCTGCCGGTGCTGATGTGGGCGTACCCGCAGGAGTTCAAATCCGCGCAGGCCGCCAGCCAGGTCACCGATTCGCCCTACCGCTTCAACCGCGTCAGCTACTGGGGACCGCTGCCGTTCCTGGCGCGCGGATTCGCGGTGCTGGACGATCCGTCGATGCCGATCGTGGGCGAGGGCGATGCCGAGCCGAACGATACCTACGTCGAGCAGCTGGTCGCCAGCGCGAAGGCGGCGGTCGACGAGCTGGCGCGGCGCGGCGTGGGCGATCCGGAGCGGGTCGCGGTCGGCGGGCACTCCTACGGCGCGTTCATGACCGCCAACCTGCTCGCGCACAGCGGCCTGTTCAAGGCCGGCATCGCCCGCAGCGGCGCGTACAACCGCAGCCTCACGCCGTTCGGCTTCCAGGCCGAGGAGCGCAACTACTGGCAGGCGCAGCAGACCTACCTGGCGATGTCGCCGTTCAACCATGCCGACCGGATCAAGGCCCCGCTGCTGCTGATCCATGGCGAGCAGGACAACAACTCCGGGACTTTCCCGATGCAGAGCGAGCGCATGTTCGCCGCGATCAAGGGCCTGGGCGGCACCGCGCGGCTGGTGATGCTGCCGAACGAGTCGCACCGTTACCGTGCGCGCGAGTCGATCCTGCACATGCTCGCCGAGAGCGACGACTGGCTGCAGAAGTACGTGCGCCA
Organism: Pseudoxanthomonas suwonensis; assembly: GCF_010093235.1. Lineage (GTDB taxonomy): Bacteria > Pseudomonadota > Gammaproteobacteria > Xanthomonadales > Xanthomonadaceae > Pseudoxanthomonas > Pseudoxanthomonas suwonensis. The sequence goes on along the minus strand of NZ_PDWP01000001.1, from coordinate 65,236 downwards.
GGCGCGGCCGGAGGCGGCGGCAGGAGGCCGCTGAGGCAATCCGCGGCCGGCCCGGTGCCGGCCGCGGACTTCCGATACGCCTGAAACTTTTGCGGCGTCGCACAACACCCGGCTAAGCTGCCAGGTCGCCCGCTTCCGCAGAGTTCCGCGCGCATCGATGAACGCCCCACGCAATCTCGAGTTCGCTCCACCGGACCTTCCCCTGCGCGACGACGTGCGACGCCTCGGCGCACTGGTCGGCGAGATGCTCGCCGAACAGGAGTCGCCGGCCTTCCTCGAGGAGGTCGAACGGGTGCGCACCACCGCCATCGCCCGGCGCCAGAACGGCGGCGGCATGGCCTCGCTGGCGGCGCTGCTGGACGGCCTCGAGCCGGCCCATGCCCAGGCCCTGGTCCGCGCGTTCAGCACCTACTTCCAGGTGGTGAACATCGCCGAGCGCCTGCACCGCATCCGCCGCCGCCGCGACTACCAGCGCGCCGGCGGCGACACCCCGCAGCCGGACAGCCTGCACGACGCCCTGCGCCGGCTGCGCGAGGCCGGGGTGGAGCCGACCGAGCTGCTGGAATGGCTCGAGCGGATCGACATCGAGCCGGTGTTCACCGCCCATCCGACCGAGGCGGTGCGGCGCGCGCTGCTGGAGAAGGAGCAGATCATGGTCGCCGCCCTGGTCGACGACCTCGACGGCACCCGCACCCCCGGCGAGCGCGCCGCGGACCTGGCGCGCTTCCGCATGGCCCTGACCTCGGCCTGGCAGACCGCAGATTCCTCGCCGGTGCGACCGACCGTGGACGACGAGCGCGAGCACGTCGGCTTCTACCTGACCGAGGTGCTGTACCGGATCATGCCGGCGTTCCACGAGACGCTGGAGCATGCGCTGGGCGAGAGCTTCGGCATCGCCACCGAGCTGCCGCGCCTGCTGCGCTTCGGCACCTGGGTCGGCGGCGACATGGACGGCAATCCCAACGTCGACGCCACCACCATCCGCAACACCCTCGATGCGCAGCGCCGCGCCATCCTCGGCAAGTACGCGGCCGAGCTGCAGCAGCTGGCCAGCATGCTGACCCAGAGCACCGGCGTGGCCGGCGTCGACGAGGCGGTGCTGCAGCGGCTGGAGGAATACCGCGCGCTGCTGCCGCCGGCCGCGGCGGCCAGTCGACCGCGCCACGCCGACATGCCGTACCGCCTGCTGCTGGAGCTGATGCGCGCGCGCCTGCTGGCGACGCTGGAGGACCAGGCGGTCGGCTACGGCTCGCCGGCGGAGTTCGCCGGCGACCTGGACCTGATCCGCAAGAGCCTGGAGCACAACCGCGGCGTCCACGCCGGCTGGTTCTCGGTGCGGCGCCTGGTCTGGCGCCTGCGCACCTTCGGTTTCCACCTGGCACGGCTGGACGTGCGCCAGGAGTCGACCATCCATGCGCGCGCCATTGCCGCCGCCCTGGGCGACACGGAGTGGGAGAACCGCGATCCGGTCGAGCAGGCGGGCATCCTGGCCGGGCATGCCGGCGAAGGCCAGCCGCTGCCGCAGGCCGACGACGAGGGCAACCGGCGCCTCGATGCCGTGTTCCAGGCGCTCGGCGACGCCCGCCGCCGCCACGGGCCCGACGCCCTTGGTGCCTACATCATCAGCATGGCGCGCAGCCGCGCCGACGTGCTGGCGGTGCTGGCGCTGGCCCGCCGTGGTGGCCTGGTCGACGAGGCCGGGCGCGTGCCGCTGGACATCGCACCGCTGTTCGAGACCGTGGACGACCTGCGCCACGGTCCCGACACCCTGCGCGACCTGTTCGCCGATCCGGTCTACCGCGAGCACCTGCGGGCGCGTGGAAACGTGCAGATGGTGATGCTGGGCTATTCGGACAGCGGCAAGGACGGCGGCATCGCCGCCTCGCGCTGGAGCCTGCAGCGCGCCCAGGTGGAGCTGCTGCAGGTGGCCGAGGAGCACGGCGTGCGCCTGACCTTCTTCCACGGCCGCGGCGGCTCGCTCAGCCGCGGCGGCAGCAAGACCACCCGTGCGGTGGACGCATCGCCGCGCGGCAGCGTCGACGGCCGCCTGCGCGTGACCGAGCAGGGCGAGGCGATCCACCGCAAGTTCGGCATCCGCGCCCTGGCCCTGCGCTCGCTGGAGCAGACCACCGGCGCGGTGCTGGTCTCCAGCATCCGACCGCGTCCGCCGGAGCCGCGCGAGGCGCGCTGGCGCGAGGTGATGGACACCGTGGCCCAGGCCAGCAGCGTGGCCTACCGCGCCCTGGTCGGCGCGCCGAGGTTCATGGACTATTTCCGCAGCGCCACCCCGATCGACGTGATCGAGCGCATGACCCTCGGCTCGCGGCCCTCGCGCCGGCTGGGCCAGGATGCGGCCCTGTCCAACCTGCGCGCGATCCCCTGGGTATTCGCCTGGAGCCAGGCGCGCGCGGTCATCCCGGGCTGGTATGGCGTCGGCAGCGGGCTGCAGGCGGCCGCGGAGCGGCATGGCGAGGACGTGCTGCGCGAGATGGCGGCGGACTGGCCGTTCTTCCGTACCTTCCTCGACGACCTGGCCATGGTCCTGGCCAAGGGCGACATGGGCATCGCCGAGATGTTCTCGCGCCTGTCCGGCGACGGGCTCCACGGCGAGTTCTTCCCGCGCATCAGCGAGGAGCACGCGCGCACGCGCGACTGGGTGCTGCGGATCAACGGCCACGAGTTCCTGCTCCAGCACGACCAGCGCCTGGCGCTGTCGATCCGCCTGCGCAATCCGTACGTGGATCCGATCAGCGTGCTGCAGGCCGACCTGCTGCGGCGCTGGCGCGCCAGTGGCCGCGAGGACGATGCCCTGCTGCGCGCGCTGGTGGCCAGCGTCAACGGCGTCTCCCAGGGCGTGCAGAACACCGGCTGAGCCCCGCGCCGCCCGGTGCCGTCCACTACGGCGCCGGGCAGCCCCTTGAAAGGTCCACTGCCGGCCCCATCTGCCCGCTGCGGCGGCGCCCACGGCCGGCCGCGGAAACACCGCTCCACCGTCCCCCGTGCGTGTTCCGGGCCGACCGACGGTGCTGGCCGTGCGTCCCCTTGCGTTGCCCGCGTCCTCCATGGCCGCGGGCGTGGCCCGTGGCTTGCCGCCGGCGACCGCAAAGAGGAGGAGCACGATGAACGCCATAACTTCGATCCCATGCCACCACGCGCGCAGGCCGTCCGCCGGCGGCCGGGCCCGTGCCAGGCACTGAGGAGGGCACGGCATGCGCATCGCCCATATCGCCCCCCTTTACGAAGCCGTGCCGCCCCGCCTGTATGGCGGCACCGAACGCATCGTGGCGTGCCTGGCCGACGCCCAGGTGGACCTCGGCCACGAGGTGTCCGTGTTCGCAAGCGGCGACAGCCGTAGCCGCGCGCGCCTGGTGGCGGTGCGCGACCAGGCCCTGCGCCTGGATCCGCGGCCGCTGAAGTCCGACCTGGCCGCCCACCTGGCCATGCTGCACGAGGTGCGTCGTCGCGCCGACGAGTTCGACGTGCTGCACTTCCACATCGACCTGCTGCACTTCCCCATGTTCGAGGACCTTGCCGGACGCACCGTGACCACCCTGCACGGACGCCTGGACCTGGCCGGGCTGGCGGAGGCGTACCGCCTGTGGCCGCGTTACCCGCTGGTGTCGATCTCCGAACAGCAGCGCCAGCCGCTGCGCTTCGCCAACTGGCTGGGCACCGTGTACCACGGCCTGCCCGCCGACCTGCTGCAGCCGCCGGAATCGCCGCGTGGCGACTACCTCGCGTTCCTCGGCCGGATCTCGCCGGAGAAGCGGCCTGACCGCGCGATCGAGATCGCCGCCCGCGCCGGCATGCCGCTGCGCATGGCGGCCAAGGTCGACGCCGCCGACGCGGTGTACTTCCACGACTGCATCGAGCCGATGCTGGATGCGTCGGGCGTGGAGTTCATCGGCGAGATCGACGATGCGCGCAAGCCGGGTTTCCTCGGCCACGCCGCGGCGCTGCTGTTCCCGATCGACTGGCCGGAACCGTTCGGACTGGTGATGATCGAGGCGATGGCCTGCGGCACCCCGGTGATCGCCTGGGACCACGGCTCGGTGCGCGAGGTGGTGGAGGACGGCGTGACCGGCTTCATCGTGTCGTCGATGGAAGAGGCGGTGGCTGCGGTGGAGCGGCTGCATGAACTGGACCGCGGCAACATCCGCCGGGTGTTCGAACGCCGCTTCTCGTCCACGGTGATGGCGCGCGCCTACCTGGACCTCTACCGGCGCCTGGCCACCCCGGCCACCGAGGCGGCCAACGACGCCACCGTCGCCGGGGAGCGCGCCGACGGCGACGCGTTCCAGCGCAGGGCCTGAGCCATGCGCATGGCTCGCACGCTTCCGGCCAGCCGCCAGCTGGGCTATTCGCTCAAGGACGGCGACAGCTTCCTGGTGAGCGACGCGCTGGGCGACATCCACGGCGGCGAGGTGGCCGACGGCCTGTTCCACGACGGCACCCGCATCCTGTCGCGGCTGCGCCTGGGCCTGGACGGCGCGCCACCGACCTTGCTGAGCGCCGCCGCCGCGCACGACCGGGTGGTGTTCACCGCGCACCTGACCAACCGCCCGCTGCCGCCGATCGGCGACAGCGCGGCGGCGGGCAAGGGCGTGATCCACATCGAGCGTTCGCGCTTCCTGTGGCAGGGGCGCCTGCACGAACGGATCGTCTGCTCCAACTACGACCGCGTGCCGGTATCGGTGCCGCTGACGATCGAGTTCGCCGCCGACTTCCTCGACATGTTCGAGGTGCGCGGCATGCAGCGGCAAAAGCGCGGCAGCTATCCGCAGGTGCAGGCCGAGGGCGACCGCGTGGTGCTGCGCTACGAGGGCCTGGATGGCGTGGAGCGGCGCACGGTGATCGCCTTCTCGCAGGCGCCTTCCAGCCTGGACGGCGGGATGGCGCGCTTCGACCTGCAGCTTGGCCCGCGCCAGGGCATGGCCCTGTACCTGGAAGCCGGGCCGGAGGTCGGGCAACCCGAAGCCACCCGGCACCGCCGCGCCATGGCCCAGGCACGGCGGGCGCTGCGCGCGCGGCGCCGCCCCGGTGCGCGACTGCGTGGCGGCGGCCTGCTGTTCGATGCCTGGGTGGAGCGTTCGCGCACCGATATCGCCCTGCTGGCCAGCGACCTGCCGTCCGGGCGCTATCCGTATGCGGGCATCCCGTGGTTCTCCACCCCGTTCGGGCGCGACGCGATCATCACCGCGCTGCAGATGCTGTGGCTGGATCCGGGCCTGGCCCGCGGCGTGCTCGCCTACCTGGCCGAGCGCCAGGCGGCCGAAGACTCCAGCTTCCGCGATTCGGCGCCGGGCAAGATCATGCACGAGACCCGCAAGGGCGAGATGGCGGCGCTGGGCGAGATCCCGTTCGGCCTGTACTACGGCGGCGTGGACACCACGCCGCTGTTCGTGGTCCTGGCCGGTCGCTATTTCCGCCGCACCGGCGACCGCGGATTCATCGAGCGGCTCTGGCCGGCGCTGCGCAGCGCAGCCGGCTGGATCGAGCGCAGCTGCGATGCCGATCCTGACGGGCTGCTGGCGTACGCGCGCGGGCAGGACAGCGGCCTGTCCAACCAGGGCTGGAAGGACAGCGGCGATTCGGTGTTCCACGAGGACGGCCGCCTGCCCGAAGGGCCGATCGCCCTGGTCGAAGTCCAGGGCTATGCCTGGGAGGCGCTGCGCGCGATGGCTGGGCTGGCGCGCATGCGTGGCGAGGAGCAGGCCGCGCGGCAATGGGACGCGCGCGCCGGACGCCTGCGCGCCACCGTGGAAGCCCGCTTCTGGGACGAGTCCCTGGATTTCTACACGCTGGCGCGCGACGGCGCCGGGCGCATGTGCCGGGTGCTGGCCTCCAATCCCGGGCACCTGCTGTACGTGGGGTTGCCCGCGCCGGAACGCGCGCGCCGGGTGATCGCGCAGCTGGCCTCGCCGCGCTTCGACAACGGCTGGGGCGTGCGCACGCTCGCCAGCGACCAGCCGCGCTACAACCCGATGTCGTACCACAACGGTTCGGTGTGGCCGCACGACGTGGCCCTGTGCGCGGCGGGCATGGCGCGCTACGGCGCGCGGCGCCAGGCCGCGCGCCTGCTGGGCGAGGTGTTCGAGGCGGCGACCTACTTCGACATGCGGCTGCCCGAACTGTTCTGCGGCTTCCCGCGCACCGTCGGCGATCCACCGATCGCCTATCCGGTGGCGTGCACACCGCAGGCCTGGTCGGCCGGCTCGGTGTTCATGCTGCTGCAGGCCTGCCTGGGGCTGGAGATCGACGCGCTTGCGCGGGAGGTCGTGATCGAGCACCCGCAGCTGCCGCCGGGCGTGGACCGCCTGCGGGTGGAGTGCCTGGACGTGGGCGGTGCGCGCGTGGACCTGGCGTTCGAACGCATCGGCGACCGCGTGGTCGCCGCGCGTGCCGGTGGCGCGGAGGACGTAAGGCTGACGGTGCGGCTGTGAGCCGGCCGCGCCGCCGCCGGCGAACGGCATGTTGGCCACCGAGATCTGGTTGGGGCGATGCAGGAGCGGGCGAGGGCGGCAGCGATGGCGCGTGCCCAGCCGGTGCCCCTGGAGGCTTGTGGCCTGCGATCGTCTTCCCGACTCGCGCCGATGCCAGCGCAGGCACATGGCTGCATCAGCCGCCGGCCGCCGGCGGAATGGACCACCGCGCGCTCCGGCGGGACCGCCGCAAAGGAAAAGGCCGCCCGGGGGCGGCCTTTCCTGGAGCCTGCGGCGAGGCTTACTTCAGCTTCGCGTCGGCGCGCAGCGCCTCGGCCTTGTCCGTCTTCTCCCAGGAGAAGGCGGTGGCGACCTGCTTCTTGCCGGCGCCGTCGGTGTAGCCCAGCTCGAACGGCTTGCGGCCGAAGTGGCCGTAGGCGGCGGTCGGCTGGTAGACCGGGTGCACCAGGTCCAGCATCTTGATGATGCCGTACGGGCGCAGGTCGAAGTGCTTGCGGATCAGCTTCTCGATCTTCTCGTCCGGGATGCGGCCGGTGCCGAAGGTGGTGACCGAGATCGAGGTCGGCTCGGCCACGCCGATGGCGTAGGAGACCTGCACCTCGCACTTGTCGGCCAGGCCGGCGGCGACCACGTTCTTGGCCACGTAGCGGGCGGCGTAGGCGGCGGAACGGTCGACCTTGGACGGATCCTTGCCCGAGAACGCGCCGCCACCGTGGCGGGCCATGCCGCCGTAGCTGTCGACGATGATCTTGCGGCCGGTCAGGCCGCAGTCGCCCACCGGGCCGCCGATCACGAAGATGCCGGTCGGATTGATGTGGACCTTCTTCTTCGGCAGCGATTCCAGCCACTTCTTCGGCAGGACCGGCTTGAGGATGTGCTCGTACACGCCCTCGACCAGGTCCTTCTGCTTCACGCCCGGGTCGTGCTGGGTGGACAGCACCACGGCATCCAGGCCCACGACCTTGTTGCCGTCGTAGCGCAGGGTGACCTGGCTCTTGGCATCCGGGCGCAGCCACGGCAGCGGCGAGTTCTTCTTCTTGCGGACCTTGGCCTGCTGCTCGACCAGTCGGTGCGAGTAGTAGATCGGGGCCGGCATGAACTCCGGCGCCTCGTTGCAGGCGTAGCCGAACATCAGGCCCTGGTCGCCCGCGCCCTGCTCCTCCGGCTTCCTGCGGTCCACGCCGGCGGCGATGTCCGGGGACTGCTTGCCGAGCATGTTGATGATGGCACAGGTGTGGCCGTCGAAGCCGACGTCCGAATTGTTGTAGCCGATGCTGTTGATGACCTGGCGGGCCAGGCCCTCGATGTCGACCCACGCGGTGGTGGTGACCTCGCCGGCGACGATGGCGGCGCCGGTCTTCACCAGGGTCTCGCAGGCCACGCGGGCGCGCTTGTCCTGCGCCAGGATGGCGTCGAGGACCGCATCGGAGATCTGGTCGGCGATCTTGTCCGGATGGCCCTCGGAGACCGATTCGGAGGTGAAGAGATAGCTGGACATCGGGCTATATCCCTGTATTCGGATGAAAAGATGGCCGCGCATGATACACGCGCGCGGGCCATCCTGCATTCTGCTCCCCGGCGGGTTGCTTTCCGTTAATGCCGGCGGGGCTTTGGGGCCTGGCGTGAAGCCGCGCTGCTAGCATTCCGGGCATGGATTCACTGACCCAGATCGTCCTCGGCGGGGCGGTTGCCGCCGCCATCGCCCCCGCCGGCCACCGCCGCGCCGCCCTGCTGGCCGGCGCCGCCCTCGGTACCCTCCCGGACCTGGATTCGCTGCCGATCATGCTCGCCACCGACGACCCGGTGGTGCTGATGACCGTGCACCGGAGCTTCAGCCACTCGCTGTTCGTTCTGCCTTTCGTGGGGTGGCTGCTGTGGTGGCTGTTCCGCCGCTACGGACGCGGGCGGGTGGCGGAGGCGCCGCGGCGCTGGTTCTGGGCTATCCAGCTGGCGCTGGCCACGCATCCGCTGCTGGATGCTTTCACCGTCTACGGCACCCAGCTGTGGTGGCCGCTGCCGGCGGCGCCGACGATGTGGTCGAGCGTGTTCATCATCGATCCGCTGTACACGGTGTGGCTGCTGGTCGCCTGCGTGGTGGCCTGGTTCGCCCGCGCGCGGCCGCTTGCGCGGCATGTCCTGCTGGCGGGGCTCGCGCTCCGCAGCGCCTACCTGGGGGGGTCGCTGGGGGCCAAGGCGATGGTCGACCGCCACGCCCAACGCACCCTGGCCGCGATGGGCCTGGGCGATGCGCCGCGGTTCTCGGTACCGATGCCGTTCAACACCCTGCTCTGGCGGGTGGTGGCGATGACGCCTGGCGGCTTCGTCGAAGGCGAGTACTCGCTGGTGGCCGACACCGGGCCGATTGCCTTCCGTGGTTATCCGTCCAATACCCAGGCCCTGGCGGAGGCGGCCGGGATCCCGGCCGTGCAGCGCCTGGCCTGGTTCAACCATGGCTTCATGAAGGCGCGCGAGCGCGAAGGCCGCCTGGAGCTGTCCGACCTGCGCATGGGTGCCGAGCCGGACTACAGCTTCGTGTTCGAGGTGGCCGAGCGCGACGCGGAAGGGCGCTGGCAGGCGATCCCGCCGCGCCAGCTGCGGCTGCCTTGGCAAACACGGCGGCGGCTTGGCCCGATGTGGCACCGGATCTGGGAGGCACCGGAGTGACTGGTGTTGGGGATTGGGGATCGGTGATTCGTGATTCGTGATTGGGTCAGTTCCCCTCTCCCGGTGGGAGAGGGGCAGGGGCGGGTCACGACGCATCGTCCGCTCGCGACGTTGCCATGCACCACCCCGGATGCGGCCTTCGGCCTTATCCGGGCTACGGTGACTACACGGGGCCGCTGGAGAGGTCCGGCGCGTTGCCACGTGCCGCGGACTCAACGCGGGATCGGGCAAGTATCCGGCGCGTAGCCCGGGTAAGCGGAGCGCACCCGGGGAGATGTTCCCTCACGCCACTTCGGGCAGCGCGAAGGCTGCGCCGGCCTCGAGCGCGTCGAAGTAGGCGCGGGTCAGGGCCAGTTGCTCGGCCGCGGTCCGGGCGCGGTTGACCACGGCACGGAAGGCGGCGTTCTCCGGCCGGTCCTTCGCGTACCAGCCCAGGTGCTTGCGCGCGATGCGCACGCCCTGTTCCTCGCCGTAGAACGCGTGCAGGGCCTGCAGGTGGCCGATCAGGATGTCGCGCACCTCGGCCACGGACGGGTCGGGCAGTTCCTCGCCGGTGGCCAGGTAATGGGCGATCTGGCGGAAGATCCACGGCCGGCCCTGGGCGGCGCGACCGACCATGACCGCGTCGGCACCGGTGTGGCGCAGCACGAAGGCGGCCTTGGCCGGCGAGTCGATGTCGCCGTTGGCGACCACCGGGATGCGCAGCCTCGACTTCACCTCGGCGATGGTGTCGTACTCGGCCTGCCCGGTGTAGTGCTGGTTGCGGGTGCGGCCATGGATCGCCAGCGCGGCGATGCCGGATTCCTCGGCGATGCGCGCGATGGTCGGCGCATTGCGCACCTCGGCGCACCAGCCGGTGCGGATCTTGAGCGTGACCGGCACGTCGACCGCGGCCACCACCGCCTCGAGGATGCGCGCCACCAGTGCCTCGTCGCGCATCAGCGCTGACCCGGCCCAGGCGTTGCACACCTTCTTGGCCGGGCAGCCCATGTTGATGTCGATGATCTGGGCGCCGTTGGCGACGTTGTAGCGCGCCGCCCCGGCCAGCTGCGCCGGCTCGGTCCCGGCGATCTGCACGCTGACCGGGTCCGGTTCGCCGGCATGGTCCATGCGCTGCAGCGACTTGCGGGTGTTCCAGAAGCGCGGGTCGGAGATGGTCATCTCCGACACCGCCAGGCCGGCGCCCAGCTGCTTGCACAGCAGCCGGAACGGCTTGTCGGTGACGCCGGCCATCGGCGCCAGCACCACCTTCGGCTCGATCGCGTACGGACCGATCCGCATCGCCGCCGCCTCAGCCCGGGAAGCGGGCCAGCACCTCGTCGTGGCGCGGCATCGAGGCGGCCGCGCCCGCACGCTCGGTCGACAGGGCGGCGAAACGGTTGGCGTAGCGCACGTGGGCCGCGAACGGCTGCCCTGGCGCGCGCGCCAGCGAGGCGGCGAGCGCCCCGTTGAAGGCATCGCCGGCGCCGGTGGTGTCGCTGGCGGTCACGCTCTCGGCGCCGATGCGGTAGTACGGCTGGGCGTCGCCGCGCGGCTCTTCCTCGGCATGCGAGACGAACACGCCCACCGAACCCATGGTCACCACCACGGTGCCGTGCGGCAGCAGCTTGCGGCACAGCGCATGCAGGCGCGCGCCGTCCAGCGCGGCGACCGAATCCGGCTCGACCCGCTCGCCGACGTGGCGCGCCAGCTGGGCGGCGAATTCGGTCTCGTTCGGGGTCAGCACGTCGGCCAGGCGCAGCAGGCCCATGCTGGTCGGCGCGTTGGCCGGGGCCGGGTTGAGCACGGTGGTGGCGCCGGCCTCGCGCGCCATCGCCAGCGCGGCCTCGATCGCCTCGGCGGGCGATTCCAGCTGCGCCAGCAGCACGCCCGCGGCGCGCGCCAGGGCGGGATCGGCGGTGACATGGGCCGCGCCCAGCACGCCGTTGGCGCCGGCGCCGATCACGATGGTGTTGCGGCCGCGCGCGTCGACGTAGATGCCCGCGGTGCCGGTGGGCTCGCTGCTGGCCTCGGCGCGCAGGTCGATGCCGTCGGCCGCGGCCAGTTCGCGCGCCATCGCGCCGCCGGCGTCATCGCCCAGCGCGCAGATGAAGGTGGTGGGCGCACCGGAACGGGCGCAGGCCACGGCCTGGTTGAAACCCTTGCCGCCCGGGCCGGTCATGTACTGGCCGGCGATGGTGGCGCCGGTGGCGGGCAGTTCGTTGCAACGCCAGACATGGTCGACGTTGAAGGAGCCGACGACGATGACCGGATTCATGGGGCCTCTGTTGCGTCTGGATATCGGGGGAGGAGAACGGCCGGGTGCACGGGGCACCCGGCGGACGGCGATGCTCAGCCGAAATGCGACAGTACACCCGCGATGGTCGCGGTCATGAAGGTGGCCACCGAGCCACCGAGCACCGCGCGCAGGCCGAAGCGCGCCAGGTCCTGGCGGCGCTCCGGGGCTAGGCCACCGATGCCGCCGATCTGGATCGCGATCGAGCTGAAGTTGGCGAAGCCGCACAGGGCATAGGTGGCGATCAGCGCGCCTTCCTTGCTCAGGAACTGGCCCGGGACCTGGCCGTTCACGATCTGCGACAGCTCGGTGTAGGCCACGAACTCGTTGATCACGATCTTCTGGCCGATCAGCGAACCGACCGTGGTGGCGTCGCCCCACGGGGTGCCGATGATCCACGCCACCGGGGCCAGCACGTAGCCGAGGATGGTCGACAGGCTGGTCGGCTTGCCGATCATGCCGGCGATGCCGGTGACCTCGCCCAGCCAGGTCAGCGGTGCGTTGACCAGGGCGATCAGGGCGATGAAGGCCAGCAGCATCGCGCCGATGTTCAGCGCCAGGCGCAGGCCGTCGCCGGCGCCGGCGGCGGCCGCGTCGATCACGTTGGCGGTGGTCTTCTCGACCTCCATCTTGACCGTGCCGCGGGTCAGCGGCTCGGAGGTCTCCGGCACCAGGATCTTGGCGATCACCAGGGTGGCCGGCGCGGCCATGATGCTCGCCGCCAGCAGGTGCTTGGCGTAGAACACCTGCTGCTCCGGGTCGCCGCCGCCGAGCATGCCCACGTAGGCGGCGAGCACGCCGCCGGCGATGTGCGCCATGCCGCCGATCATCATGGTCAGCAGCTCGGACTGGGTCATCTTCGGGATGTACGGGCGGACCGTCAGCGGCGCCTCGGTCTGGCCGATGAACACGCTGGCGCAGACGCTGGTGGTCTCGGCGCCGGACACGCGCATGACCTTGGTGATCGCCCAGGCCATGGCCCGCACGACCGCCTGCATGATGCCCAGGTGGTAGAGCACGCCCATCAGCGCCGAGAAGAAGATGATGGTCGGCAGCACCTGGAAGGCGAAGATGAAGCCCACCGTCGAGGTGTCCATCAGGCTGCCGAAGATGAAGTTGGAGCCCTCGCTGACGAAGCCCAGCACGCGCACGAAGCCGTGGCTCATCGCGTCGAACACCTGGCGGCCGCCCGGGACCAGCAGCACGACCGCCGCGAACGCGATCTGCAGCAGCACGCCGGTGCCGACCAGCCTCCAATCGATGGCCCGCCGGTTGTTGGAGAACAGCCAGACGATGCCGATCAGCACGGCCAGTCCGAACAGGCCGAAGCCAATCCGCCCGATTGCCTCGATCATGGGGGTCCTGCAAATGTTAAAGATGCGCGAAAGCGTAGCAGGTCGACACCCTGCGCGTGTGTACGGAGTGCGCCCGCGGAAGGTGGATCGGCCCGTCGCAACCCCGCTGCGACAGGCCCTGGAGCGGGACGCGACGCCCGTCGCGGCGGGCTGCGCCTACACTGCGCGGGTTCCCGTTTCCCTGGAGTGATTCCATGCAATACCGCCGCCTCGGCGCTACCGGACTGCAGCTGTCGGCGCTGTCCTTCGGCGCCTGGATGACCTTCGGCCGCCAGGTCGGGCGCAGCCAGGCCCGCGAACTGGTCGCCGCGGCCTGGGACCACGGCATCAACTTCTTCGACAACGCCGAGGCCTATGCCAATGGCGAGGCCGAGCGGGTCATGGGCGACGTGATCGCCGACCTGCGCCTGCCTCGCGATGGCTTCTGCGTTTCCAGCAAGGTGTTCTTCGGCTCGGCCGAGTCGCCGCGCCCGACCCAGCGCGGACTGTCGCGCAAGCATGTGGTCGACGCCTGCCATGGCGCGCTCAGGCGCCTGCGGGTGGATTACCTGGACCTCTATTACTGCCACCGCCCGGATCCGGACACCCCGGTGGAGGAGACGGTCGCGGCGATGGACATGCTCGTGCGCCAGGGCAAGGTCATGTACTGGGGCACCTCGGAGTGGCCGGAGGCGCTGATCCGCGAGGCGGCACGGTTCGCCCGCAGCCAGCACATGGCCGCGCCGGTGGTCGAGCAGCCGCAGTACAACCTGCTGCACCGGCAGCGGGTGGAGCTGGAATACGCGCCGCTCTATGCCGAGCTGGGCATGGGTACCACCACCTGGTCGCCGCTGGCGTCGGGCCTGCTGACCGGCAAGTACGCCGGTGGCGTGGGTGGGGAAGGGCGGCTGGCGCAGGCCGACGCCGTCTGGCTGCAGCCACTGGTGCTGGGCGAGCCGCAGGAACGACGGCTCGAGCGTGCCCAGGCCTTCGTCGAGGCGGCGGCCCAGCTGGGCGAGGCGCCGGCGCCGCTGGCGATCGCCTGGTGCCTGCGCAATCCGCATGTCAGCAGCGTGATCCTGGGCGCCAGCCGGGTCGAGCAGCTGCTGCAGAACCTGGCGGCACTGGAGATCGCGCAGCGGCATGACGAGCAGGTGTGGCAGCGGCTGGAGGTCGTCACCACGCGCTGACTGGCGTTGACATGCAAATGCGAATTATTATCATCGGCGTGGCTGCATTCCTCCTGTCCCCCGCCGGAGTCCGCAATGAGTGTCCTTCGCCTGGCCCCGCCGTCGTCCTCCCCCCGCAGCGCCCCTGCCAGCACGAGCGTTCCGCTCGATGCCGAAGCCCTCAGCAGCGACCAGCTGCTGCGGGGCCGCCGCGAGATCCTGATCCGCCACGGCGACCGCGTCTACCGGCTGCGCCATACCAGCAACGACAAGCTGATCCTGACCAAGTAACCGGACTGGCGCCGCCCGGCCCGGCATTCCCCGCTGCCGGGCGGTGGCATCCACGCCGGACCCGCTGCCCGCACGGCCGTCGCAGCAGGCGGCCTGGTGGCTGGCTTCAGACCAGCGGATCGATCGGCGGCGCCAGCACGTCGGCGGTGGGTGCGGGCGGCTCCGGTGGCGCGGGGGGCGGCGCCATCCCGGGCCTGGCGGGTGGAGCAGGCGGTGCGGGTGGCGCGGGCACGAATTCCAGCGAGCGCAGCCGCTCGGGCACGGTCACCTGGACCTGGCGCGCGCTGCGGTCGCGCATCACCGTCAGCCGCGCCTGTTCGCCGGGCTTCTTCCGGGTCATCTGCCGCATCGCCTCGGCCGGGGTCGACACCGCCCGGCCTTCGACCTGCTGGATGACATCGCCGGCCTGCAACCCGGGAAGCGCGCCCTGCGACAGCACCAGCACGCCGCGGTCGGTGCCGAAGTAGCGTCCCAGCTGCGCATCCAGCGCGACCAGGTGCAGTCCGTTCCAGCGCAGCGCCTCGCTCAGCAGCGGGGCGTGGCAGTCATCGCCTGCGCATGCGCCCGGCAGCGACAGTTGCAGGACCTCGTTGCGCAGCTGCGGCGCCGGTGGCGCATTGCCGGAGAGCCGCTGGGCGAAGACATGCGCCTGCATCGGCTCCGGCACGACCTCGACCGTATGCTCGCGGCCGCCGCGCTGGTAGGCCAGCTGCACCCTGCTGCCGGACTGCAGCTGCGCCAGTGCCTGGCGCGCGGCTTCGACCCGGTCCCTGCCGGAAGTGCCGGCGATGGCCTTGCCGCGGATGCGCAGCAGGCGGTCACCACTGCGCAGTCCGGCCTTCTCCGCGGCGCTGCCCGGGGTCACGCCGGCGATGCGGACGCCGGCTTGGGGGTCCTCGCCAAGCAGCACGCCCAGGCGCGGGCGGGCGGCATCGTCCGCCAGCCTGGCGGCGGCGCCCATCCCGGGCCCGGCCTGCTCGCGCGACAGCCCGGCCACGCGGCGCGCTGCCTGGGCCAGGTCAGTGCGGGCACGCGCGAGTTCCCCGCGGGCGTTGGCCAGTTCTTCGGCGCTGGCCGGGTCCTGGGACGGACTGCTGGCGGCCTGGGCCGGCAGCGCCAGCAGGCACGACATGGCAAGCGCCCAGGGCGTGGCATGTCGGATAACGGGTACGTGGATCATCTCGTCTTCTCCGGAAGGGGCCGGGCCTCAATAGACCTGGACCAGGGCGTAGCGGGAACCGGTGTCGGCAAACAGCGCATCCCAACGCTGGTCGCTGGCGACGGCGGCCAGTTCGCGCAGCAGGGCGACGCGGCGTTGCCACAGGCCTGCACGGGTCTCATCGTCGAGCGCGGCCGATCCCAGGGCCGCGTCGATCTCGCCGACCTGCGCCTGCAGCGACAGGGTCAGCACCAGCTGGGCGCCGTCGACCGGGCCGTTCGTGGACAGATGGACCAGCAGCGTTTCCAGGCGCGCGGACTCCTCCTGCAACGTTGCGAGCGTGGGGTCGTCGGGTTCGGCGGGCGTGGCAGCAGCGTGCGCCGGGAGCGTGGCGGACGACGGCGTCGAGCGGCCGGCTGCGATGGTGCCGGTGGTCGCGCCCGCCGGAGCGGCGCTGGTCCCGCGTGGTTCCGTCGTCGTCCCCGTGGTTGCAGCGGTGGCGGACGCCACGGACCGCGGCGCGGCGTCGATCCGGGGCGTATCCGACGGCTGTCCGGAACGCACCAGCAGCAGTACCGGCAATGCCGCCAGCACGGCGGTGGATGCGGCGATCGCCCACGGCAGTACGCGCCGCACGCGGCGGGGCTTCGGCGCGAGCCGTGGTGCGATCCGCTGCCATGCCCCGACTGGCGGCGACTCCAGGGGCAGCGCGGCGAAGGCGTCGTCCCAGGTCCGTGGCGGGGAAGGGGTCTTGCTCATATTGATTGCTCCTGGACCTGCAGCAGCACGCGCAGGCGACGGGTGCCGCGCGCCAGCTGCGACTTGGAGAAACTCGGGCTGCGCTGCATCAGCGCGGCGATCTCCTCGTGGGTATGGCCCTCGGCGTGGTAGAGCCAGAGCACGCTGCGGGTGGCCGCCGGCAGCGCGGCGAGGGCGCGTTGCAGCAACGCCGCATCGGCGGCCGCCGGCGGAGGCGGTGCGGCATCCTCGGCGTCATGCCCATCCAGCGGCAGCATGTGCTCCAGGCGCCGACCGCGGCGCAGCCGCAGCAGCGCCTCGTTGATCGCGATCTGCCGCAGCCAGCCCCAGAACGGACCGCTTCCGCGGTAGTCGCACACGCCACGCAGCACCTTGAGCATGGTGTCCTGCAGCACCTCGCTGGCCTCCTCGCGGTCGCCGCACAGGCGCATCGCCAGGGTGAACACAGGGCGTTCGAACCAGCGGTAGAGCTGTTCGAAGGCCGCCGGCTCGCCACGCCTGGCGCGTTCCAGCAGCGCTTCGGGCACGGCGATGGCGAAAGCCGAGCGTGGCGCACCTTCCGCGCGGGTGTCGGCGGCGGCAAGCGCGACGCACGGGACGCCGCCGCCGTCGGGCGCGGGCGGAGGGGGGACGCCGGGGAGGAGGCCGTGGGTCATCAGTCTTGTGGATGCCTGGGGCGGCGAAAGCGTCGCAGCCCGGTTGCAGGTCGTGACCGGACGGAAGGCCGGCGGTCCGGCGTCGCTCCGTGCCTATACTGGCGCCGGACCAATCGCGGCCTGGATGGCCACAAGGAGCATGGGGATGTTCTCTTCGGGTTTCGTCGCGGCAGTGCTGGCGGTTGCCGGCATCATCGTCCTGTTCAAGACCGTGCGGATGGTGCCGCAGGGTTTCGAGTGGACGGTCGAGCGCTTCGGCAAGTACACACACACGCTCGATCCCGGCCTGCATTTCCTGGTCCCGATCGTCTACGGCATCGGTCGCAAGGTGAACATGATGGAACAGGTGCTGGACGTGCCCAGCCAGGATGTCATCACCAAGGACAACGCCGTGGTCCGGGTCGACGGCGTGGTGTTCTTCCAGGTGCTGGACGCGGCCAAGGCCGCCTACGAGGTGGCCAACCTCGAAGTGGCGATGATCGCCCTGGTCCAGACCAACATCCGTACCGTGATCGGTTCGATGGACCTGGACGAATCGCTGAGCCAGCGCGAGGCGATCAACGCCCAGCTGCTGGGCGTGGTCGACCATGCCACCAACCCGTGGGGCGTCAAGGTCACCCGCATCGAGATCCGTGACATCCAGCCGCCGCGCGACCTGGTCGACGCCATGGCCCGGCAGATGAAGGCCGAGCGCGAGAAGCGCGCGCAGATCCTCGAGGCCGAGGGCTCGCGCCAGTCCGAGATCCTGCGCGCCGAGGGCGAGAAGCAGGCCGCGGTGCTCGAGGCCGAAGGCCGCAAGGAAGCCGCGTTCCGCGACGCCGAGGCGCGTGAGCGCCTGGCCGAGGCGGAAGCCAAGGCGACCACGATGGTGTCCGAGGCGATCGCCAAGGGCGACGTCCAGGCCATCAACTACTTCGTCGCACAGAAATACGTGGAGGCGTTCGCCAAGCTGGCCACCGCGCCGAACCAGAAGTTCGTGCTGATGCCGATGGAGGCCAGCGGAATCCTCGGCTCGCTCGGCGGCGTGGCCGAACTGGCGCGCGAGGCGCTGGCCGGGCAGCAGGCCAACGCCGCACGCCGCAACACCCCGCCGCCGCGTCCGGGAGCCTGAGCCGTGCGCTGGGACGTGACCACCTGGGCGGTGCTGGCACTGGTGCTGATCGCGGCCGAGACTCTGGCGCCGGGCGCCTTCCTGCTGTGGATGGGTTTCGCCGCCGCGGCGATGCTGCTGCTGGTGCTGCTGCTGCCCGGCATCCCGCTGCTGGCCCAGGTCGCGCTGTTCGTGGTGCTGAGCTTCGTCTCGATCCAGGTCTACCGGCGCTGGTTCCGCGGCCGCGGACGGCAGAGCGACCGGCCGTTGCTCAACCGCCGCGCCGAGCAGAACATCGGCCTGGTGGTGCCGCTGGACCAGGCGATCGTCGCCGGCCGCGGCCGGATCAAGGTCGGCGACGCGTTCTGGACCGTGGAAGGTCCCGACCTGCCGGCGGGCACGCTGGTGCGGGTGGTCGCCGTGGACGGCATGGTCCTCAAGGTGCAGCAGGCCTGACGCAGGCTCCGCGCGGGCCGGGAGCAGGGTGATGGTCGGGTGCCATGGGGGATGCGGGGTCGAGGCGGCACGCCTGCAGGCGTGCCAGCGCCGGGTCCTGCACATCGTGCTGTGGATCAACGCGGCCAGCTTCCTGCTGATGGTCGGCGCTGCGTTCTACGCCCGTTCCACCTCGCTGCTGTCCGGCGCCCTGGACAGCCTGGGCGACGCGCTTACCTATGCGCTGAGCCTGGCGGTGGTGGCCTCTTCGCTGCGGGCCAAGGCCTGGGTCGCGATGTTCAAGGCCGCGCTGATCCTGGGCGCGGCGCTGGCGGTGGCCACGGCGATCGGATGGCGGCTGTTCGTCGATCCGGCGGTGCCGCTGTTCGAGGCGATGGGCTGGGCCGGTGCGCTGAACCTGGCCGCCAACCTCGCCTGCGTGTGGCTGCTGCGCCCCTGGCGCGATGGCGACGTCAACCTCGCCTCGGCCTACGAATGCGCGCGCAACGACATCGCCGACGGCCTGTCGGTGCTGCTCGCCGGCACGCTGGTATGGCTGACCGGCAGGGGCTGGCCGGACCTGGTGGTGGCGGCATTGCTGCTGGCCGTGTTCCTGGCCTCGGCCTGGCGCGTTTCCCGGAACGCGCTCGGGGCGCTGCGCGCGGCATGACCCCAGGCACGCGCCGCCGCGGCGGCGCCGTAGGGGATAATGGCGCCTTTCCATCCCCGAGAGCGCCATGACCCTCAAGACCGTACTCAATGAAAGCCACCGTGCCCTGGGCGCGAAGATGGTCGACTTCGGCGGCTGGGACATGCCGATCCACTACGGCTCGCAGATCGACGAGCACCACCTGGTGCGCCAGGCCGTGGGCATGTTCGACGTCAGCCACATGACCGTGGTCGACCTGCACGGCGACCAGGTGCGGCCCTTCCTGCGCCGGCTGCTGGCCAACTCGGTGGACAAGCTCAAGGTCCGGGGCAAGGCCCTGTACTCGTGCATGCTCAACGAGCAGGGCGGGGTGATCGACGACCTGATCGCCTACTACCTGGCCGACGACTGGTTCCGCCTGGTGGTCAACGCCTCCACCCGCGAGAAGGACCTGGCGTGGATCAGCCGGCAGGCCCAGGACTTCGGCGTCGAGGTCCGCGAGCGTGCCGAGCTGGCGATCATCGCGGTGCAGGGTCCGCGGGCGCGCGACACGGTGATCGGCCTGCTGGCCGAAGGCGAGCGCGACCGCGCCGGCGCCCTGGCCCGATTCGCCGCGATCGACGTCGCCACCGCCAGCGGCATCCCGCTGTTCCTGGCGCGCACCGGCTACACCGGCGAGGACGGCTTCGAGGTGGTGCTGCCGCAGGACCAGGCGGTCGCGTTCTGGAACGCGTTGCTGGAGGCGGGGGTCAGGCCGGCCGGCCTGGGTGCGCGCGACACCCTGCGCCTGGAAGCGGGCATGAACCTCTATGGCCAGGACATGGACGAGTCGACCACCCCGTGGGAAGCCGGCCTGGCCTGGACCGTGGCGCTGGACGAGGGCCGCGACTTCATCGGCCGCGCCGCGCTGGAGGCGCAGAAGGCGGCGGGCGTGCCGCGCCAGCTGGTCGGCCTGGTGATGGACGAACGCGGCGTGCTGCGCCACGGCCAGAAGGTGCTGGCCGCCGGTGGCGAGGGCGAGATCCTGTCCGGCACCTACTCCCCGACCCTGGGCAAGGCGATCGCGTTCGCGCGCATTCCCGCCGGCGAGCCGGGCCAGGTGCGGGTCGACATCCGTGGCCGCGAGGTGCCGGTCCGGGTGGTGAAGTTCCCGTTCGTCCGCGAAGGCCAGGCGCAGCCCGGCGTCCTCGCCTGAGCCAGGGCCCAGCGCGAGGTTTACCTCGGGTTGGGCGCTACTTAGACTAACCACTGTTCCCACATACCCCTGCGCGAGCGGAGCCTTTCCAATGAGCGAGATCCCCGGCGACCTCAAGTTCCTCAAGTCCCACGAATGGGTCCGTGCCGAAGGCAACGGCCGCGTCACCGTGGGTATCTCCGACCACGCGCAGTCGCTGCTGGGCGACCTGGTGTACGTCGAGCTGCCGGAAATCGGCGCCAGCGTCGAGGCGGGCAACGCCGTGGCGGTGGTGGAGTCGGTCAAGGCCGCCTCGGACGTGTACACCCCGGTCAGCGGCAAGGTGGTCGAGGTCAACGAGGCCCTGGCCGACAAGCCGGAAACCATCAACGAGGACGCCTACGGCGAAGGCTGGATGTTCGTGGTCGAGGGCGTGGACGACGACCAGCTCGCCGAGCTGCTTTCGCCGGACGACTACGCCGAGCTGATCGAGGGCGACGAGGACTGACCGTCCGTCGCCGACCTGCGGCAACGAACGACGCCCGCCATCCGGCGGGCGTCGTCGTTTCCGGGCGGCGCGCGCATCGCCACGCACCCGGGTCGTTCCCGTTCCTTGTCCGCCGGCGGCCGCTCGCCGGCGCGCGCATCGCCTTCCAGGGTTCGCGCAGTTCTGCGCAAATCGGCTTGTGCGACGCGAAAAGGACCGGGCGCCGGAAAAAAAATCGCGCGCTCGTCGGGTCCGTTCGGCGCAGTCGGGGTACGCCTCCGGCGAGTCCGTCGGACTGCCCGGTGCGTGCATGCAGAAACGCACGATGCAAAAAAAACCACTTGTTTTTCCGCACCTGCTTGCATGGCGCATCGTGCGCGGTGGTCGACGCGCACGATGCGGTGGCGATCGATGGCGGCGTGAGGCGGTGAGCATGGCGTGCAGGCGCGCGCGGAATTGCGCGCGCAGGTGTTGACAGTAAAAAAAACCGTGATTAGGTTTCGCCCAGCAGACGCTGCCTGCCGAAGCGAGTGAGTCGAATCAACACCACAACGCGAAGCACAACCCGGGCATCCGCCATGAAGTTCCAGCAGGTGGATAAGGCCCGCTTCCCCCAAGCAAAAGCAGCGACCCCCAGGATTCCGGCCCGCGCCATCGCATCGCGCGGGCCCAACCGTATCCGGATCGACGTGCCTGACGCGCCGACGGACCACCCGCTGCCAAGGCGGCGGGCTTTCGCGACTGGGCGATACCCAAACGCAAATCACTGACGAGGAGCTACACCATGGCTGTCAAGAAAGCTGCGAAGAAGAAACCCGCCGCCAAGAAGGCGGTGAAGAAGGTCGCCAAGAAGGCCACCGCCAAGAAGACCGCCGCCAGGAAGCCGGCTGCGAAGAAGGTCGCCAAGAAGGCCACCGCGAAGAAGGCCGTCAAGAAGGTCGCGAAGAAGGCCACCGCCAAGAAGGCGACCAAGAAGGCCGCCGCGAAGAAGACCACCGCCCGCAAGCCGGCCAAGAAGGCCGCGGCGAAGAAGACCGCCAAGAAGGCGGTGAAGAAGGTCGCGAAGAAGGCCACCGCCAAGAAGGCGACCAAGAAGACCGCCGCCAGGAAGCCGGCTGCGAAGAAGGTCGCCAAGAAGGCCACCGCGAAGAAGGCCACCAAGAAGGCCGCTGCCAAGAAGCCGGCCGCCAAGAAGGCCGCCAAGAAGAAGCAGGCCCCGGTTGCCCTGCCGGCCACCCCGGCTCCGCTGATCTGATCAGCTTCCGATTACCGTAGTACCCGAATGCCTCCCTCCCCGATGCCCAGCGGGGAGGGAGTTTTTTTTTTTGGGAGTCGTCGTGGCGGCCGCTACGGCCGCCGGCGGGCCGCCGCTCAGCGCGGCGAAGCGGCGGCGCGGGCGGCGGAGGTGCCGCGCGCCGGCGTGGACGGCGCCTGTTCGCGGTCCACCATCAGGTTGTCCGAACCGAAGTCCACGTCCACGTCGAGCCAGCGCTGCGGCGGCAGGCCGAGTGCCTGGTCGATGATGGTCGGCAGCAGGCCGGACGGCAGGCTGCTCTCGCTGTTCCACAGGATCGCCACGCCCAGGTCGCGCCCCGGCAGCATCGCCGCCAGGCCGCGGTAGCCCTGCACGGCGCCGGCATGGAACACGACTTCCTCGCCCGCGTAGTCGAACACGCGCCAGCCCAGCGCATAGGCGGCGGAGTTGACCCGCTGCCGGCGCCAGCCCGAGCGCAGCTCGCCCGGGGTCGACACGACCGGCGCGTGCAGGGTTGCCAGCAGCGGCGCCGGCAGCACGTCGGGGCGGTGGCCGGTATGGGCGAGCAGCCATTGCGCCATGTCGCTGGCGCTGGCGTTGACGCCGGCGGCAGGCGGCAGGCGGTAGTAGGTCGGCTTCGGCCGGATCGAGACCCAGCCGTTGCGGCTGCGCACGTGCGGGCGCGCCCAGCGGCTGCTGGATTCGATGCCCGGCAGGCCGAGGCTGGCATCGCGCATGCCCAGCGGCTCGAAGATGCGGCGCTGGACTTCCTGTTCGTAGAAGTTGCCGGTGGCGGCGAAGACCACGTCGCCGACCAGGCTGAAGGCCACGTTCTGGTAGGCGTAGCACTGGCCCGGTGCGCACTGCATCGGCGCGTCGGCCAGCTTCTGCGCCACCTGGTAGTACTCGGCGTTGGCCTCGATGTCGCGGTCGTAGGCGTTGTGCGCCTTCAGCCCGACGCTGTGGCTGAGCAGGTCGGACACGGTGACCTGCCGGGTATAGGAGTCATCGGCCAGGCGGAAGCCGGGGACGAAGTCGGCGACCCGGCTGTCCCAGCGCAGGCTGCCGTCGTTCACCAGCAGGCCGGTCATGGTCCCGGCGAAGGCCTTGGACAGCGAGGCCAGGCGGAACACGGTGTGCGCATCCACCGGCTCGGGACGGGCGACGTCGGTGACACCGTAGCCGCGGGCGCTCAGGATGCGGCCGCCCTGGACGATGGCCATCGCCATGCCGGGGACGCGGCGGCCCTGGACCAGCTGCTCGGCCATGGCCTCGAACATGGCGACGTCGAAGCCCTGCGCCGGAGGCAGCACGGCGCGTGTGGCGGTATCGCGGTAGGGCAGGGGTTGGGTCGGCGGCGGAGGCGTGGCCGACAGGGTCGGAGTGCGGGCGGTCGACGGAATGGCCAGTCCCAGCATCAGGCCCAGGGTAGCCAGCCTGAGTGCCCGGGGTGCGAGTGCGCGGACCGCCTTCGCGGACCGGGGAGTGCGCCCGTCTCTCATCGCTTCCTACCTGTGATTTACTGCTGCAACCGATTCTAGCGCCGGTTTTCCGGAATGCACAAACAAGGAGAAGATGAATGGGCAGTTTGTTGATCCTGTTGGTAATTCTGGGGCTGGTCGTGGTGGTCGCCCTGTGGGCGGTGGGGATCTACAACGGGCTGGTGACCGCGCGCAACGCGTGGAAGAACGCCTTCGCCCAGATCGACGTCCAGCTGCAGCGGCGCTTCGACCTGATCCCCAACCTGGTGGAGACCGCCAAGGCCTACATGGGACACGAGCGACAGACGCTGGAGGCGGTGATCGCCGCGCGCTCGGCCGCCCAGGCGGGACTGGCGGCGGCCAAGGCCAACCCGGGCGACGCCGCGGCGATGGCCGAGCTGGCTGCCAGCCAGGGCCAGCTCAACGGCGTGCTGGGCCGGCTGATGGCGGTGGCCGAGGCCTATCCGGACCTGAAGGCCAACCAGAACATGATGCAGCTGTCCGAGGAGCTGACCTCGACCGAGAATCGCGTCGCCTTCGCGCGCCAGGCCTACAACGACGCGGTGATGGCCTACAACAACAGGCGCGAGATGTTCCCGTCCAGCGTGGTGGCCGGCATGTTCAACTTCGCCCCGGCGGCGCTGCTGGAACCGCCGGCCGACCGGGCCGCGCAGGTGCGCGAGGCGCCGCGGGTCCAGTTCTGACCGCGCGGCGCGGGGAGCGCCCTCGCGCGGCCGGCAGGTGCGCGGGGGCATCGTCAGCGTCCGGCGGCGGGAAGCGCCGGACGTCGACCAAGGATATGTGCCGATGAACTTCTTCGAACAACAGGAACTGGCCCGGCGCGGCTCGTTCCGCCTGGTGGTGCTGTTCGCGCTGGCGGTGGCCTGCATCGTGCTGGTGGTGGACGCGGTGACGCTGGTGTTCACCGGCAGCGTCGGTGCGGTGGTGGCCGCCACGGGGCTCACCCTGGCCGTGATCGGGCTGGGCTCGCTCTACCGGATCGCCTCCCTGCGCGGCGGCGGCGCGGCGATCGCCGCGCAGATGGGCGGTACCTGGGTGCCGGAGGACACCCGCGATCCGCAGCTGCGCCGGCTGCGCAACGTCGTCGAGGAGATGGCGATCGCCTCCGGCGTGCCGGTGCCGAAGCTGTTCGTGATGGAGGACGAGCCCGGCATCAATGCCTGCGCCGCCGGCTACAGCCCTTCCGACGCCGCCATCGCGGTCACCCGCGGCGCGCTGGAGCGGCTCAACCGCGACGAGCTGCAGGGCGTGATCGCGCACGAGTTCAGCCACGTGCTCAACGGCGACATGCGCCTGAACATCCGCCTGGTGGGCGTGCTGTTCGGGATCATGATGCTGACCCTGATCGGCCAGCGCATCCTCACCTACGGACGCCTGGGCCGCAGCCGCGACGGCGCGCCGCTGCTGATCACCGCGCTGGTGGCGGTGGGGGTCGGCAGCATCGGCGTGTTCTTCGGCCGGCTCATCAAGGCCGGCGTCAGCCGACAGCGCGAGTACCTGGCCGATGCCTCGGCGGTGCAGTTCACCCGCCAGACCCATGGCCTGGCCGGCGCGTTGAAGAAGATCGGAGGGCTGGAGCAGGGCTCGCGCCTGGCCGACCGCGCCGAGGCGGAGGAAATCGGGCACATGCTGTTCGGCGAGGGCATGGCCCTGTCCTCGTGGAGGGCCACGCACCCGCCGCTGGTGGACCGCATCCGCAGGCTCGAGCCCGCGTTCGATCCCGGGCAGCTGCGGGAGCTGCAGACGCGCTGGCGCACTGCGCCGCCGGATGGACTGGCCGAGGACATCGCCCTGGGACTGGTCGCGCGCGATGCGGCGCCCGGCGCGCCGCCGCCGCTGCCGTCACGCGATGCGCGGCTGGCGCTGGCTCCCGCAACGGTCTCCGGCCAGGTGGCGGCACCTGCCGAGGACGATTACCACCAGGCGCACGGGCTGGTGGAGAGCCTGGACCCGGAACTGCGCGCGCTGGCACGACGGCGCGACCAGGCCGTGCCTTTGCTGCTGGGCATGGTGCTGGACGGCGATGCCGCGGTCGCCGCCCGCCAGCTGCAGGAAATCTCAGTGCACTGCGGCGACGTGGTGGCAGAGCAGGCGCGGCAGCTGCGGCAGGAGCGGCTGGAGTCGCTGCACCCGGCCCAGCGACTGCCGCTGGCCGCGCTGGCGTTCCCCACGCTGCGGCAGCAGCCGCGGCCGGCGCTGGACGCCTTCCTGCGGGCGATCGAGGCGGCCGTGCACGCGGACGGCCGGGTGTCGGTGTTCGAGTACTGCCTGTCGCGGCTGCTGCAGGTGCAGGTACGGGAGGCGCTGGATCCGTCGCGGCACGCGAGCTTCGGGCGCAACAAGGCGCCGGGCGTGCGCCGCGAATTCGCCATCCTGCTGGCGGTGCTGGCCCAGGCCGGGCATCCGGGCGACCCGCAGGCCGCGCAGCGCGCCTACCTGGCCGGCCTGCAGCGGGTACTGCCGCGCGACCACCTGCCGTACGCGCCACCGGCGCAGGGCGTGCAGGCGCTGGACGAGGTCTGGGGGCCACTGGATGCGCTGGCGCCTCCGGCCAAGCAGGTGCTGGTCGAGGCGCTGGTGGATGCGGTCTCGCACGACGGCAAGGTCAGCGTCGCCGAGGCCGAATTGCTGCGCACGGTGTGCGGCGTCCTGCACTGCCCGCTGCCGGCGCTGCTGTCGCGCTGACAATGCGGGCACGCGCCGCGCGAAGCGGCGCGTGCCCGGACGGTCAGGCGCGCCCGCGCAGCAGGTCGGCCATGCGCTCGGCGATCATGATGGTCGGCGCATTGGTGTTGCCGCCGGGGAGTTCCGGCATCACCGAGGCGTCGACCACGCGCAGGCCGTCGATGCCGCGCACCCGCAGCAGCGGATCCACCACCGCCTCGGCATCGCTGCCCATGCGGCAGGTGCCGGCCGGATGGTAGATGGTCTCGGCCTTGGCCCGCACGAATTCCTCCAGGCCGGCATCGGACAGGTCGGTGCGCGGCGGGTGGATCGGCTCGCCCAGGTAGCGCGCCAGCGCCGGCTGCGACAGCAGCTGGCGCGACAGCTTCGCGCACTCCACCATCATCCGCAGGTCGAAGCCCTCGGGGTCGGACAGGTAGCCTGCGTGGATCCGCACCGGGCTGCGCGGGTCGGCATCGCGCAGCGCGATCCGGCCGCGGCTGCGCGGACGCAGGAAGCAGGCGTGTACGGTCAGGCCATCGCCGGCCAGGCGGTTGCGGCCGTGATCGTCGAGCATGGCCGGCACGAAGTGGAACTGCACGTCGGGACGCTGGTCGGTGGCCAGCGCCGAGCGCACGAAGCCACCGGCCTCGGCGATGTTGCTGGTGCCGGCGCCGCGACGGCCGCGCAGGAAGTAGTCGAAGGCGATCTTCAGCTCGCTGGCACGGTCGTAGCTGAGGCCAGGCGGGCAGTGGTGCAGGGTGCAGATGTCCAGGTGGTCCTGCAGGTTGGCGCCGACCCCGGGCAGGTCGGCAAGCACCGGGATGCCATGCGCGCGCAGCTCGTCGGCCGGGCCGATGCCGGACAGCATCAGCAGCTGCGGCGAGTTGACCGCGCCGGCGCTCAGCAGCACCTCGCCGCCGGCCCTGGCGCGATGCGCCCCGCTGCCGGTCCGGTACTCGACCGCGCGTGCGCGTCCGCCCTCGACCACGATCCGGGTGACCAGGGCGCCGGTGACGATCTCCAGGTTGGGACGCGCGCGCGCCGGCGCCAGGTAGGCGGCGGCGGCCGAACAACGTGCGCCGTCGCGCTGGGTGACCTGGTAGAAGCCGAAGCCTTCCTGAGAGGGACCGTTGAAGTCGTCGTTGCGCGGCCAGCCGGCCTGCACGCCGGCCTCGACGAAGGCCTCCGACAGCAGATTGCGGTGGCGCAGGTCGGACACGCCCAGCGGGCCATCGCCGCCATGCAGCGGTCCGGCGCCGCGCGTGTTGCCTTCGGCGCGCAGGAAGTACGGCAGCACCGAATCCCAGTGCCAGCCTTCGGCGCCGGCCGCGGCCCAGGCGTCGTAGTCGCCCGGCACGCCGCGGGTGTAGCACATGGCATTGATCGAGCTGCAGCCGCCCAGCACCTTGCCGCGCGGCCACCACAGCCGGCGCCCGTGCAGCTGCGGCTCCGGCTCGGTGGTGTAGTCCCAGTTGATGCGGCGCTGGCTGACCAGGCGGCCCAGGCCGGCCGGCATGTGGATGAAGGGGTGCCAGTCGCGCGGACCGGCTTCCAGCAGCAGCACCCGGCAGGCCGGATCCTCGCTCAGGCGCGCGGCCAGCACGCAGCCGGCCGAGCCGGCGCCGATGATCACGTAGTCGTACATGGATTCCCCTGTTCCGCCGGCTGGCGCGGGTGAATGCTGGCCGCGGCGTCGCCGGCGCGCAAGCGTGGGGATCCTGCTCTCCTTCCGGAGAGGGGCGGGGAGAACGATGGGGAGAGGGCAGGTCGCTGACGTCCGCCACACGCCTGGTCGACCGGGCAGCGCGATGCGTTGCTCCGCGCTGATCCGCGTGTTCCGCCAACGCCCACCTGCTGGCGGCGATGCCCCGCATCGGCTAACTTGCGCGCCTTACGGCCGGTCCCCAGGCCGGCAACCGGCACCAGGCGCATGACCCGAACCTCCGACGATCCGAACCGCCGCCGCGGCCTGCGGCAGGCGCTGGAGCAGCTCGGGGTCGAGGCGCCGGCCCTGTGGTGGTCGCTGCTGTACTTCTTCTGCCTGCTCACCGGCTACTACGTGCTGCGCCCGGTGCGCGAGGCGATGGCCGCCTCCAGCGACATCGAAGCGGTGTTCCCGCGCGCGATGATCGCGTTCTTCGCCGACCGCGGCGTCTCCCTGGGCGAGTTCGCGCTGCAGGTGATCTTCACCTCGGTGTTCCTGATCATGCTGGTGCTGCAGCCGGTGTACGGCTGGCTGGTCAGCCGTTTCCCCCGGCGGGTGTTCCTGCCGGTGATCTATGGCTTCTTCATCCTGACCCTGCTGCTGTTCTACGCCATGTTCGACAGCGGCATGCCCGGTCGCGGGCTGGCCTTCATCCTCTGGATCACGGTGTTCAACCTGTTCGCGGTGGCCGTGTTCTGGAGCTTCATGGCCGACGTGTTCGAGAACGTCCAGGCGCGCGCCTGCTACGGCTACATCGGCGCGGCCGGCACCGTCGGCGCATTCCTCGGCCCCCTGCTGACCAAGGCCCTGGTGATCCGCCTTGGCGTGGCCAACATGATGCTGGTCTCGGCGGTGATGCTGGGCCTGTGCGTGGTCTGCCTGCTGCGCCTGCGCCACTACGCAGTGCGGCGCGAGCGCGCCCGCAGCCTGGCCAGCGGCGAGCGGCCGATGGGTGGCGAGATCATGGCCGGCCTCAAGCTGATCGCGCGCGAGCCGCTGCTGCGCTGGCTGGCGCTGATGGTGGTGATGGGCGTGGGCGTCGGCACCCTGCTGTACAACGAGCAGAACGCCATCGCCCGCGCCGCCTTCAGCAACGCCGAGCAGCGCGCCAACTACTTCGCCACCCTGGACCTGGCGGTCAACACCCTGACCCTGGTGGTGCAGCTGCTGCTGACCCGCAGGATCCTGTCGCGCTTCGGCATCGCCCCGGCGCTGCTGATCCCGGGCTTCGCCATCATCCTCGGCTTCTCGATCCTGGCCGCCTCGCCGCTGCCGCTGCTGGTGGCGGTGGTGCAGGTGGTGACGCGCGCCAGCGAGTTCTCGCTGGCCAAGCCGGCGCGCGAGACCATCTACACCCGGGTCGGCCGCGAGTGGCGGTACAAGGCCGGCGCGGCGATCGACACCGTGATCTACCGCGGCGGCGACCTGACCTTCGTCTGGCTGCACAAGCTGCTGTCGGCGTTCGGCTCCAGCGTGGTGTTCGGTGCCGGCCTGCTGGTGGCGGGCACCATGACCGTGGGGGCCTGGCGCCTGCTGCGCGAGGAACGCAAGCTGCCGGCCGAGCGCGGGGGCTGAGGGACTACGTTCCGGCGCAGCCCGGACAGGGCCGCGCCCCCGTGCGGCCGACGTGCGACGAGGCCCGGGCCGTCGCCACCGCCCCGCGTCCCCACGGCGCGAGGTCTTTGCGTCGCCCGGATGCGCTGCGCTTGTCCGGGCGACGGGGCTACCGCGACGGGCGCGGCGAGACCCACATGGAGATGCGGGCGCGGAACACGGTTTCGCCTGCGGTATTGCGGGCCTCGACCAGCACCGGCAGGACATGGCCCTCGGCCGCCTCCACCAGCTCCGCTTCCGGCGTGGCCACGGCGTGGATCGTGCCCGTCGCCTTCTTCAGGTACTCGACTTCCATGCCGCGCGGGATCCAGCGCATCGACGGCGGCAGGCTGGCATCGGTCATCAGTCCGGCCACCAGCTCGGCCAGGTTGCACATCGCGATCGCGTGCACCGTGCCGATGTGGTTGGTCACCCGGCGGCGGTGGTGGATCCGGCCCTCGCAGCGGCCGGGCTCCAGCACGGTGATGCGCGGGGAGATGCTGGCGAAGTAGGGGGCCTTGAAGCACACCGCGCGCGAGAACAGCCACTGGCCGGCGGGCCAGCGCTGCATGCGGCGGTACAGGCGCAGCAGCGGGTTATCGGACATCGTCCTCTCCTTTCCGGATGCCGGATACGGAGACGGCGGGCTCAAGGCCCGCCGTCTTCGTCGATCAGGTTCAGGCCGCGGCGCGGCTGCCGGATCCGTGCTTGTCGTAGTAGCTGGCGGCGCGCAGCTCGTGCAC
The DNA here is from genome assembly GCF_010093235.1 of Pseudoxanthomonas suwonensis. Classification (GTDB taxonomy): domain Bacteria; phylum Pseudomonadota; class Gammaproteobacteria; order Xanthomonadales; family Xanthomonadaceae; genus Pseudoxanthomonas; species Pseudoxanthomonas suwonensis. Next base: position 35,186 of record NZ_PDWP01000001.1, on the reverse strand, counting down.
GTCGAAATCGTCCACGGTGATGGTGTCCATGGTGATCTCGCGCAGCTCCTCCAGCAGCTTGCGCTCGTCGGCGCTGATCACGCCCTCGGCCACGGCCTCGTCCAGCTGGGCGTTGAACTCCAGCGCCTCGATGCCCTTGGTCTTGAGCGCCTTGAGGAACTTGCGCTCCACCGGCTCGGCCTGCACGGCGCGCGCCAGGTAGCTGTCGATGCGGCCGCCGGGGTTGTTCTCGCACGGGGTCAGGAACACGCCCTGGCCCAGGCGGTCGCGCGCCTCGTTCGGGGTCATCAGCAGCGAGGCGACGCGGTGGTTCAGGCGGTCGCCGGGGGCCTCGGCACGACGGCCCAGCGGGAACACCAGCGCCCACAGCAGCCAGCCCACCGGGCGGATCGGGAAGTTGCGCAGCGCATCCGACAGCGCCTTCTCGATCACGTGGAAGCTGTTGTACATGCTCCACGCCAGCAGCGGCTTGTCCGCTTCCGGGGTGCCCTCGTCGTGGTAGCGCTTGAGCACGGCGCCGGCCATGTACAGGTGGCTCAGCACGTCGCCCAGGCGGCCGGACAGCGACTCCTTGAACTTCAGCTTGCCGCCCAGCAGCATCATCGACACGTCGGTCATCAGCGCCAGGTTGGCCGAGTAGCGGTCGAGCTTGCGGAAGAACGGACGGGTGTAGTCGTTGCCCGGGACGCTGCCGAACTTCGAGCCGGTCAGGCCCAGCCAGAACGAGCGCACCGCGTTGGAGAAGCCGAAGCGGACGTGGCCGGCCAGGCTCTCGTCGAAGCTGGCGACGGCGGCCTTGCGGTCCTTCTCCTGGGCGGCCTTCATCTCCTTCATGACCCACGGATGGCACAGGATCGCGCCCTGGCCGAAGATCAGCAGGCTGCGGGTCATGATGTTGGCGCCCTCGACCGTGATGCTGATCGGGGCGGCCTGCCAGTTGCGGCCAGCGAAGTTGCGCGGGCCCAGGATGATGCCCTTGCCGCCGATCACGTCCATGGTGTCGGAGATGATCTCGCGGCCCATGCTGGTGCAGTGGTACTTGGCGATCGCCGACGGCACCGACGGCACGTCGCCGCGGTCGACGGCCGCTGCGGTGGCCTGCGACAGGGCGCTGACGGTGTAGGCCTTGCCGCCGATGCGGGCCAGGGCCTCTTCCACGCCCTCGAAGCGGCCGACCGACAGGCCGAACTGCTTGCGGATGCGCGCATAGGCGCCGGTCACGCGGGCGCCGAACTTGGAGCCGCCGGAGGCGGTGGACGGCAGGGTGATCGAGCGGCCCACGGCCAGGCACTCGTTGAGCATGTTCCAGCCCTTGCCGGCCTTCTCGGCGCCGCCGATCAGCTGGGTCAGCGGGATGAACACGTCCTTGCCGCGGATCGGGCCGTTCTGGAACGGCGAGTTCAGCGGGAAGTGGCGACGGCCGATCTCCACGCCCTCGGTGTCACGCGGCAGCAGCGCCAGGGTGATGCCGATGTCCTTGGTGTCGCCGATCAGGCCGTCCGGGTCGTACATGCGGAAGGCCAGGCCGATCAGCGTCGCGACCGGGGCCAGGGTGATGTAGCGCTTGTCGAAGGTCAGGCGCACGCCCAGCACTTCCTGGCCCTTCCACACGCCCTTGCAGACGATGCCGAAGTCCGGGATCGAGGTGGCGTCGGAGCCGGCGAACGGGCCGGTCAGGCCGAAGCACGGCACTTCCTCGCCGACGGCCAGGCGCGGCAGGTAGTACTCCTTCTGCTCCTTGGTGCCGTAGTGGTTGAGCAGCTCGCCCGGGCCCAGCGAGTTGGGCACGCCGACGGTGGAGCTGACCACCGAGGAGATCGAGGCGATCTTCTGGATGACCTTGTGGTGCGCCAGGGCGGAGAAGCCCAGGCCGCCGTACTCCTTCGGGATGATCATGCCGAAGAACTTGTTCTTCTTGATGAAGTCCCACAGCTCCGGCGGCAGGTCGGCGTGGACGTGGGTCAGTTCCCAGTCGTTGATCATCCGGCACAGCTCTTCCACCGGGCCGTCGAGGAACGCCTGCTCCTCGGCGGTGAGCTGCGGCTTGGGGTAGTCGAGCAGCTTCTGCCAGTCCGGGTCGCCGGTGAACAGCTCGCCTTCGAAGCCGACCGAGCCGGTTTCCAGGGCGATGCGCTCGGTCTGCGACAGCGGCGGCAGGATCCTGCGGAACACGCTCAGCAGCGGGCCCACGATCAGCGGCTTGCGGATGAACGGCAGCAGCAGCGGCACGGCGATGGCCGCGGTGATGATTGCCATCACCAGGGTGGTGGTCTGGTGTGCGCCCAGGTACCAGCAGGCCGCCAGGGCGATGGCCTGCAGCACGGTCCAGGTGACAAGGCGCATGCGGTGGTAGGCAGCAAACCCGCTTATCAGCAGGAAAGCCAGGATTGGCGCGGCAATGCTCATGGGAAAGCTCCGTTGACGGACGCTGGATCACAGGACGCGGCGCGACGGCCGGTGGGTCCCATGCCGTCCAGTTCGCCCAGGTAGTCCAGCAGGGTGGCGGTAAAACGGTCGTTGTCGTCGCCGGCCAGCATATGCGTGGCGCCGGCGATCCGGACATGGCGCGCATGTGGCGCCAGCCCGAGGAACTCGGTGACGGTGTCGTCGGACACCAGGTCGCTGCGCCCGCCGCTGAGCAGCATCAGCGGACAGCGTACCGCACGGGCGGCGTTGGCCAGGTCTTCCTGGTGGCGCTCGCCGTCGCGGGCCAGCTCGTCCACCAGGCGGCGGTCCCAGTGCCAGTGCCAGCGGCCGTCCGGCTGCTGGCGCAGGACTTCGCGCAGTGCCGCCTCGCTCTTGCGTGCGCGTCCGGGCAGGTATGCCCCGATCGCGTCGGCGGCCGCGTCCAGCGAGGCGAAGCCGTCCGGGAAGGCGGTGATGAAACCGAGGATGCGCTGCATGCCTTCCGGCTCCCAGCGCGGGGTGATGTCCACCAGCACCATGGCCCGGAACAGGCCCGGCCAGCGTGCCTCGGCCGACAGGCCGAACAGCCCGCCCATCGAGGCGGCCACCAGCACCGGCGGCTGCGGCAGTTCGCCGGCGACCACGATCAGGTCGTCTATGAACTGCTGCGCGGTATAGGCCTGGTCGGCGGGATTGCGGTCCGAACCGCCATGTCCGCGGGCGTCGTAGGCCAGGGCGCGGTAGCCCTGCGCCACTACCCTGGCGGCACTGGCCGTCCACGCGCGACGGGTCTGGCCGAAGCCGTGCGCGAACAGCACGGTGGCCGGCGCATCGCAGGCGCCATGGCAGGTCGCGGCCAGTTCGAGGCCGGCGCCGGACAGGCGCAGCTCGTGGCTGCCGGTGGCAGGGGATGGGGGAGAGACCATACCGAATGGTATGGATGCGTTTCGCGCAAAGTCAATACGAATGCGTATGGCAGTGCAGCATCGACCGTATGGTCCGCGCGCCCGGTATGCAAGCCCCTGTCAGGGCTCGGTTTCCGTGGAAACGGCGTACTGCAACGGACCTCGCCGTATGGTTAAATCGGCGCATGGATACCACCACCGCGCCCGTCACCCCGTCCGCCACGCCTGCCCGTGGCGCCCGCCTCAGCGCCTCCGACTGGGCGCAGGCCGCCCTGGACGTCATCGCCGAACAGGGCGTGTCCGCCGTCGCGGTGGAACCGCTGGCGCGCCGCCTCGGCGTGACCAAGGGCAGCTTCTACTGGCATTTCCCCTCGCGCGACGCGCTGCTGCAGGCCGCGCTGGAGCGCTGGGAGGAGGTCGAGCAGGAGCAGGTGTTCGGCAGCCTGGAGGAAGTGCCGGACCCGCGCGAGCGCCTGCGCAAGCTGTTCCAGCTGGTCGGCCACGAGACCAAGCCGCACGCCATCTACAGCGAGCTGCTGCGCGCGCTGGAGCATCCGGCCGTGGGCCCGGTGATCCAGCGGGTCTCGCAGCGCCGCCAGGACTACCTCACCGCCTCGTTCCGCCAGGCCGGGCTCGGACGCACCGAGGCGGTGAACCGCGCGCGGCTGACCTACGCGGCCTACGTCGGCTTCCTGCAGCTGCGCCCGCAGCAGCCGAAGATGACCCACGAGGAATTCGAGGAATACCTCGAGCACGTGATCAATACGCTCATCCCGAACTGAGCGGATGGATGGAACGACGAAGGGCCCGCGCAAGCGGGCCCTTCGCTTTCCCCGCCTGCCGCCAGCTCAGGCGGCGAACGCGGCGCGGGTGAGGTTCTCCGGCGCGTCGCCGGTGCACAGCACGTTGTCCTCGATGCGGATGCCGCCATAGGGGCGGAAGAAGTCGACCCGCGCCCAGTCCACCGCGTCGGCATGGCCCCTGGCCTTCACCTCGTCCAGCAGCATGTCGATGAAGTACAGGCCCGGCTCGATGGTGACCACCATCCCCGGCTCCAGGACGCGGGTCATGCGCAGGTAGGGATGGCCGGCTGGACGGTCGATCGTGCCGCCGCGGTCGCTGGCGGCGAAGCCGGCCACGTCGTGGACCTGCAGGCCCAGCGGATGGCCCAGGCCGTGCGGGAAGAACGCCGCGCTCACGCCGCTGGCCAGCGCCGCCTCCGGCGACACCTTCAGCACGCCGAACTCGCGCAGGATGCCCATCAGCGCCAGGTGCGCGTCCACGTGCAGCTGGCGGTAGTCGGTACCGGGGCGGACGCTGGCGCACATGGCCTGCTGCACGGCGTCGACCGCGTCGATCAGGGCCTGGAATTCGCCGCTGCGCTCGGCCGCGTAGGTGCGGGTGATGTCGGCGGCGTAGCCGCAGTGGCTGGCGCCGGCATCGATCAGGAAGCTCAGCCGCTGCTCCGGCACCTCGCGGTCCAGCTCGGTGTAGTGCAGCACCGCTCCGTGGCTGTTGAGCGCGACGATGTTCTGGTACGGCACCTCGGTGGCGTCCTGCTGCGCGGCCGCGCAGTAGGCCATGTGGATCTCGAACTCGCTGCCGCCGGCGCGGAACGCGCGCTCGGCGGCGCGATGCGCATGCACTGCGCGGCGCTGGGCCTGGCGCATCAGCGCGATCTCGTACGGGGTCTTGTACGAGCGCTGGTAGTGCAGGTAGTCAAGCGCCGCCTGCGGGTTGTCGGGGACGTAGTCGCCCAGGGCGCTGTTGGCCTCGCCGATGATCGCGCTGCGCGCGGCCGGCGGCAGCAGCGGCAGGGCCTCCTCCGGGGTGCGGATCACCTGCACCTCGAGGTGGTCCACCCACCAGCCGCTGGGCGCCTCCGGCACCACGTGCCAGTAATCGCGCGGCTGCAGGTAGATGAGCCGCGGCTTGCGGCCGGGGGTATGGACCAGCCAGCTGTCGGCCACCGTGGTCAGCGGTACCCAGTGCTTGAAGTGCGGATTGACCGCGAACGGGTAGTCGCGGTCGTCGAAGACCTGGTAGTGGCGGCGGCCGCTGGGCACCAGCAGGTGCTCGCGGCCGCAGCGCGCCAGCGCCTCGTCGGCGCGCGCACAGAGGGTGGCCAGGTGCTGGGGATACAGGGCGGCGATGTCGGTGGCGTTCATCCGGGGGACGTTGCGGCGGAAAGCAGCCATTCTGCCCCAGCGCGGGCGTGGGCTGCCCGCCGCCGTTCAGGCCCCGGATTCGACCCAGGCACGCACGCGCGCCCGGTGCACCTCGGAGATGGTCAGGAAGCGGAAGCCGCACCAGGCCTGTCCGGGCGTGTTGGCCGGCGCCGACCACAGCAGGTGCGCACCCACGCCGATCGTCGTGCCGTCGAGCGCGAATTCGAGCTGGTACAGCGCGTCCTCGCACAACGGCTGGGTCGCCAGCAGCAGCAGGCCGCCTTCGGACAGGTTGCCCAGGTGGCCGACGACCTGGCCGCCCATCACGTCCGCTACCGGCACGCTGCCGGCTACCTGGCGCCGCGGCAGGCGGCGTGCTTCCCCGGTCATGCCCCGGCTCCCTTGGTTTCCGGCGCAGGGCGTCCGGCCAGCCCGCGCAGTACCCGCAGCGTGGCATGCCAGGCGCGGTCGACCAGGCGGCCGCGCTCCTCGGTGACGATGCGCGCCTGGCCGGCGGCCATCATCCGGCCAAGGCTGTCGAGCGACTGCTCGCCGAGCTTCTGCCCGCGCGAGTTGACGAACAGGGCGTTGTCGGTGACCGGGCTGTACCAGGACAGCCGCTGCCGGCGCACCGCGCCCTGCTGGTTTATTGCGAATTCGAACCACGTGCCGAACGGCAATACCCGGACCTGGTCGTAGCAGGCCTGTTCGGCGGCGCTGCGCGGGGGCAGCGGTTCCCTGCGCTGGGCGGCCTCCTCGCCCAGGCGGGCACGCGCCTTCAGCCGGGCGGTGAGCTCGGTCTTCGAGGTGACCTCGTCGTCCGCGCTGCGCGACAGGCGCCGCGCGATCGCCCCGGCTTCCTCGTCGTGGTAGCCGACCTGGCGCAGCGCGGTCTCGATCTGCGCCCCCAGTGCCGGGTCCGGTGCCGCCCCGGGATCGCAGGTGACCTCGGCGATGCGCGTGGTTGCGGCGATGCGCTCCTGCCACTCGGGCGAGTCCTCGCCATGGCGCAGTGCGGTGAGCGTAAGCACGTCGGCCCAGGCCTGGTTGAGCAGGGCCTGCGCGAACTGCGGCAGCTTGCGCCCGGCCAGGCTGGCGCGGATCGCGGCGTCGGCCTGGTGCTTGGCGCCGGCCAGGCGGTCGCGACCGCGTGCGGCTTCGACCTGGCGGCGCTCGCTGACTTCGGCCTTGCGCAGCGCGGCGCGCTGCTGCTCCTGCACCTCCTGGTTGGCCAGCTCGAACACGGCGGGGTCGCCGTCGAAGGCCTCGACCACGCGCTGCACGACCTGCTCCAGTCGCTGCACCAGCTGCGGGTCGGCATCCTCCTCTCCCAGCCAGGCGGCACCGGATTCGGCGACGGTGTTGAGCAGTTCACGCGCCGGATGGCGCTCGGCCACGAAGAATGCCTGGTCCTGCAGCGCCGCGCGGGCCACCGGCACCTGCAGCCGTTCCAGCAGGTCCTGGGCCGGCGCATCGCGGCGGACCTGGCGGTCGATCTCGCGGTAGAGGATGGACAGCAGTTCGAAGGCGTCCTCCTGCTCCTGCGGCAGGGTTACCCCTGGCCCGTGCTCGGCGCGCAGCCGCGCCAGGGTGGCCTCGCGTACGTCCTCCATGGTGCGCCGGCGCTGCCCGCGGGCGCGCGCCAGCGGCAACGACTGCAGGCTGCCCAGCACCTGGTTCACGACCTGCGCCGGCAGCACCTGCGGGCCACCATGGGCAGCGGCCGGAACGCCATCGCCCGTGGCCGCGTGGCGACGTGCGGACAGCAGCTGGCGCATGGCGGCGAAGGCCTCCGCCGTCCCCTCCTGTTCGCGGGCCGCCTCCTGCGACCCCGCCGTGCCGTCCGTGTCGGCGCTGGACGGTCCGGGCTGCGGGGCGCCCGCGGGGGCCGGCATGGCCGATGCGGCGAGGCCGGCGAGGACGCGGCCCCAGGCGGCACCGCGCGCCTGGCCGTGCCAGCCCGTCATCGGGCGGTGCCGTGGGACACCCGCGGCCGGCGGGGCCCGGCGTGGCGCGGCCGACGCGCGCGCAGGGCGGTAGGGCGTGTACACCAGGCCCGGCAGCACGCCGGCCTGGTCGAGCAGGGCGTTGAGGCGCTGGGCGAAATCGCCGTGCCGATCCATCACGTGGCGTTCGACCTGGCGGTACAGCAGCAGCTGCGCCTGCAGCGGAAGCTGCAGGACCTCGCCGGCCGCGCCGAGGCACTGGCACAACGCATGCGGACCCAGCGGAAGCTCCTCCAGGTCGAATGCGGGGCGCGCGGCGAGGACGGCGAAACGCTGGGCAAGCAGCAGCAGCTCGTTGCCGCCGCGCTGCACCTGTCGCCGTGCGACCTCCCGCAGCACGATGGCGCGATCCAGCTCGTTGTCCTCGATCAGCGCCAGGGCCGGGGTCGCTTCGCCCGGCCCCGGTGCCGTTGCCACGGCCGGGGGCGTCGTCCGCAGCGTTGCCAGCGACGCCTCCAGGTTTCCCAGGAACCGTGGCACGAAGGCGGCGCGGTGCTGGCGCAGCTGCCGCAGCGCATCCAGGCGCTCGGCCTGTTCGTGGCTGTTGCGCGCGGATTCGGCCTGCTCGAACAGCTGGGCCTCCAGCGCGTCGAGCGCCATTTCCAGCGGAGGCCCGAGTTCGCCCGCAGCCAGCGCCCGGACCTGGCCAAGAATGGCGCGGACGCGCGGCGGCAAGGCGGCGTCCGCCAGTGCCGGGCCTGCCGGTTCACCCGGCATTGGTCGGATCGTGGCATGCATTCTGTGACCGTGCTCTCCCCTTGGCGCCGTATTTAGCACGTTTCCCCGGGCCCGGCATGTGCGTTCCGCTGGCCGGCGCCCCCGGGCCCACTCACAGGAACAGGGAGATGACGTCGTTGGCGAAGCGCCAGCCCAGCGCGGTGGGCACGACCCGGTCCGCGTCGAGCTGCAGCCAGCCCTGGTCGCGGGCCTGTTCCAGGGCCGGGGCGATGCGCCCGCGCGGCAGGCCGGTGCGCACCTCGAAGTCGGCCAGGGCAAAGCCCTCGTGCAGGCGCAGGGCGTTGAGCATGTACTCGAACGGACGCTGTTCCGGGGCGATGCGGTCGTCGCCGCCGATCGCCTGGCCGGTACCGGCGGCGGCCATCCAGATCGCGGGGTGCTTGTGCTTCCAGCGGCGCAGGATCGCCTGCTCGGCGCCCAGGGTGATCTTGCCGTGGGCGCCGGCACCGATGCCCAGGTAATCGCCGTAGCGCCAGTAGTTGAGGTTGTGCGCGCACTGCCGGCCCGGGCGGGCATAGGCGCTGGTTTCGTAGTGGCCGTAGCCGACCTCGGCGAGCAGGGCCTGGCAGCGTTCCTGGATGTCCCAGGCCAGGTCGTCGTCCGGGATGCCCTGCGGCGGCCGGGCGAAGAACACCGTGTTCGGCTCCAGCGTGAGCTGGTAGTGGCTGATATGCGCCGGCTGCAGGGCGAAGGCCCGTTCCAGGTCGCGCTCGGCCATGGCCAGGTCCTGGCCGGGCAGGGCGTACATCAGGTCCAGGTTGAGGTTGTCGAAGCCGGCATCCTGGGCCAGCTTCACCGCGGCCTCGGCCTCGCGGCTGTCGTGGATCCGCCCCAGCCGCTGCAGGCAGCCGTCGTCGAAGCTCTGGATGCCGAAGCTGATCCGGTTCACGCCGGCGGCGCGATAGCCCTCGAAGCGGTCGTGCTCGGCGGTGCCGGGGTTGGCTTCCAGGGTGATCTCGGCATCGGGCGCGAAGCGCAGTCGCGCCGAAGCCGCGGAGAGGATGGATTCGATCGCCGCGGCCGGGAACAGGCTGGGCGTGCCGCCGCCGAAGAACACGCTGTGCACGGTGCGGCCCCAGACCAGCGGCAGGTCGTGCTCGAGGTCGCGCACCAGCGCGGCGACGTAGTCGTCGAACGGCAGCTCCCCCCTGGCGCCATGCGAATTGAAGTCGCAGTACGGGCACTTGCGCACGCACCAGGGCAGGTGCACGTACAGCGACAGTGGCGGCGGGATCAGGTCTGGCATGGCGGAGGGCTCGCGCGGGTGCGCTCAGCCAAGCATTTCCGGAAGGCGCGCGCGCAGCAGCTCCAGCGCCTTGCCGCGGTGGCTGATGCGGTTCTTGAGCTCCATCGGCATTTCCGCCGCGGTCTGGCCGTGTTCCGGATCCAGGAACACCGGGTCGTAGCCATGGCCGCCTTCGCCGCGGCGCTCATGGATGATGCAGCCGCGCCACTGGCCCTCGACCAGCAGCGGCTGCGGATCCTCGGCATGACGCAGCACCACCAGCACGCACTGGAAGTGGGCGCCGCGGCGCGCGTCGTCCACCCCGTGCAGGGCGGCCAGCAGCTTGTCGATGTTGCGCCGTGGATCGGCGGGTTCGCCGGCATAGCGCGCCGAGTACAGGCCCGGAGCGCCGCCCAGCGCGTCCACGCACAGGCCGGAGTCGTCGGCCAGGGCGGGCAGGCCGGTGACGCGGCAGGCGTGGCGCGCCTTGATCAGCGCGTTCTCGATGAAGGTGAGCCCGGTTTCCTCGGCGTCCTCGACGCCCAGGTCCGACTGTGCGACCAGTTCGATGCCGCTGCCGGCCAGCAGGTGGCGCAACTCGTCGAGCTTGCCGCGGTTGGAGGAGGCCAGGACCAGCTTCATTGCCTGTTCCCGCCTCAGCCGGCCAGCGCCTGGCGCTGCAGTTCCAGCAGCTGGCCGATGCCGGTCTCGGCCAGGGCCAGCAGCGCGTCGAGCTCGTCGCGGCGGAAGGCATGGCCCTCGGCCGTGCCCTGCAACTCGATGAAGCCGCCGCCGTCGTTCATGACCACGTTCATGTCGGTGTCGCAGTCGCTGTCCTCGGCGTAATCCAGGTCCAGCACCGGCACGCCCTTGTACACGCCCACCGAAACCGCGGCGACCGCGCCGAACACCGGGTCGCGCTTGATCTCGCCACGCGCCTGCAGCCAGCGCACGGCATCGACCAGTGCCACGTAGGCGCCGGTGATGGCGGCGGTGCGGGTGCCTCCGTCGGCCTGCAGCACGTCGCAGTCCAGGGTGATGGTGCGCTCGCCCAGGGCGCCGCGGTCCACGCAGGCGCGCAGGGTGCGGCCGATCAGGCGCTGGATCTCCAGCGTGCGTCCGCCCTGCTTGCCGCGCGCGGCCTCGCGGTCGGAACGGGTGTGGGTGGAGCGCGGCAGCATGCCGTACTCGGCCGTTACCCAGCCCTCGCCCTTGCCGCGCAGGAAGGCCGGCACCTTGTTGTCGATGCTGGCGGTGCACAGCACGCGGGTATCGCCGAAGCTGACGAGGACGGAGCCTTCGGCATGGCGGGTGAAGCCGCGCTCGATGCGCACGGGGCGCAGCTGGTCGGGGGCGCGGCCACTGGGGCGGACGACGGTCATGGAGTGGTTTCCGGTAGGCGGTCCCGGCGGGTCGCGGCAGGGCCGGCGAAGGCGGGAGGGGGCCGCGGCGGGCCGGCTAGATTAACATTCGCTCCCTGTCAAAGACGGATTCCCACATGATCCGCAGCATGACCGCCTTCGCCAGCGGCGAACGCGGCACACCCTGGGGCGCGCTTTCCTGCGAACTGCGCTCGGTCAACCACCGCTTCTTGGAGACCGGCCTGCGCCTGGCCGACGAGCTGCGCACGCTGGAGCCGGTCCTGCGCGAACGCGTGGCTGCGCGGGTGCAGCGCGGCAAGCTGGACCTGGTGATGCGCCTGCGCGCGCCCGAGGCCGCGTCCAGCCTGACGGTCAACGAGGCGCTGCTGGGGCAGCTGGGCGAGCTGGCCCGGCGCCTGGGCGGGCAGTTCCCGAACCTGCAGGTGCAGTTCACCGACCTGCTGCAGCTGCCCGGCGTGCTGCAGACCCCGGTCGCCGATGGCGAGGCCCTGCAGGCGCAGGCACTGGAGCTGCTGGACCAGGTGCTGGACGAGTTCATCGCCGCCCGCGAGCGCGAGGGCGCCGCCCTGGCCGCCGCGATCCGCGAGCGGGTGGACGCGGTCGAGCGCATCGCCGGCGAGGTCCGCGCGCTGGTGCCGGACATCCGCGAGGGCCAGCGCGCCAAGCTCGCCGCGCGCCTGGCCGACCTGCCGCATCCGGTCGATCCAGGCCGCGCCGAGCAGGAACTGGTGCTGTGGTTGCAGAAGCTGGACGTGGACGAGGAGCTGGACCGGCTGGGCAGCCACATCGCCGAGATCCGCCGGATCCTGTCGCAGAAGGGCCAGGCAGTGGGCCGCCGGCTCGATTTCCTGCTGCAGGAGTTCAATCGCGAGGCCAACACCCTCGGCTCCAAGTCGGTCGACGCCCGCACCTCCGCGGCGGCGGTGGAGCTGAAGGTGCTGATCGACCAGATCCGCGAGCAGGTCCAGAACATTGAGTAAGAGCCGGGATTGGTGATTCGTGGAAGAGCCGGGATTGGTGATTCGTGATTAGTGATTCGAAAAGGCAACGGCTGAAGCGGGATTGCTGTGGGAGGGTGGTGCTGTGACCAATCACGAATCACCAATCACCAGTCACGCCCCGATGAGGGGAACCCTGTTCATCGTCGCGGCGCCGTCGGGGGCGGGAAAATCGAGCATCGTCAACGCGGTGCTGTCGCGCGATCGGTCGATCCGCCTGTCGGTCTCCTTCACCTCGCGCGCGCCGCGTCCGGGTGAGCGCCATGCCGAGCACTACCACTTCGTCACCGAGGAGGAGTTCCGGCGGATGATCGACGCCGGCGACTTCTTCGAGTACGCCCGCGTGCACGGCGACTGGAAGGGTACGGCGCGGCAGTCGGTGGAGCCGCAGCTCGCCGCCGGCCATGACGTCCTGCTGGAGATCGACTGGCAGGGCGCGGCCCAGGTGCGGGCCAAGGTGCCCGACGCGGTCAGCGTCTTCATCCTGCCGCCCTCGCGGGATGCGCTGGAGCAGCGCATGCGCAAGCGCGGCCAGGACAGCGACGAGGTCATCGCCCGGCGGATGGCCGCCGCGCGCGAGGAGATGTCGCACTACGGCGAGTTCGACTACGTCATCGTCAACGAGGTGTTCGACACCGCGGTGGACGAGATGTGCGCGATCTTCGTGGCCAGCCGGCTGCGCCGCGGCCAGCAGCAGCAGCGCCATGCCGGGCTGATCCGGGCCCTGCTGGAACAGGGCGGCTGAGCAGGTTGCGATTGCCAGCCTGAACGCAAGTCACTGAACGCAAAGGAAGAAGCGGTGCCGGGCCTTGCTCCGGCGCCGTCCTGGCGGGTAAACTCCGCCTCCATTTCCCCTGACACGAGTGGCGACCACAGTCGCCTGGAACCCTTATGGCCCGTATCACCGTCGAAGATTGCCTGGAAGTGGTCGACAACCGCTTCGAACTGGTCATGATGGCCGCCAAGCGCGCCCGCCAGCTGGCCAATGGCGTGCCGGCCACCATCGAGAACGAGGACGGCGACGACAAGCCGACCGTGCTGGCCCTGCGCGAGATCGCCGCGCGCACCGTCGACAACGCCCTGATCGATGAAGTGGAGAAGGCCGAGCGCGAGCGCGCCGAGCGCGAGGCGCTGGAGTGGGCCGCCGCCGAGGTCGTGGCCGACGACGACCTGTCCAAGGGCGACGACTGATCCGCTCCGCGTCCCATGCATTTCCAGACGGCCCGCCCTGTGCGGGCCGTCTGCGTTAGGCGGGCGCCCGCGCCACGCGTCGCCGCCGGGCGCGCGCTATAGTCGGCCACCGCGGCGCCCCCGCTTCACTGCCAGCAGTCGCCATGCCCGTCCTCGTCATCGGCGCCACCAGCCAGATCGGCCACTTCCTCCTGCCGCGACTCGTCGCCGGCGGTCACCGCGTGCTTGCCCTGAGCCGCCAGCCACGGCCTGCCGTCGCCGGCGTGCAATGGCTGCAGGGCAGCCTGCCCGGCCCCCTGCCGGACCTGCCGCCGCTCGGCGCGGTAGCCAGCTTCGCTCCGCTGGACGTGCTGGCGGACTGGCTGTCGGGACAGCAGTCCGCACCTGCGCGGCGGATCGTCGCCACCAGCTCGATGAGCGTGCTGACCAAGCGCGATTCCGAGGTGCCGGCCGAGCGCGAACTGATCGCCCGCCTGGCCGCGGGCGAGGCGGGGCTGGCCCGTGAGTGCCGGCGCCTGGGCATCGCCTGGACGGTGCTGCGCCCGACCCTGATCTATGGCGCCGGCCTGGACCGCAGCCTGACCCCGATCGCGCGCCGCGCCGCGCCCACCCGCCTGTTCCCGCTGCCGGCCGGACGCGGCCAGCGCCAGCCGGTGCACGCCGACGACCTCGCCCAGGCCGTGGTCGCCTGCCTGGGATCGGACGCGGCCGCCGGCCGCATCCTCGCCATTGGCGGCGGCGAGCGGCTGCCGTCGGCGGAGATGTTCGCGCGGGTACGCGACAGCCTGCCGTTCGCCACGCTGCCGCTGCCGCTGGGCCGGCCCCTGCTGGCCCTGCTGGCGCGGCTGGTCCCGGGCGCGCGCGGCCCCGTCTCGCGGCTGGACGCCGATCTCATCGCCGACAACACCGAGGCCGCCACGCTGCTCGGCATAGCGCCGCGTCCGTTCCACGTCGACGCGACGATGTGGCGCCTCGATCGGGAGGGCTGAGGCGTGCGCGTTTCGGTGGTGCTGTGCACGTACAACGGCGAACGTTTCCTCGACGCGCAGCTGGACAGCCTGCTGGCGCAGACGCGCCTGCCGGACGAGGTCATCGCCAGCGACGACGCCTCCTCCGACGGCACCTGGGCGCGGCTGCAGGCCTTCGCCGAGCGCGCAGGGGGGCGTGGGATCGAGGTGCGCCTGCAGCGCAACCCTGCCAACCTCGGCTATGTGCACAATTTCGAGCAGGGGCTGCAAGCTGCGGGCGGCGAACTGCTGTTTCCCTGCGACCAGGACGATGCCTGGCACCCACGGCGCATCGAACTATGTGTGAAGGCCTTCGCGCGCGATCCCGGTCTCTTGCTGCTGCACACCGACGCACGCTTGGTCGACGCTGCTGGCGAGCCACTCGGGCGACGCCTGTTTGAGGTGCTGGGCGTAACCGCCGGCGAGTTGACCGCGATGCATGCCGGCCGCGCGGCCGAGGTGCTGCTCCGGCGTAACATCGTCACCGGCGCGACCATGGCGCTGCGCCGGGAACTGCTGGCGCAGGCGCTGCCGGTCGCGGAAGGCTGGGTTCACGACGAGTGGTTGGCTGCGGTAGCCGCCCTGGTCGGCCGGGTGAACACGCTGGAGGAGACCACCATCGATTACCGACAGCACGGCGGAAACCAGCTCGGCGCGCGGAAGCGCAGCTTGGGTGAACGCGCCGATGCAGGGGCGCGGCGTGACTACCGCGAGGCGATGGCGGCGAAGATGTGCGCGCTGGCCTGGCGCGTCGATGCCGGCGGACTGCAGCCGCCTGACGACGCACGCGAGTTGTTGCGCGAGCGCCTGCGCCATGATCGCGTGCGCACCAGCCTGCCGCGGGCGCGTTGGCAGCGTATTGCGCCGGTGCTCGGCGAACTGCGCGCTGGCGGCTATGCGCGTTTCGGCACCGGCCTGCGTGGTGCGCTGCTGGACCTGGTCGGTCCGCCGGGAGGTCGCGATGCAGGCTGAATGCAGCGCGCTGCGCCGCGAGGACGTGTACGCGGTGGTCGTGACCTACCGGCCGGAACTGCCGTTGCTGGAGGAGGCGATCAACGCGGTACTGCCGCAGGTCGGTCGCATGCTGGTATTCGATAACGCAACCGCAGATCTGCAGTACAAGGCATGGCTGGACCAGGCCGAAGCGCGCGAACGGATCGAGGTGCTGCGCTCGCCGGCCAACGTCGGCCTCGGCGCGGCGATCAACCAGGCATGGCAGCGCGCGCGTGCCGCCGGCTTCCGCCATCTGCTGCTGCTGGACCAGGACAGCGTGGCCGACCCGGCCATGGTCGCCACCCTGCACGACGCGCTGGCGCGGCTGCGCCGCGAGCGCCCGGTCGCCGCCGTGGGGCCGGCATTCCATGACGCGCGCGATGGCAGCGCGGCTCCGTTCGTGCGCATCGGCTTCCCGCTTAACCACAAGCTGCACGGCGCGCCCGGGCAATGCATCGAGTGCGACTTTCTGATCACCTCCGGCTCGCTGCTGCCGCTGAACGTACTGGAGCGGATCGGTGGCATGGATGCCGGCCTGTTCATCGACAACGTCGACCTGGACTGGTCGTTCCGCGCACGCAGCCATGGCCATGCGCTGTACGGCGTGTGCGATGCCGGCATGCGCCATCGCATCGGCGATCGCTTGCGCCGGGTGCCCGGTCTGCGCAATCCGGTGCAGATCCATGGCCCGGTGCGGCTGTACTACATGATGCGCAACCGCGTGCTGCTGTACCGGCGCGCCCACGTGCCGCGCACCTGGGTGGCGCAGGACGTGCCGCGGCTGCTCCTGAAGTTCGCTGGGATGAGCCTGTTCGTGCGCCCACGCCTAGCCAACCTGCGGGCCATGCTGCGCGGGATCGCCCATGGCATCGCCGGGCGTGATGGTCCGATGCCCGGTTGAACGTGGCCCAAAGGCCTGGGGGGGCGTGTATCCCGGGCCCGGGTGGGCGCTGCTAGACTCCGGCCATTCTCACGCCCGTACCTCACGTGCCACGCCGCAAACACGATGACAACGACAGCCAGGAAAAGGGCGCCAGCCCGGCCTGGCGCCGCCACCTGCTGACGGCGGTGCTTGCCATGATCGCGCTGGCGGCGGGCTTCCTGATCCCGTACACGGTCCACCTCAACAACCAGGTGACCGAGCGCTTCGGCGCGTTGCAGTGGCAGATCCCGACCCGCGTATACGCGCGTCCGCTGCAGCTGCGGCCCGGCCTGGCGCTCGACGAGCGCACCCTGCGCACCGAGCTCGATGCGGCCGGCTACCAGGAGGATGGCGAGGGCAGGCGCCAGGGCAGCTACCACGTCGACGGCGCGCGCTTCACCATCTCCAGCCGCGGCTATGCCGACATCGACGGGCAGGTGCCGCCGCGGCGCGTGGAGGCCACGCTGTCCGGCGGCAAGGTCTCGCGCCTGCGCGACGCCGACAGCGGCAAGGCGATCAAGGCCGCGCGGCTGGACCCGGCGCGCATCGCCACGCTTTACGGCCAGCGCCAGGAAGAGCGGCGGCTGGTGCGGATCGAGGAGGTGCCGGAGCTGCTGACCACCGGCCTGCAGGCGGTGGAGGACCGCGACTTCGCCCGCCACCATGGCATCGACGTGTCCGGCATGCTGCGCGCGGGGCTGGTGAACCTGCGCTCGGGCGAGAAGAAGCAGGGCGCTTCCACCCTGACCCAGCAGCTGGCCCGCAGCGGCCTGCTGGGAATCGGCAAGGAGCAGACCTGGACCCGCAAGTTCAACGAGATCCTGTACGCGCTGATCCTCGAGTCGCGTTACGACAAGCGCACGATCCTGGAGACCTACCTCAACCAGGTCTACCTGGGCCAGCGCGGCGGCCAGGCCATCCACGGCGTGGCCGCCGGCGCCGAGTTCTGGTTCGGGCGCGACCTGGACGAGCTGACCACCGAGCAGACCGCGCTGCTGATCGGCCTGGTCAAGGGGCCCTCGTACTACGATCCGCGCAAGCATCCGCAGCGCGCGCTGGAGCGCCGCAACGTCGCCCTTTCGATGATGCATGCCACCGGGCTGGTCGACCAGGCCGAGTACGAGCGCGCGCGCAGGGCGCCACTGGGCATCACCGCGCGCCCGGGCGTGGCCGCGGCCAACCGCTTCCCCGGCTACATCGACCTGGTGCGCCGGCAGCTGGCCAGCGACTATCCCGAAAGCGCGCTGCAGGGCGCCGGCCTGACCGTGCTCACCGGCATGTCGCCCTCGGCCCAGGCCTATGCCGAGGGCGCGGTGGCGCGCACGCTCGAATCGCTGCAGACCGGCAAGCGCCCCCCGCTGGAGGCCGCGGTGGTGGTCACCGACGTGCACGGCGGCGACGTCCTGGCGGTGGTTGGCGGTCGTGATGCGGCCACGCACGGCTTCAACCGCGCGGTCGAGGCGCAGCGTCCGGTCGGTTCCCTGCTCAAGCCGTTCGTGTACCTGCTGGCGCTGGCGCAGCCACAGCGCTTCTCGCTGGCCAGTTTCGTCGAGGACGGGCCGGTCACGGTGGAGCTGGGGCGCGGCAAGCGCTGGTCGCCGGGCAACTCCGACAACCGCAGCCACGGCACCGTGCGGCTGATGGATGCGCTGGCCATGTCCTACAACCAGGCCACGGTGCGGGTCGGCATGCAGGTCGGCCCGGACCGTCTGGCGCAGCTGCTGAAGGTGCTGGCCGGCATCGAGGCCGAGCCCAATCCCTCGCTGATCCTCGGCTCCACCGACCAGAGCCCGTATGCCATGGCCCAGCTGTACCAGTTCCTTGCCTCCGGCGGGCAGGTGCAGCCGCTGCGCGCGGTGCGCGGCGTGCTCGATCCGCAGGGCAAGCTGCTCAAGCGCTACGACACCGCGCCGGCGCCGGCCCAGGAGGGCGATTCGATCGCCGCCAAGCTGGTCACCATCGGGCTGCAGGAAGTGGTCAACGAGGGGACGGCGCGCCAGTTGCACCGCGACGGCCTCGGCCGGCTGTCCCCGGCCGGCAAGACCGGCACCAGCAACGATGGCCGCGACAGCTGGTTCGCCGGCTACACCGGCGACCACCTGGCCGTGGTCTGGGTCGGCAACGACCAGAACGAGCAGACCGGGCTGTACGGCGCCACCGGCGCGATGCGGGTGTGGTCGGGGCTGTTCTCGCGCCTGCCGAGCTCGCCGCTGAGGGTGGACCCCAAGGGCGTGGACTGGCAGTGGGTGCAGGCCGAAGGCTCCTACATCACCGATGCCGACTGCCCCGGCGCCCGCCGTTTCCCGTTCGTGGCCGGCGCGGTGCCCGATTACGCACCCTGCGGCCCGTCCTACCTTCCGGATCCGGCCGGCGAAGACGCCGGAGCGGCGCAGGACCAGCCCGGCTTCTGGCGTCGCCTGTTCGGTGGCGGCCGCCAGTCCGCGCAGCCGCAGCAACAGGAACAGCCGGCCCCGGCGCAGCCGCCTGGGCCATAATGGCGGCATGAACGCCTCCCCCCGTTCCCTGGCCGCGCTGCTGCCGTGCCTGCTGCTGGCCGCGTGTAGTACCGCCCCCCAACAGCCGGTCCCCGCCGCGCCGGAAGTGACGCCCGCCCAGCGCCTGGCCGCGGTCCAGGCCGCCGCCGGCGCCGCGGACACCGAACTGGACGTGCGGCCGCTGCGCGATCCGCAGGTGGCCGACCTGCGCGAGCGTGCGACCGCCGCCCTGGCCGCCGGCCAGGTCGAGGCCGCGGCCGACGCGCTCAACCAGGCCTTGCTCATCGTCCCCGACGACCCGGTGGTGCTGCAGGAGCGGGCCGAGGTCGCGCTGCTGCAGGCCCAGTACGACCGCGCCGAGACCCTGGCGCGTCGCGCCTACGACCTGGGTTCGCGGGTCGGGCCGATGTGCCGCCGCCACTGGGCCACCATCGAGCAGTCGCGCCTTGCGCGCGGACAGGCGGAGAATGCCGCCTCGGCCAAGGCCCAGCTCGCCACCTGCACCGTTCCGGGCGTGCAGCGGTTCTGACGGCCCGGGCCGTGGCGGACCCGCCACCGGCCGCGCCGCACCGTGCATCCTGCATCGACCATGTCACTCCTTGCCCAGGCCAGCCGCGAGGCGCTCAGTGAAGGAGGCGCGCTCGCATCGCGCCTGGACGGCTTCGCCGCGCGCCCGGCGCAGCAGCGCCTGACCGCCGCCGTCGCCGAGGCGATCGAGCAGCGCGAGGTGCTGCTGGCCGAGGCCGGCACCGGCACCGGCAAGACCTACGCCTACCTGGTCCCGGCGCTGCTGTCGGGCCTGAAGACCATCGTCAGTACCGGCACCCGCGCGCTGCAGGACCAGCTCTACCACCGCGACCTGCCGCGGGTGCGCGACGCGCTGGGCAAGGGCATCCGCAGCGCGCTGCTGAAGGGCCGCGCCAACTACCTGTGCCGCTACCGCATGGAGCAGGCCAAGGGCGACGCGCGCTTCGCCAGTCCCGAGCAGGCCAGCCAGTTCCAGCGCATCGTCGCCTGGGCCGGGCGCACCCGCGCCGGCGACATGGCCGAGATGGAATCGCTGCCGGACGACTCGCCGCTGCTGCCGCTGGTCACCTCCACGGTCGACAACTGCCTCGGCACCGACTGCCCGTTCTGGGAGGAGTGCTTCGTGGTCCAGGCGCGCCAGCGCGCCCAGGCCGCGGACCTGGTGGTGGTCAACCACCACCTGCTGCTGGCCGACCTGGCGCTCAAGCAGGAAGGTTTCGGCGAGATCCTGCCCGGCGCCCAGGCCTTCGTGATCGACGAGGCGCACCAGCTGCCCGAGCTGGCCGCCAGCTTCTTCGGCGAAGGCTTCGGCATGCGCCAGATCCAGGAGCTGGGCCGCGACTGCCTGGCCGAGTGCAAGCAGACCACCGGCGCCACCGCGGTGGTGCAGGGCCCGGTGCGCACCCTGGAACAGGCACTGCGCGAACTGCGCGCGGCGATGGAGGCGCTGCCGCCGCGCGGCACGCGTTACCGCGCCCTGACCCTGCCGGCGGTGGCCGATGGATTCGACGTGCTGGCCGACGCGCTGGCCGCGCTGGAGCAGGCCATGGAGCCGCTGGCCGAAACCTCGCCCGGTTTCGAGGCCTGCGTGGCCCGTGCCCGCGACCTGGGCGAACGCCTGCAACGCTGGCGCGATGGCGACGCCGCCTCCGATGCCTTCGCCGAACCCGGCGAGCAGGACTCGCTGGTCGAGGCGGTCGCCGGCGAAGGCGAGGGGGTCGACGCGGAGGCCCTGGCCGCCGCGGCCGCGCGCGGCGGCGAGGTCTACTGGGACGAACTGAGTGCGCGCGGTTTTCGCTGCCAGCGCACGCCGCTGGACGTGTCCGCGCCGTTGCGCCAGCACCGCGAGCGCTCGCAGGCGGCATGGATCTTCACTTCGGCCACCCTGGCGGTGGGCGGCGGTTTCAACCACATCGGCCGCAAGCTCGGCCTGTTCGACCCGCAGACGCTGCTGGAACCCAGTCCGTTCGACTGGAAGCGCCAGGCCCTGTGCTACCTGCCGCGCAACCTGCCCGAGCCCGGCAGCCGCGATTTCACCCAGGCCATGATCGCCGCGGTGCGGCCGGTGCTGGAGGCTTCCGGCGGGCGCGCCTTCCTGCTGTTCGCTTCGCACCGTGCGCTGCGCGAGGCCGCCGCCGCGCTGGAAGGCGGGCCGTGGCCGCTGTTCGTGCAGGGCCAGTCGCCCAAGGCCGAGCTGCTGCGCCGCTTCCGCGAGTCCGGCAACGGCGTGCTGCTGGGTTCGGCCACCTTTCGCGAGGGCGTGGACGTGGCCGGCGACGCGCTGAGCGTGGTGGTGATCGACAAGCTGCCGTTCGCCGCGCCGGACGACCCGGTGTTCGAGGCGCGCCTGGAAGCGGTACGCCGCCGCGGCGGCAATCCGTTCCGCGACGAGCAGCTGCCGCAGGCGGTGATCGCGCTCAAGCAGGGCGTGGGCCGGCTGATCCGCACCGAATCGGACCGCGGCGTGCTGGTGCTGTGCGACCCGCGCATCACCAGCAAGCCCTATGGCCGGGTGTTCATGCAGTCGCTGCCGCCCTTCGCCGTGACCCGCAGGATCGAGGACGTGCAGGCGTTCTTCTCCACCGCCGGGGTCGCCGCGGCGATCGATTGACCCGCACTTCCCCCTCCGTCTCCCGTTCCGCTGCCGAAGACCATCCCGATGAAACTGCTCGCTTTCGAAACCGCCACCGAGGCCTGTTCGGTCGCGCTGTACCTGGATGGCCAGGTCATCGAGCGCTTCGGGGTGGCGCCGCGCCGCCATGCGGAACTGGCCCTGCCATGGGCGCAGGAGCTGCTGCAGGAAGCGGGCATCGCCCGCGCGCAGCTGGACGCGATCGCCGTGGGCCGCGGTCCGGGCGCGTTCACCGGGGTGCGCCTGGCCATCGCCCTTGCCCAAGGCATCGCCCTGGCGCTGGAGCGGCCCCTGGTGCCGGTCTCCACCCTGCAGGTGCTGGCTGCCGGAGCCGCGGCCGACGGCCCCGACAGGATCCTGGCCGCGATCGACGCGCGCATGGGCGAGGTCTACGTCGGCGCCTATGAACGCAACGGCGGGCGCCTGGTCGCGCTGGACCGCGAGCAGGTGCTGGCTCCCGCGGAGGTGATGCTGCCGGCGGGCGAGGGCCGGTGGCAGGGCGTGGGGACCGGTTTCGCCGCCGCCGACGGACTGCTCGCGCGGCGGCTCGCCGACGCCATGGGCGGGCTCGATGCGGCGGCGCTGCCGCGCGCCTCGGTGCTGGCGCAGCTGGCCGCGGTGGCCTACGCCGCCGGCGAGGCGGTGGCCGCGGAGCGGGTCGAGCCGGCCTACCTGCGCGACAACGTCGCCCTGACCCTGTCCGAACAGCAGGCCCTGCGCGCCTCGAGGTGACATCGGCTGGCGCCGCGGCTCCGGCCGTGGCTCATGGCCTGCTGCGACTGCCAATTCCCGGGGGGGTGGCCGCCGGTCCGTTGCGCCGCGGGCCGCGGGGAGGGGGGATATGGCAAAATTGGCGTTCCGTTGGCCCGCTACCGCCTGATGACGCCCAAGTTCCGGGCCCGGCCCCACGGCCGGCTTCCTTCGTCGCCTTCCTTCCCCGTCTCCCGTGGTGCCCGCCGTGGCTGACGTGACCGGCCACCTGCCGCGCGGCCCGCGCCGCATCCTGCGGGCCGCCCGGTGGTCGTGCCAGGGCCTGGCGGCCGCCTGGCGCCACGAGTCCTCGTTCCGCCTGGAGGTCTGCCTGCTGGTGGTCCTCGCGCCGCTGGCGCTGTGGCTGGGCCAGGATGGCGTGGAGCGCGCCCTGCTGCTGGGCTCGATGCTGGCCGTGCTGGCCGCCGAACTGCTGAATTCGGCGATCGAGGCCGTGATCGAGCGTTACGGCCCCGAGTACCACGAGCTGGCCGGCCGCGCCAAGGACATGGGCTCGGCCGCCGTGTTCGTGCTGATGATGAACGTGCTGGCATGCTGGGGCCTGGTCCTCGGCCCGCGCCTGCTTTGACCCCCGCATGACTGGAATCCCCCGATGAGTTTCGAATTCCTGGCCGACCCGAACGTCTGGCTGACCCTGGTGACCCTCAGCGCGCTGGAAATCGTGCTGGGCATCGACAACCTGGTGTTCATTTCGATCGCCGTCGGCCGGCTGCCGCAGGAGAAGCGCGCATTTGCCCGCAAGTTCGGCATCGCGGTGGCCTGCATCACCCGCATCTGCCTGCTGGTCTCGCTGGCCTTCCTGGCGCGCATGCACACCGAGCTGTTCCACGTCGGCGGCATGGGCATCTCGGTGCGCGACCTGATCCTGATCGTCGGCGGCGCCTTCCTGCTGGTGAAGGGCACGATGGAGATCCGCGAGCTGATCTCCGGCGGCCACGACGACGACCCGCGTACCACCAAGGCCTCGCAGGTGTTCTGGGTGGTGATCGCCCAGATCGCCGTGATCGACATCGTGTTCTCGCTGGACTCGGTGATCACCGCGGTCGGCATCGCCGACCACATCCCGGTGATGGTGGTGGCGGTGCTGGTGGCGGTGGCGATCATGCTGCTGGCGGCCAACCCGCTGGGCAACTTCATCGACGCCAACCCGACCATCAAGATGCTGGCCCTGGCCTTCATCCTGCTGATCGGCGTGGTGCTGGTGCTCGACGGCTTCGACGTGCACGTGCCCAAGCCGTACATCTACTTCGCCATGGCGTTCTCGGTGATGGTGGAGATCCTGAACCTGATGATGCGCCGCGTGGCGCGCGCCAAGCAGGTGCCGGGCGCGGGCGAGTTCTGAGCCGGTGGCGCGTCCACCCGCGGTGGACGCGCCTTCCCTGTAATACAGTCCGACTCCGTTACCCAGGCGTGGCCCCATGATTGTCCTTCACCAGATCGACCCGATCGCCCTGAGCCTCGGCCCATTCAAGGTCCACTGGTATGGCGTGATGTACCTGCTGGCGTTCGCCTCGGCCTGGCTGCTGGGGCAGCGCAGGATCCGCGCCGGGCGCCTGCCCGGGACCGACGCCAACGGCTATTCGGACCTGCTGTTCTACGGGATGCTCGGCGTGGTGCTCGGCGGCCGCCTGGGCTACGTGCTGTTCTACGCCATGGGCGATGCGCTGCGTGACCCGCTGATGGTGGTGCGGGTGTGGGATGGCGGCATGAGCTTCCACGGCGGCCTGATCGGGGTGCTCATCGCCTGCTGGATGTGGTCGCGCCGCCAGCGGCTGCACTTCTTCGACACCATGGATTTCGTCGCGCCGGTGGTGCCGCTGGGCCTGGGCTTCGGCCGCATCGGCAACTACATCGGCGGCGAGCTGTGGGGCAAGTACACCGGCGGCAATTGGGGCGTGGTGTTCCCAAGCGGGCTGCCCGCCGAATACCAGGCGCTGGATCCGGCCGCGCTCAGGGCGCAGTTCGACGCCGGCGCGCTGGACGCGTTCGCGCGGCATCCGTCGCAGCTGTACCAGGCTTTCCTCGAGGGCCTGGTGATGTTCTGCGTGCTGTGGTGGTTCTCCAGCCGGCCGCGCCCGCGCTACGCGGTGGCGGGCATGTTCGCCCTGCTGTACGGCTGCTTCCGCTTCCTGGTCGAGTTCGTGCGCGTGCCCGATGCGCAGATCGGCTACCTGGCCTTCGGCTGGCTGACCATGGGCCAGCTGCTGAGCCTGCCGCTGGTGCTGCTGGGCCTGTTCCTGCTGTGGCGCTCGCATGGCGCGCCCGTGCTGCAGCCGGTGATCCCTGCTGATGGAGGCAAGGCGTGAAGCAATACCTGGAGCTGCTGGCCCACGTGCTGGAGCACGGCACCGACAAGCCGGACCGCACGGGTACCGGCACGCGCAGCGTGTTCGGCTGGCAGATGCGCTTCGACCTGCGCGAGGGCTTCCCGCTGGTCACCACCAAGAAGCTGCACCTGCGCTCGATCATCCACGAGCTGCTGTGGTTCCTGAAGGGCGAGACCAACATCGCCTACCTGAAGGAAAACAAGGTCAGCATCTGGGACGAATGGGCCGACGAACAGGGCGAGCTGGGGCCGGTCTACGGCAAGCAGTGGCGCCGCTGGACCGGCAGCGACGGCAGCGAGATCGACCAGGTCCGCTGGGTGGTCGAGGAGATCAGGCGCAACCCGGACTCGCGCCGGTTGCTGGTCAGTGCCTGGAACGTGGCCGACCTGCCGAAGATGGCGCTGATGCCGTGCCACACCCTGTTCCAGTTCTACGTGGCCGATGGCCGCCTGAGCTGCCAGCTGTACCAGCGCAGCGGCGACATCTTCCTCGGCGTGCCGTTCAACATCGCCAGCTACGCGCTGCTGACCCACATGGTGGCGCAGGCCACCGGGCTGGAGGTCGGCGACTTCGTGCACACGCTGGGCGACGCCCACCTGTACTCGAACCACTTCGAGCAGGCGCGCGAGCAGCTTTCCCGCGAGCCGCGGCCGCTGCCGAAGCTGCGGCTCAATCCCGAGGTCCGCGACCTGTTCGACTTCCGATACGAGGACATCGCCATCGAGGGGTACGACCCGCTGCCGGCGATCAAGGCCCCGGTGGCGGTGTGAGCATGCGCGTCGCCCTGGTGGTGGCGATGGACCGCAACCGCGCCATCGGGCGCGGCAACGACCTGCCCTGGCGGCTGCCGGACGACCTCCGGCGCTTCAAGGCCCTGACCCTGGGCACGCCGCTGCTGATGGGACGGCGTACCGCCGAATCGCTGGGCCGCGCGCTGCCGGGCCGGACCAACCTGGTGCTGACCCGCAGCGGCGCGGTGCCGTTCGAGGGCATGCAGCCGGTGGCTTCGCTGGAGCAGGCGCTTGGGCTGGCGCGCGCGCAGGGGGCTGGAACCCTCAGCGTGATCGGCGGTGGCGAGGTCTACGCGCTGGCCCTGCCGCTGGCCACCGACCTGCACCTGACCCTGGTCGACACCGCGGTCGAGGATGCCGACACGTTCTTCCCGGAATGGGATCCGGCGCAATGGCAGGAACTCACGCGCGAGGCGCATCCGGCCGACGCGCGCCACGCGCACGCCTTCGAGTTCGTCGACTACCGCCGCCGCTGAGCGGACCGGCTCATTCCTTGCGCAGGTGCGGCGGGATCGCCGACACGTCGCGGCCCGGGACCTGCTTCACGCACAGCTCGTCGCCATCCAGGCGCAGGGCGGTGAGCCTGCCGCCCCAGACCGCGCCGGTGTCGATCGCGTGCACGTTGCGGGCG
Source organism: Pseudoxanthomonas suwonensis (assembly GCF_010093235.1). Classification (GTDB taxonomy): domain Bacteria; phylum Pseudomonadota; class Gammaproteobacteria; order Xanthomonadales; family Xanthomonadaceae; genus Pseudoxanthomonas; species Pseudoxanthomonas suwonensis. Next base: position 9,571 of record NZ_PDWP01000001.1, on the reverse strand, counting down.
ATGGTCAGGCCCAGGGTGGACCAGTGGCCGCACACGATCCTCAGGTCGCGCTGGGCGTGGCCCGGCGCCTCGTACCACGGGTAGAGGCCGGGCGCCTGGGTGCCGGGCGGGCCCTTCTCGTCGATGGCGATGCGCCCGCGCGGCGTGCAGTAGCGGGCGCGGGTGAACCAGTTGATGATCGCGCGCCAGCGGTCCTGGCCGCGCAGGCCAGGCGACCAGTGCGGCTTGTCGCCGTACATGTTGCGCAGCAGCCCGCGGTAGCCGTCTCCGCGCAGCTGGCGCTGGACCTCGTTGGCCAGCTGCTCGGCCATCTGCGTGGTCCACTGCGGCGCCAGGCCGGCGTGCACCATCAGCCAGCCCAGCTCCCGGTCCACGTGCACCAGCTTCTGCCGGCGCAGCCAGCCCAGCAGCTCGTCGGCGTCCTCGGCCAGCACCACCCGCTGCAGGTCCGGGTTGACCTTGCGCTTCTCGGCCAGCGGGCGCTCTCCGATGGCCAGCAGCGACAGGTCGTGGTTGCCCAGCACCACCACGCTGCAGTCGCGCAGCGAATGCACCAGGCGCAGGGTCTCCAGCGACTGGCCGCCGCGGTTGACCAGGTCGCCGCAGAACCAGAGCGTGTCCGCGGCAGGGTCGAACCGGATCTTCTCCAGCAGCCGCTGGGTGGCGTCGTAGCAACCCTGCAGGTCGCCGATGGCCCAGGTGGTCATCGCATCGGCCTCAGTGCAGGGTCCGCGGGACGGTCAGCAGGAACGGGGCGATCGGCGCGTCGAAGCGCGTGCCATCTGCGGCCAGCATGTCGTAGCGTCCCTGCATCGATCCGTCCCCGGTCTCCAGCACCACGCCGGAGGTGTATTCGAAATCCTCGCCCGGCTCCAGCCAGGGCTGCTCGCCGACCACGCCCTCGCCGTGCACTTCCTCCACCCGGCCGTGCCCGTCGGTGATCACCCAGTGGCGCGCGAGCAGCCGCGCCGCGACGCTGCCGCGGTTGCGGATCCGGATGGTGTAGGCGAACACGTAGCGGTCGGCGTCGGGCTCGGACTGGTCCTCCAGGAACCGCGGGGCGACTTCGACCTCGATCGCGTAGGGCGTATCGGAGCGGGACATGGCGACAGTGTAAGCGAACGCTGCGTGGTGCCGGGTGCAGGAAGATCACCCGCATCGCCCCGCGCCGCAACATGCGCCCGCCGCGGCGGGCATCCGCTCAGGCGTTGGCCAGGCGCACGAAGCCGGCGACGTCGACCTGCTCGGCGCGGTCGTCCGGGCTGACGCCGGCGACCTCGAACTGTTCCGGCGTGCATACGTCGCGCAGGGCGTTGCGCAGGGTCTTGCGGCGCTGGCCGAAGGCGGCGCGCACCACGTGGGCGAAGCGGTCGCGGTCGGCGATGGCGATCGTGGCCGGATCGCGCGGCACCAGCCGCACCACCGCCGAATCGACCTTGGGCGCGGGACGGAACGCGCCCGGCGGCACCACGAACAGCGGCTGCACCTGGCAGTAGGCCTGCAGCATCACGCTCAGGCGGCCATAGACCTTGCTGCCCGGGCCGGCGCCCATGCGGTCGACCACTTCCTTCTGCAGCATGAACACCATGTCCCGGATCGCAGCGGCGTGGTCCAGGGCGTGGAACAGGATCGGCGAGGAGATGTTGTAGGGCAGGTTGCCGGCCAGCTTGATCCTTTCGCCGCCGGCCAGCGCGGTCAGGTCCACCTGCAGCACGTCGCGGTGGATGATCTCCAGCTTGCCGAGCGGCGCGGCCATCTCCGCCAGCGGGCCGACCAGGTCGCGGTCGAACTCGATCACGGTCAGTGCGCCATGGCGGCGCAGCAGCGGAAGGGTCAGCGCGCCCTGGCCAGGCCCGATCTCGACCACCCGGTCGCCGGGGCGCGGATCGATGGCCTGGACGATGCGCTCGATGTAACTGGCATCGTGCAGGAAGTTCTGGCCCAGGGATTTCTTGGGCGTGTGGCTCGTGGTCATGAGCCATTATCACCGCTGGCGTGGCGGCGGCCCAGCGGGCGGCGGTGGCGGCGCGGCCGCCAAGGCGGCCCGGGCCGCCTCATTCCATGCCCAGCTTCTTCAGCTTGTAGCGCAGGGCGCGGAAGGTGATGCCCAGCTGCGCCGCGGCCCGGGTCTTGTTCCAGCGGTTGTCTTCCAGCGCCTTCTGGATCGCCGCCCGCTCCAGCTGCTCGATGTACGAGGGCAGGGCGCCGCCGGACGGCTCGGCCGCGATGGGCGCGGCCGGGAGGGGGGCGGCTTCGGCAGGGGCCGTGGCCGCGGCGACGGTGCGCACCGGCGCCTGCGGCAGGTGCAGGTCGGCCACGTCGATGCGCTCGCCCTCGGCCAGCGCCAGGGCGCGCTCGAGTACGTTCTCCAGCTCGCGCACGTTGCCCGGGAAGGGATAGCGGGCCAGCGCCGCCAGCGCCGCCTCGGTCAGCTCCGGCGCCTCCCGGCCCTGGCCGGCGGACAGCCGCGCCAGGATCGCACCGGCCAGCTGCGGCAGGTCCCCGGTGCGTTCGCGCAGCGGCGGCACGCGCAGCTCGATCACGTTGATGCGGTAGTAGAGGTCGTGGCGGAAGCGGCCCTCGGCGACCAGCCCGGCCAGGTCCTTGTGGGTGGCCGACAGGATCCGCACGTCCACCGGGATCTCGCCGGCGGCGCCCACCGGGCGCACCGACTTCTCCTGGATCGCGCGCAGCAGCTTGACCTGCATCGCCAGTGGCAGCTCGGCCACCTCGTCCAGGAACAGGGTGCCGCCGCTGGCGGCCTGGAACAGGCCGGGCTTGTCGGCGTGGGCGCCGGTGAAGCTGCCCTTCTTGTGGCCGAAGAACTCGCTTTCCATCAGCTCGGCCGGGATCGCGCCGCAGTTGACCGGCACGAAGGGCCCGGCCGCGCGCGCGCCCTGCTCGTGGATCGTGCGCGCCACCAGCTCCTTGCCCACGCCGGATTCGCCGAGGATGTACACCGGCGCCTGGCTGCGCGCGACCTTGGCGATGGTGGTCCGCAGCGACTGCATGGCCGCCGACTCGCCGAGCAGCCGGCTGGCCTGTCCGGCCTGGGCCGGCGCGGCGGGGCGCTCGTCGTTGTTGAGCTCCAGCGCGTGCCTGACCAGGCCGCGCAGCACGTTGAGGTCCACCGGCTTGCTGACGAAGTCGAACGCGCCGGCCTTCAGCGCCTCCACGGCCAGGTCCATGTTGCCGAAGGCGGTGATCATCGCCACCGGCGTCTGCGGGTACTTGCGCGCGATCTCGCCCACCAGCTCGATGCCGTTGCCGTCGGGCAGGCGCATGTCGGTGAAGCACAGGTCGTAGCGGTGGCTGGCCAGGAGCTCGCGCGCCTCGGCGAGGTTGGCGGCCGTGTCCACCCGCAGGCCCATCCGCCCCAGGGTCAGGACCAGCAGCTCGCGGATATCACGTTCATCGTCGACGATCAGGGCGCTGCGGGCTTGATTCATGGCGTGGAACGATAGCCCAGGCGCCCGATGTCACCAAGCGTGTGATGGAAATCACATGGGCAGCATGCCGTGCGGACCGGGGAGGGTGATCCGGAAACTGGTGCCTCCATCCGGCGGCGGGACGTACTCCAGCGTGGCCTGGTTGGCCCGCGCCAGTTCCCCGGCGATGTACAGGCCCAGCCCGGTGCCGTGCTCGGAGGTGGTGAAGAACGGACGGAACAGCTGCGCCACCACGGCCTCGGCAATGCCGGGGCCGTGGTCGACGACCTCGACCACGGCGTTGCGGCCGGCGGCGGCCACCCGGACTTCCACCCGCGCCGGCTCGTCGGCGTTGCGTCCATAGCGCAGCGCGTTCTGCACCAGCGCGGTGAGGATCTGCTGCAGGTGCGCCGGGTCGACCAGGGCGTGGACCGGCTGCTCCGGCAGGAGGGCGTCCAGGCTGTCGGTCTCGATCGGCAGGGTGCTGCGGTAGTCGTCCACGAAGCGGCCCACGAACGCCACCAGGTCCAGGTGCTCGGGCTTGGCGCGTTCGCGGCGGGCCAGGCCGAGCACGTTCTCGACGATGCCGTTGGTGCGCATGCACTGCTGGTGGATGATCTGCAGCAGGCGACGGTCGCCCTCGTCGATACCGCGCGATTCCTGCAGCAGCTGCACTGCGTAGTTGATCGCCGCCAGCGGGTTGCGGATCTCGTGGGCGAGGCTGGCGGAGAAGCGGCCCATCGCCGCCAGGGTCAGCGATTCGGCCCGCCGCGAGACCACGGTGGAGTCGTCCAGGAACACCAGCGCCAGGTCGCTGTCGGCCAGCAGGCGGGCGAAGCGCGGCTGGACCTCCGGCAGGTCCGGGCGCAGCCGCAGCGGGCCGCCGTCGCCTTCGCCGCCTTCGCGCCAGTGCTGCAGGCGGCGCGCAAGCTCCGGCGCGGCGGCGGCGAGGCTGCGCTCCGGCCCCGGCCCCATTTCGCCGAGCAGCAGCAGCGCGGCCTCGTTGGCCAGGGTGATGCGGGTCTCGCCATCCACCACCAGCACGCCGGTGCGCATGCGGCGGATGACCAGCTCGTTGATTTCCACCAGGTTGGCGACCTGGGCGCCGCGGGTGTCCGCCAGCTGCTGGCTGGCGCGCGCGCGCTGCCCGATCTGGTGGCCCAGCCAGCCCAGCGCCAGGTAGCTGGTGATGAACATGGTCAGTTCGGCCAGCGGCCGCGGCGCCGGCCCGGTGCCGTCCAGCACCGCCCAGGCGTACTCGCCTGCCAGGGCCAGCGAGGCCAGCACGGCCAGGCCCAGCCCGTAGCGCAGGGGCAGGAGCATGGCGGCGGCGACCACGTTGAACAGCAACATCATCGCGATGCCGGCGCCGATGCCGGGCAGGGCGTGGGTGGCCAGGGCGGCCGCGGCGATGTCGATGCTGGTGCCGGCCAGCCCCAGGCGCTTCAGCCAGCGCTCGCGGCGGTCCAGCAGCATCAGGGCGGCGGCGGCGACCAGGTAGCCGACGGCCACGACGCCTGCCAGCGGGGCGTTGATCGGCCCGGCCAGGTCGCGCAGCGGGCTGAACGCCATGGCGGCGATCAGCCCGGCTTCCAGCACCCGGTAGAGGCTGAATGCGTGCAGTTCCCGTCGGGGAGTGGATTCGATCCGGTCGATCAGCGAAGGCTGTGGCAAACGGGGGCTCCCCGGGCTGGCGCGGCGTCCAAGTATAGGAACGGTGCGTTGGCGGGGTGGTTTTGCACGCCCGCCCCCCCTTCGGCGACAATACCGCCCCCGCCAGGCGCGCCCGCGGGCCGTTCCCGGCCCTTCCACGCCTGCCACCGGCGGCCGTTCCCCACCCATTGGTGAAGCATGAATTTCCACGAATACCAGGCAAAACAGCTGCTTGCCGAGTACGGCATCCCCGTTCCGGCCGGCAAGGTCGCCGCCACCCCGGACGAGGCGGTCGCCGCCGCCCAGGCGCTGGGCCAGGGTCCCTGGATGGTCAAGGCGCAGATCCCCGCGGGCGGCCGCGGCAAGGCCGGCGGCGGCAAGTTCTGCAAGACCGTCGACGGCGTGAAGGCCGCTGCGGCCAAGATGCTCGGCACCAAGAAGGCCACCTACCAGACCGCCGGCGTCGAGCTGCCGATCAACCTGGTGCTGGTGACCACCGCCGGCGAGATCGTCAAGGAGCTGTACCTGTCGGTCCTGGTCGACCGTGGCCCCCGCACCATCAGCTACATCGCCTCGAGCGAGGGCGGCGTGGAGATCGAGCAGGTCGCAGCCGAGACCCCCGAGAAGATCCACACCCTCAACGTCGACTTCGTCGAGGGCGTGCAGCCGTACCACGGCCGCAACATCGCCTTCAAGATGGGCCTGACCGCCAAGCAGGCCGGCCAGTTCGCCAGCATCATGGTGAACCTGTACCGCCTGTTCAACGAGAAGGACCTGTCGCTGGTCGAGCTGAACCCGCTGGCCATCCTGGACGACGGCAACCTGTACGCGCTGGACGGCAAGTTCAACAGCGACGACAACGCCAACTTCCGCCACAAGGAACTGGTCGCCCTGCGCGACAAGACCCAGGAAGACCAGACCGAGGTGATCGCCTCGGAGCTGGACATCAACTACGTGACCATGGACGGCAACATCGGCTGCATGGTCAACGGCGCCGGCCTGGCCATGGCCACCATGGACGTGATCAAGCTCAACGGCGGCGAGCCGGCGAACTTCCTCGACGTCGGCGGCGGCGCGAACAAGCAGCGCGTGATCGAGGCGTTCAAGCTGATCCTGTCCTCGGACAAGGTCCAGGGCATCTTCGTGAACATCTTCGGCGGCATCGTCCGCTGCGACATGATCGCCGAGGGCATCATCGCCGCGGTCAAGGAAGTGGGCGTCAAGGTCCCGGTCGTGGTGCGCCTGGAAGGCACCAACGTGGAAGAAGGCAAGCAGCTGCTGCGCGACAGCGGCATGGCCATCATCCCGGCCGACAACATCAACGACGGCGCCAAGAAGGTCGTCGAGGCCGTCAAGGCCGCCGCCTGATCGCCCGCGGCCCCGGAGCGTCAGCCCGGCCCGCGCCGCCCCCTTGAGTCAAGGGGGCGGGCCCTCCGCGAAGCGGAGGGACGGGGGTCGTGGAGGCACGCACCACGGACATCGGCGGGAACGCCGGTGTCCCGGATCCGGAGCCGGTTCAACAAAATTACGAAGGACTCAAAGAAATGTCCGTTTTGATCAACAAGAACACGAAGGTGATCGTGCAGGGCTTCACCGGCCAGCAGGGCACCTTCCACGCCACCCAGATGATCGAGTACGGCACCCAGGTCGTCGGCGGCGTCACCCCGGGCAAGGGCGGCACCACCCACCTCGAGCTGCCGGTGTTCAACACCGTCGCCGACGCCGTGCAGAGCACCGGCGCCGACGCCTCGGTCATCTACGTCCCGCCGCCGTTCGCGGCCGATGCGATCCTGGAAGCCGCCGCGGCCGGCATCAAGGTCATCGTCTGCATCACCGAGGGCATCCCGGTGCTGGACATGCTGCGCGTCAAGAACGTGCTGACCCGCAGCTACCCGGAGACCGTGCTGATCGGCCCGAACTGCCCCGGCATCATCACCCCGGGCGAGTGCAAGATCGGCATCATGCCGGGCCACATCCACAAGCCGGGCAAGATCGGCATCGTCTCGCGTTCGGGCACCCTGACCTATGAAGCGGTCAAGCAGACCACCGAGGTGGGCCTGGGCCAGTCGACCTGTATTGGTATTGGCGGCGACCCGATCAACGGCCTGAACTTCGTCGACTGCCTCAAGCTGTTCAACGAGGACCCGCAGACCGAAGGCATCATCATGGTCGGCGAGATCGGCGGCGACGCCGAGGAAGCCGGCGCCGAGTACATCGCCAAGCACGTCAAGAAGCCGGTCGTCGGCTTCATCGCCGGTGCCTCGGCCCCGGCCGGCAAGCGCATGGGCCATGCCGGTGCGATCGCCTCCGGCGGCAAGGGCACCGCGGAAGGCAAGTTCGCCGCGATGGAAGCCGCTGGCGTCAAGACCGTCCGTTCGCCGGGCGACCTGGGCGCGGCCATCGCCGAGCTGGTGAAGTAAGCGGGCCGTCCCCGACGGTTCGAAGCGAAGGCCGCCCCCGGGCGGCCTTCGTCTTTTCCGGGGTGGCGAAACCAGGCAGGCGGCGCATGCAGGATGCCCACGCCGCGCCGGTATCATGGGGGCCATTCCCACACCGGCTTGGCCCCATGAAGGATTCGCTGCGCATCGCGCTGGCCCAGTTCGATTTCCCGGTCGGCGCCGTCGAGGCCAATGCCGGGCGGATCGCCGGGATGATCGCCGAGGCCCGTGACGAGTACGGCGCGGACATCGTGCTGTTCCCGGAACTGGCGATCAGCGGCTATCCGCCGGAGGACCTGCTGATGCGGCCCTCGTTCCTGGCCCGGTGCCAGCAGGCGCTGGAGCAGGTCGCCGCCGGCGTGCACGGCATCACCGCGGTGGTGGGCTGGCCGGAATCGGCCGGCAGCGTGCTCTACAACGCAGCCAGCGTGCTGCGCGCCGGCCGCATCGAGGCCACCTACCGCAAGCGCGAGCTGCCGAACTACGCGGTGTTCGACGAGCGCCGCTACTTCGAGGTCGACCCGGACGGCGGTCCGTGCGTGTTCGAGGTCGAGGGCGTGCCGGTGGGCGTGGTGGTGTGCGAGGACCTGTGGTTCCCGGAGCCGATCGCCGACGCGGTGAAGGCCGGCGCACAGCTGGTGCTGGTGCCCAACGCCTCGCCGTTCGAGCGCGGCAAGCACGCCCAGCGCGACGCCCTGCTGGCCGAGCGCACCCGCGAGACCGGCGCGGCCGTGGCCTACCTCAACGTGGTCGGCGGCCAGGATTCGCTGGTGTTCGACGGCGCCTCGGTGGTGGCGGACGGCAACGGCACCGTGCATCCGGCCGCGGCCGCCTTCACCGACCAGTGGCTGGTGGTGGATTACGACACCGCCGGCCGCAGCTTCACGCCCGTGCAGTGGATGGACGATGGCGACGAGAGCATGGACGCGCTGGCCTGGCGCGCGGTGGTGCGTGGCATCCGCGACTACTGCGGCAAGAACGGCTTCAGGCGCGCCTGGCTGGGCCTGTCCGGCGGCATCGACTCGGCCCTGGTGCTGGCCCTGGCGGCGGAGGCCCTGGGCCCGGAGAACGTCACCGCGGTGCGCCTGCCCTCGCGCTATACCGCGGACCTGTCCAACGACCTGGCCGCCGAGCAGTGCGCGGCGCTGGGCGTGCGCCTGGAGACGATCCCGATCGAGCCGGCGTTCACCGGTTTCCTGCAGTCTCTGGAGCAGGCGTTCGCCGGGCAGGAGGCCGACACCACCGAGGAGAACCTGCAGTCGCGCAGCCGCGGCGCGATCCTGATGGCCCTGTCCAACAAGTTCGGCGGGCTGCTGCTGACCACCGGCAACAAGAGCGAGTACGCGGTCGGCTACGCCACCATCTACGGCGACATGTGCGGCGGCTACGCGCCGCTGAAGGACCTGTACAAGACCGAAGTGTTCGGCCTGGCCAAGTGGCGCAACACCGTCGGCGGCGCGCCGGTGATCCCGCCGGCGGTGATCAGCCGCCCGCCCTCGGCCGAACTGCGCGCCAACCAGCTGGACCAGGATTCGCTGCCGCCGTACGACGTGCTCGACGGCATCCTGTACCGCTACGTGGACCAGGAGCAGTCGCGCGAGGAGATCGTGGCCGCCGGCTACGCCGCCGAGGTGGTCGACCGGGTGCTGCGCCTGGTGCGGACCAGCGAGTGGAAGCGGCAGCAGGCCGCGCCGGGCCCGAAGGTTTCGCGGCGGGCATTCGGCCGCGAGCGGCGCTACCCGATCAGCAACGGGTTCACCGGCTGAACCGGCCAAGCCGGTGCAGGCCCGGGAAGGCCGGGCAAAAAGAAAGGTTCTTCTCCCAACTAAGGGGAGAGAGGCACACGGCCGACCCGGCAGACTTGCTGGTGTCGAAGCAACAAACTGGGGCCGGCCGTGGCCGAGTTGGATTGTATGTCTCCGCTGGGAGGCTGGGCGGGATATGGCGTAAGCCGCTGGCATCGCGAGCCGCGCGGCGGCCAACGCTGGCTGGTGATCGAGCTTGATCCGCAGGAGGGCGTGCGGCGTTGCTGCAGCGGCTGCGGCCAGCCCG
>NZ_PDWP01000019.1 GCF_010093235.1 Pseudoxanthomonas suwonensis | reverse complement strand
CCGTGGTCGCCTCCGAGGTGCGCACCCTGGCCCAGCGTTCGGCCGGCGCGGCCAAGGAGATCAAGCAGCTGATCGACGACTCGGTGGGCAAGGTCGCCAACGGCTCGGCCCTGGTGCAGAAGGCCGGCACCACGATGGGCGAGATCGTCAGCAGCGTGCACCGGGTGACCGACATCATGTCCGAGATCTCGGCTGCCTCGCAGGAGCAGACTGCCGGCATCGAGCAGGTCAGCCAGACCGTGGTGCAGATGGACGAGACCACCCAGCAGAACGCCGCGCTGGTGGAAGAGGCTTCCGCCGCGGCGCGTTCGATGGCCGAGCAGGCCGGGCAGCTGGTCGAGGCGGTGGCGGTGTTCCGCCTGGCCGACGGCGCGGCGCGCTCGACGCTGCGTGCCCCGGTGCGCAGCGCGGCGCCCCGTCCGGTGGCGGCCAAGCCGGCTCCGGTCATCCGCCAGCGTGCCGCCGCGCCGGTGGCGGTGACGGCCGACGACGGCGACTGGCAGGAATTCTGATCTCCCCTCCCCCGTGTCCAGGGAAGTGGTCCCCCGCTGCTTTCCCGACAAAAACGCCGGCCCTGGTGGCCGGCGTTTCCTTTTCCGCGGACTGTGGTCAGCCGATGCCGATGCCGGCCGCATCCAGCGCGGCGCGGGTAGGCGCGTCGCCGTAGGGCGTCACCGGGCGGGCGAGGTCCCAGAGGAAGCGCACGCGGAAGCCGGCGGCCGCCGCGTCCTGCGCGGTCCACAGCACGCAGTAGTCGCGCGCCAGGCCGCATACATGCACTTCGTCGATCCCGCGCTCGCGCAGCCAGCCGGCCATCCCGGTGGCCGGACGGCTGCCATCGGGGCCGTGGTTCTCGCGGAAGCCGCTGTACGAATCCACCTGCGGGCGCGTGCCCTTGCGCAGCACCAGGTCGGCTGCGTTCCAGTCCACCCGCGGGTCCAGCGCGGCCCCGGGCGTGCCCTGCACGCAGTGGTCCGGCCACAGCGTCTGCGGTTGGCCGTGCAGCTGGATCTGTTCGAAGGGCTGGCGACCGGGATGGGCGCTGGCGAAGGAAGCATGCCCGGGCGGATGCCAGTCCTGGGTGGCTACCACGGTGCGGTAGCTGCGCGAGCGCAGCAGCGCATCGATGGCCGGGACGATGGCATCGCCCTCGTGGCAGGGCAGGGCGCCGCCGGGCATGAAGTCCGGCTGCAGGTCGACCACGATCAGTGCGGTGTTATCGGGATGCATCGGTTGCTGGAGGCCTGCCGCGCCGGGCGGCGGGCCTCCAATGATGCCGCGGATGCCCGGTGGGTGGCATCCGCCTGCGCGCGGCGATCAGGCGATCGAGGCGCGGTAGATCGATTCGATCGAGGCGTCGAGGGCCTTGTTGAATTCCTCGTCGCTCTGCTGCGCGCCCAGGCCCTCGGTCAGGGCGCGGCTGAAGCTGGCGATCACGCCCGGGTTGCGGGCAAGCTTGGCGTTGGCCTCCTCGCGGCTGTAGCCGCCGGACAGGGCCACGACCCTCAGCACCGACGGATGCTCCACCAGCTCGGCGAAATAGCCATCGAGGCTGGGCAGGGTCAGTTTGAGCATCACCGGGGTGGAGGCGTCGATCGTGTCCAGGCGCTCGAGCAGGCCGCGCTTGAGCTCAGTCTCGATCGCCTCCTTGTCGGCGGCCTTGATGTCCACTTCCGGTTCGATGATCGGCACCAGGCCGGCGGCCAGCACCTTGCGCGCCAGCTCGAACTGCTGGTCCAGCACGGCGGCGATGCCGGCGGCGTTGTTGGCCTTGATCACCGAGCGTTCCTTGGTGCCGAACACGCCCTTGGCCTTGGCCCGCGCAAGCAGGTCCTCCAGGCCCGGGATCGGCTTGAGCAGCTGCACGCCGCCTTCCTCGTCCGCCAGGCCCTTGTCGATCTTCAGGAACGGCACGACCTTCTTCTGCTCCCACAGGAAGCGCGCGGCCTCCTGGCCGGCGAAGCTGTCGTCCAGGGTGCGTTCGAACAGGATGGCGCCGAGGATGCGGCCGTCGAAGGCCGGGCTGGTGACGATGCGCTCGCGCATGCGGTGGACCAGGGCGAACATCTCGGCGTCGTTGGCATAGGCCGACTCGTCGATGCCGTAGAGCTTCAGCGCCTTGGGCGTGCTGCCGCCGCTCTGGTCGAGCGCGGCGATGAAACCCTGGCCGGAAGCAATGCGGTCACGCTGTTCGCTGTTGATGGTCACGGCTGTTCCCTTGGCAGGTTTGGGGGCCGCCGATCTTAGCTCCACGGGTGTAAGGACGATGTACCGCCGGAGCCAGACAACGCTGTCAGCCGCGGCCCTCCACGCCGACATGTGGTCGATCTCGTGCAACATGTCGGCGACGCCCGGTTTCCCCGCCTCGCCACCCGTCCTCCTGCCGATGCACGCTTCCCTGCCAGCCCCGCTCCCCGTGCCTGCCGCCCGACCGGAAGCGGCGCTGGGCGACTTCATCGCCCGACACAGGCGCCTGTTCGTGCTGACCGGCGCCGGCATCAGTACCGGCTCGGGCATTCCGGACTACCGCGACGCCGACGGCGGCTGGAAGCGGGTACCGCCTATCACCTTCCAGGCCTTCACCGGCAACGACCTCACCCGGCGTCGCTACTGGGCGCGCAGCCTGGCCGGCTGGGGGCCGTTCGCCGCGGCCCGGCCCAATGCCGCGCACCACGCGCTGGCGATGCTGCAGCGGCTGGGTCGGGTGTCGCGGCTGCTGACCCAGAACGTGGACGGCCTGCACCAGCGTGCCGGCTCCACCGGAGTGATCGACCTGCACGGCCGCCTGGACCAGGTCGCGTGCCTGGGCTGTGGCCTGCGCCTGCCGCGCGAAGGCTTCCAGCGACAGCTGCTGGAGCGCAATCCCGGCTGGGACGCCCACCTGGCCACGGTGGCGCCCGACGGCGACGCCGACCTGGAGGGCGTGGACTTCGCCGGCTTCGACGTGCCGGACTGCCCGGCCTGCGGCGGCAGGCTCAAGCCCGACGTGGTGTTCTTCGTCGAAAGCGTGCCGCGGGCGCGGGTAGAGGAGGCCACCGCCGCCCTGCACGCCAGCGACGCGATGCTGGTGGTCGGCTCGTCGCTGATGGTCTGGTCCGGCTTCCGCTTCGCGCGGATGGCGGCCGAGGCCGGGATCCCGGTGGCAATCCTCAACCGCGGCCGCACCCGCGCCGACGACCTCGCCATGCTCAAGCTCGAGGCCGATTGCGTGCAGGTGCTGCCTGGACTGGCGGGTAGCGGGTAGGGCGTGACGTCGAGTGCGATGCTGCGATCCAGCCACGGCCTTGAAGCCGTGCCATGGCGGCGCTGCAATGCGGGTCCCGCCCGGACCCACCCGCCATGAGCCAGCTGTTCTCGCCGCTCCACCTCGGTCCCCTGCAACTGTCCAACCGCATCGTCATCGCGCCCATGTGCCAGTACTCGGCGCACGAGGGCGTGGTCTCCGACTGGCACCGCATCCATCTTGGCCACCTGGCCCTGTCCGGCGCAGGCCTGCTGATCCTGGAGGCCACCGCGGTGCAGGCCAACGGCCGCATCACCCATGCCGACCTGGGGCTGTGGAACGACGACCAGGAAGCGGCGCTGGCCGCGCTGGTGGCCTCGCTGCGGCGCTGGGCACCGATGCCGCTGGGCATCCAGCTGGCCCATGCCGGGCGCAAGGCCTCCACCGCCCGGCCGTGGGAGGGGGGTGGTCCGATCGCCGCCGGCGAGCCGGAAGGCTGGACCACCGTGTCGGCGTCGGCGCTGCCGTTCGACAGCGGATACCCGGCGCCGCAGGTGCTGGATGAGGCCGCCATCGACGCCCTGGTCGAGGCCTTCGTCGAATCCGCCAGGCGCGCCGCGCGCATCGGCCTGGACCTGGTCGAGATCCACGGCGCGCATGGCTACCTGCTGCACCAGTTCCTGTCGCCGCTGTCCAACCAGCGCGACGACCAATACGGCGGCAGCCTCGAGAACCGCATGCGCCTGCCGCTGCGGATATTCGACGCGGTACGCGCGGCGGTGCCGGAGCGGGTGGCGGTGGGCGTGCGCATCTCGGCCACGGACTGGGTCGAAGGCGGCTGGGACCTGCAGCAGAGCATCTCCCTGGCGCGCGAGCTGGATGCGCGCGGCTGCCACTTCATCCATGTCTCCAGCGGCGGCCTGGATCCGCGCCAGCAGATCGCCGCCGCTCCGGGCTACCAGGTGCCGTTCGCCGCGGCGATCCGCGAACAGGTGCGGATGCCGGTGATCGCGGTGGGCCTGATCACCGGGGCACGCCAGGCCGAGGACATCGTCGCCGGCGGCCAGGCCGATGCGGTCGCCCTGGCCCGCGGCATCCTCTACGACCCGCGCTGGCCCTGGCACGCCGCCGCCGAGCTGGGCGCGAAGGTGAAGGGCCCACCGCAGTACCGGCGCTGCGAGCCGCACGGGGTGCGCGGCCTGTTCGCCTGAGCCGAGCCGGCGGTAACAGCTGCAACGGCCGCGCGCAGCGGCCGCCGCTCGCATACCATGGCGCGCCTATGCGCCACGACTACATCCTCGCCCTTTCCTGCCCGGACCGTACCGGCATCGTCTACCGCGTGTCCGGCCTGCTGTTCGGCCAGGGCTGCAACATCATCGACGCCCAGCAGTTCGGCGACGAGGAGACCGGCCGCTTCTTCCTGCGCGTGCATTTCGAACTACCCGCCCAGGAGACCCTCGAGGCCCTGCAGGAACGCTTCGCCAGCCTGGCTGCCGAGTTCGGCATGGACTGGCAGATCCACGACGCGCGTCGCCGCGCGCGCCTGCTGGTGCTGGTCAGCAGGCAGGGCCACTGCCTCAACGACCTGCTGTTCCGCGCCCATAGCGGGCAGCTGCACGTGGACATTGCAGCGGTGGCGTCCAACCACCCGGACTTCGCCGCGCTGTCGGCTTCCTACGGCGTGCCGTTCCACCACCTTCCGGTGGATGCGTCCAACCGTGCGGAACAGGAGCAGGCGATCCTGGAACTGGTCGAGCGCGAACAGGTCGACCTGGTGGTGCTGGCGCGCTACATGCAGATCCTGTCGCCGCGCCTGTGCGAGGCCCTTGCCGGTCGCGCGATCAACATCCACCACAGCTTCCTGCCCAGCTTCAAGGGCGCCCAGCCGTACCACCAGGCGCACGCGCGCGGGGTCAAGATCATCGGCGCCACCGCGCACTACGTCACCCCGGACCTGGACGAGGGCCCGATCATCGAGCAGGACGTGGCCCGCGTGGACCACGCCATGACCCCGCGCGACCTGGTCCGGGTGGGCAGCGACATCGAATCGCAGGTGCTGGCGCGCGCGGTGCGTCGCCATGTCGAGCACCGCATCCTGCTCAACGGCCACAAGACCGTCGTCTTCCGCTGAAGCCGGCGCAGCCTTCCTGATGCCGGCCAGGACGTCCGCCCCGTGCTGACGTCGCCGGCATGCGTTCCCATCGAGTCCCGAGCGCCATGCCGTACGCATGCGTGCGTATCGGGCGCGCCTGCGCGGGCGCTACCGGACGCCTTCGGATTGTCGCAATGCAGCAGCAAGCCCCTGATCCAGAAGCGGTTTCCGCGCAGGGAAAAATATTCACACAATCGTGAGTGAGTGTTGACACCACCCTCCCCGCCTTGCAGTATCCGGGCACGCTTTCGTGCTTAACCGGCAATCCTTGGGAGGGGATCCGCATGGCAAGTCGTCTGATCGCGTCCGCATACGTTGCAACGTTGCTCGCTTTACCTGTTTCCGCCCTGGCGCAGGCCACCAGCCAGGCGCTGGAATCGCGGTCCCAGCCTGGAGGCGCCCAGGAACTGGACGCCATCGTGGTCACCGCGACCCGCCGCAGCGAAAAGCTGCAGGACGTGCCGCTGAGCGTGACCGTGCTCGGCCAGGAACAGCTCGATGCCAAGGGCATCGTCGGCTACGAGGGCCTGGCCCATGAAACCCCGGGCGTGGTGCTCAACCGCCCCAGCGCGAACTTCAACAACTTCACCGCCCGCGGCATCGCCACCAACGGCTACAACGCCAACCTGCAGAGCACGGTGGCGATCTACATCGACGAACTGCCGATCTCGGCCAACGGCAACTCGACCGTGCTCGACCCGAGCCTGTACGACGTCGAGCGCATCGAGTTCCTGCGCGGCCCGCAGGGCACGCTGTTCGGCTCCGGCTCGCTGGCCGGCGCGCTGCGCATCCTGACCCACGCGCCCGATCCCAACGCCTTCGACGCCTCGTTCCTGGCCGACGTCGGCATGACCGGCTCCAGCTCGCTGCGCCAGCGCTACAACGCGATGGTCAACATCCCGCTGGCGCAGGACACCATGGCGCTGCGCGTGGTCGGCTTCTCGCGCAACGAGGACGGCTACGTCGACAACCTCGGCACCGGCGTCAGGGACGCCAACTGCTCAAGGCCTGGGGCGGCCGCGCCACCCTGCTGTGGGAGCCGACCGACCGCTTCGCCGCGCAGGTGCGCCTGTCGCGCGAGGAGAGCACGCCGGAGGATTCTTCGCTGACCAACCCCGACCTCGGCCGGGACAAGCGCTACTCCGACCGTCCCGACATGTTCAACGGGACGATGGACAACTACAACCTGACCCTGGACTACCAGTTCGACGGCGCCCACCTGACCAGCTCCTCGACCTGGTCGGACTACGACGCGGCGTTCAACGTGGACCTGGCCGGCACCTACGGCCAGGCCTTCGCCTTCGCCCTGGACGCGCCGTTCAACAGCAAGACCTTCGTCCAGGAAGTGCGCCTGGTGTCCGACACCGGCGGCCGGTTCGAGTGGGTGCTCGGCGGCTTCCACTTCAAGCGCGACCGCGACGTCCACTTCGGCTACCGCTCCAACGAGGAATTCCTGCAGCGCAGCGGCATCACCGGGCTGCCGGACGAGTACTACCTGCGCTTCCTCAGCACCGACGTGTCAAAGGAGCAGGCGCTGTTCGGCCAGTTGACCTACCACTTCAACGACGACTTCTGGGCCACCCTGGGCCTGCGCTACGGCAGCACCCAGGCCCAGGCCTTCACCGGCGCCGGCGGCTACAACAGCGACTACCTCACCCAGGCCTACCTGTACGCCTTCTTCGGCATCCCCGGCGGCCCGCTCACGATCACCCCGGTCGAGGCCGCCACCGGCGCGAAGGCACGGGAAACCGGCCCGTCGTACCGGCTCAGCGCTTCCTGGCGCCCGGTGCCGTCGGTCACTACCTACGCTGCGGTCGCCACCGGCTTCCGCGCGCCGGTGGTCAATGCCCGCGCCGGATCGGTCAGCACCATCGACCCGGACGACCTGGTCATCCCCTACGGCGCCGACTCGGACAAGCTCATCAACTACGAGCTGGGCATGAAGGGCAGCTGGCTCGACGGCCGCCTGGCCGCCAACCTGGCGCTGTACTACGTCGACTGGAACGACATCCAGGTGCAGGCCAACCGCGTCTCCGACCAGGTCCAGTTCGCCACCAACATCGGCGGGGCCTACAGCCGTGGCCTGGAGTTCGAGCTGATGGCCATGCCGAACATGGACTGGACGATCGCGCTGAACGGCTCGTTCAACCGCGCCAGGGTCGATGAACTGACCCCGCAGGAGGCGGCGATTTCCGGCACTGTCCTCGGCGCGCGCCTGGCCGCGCCGGAGTTCAGCGCCTCGCTCGTCACCAGCTACCGCTTCGACTTCATCCGCGGCTCGGAAGGCAATGCCTCGCTGGCGATCGTCCACGTCGGCGACTTCCCCGGCCAGTTCCAGTACGTGCCCGGCCAGCCGGGCGTGGTCAGCCCGACCTTCGACTACACCGACGCGTATACCGTGGTGAACGCCAACGTCGCCGCCGCGTTCGACCACTACACGGTGGGCCTGTACGTGGAGAACCTGTTCGACGACCGTTCGGTGACCTACGTGCATCCGGAGGCGTTCCTCGACGGCCGATACGCGCTGGTGCGGCCGCGCACCGTCGGCGTGCGCGTGGGGTACCGGTTCTGATGGCCGCGCTTCCGGCCAGCCAGGCGATGCCCGGCGCGCAGCACGCGCGCCCGGGCGCGCGGGCATGGATCGTGCTGGCGATCCTGTGCCTGGTCTACGTGCTGAACTTCCTCGACAGGCAGCTGCTGTCGATCCTGGCCAAGCCCATCCAGGACGAACTGGGGGTCACCGACTCCCAGCTTGGCCTGATCGGCGGCCTGTACTTCGCGATGTTCTACTGCATCCTGGCGATCCCGGTCGGCTGGCTGGCCGACCGCACCAACCGGGTGCGGGTGCTGGCGTTCTCCTGCGCGTTGTGGAGCGCGGCCACCGCCGCCTGCGGCATGGCCTCCTCGTATCCGCAGCTGGCGCTGGCGCGGATGACCGTCGGCGTCGGCGAGGCCGGCGGCGTGCCGCCGTCCTACGCGATCATTTCCGACTATTTCCCGCCGGGCATGCGCGGAACCGCGCTGAGCCTGTTCAACCTCGGCCCGCCGATCGGGCAGGCGCTGGGCGTGGCCTTCGGCGCATCGATCGCGGCGGCGTATTCCTGGCGGCTGGCCTTCATCTGGGTAGGCGTGGTCGGCATCGTCACCGCGCTGGTGGTCTGGCTGGTGGTGCGGGAGCCCCGGAAGGGGGGCCTGGATGCCGCGCCGGGGGCGGTTGCCGCCGCCGCCGAGCCGGCGCCCCCCTTCTGGCTTACCTGCCGCGAGTATTTCGCCAACCCGGTGCTGCGCGGCATGGCCCTGGCCTGCGGCGCGACCCAGTTCATCACCTATGCGGTGCTCAACTTCACCGTGCTGTTCCTGATGCGCGAGAAGGGCATGGCGCTGGAGCAGGTGGCGGTGTGGTACGCGGTGGTGATCGGCACCGGCATCTGCGCCGGCATGTTCGCCTCCGGTCGCCTGATCGACCGTCTGTCACGGAAGTCGAAGACCGCCTACGCCTACCTGCCGGCCGCAGGCCTCGCCCTTGCGATGCCGCTGTTCGCCCTGTTCGTGTGGGCCGACCGCTGGCCGCTGGCGCTGGCCTTCCTGTTGCTGCCGACCGGACTGAACTACTTCTACCTGTCGCCGGCGGTGACCCTGGTGCAGGAGGAAGTGCGACCGAACCAGCGCGTGCTCTCCGGGGCGCTGCTGCTGCTGGTGATGAACCTGATCGGCCTGGGCCTCGGCCCGGCCTACCTGGGCATGGTCAGCGACTTCTTCCGCGCCAGCCACCCGGACAACTCGCTGCAGATGGCGTTCTACACCCTGATCCCGTTCTACCTGCTGGCGGTGGGCATGTTCCTGCGGCTGGCGCGCACCATCCGACTCCAGGCTTCGCAGGAGACCACCCCGTGACCCGATCCACCTTCCGCTCTCTGGTCGTGTCCGCGGTCCTGGGCTGTGCCGCGCTTCCGGGTGCGGCGTGGTCCCAGGGGCCGGTCGTCCACGCCCCCGTCGGCGCGCTCCGGGGCGAGGCGCTCGACGGCGGCATCCATGCCTTCCTTGGCATTCCCTACGCCGAGCCGCCGGTGAAGCAGCTGCGCTGGCGCGCGCCGGTGCCGGCCAAACCCTGGAAGGGCACCCGCGAGGCCACCCGCTTCGGCCCGGCCTGCGTGCAGCCGCCGCCGCGCCCCGGCAGCATCTACTCGCCAGGCGACGCCCTGCCGACCAGCGAGGACTGCCTGTCGCTCAACATCTGGACGCCGGCCGAGGCGAAGGACGCGCCGGTGTTCGTGTGGATCCACGGCGGTTCGCTGGTCGCCGGCTCCAGCCGCGAGCCGATGTACGACGGCGCGCGCCTGGCCGCGCAGGGCATGGTGGTGGTGAGCATCAACTACCGCCTTGGCGTGCTCGGCTACCTGGCCCATCCGGACCTGGGCGCCGAGTCGGCAGACGGCGTGTCCGGCAACTACGGCCTGCTCGACCAGATCGAGGCGCTGCGCTGGGTCCGGCGCAACATCGCCGCGTTCGGCGGCGATCCAGGCAACGTCACCATCGCCGGCGAGTCGGCCGGCGCGCTGAGCGTGATGTACCTGATGGCCGCACCGCCGGCGCGCGGCCTGTTCCACAAGGCCATCGCCCAGAGTGCGTACATGATCACCACGCCGGCGCTGCGCGAGGCCGCGCATGGCATGCCCGCGGCCGAGGAGTCGGGCCTGGAGCTGGGCCGCAAGCTCGGCGTGCGCGGCCTGCCGCGGCTCCGTGCCATGGACCCGCAGGAGCTGACGGTGAAGGCGGCAATGTCCGGTTTCCTGCCGTTCGGCAACGTCGACGGCAAGGTGCTGCCGGCGCAGCTGGTCGAGGTCTTCGACCGCGGCCAGCAGGCGCCGGTGCCGATCCTGGCCGGCTTCAACGAGGGCGAGATCCGGTCGCTGCGCTTCCTGCTGCCGCCGAAGCCGGCCGATGCCGCGACCTACGAGGCGGCGATCCGTGCCGCCTACGGCGACCTGGCCGAGGCGATGCTCGAGCGTTACCCGGCAACCAACCTCGACGCGGCGATGCTGGCCACCACCCGCGACGCGCTGTACGGCTGGACCGCCGAGCGGCTGGTACGCAAGCAGGCCGAACTGGGCCTGCCGTCGTACCTGTACTACTTCAACCACGGTTACCCGGCCGCCAGCGACGCCGGCCTGCACGCATTCCACGCCGCCGAGCTGCCGTACGTGTTCGCCAGCCACGACCGCACCCCGCCGCTGTGGCCGAAGGCACCGGACTCCGACGGCGAGCGGGCGCTGACCGCGGCGATGTCGGGCTACTGGGCCTCGTTCGCGCGCAGCGGCCAGCCAGTCGCCGCCGGCCAGCCGGCGTGGCAGCCCTATGGCCGGGTGCGCGCCTATATGGCCTTCGACGGCGCGCCGGTGCCCGGCGAAAAGCTGATGCCGGGCATGTACGAACTCGTGGAGCAGGTGGTGTGCCGCCGCCGCGCGCAGGGCGGCCAGCCCTGGCACTGGAACGTCGGCATCGCCGCGCCGCCGCTGCCCGCCGGAGTGCCTGGATGTCCGTGATCCATGGCCAGATGCAGGACTGGCCGCTTACCATCGACAGGTTCCTGGAGCATGGTGCCAAGTGGCACGCCGGGGTCGAGGTGGTCACCGCGGGCGAGGATGGAAGCACGGCGCGCGTCGGCTACGCGGACCTGCAGCGTCGCAGCCGCGAGGTCTCGGAGCTGCTGGCGGGGATGGACGTCGGTCGCGGCGACGTGGTCGCCACCCTGGCCTGGAACACCCAGTCGCACATGGAGACCTGGTACGCGGTGATGGGCATGGGCGCGGTCTGCCAGACGCTCAACCCGCGCGTGTCCGAGGCACACCTGGCGGCGATGCTGGAACAGTCCGGCGCGCGCGTGCTGGTCGCCGCCGCCGACCTGGCGCCGCTGGCGCGGGGCATCGCCACGCGCGCCGGAACGGTCGAACGGATCCTGTCGATCGATGGCACGGCCGTGGCGGAAGACGTTGCGCCGGGGATCGAACCACTGGAACGCCTGCTCGACGCGGGATCCGGTGCGCCGCGCAAGCCGGCCGGGTGGGGCGGTTTCGACGAACGCATGCCTTGCGGCCTGTGCTTCACCTCCGGCACCACCGGCGCACCGAAAGGCGTGACCTATACCCATCGCGGCGTGTTCCTGCACACCCTGCGCGCGCTGCAGGCCGACACCATGGCCCTGTCGCAGCGCGACAGCGTGCTGCTGGCCGTGCCGATGTTCCATGCCAATGCCTGGGGCGTGCCGTTCGCCGCGCCGGCGGTGGGTGCGAAGCTGGTGCTGCCGGGTCGCCATCTCGATGGCGCCCGCCTCGCCAGGCTGATCCGCGACGAGGACGTCACCGTGGCGATCGGCGTGGCCACCGTGTGGCTGGGCCTGGTCGACCATCTCGATGCGCATGGCGGCGAGGTGCCCTCGCTGAAGCGGATCCTCGTCGGCGGCGCGCCGATGGCACCGGCGCTGATGCAGCGTATCGAGCAGCGCCTGGGGGCGGTGGTGCAGACCAGCTGGGGCATGACCGAGCTGTCGCCCACCGGCACCGTCGCCCTGCCCGACGATCCCGGGCGCGCCCCGCACCTGTCCGGGCGCCCGGCGCTGGGCATCGACCTGCTGCTGACCGACGCCGACGGCGTACCGCTGCCCCAGCAGCGCGGCTGCGAGGGTCACCTGCGCGTGCGCGGGGCCAGCGTGGTCTACCGGTATTTCGGCCAGCTCGAACCGGCGGTGGACGCCGATGGCTGGTTCCCCACCGGCGACCTGGCGCGCATCGACGAGCATGGCAACCTGGTCATCACCGGTCGCGCCAAGGACCTGATCAAGTCCGGCGGGGAGTGGATCAACCCTGCGGAGATCGAGGAGATCGTCGGCCGGCTCCCGGGCGTCTCGCTGGCCGCGGTGATCGGGCGGGCGCACCCGAAGTGGGGCGAGCGTCCGGTGCTGCTGGTGGAGATGCGCGCCGACGCGGACACCACAGACAACGAGCTGCTGGAGGCGCTGCGCGGCGCGGTGCCCTCGTGGTGGATGCCGGAGGAGATCATCCGGGTGGAACGGATGCCTTTGGCAGCGACCGGCAAAATTGACAAAATGCGGCTGAGGGCCGAATTCGGCGGCGCGCAATGGCGACGGGAGGCGTGATGTCTCCGGCCCGCGCATGTACCGAGCGGCATTGGAGGCTGCAGGGTGCCAAAGGCGACGACGTCCGGATCCCGGCGGGGTGGTGCGAAGAAGACCGGCACCACCCGGACCGCGCGCACCACCAAGGCGGCGCAGCGCGCGGAGATGACCGAACAGATCCTCGACGCGGCCGAACACCTGTTCTCCCGCGACGGGCTGTACGGTGTCACGCTGAAGGACGTGGCCGAGCGCGTGGGCGTGCACCACACCCTGGTCAACTATTACTTCAAGGACAAGCAGACGCTGTTCGACGCGGTGATCGCGCGTCGCGCCGGCGTCACCAGCAGCGCGCGCATGCAGGCGCTGGACGCCTACGAGGAAGCCTGCAAGGGCAAGCCCACGGTGGAAGGCGCGTTGCGCGCGTTCCTGGACACCGACCTGGACCTGTACAGCCAGGGCGGAGAGGCGTGGAAGAACTACGGTGCGCTCGGCGCGCTGATGTCCAACACCCGCCACGGCGGCGAGCTCATGGACCAGCACTTCGACCCGGTGGTGCTGCGCCTGATCGGCCTGCTCAAGCGCGCCCTGCCGGAAGCGGCCGAGGAGGACATCTTCTGGGGTTACCACTTCGTCACCGGCGCGCTGATGCTCACCCTGGCGCGCACGGGGCGCATCGACCGCCTCTCCGGCGGCCTGTGCCGCTCGGACGACTACGAAGCGGTGAAGGCGCGCATGGCGAAGTTCATGGCCGCCGGCTTCAAGACCATCTGCAAACCGCGGAACGGAACGCGTTCGAAACCCGGCTGAGCGCCGGCGCGCTCCCGTTCCGTGCCTCACGACAAACGGGAGTTCGATGATGCCACTGAAGGGAAGGACAGCGATCGTCACCGGCGCCGGCGGCGGCCTGGGTCGCCAGCATGCGCTCTACCTGGCGCGCAAGGGCGCGAAGGTCCTGGTCAACGACCTGGGCCTGGAGGCCGCCGAGGCGGTCGCCGCGGAGATCCGCGCGGCCGGCGGCGAGGCGATGGCGGTGGCCGCCTCGGTGACCGACGAAGCCGCGGTCGCCGCGATGGTGCAGCGCGCGCATGACGCATGGGGCCGCATCGACATCCTCGTCAGCAACGCCGGCATCCTGCGCGACAAGAGCTTCGCCAAGATGGACCTGGACGACTTCCGCCTGGTGCTGGACGTGCACCTGATGGGCGCGGCGATCTGCTGCAAGGCGGTGTGGGAGGCGATGCGCGGGCAGAAATTCGGCCGCATCGTCCTGACCACCTCGTCCAGCGGCCTGTACGGCAACTTCGGCCAGGCCAACTACGGCGCGGCGAAGATGGCGCTGGTCGGGCTGATGCAGACGCTCGCCATCGAGGGCGCCAAGTACGGGATCAAGGCCAACTGCCTGGCGCCGACCGCGTACACGCGGATGATGGAAGGCATCCTGCCGCAGGAGCAGCTGGATGTGCTGGATCCGGCGCTGGTCAGCCCGGCGCTGTTGCCGCTGGTGGTCGACGACGCGCCGACCCGCGCGATCGTCTGCGCCGGCGCCGGGCATTTCGCCCGCGCCTACGTGACCCTGACCGAAGGCCGCCATCTCGGTGGGGGCGACGACGCCGGCGAGCGGCTGATGGCGTCGTGGGACGCGGTGTCCGATCCCGGCGGCCAGGTCGTGCCCGACTATGGCTTCACCCAGGCCGAGCGCGAGGTGGCCAGCGCGCTGCGTGCCAGGTCCGGCGTGGCCGCCTGAACCCGGAGGGATCGCCATGACCGACGTGTTCCTTGTCTCGGCCGTGCGCACGGCCATCGGCGCGTTCGGCGGCAGCCTGCGCGACGTGCCGCCGTCTGTGCTGGGCGTGGTGACCGCGCGCGAGGCGATCGCCCGCGCGGGTATCGATCCGTCCGCGATCGGCCACGCGGTATACGGGCAGGTGCTGCCCAGCGAGCCGGCCGACGCCTACCTGGCCCGGGTGGTCGCGGTGAAGGCGGGCGTGCCGGTGGCGGCGCCGGCGCTCACGGTGAACCGGCTGTGCGGCTCGGGCCTGCAGGCGATCGTGTCGGCGGCCCAGTCGCTGCTGCTCGGCGACTGCGAGGTGGCGCTGGCCGGCGGCGCGGAGTCGATGAGCCGGGTGCCGTTCCACGTGCCCAGCCAGCGCTGGGGCCGCAAGCTCGGCGACGCGGTGATGGTGGACGCGCTCAACGAGGGCCTGAAGGACCCGTTCGACAAGGTGCTGATGGGCATCACCGCGGAGAACGTGGCCGGGCGCCACGGCATCGACCGCGAGCGGCAGGACGCGCTGGCGCTGGAGAGCCACCGGCGCGCGGCGCGGGCGATCGCGGAGGGACGCTTCGATGGCCAGATCGTGCCGGTGGAGGTGGGACGTCGTGGCAGGGAGACGGAGTTCCGCGTGGACGAGCATGTGCGCGCTGGCGTCACCGCCGCCGACCTGGCCGGCCTGCGTCCGGTGTTCAAGGCCGAGGGCACGGTGACGGCTGGCAATGCCTCGGGCATCAACGATGGCGCGGCCTCGGTGGTGCTGGCCACGGGCGAGGCGGTGCAGCGGCGCGGACTGAAGCCGCTGGCGCGGCTGGTCGCCTACGCGCACGCGGGCGTGGAGCCCATGTACATGGGCATGGGCCCGGTGCCGGCGACCCGCGCCGCGCTGGCGCGCGCGGGGCTGGAAGTCGGGGACCTCGACGTGGTCGAGTCCAACGAGGCCTTCGCCGCGCAGGCCTGCGCGGTCGCCGATGCGCTGGGCTTCGCTCCGGAGAAGACCAATCCCAACGGCAGCGGCATCTCGCTGGGCCATCCGGTCGGTGCGACCGGCGCGATCATCACGGTGAAGCTGGTACACGAGCTGCACCGCACCGGCGGCCGTTACGGCCTGGCGACGATGTGCATCGGCGGCGGCCAGGGCATCGCGGCGATCTTCGAGCGGGTCTAGGCGACGGGAGGCCACATGCCGTCCCTACGCGACGGCATGCGGGGCAAGGCCGCGAAACAGCGGCAGCAAGACCCCGCGCTACCGCGGCGCGTGGGGTGGCGTGTCGGGTCGTGGCTTCGTTCCTTTCCTCCCCTCTCCCGGGGGAGAGGGGGCTTCAGAACCCCATCCATTCCCGCAACGGATGGGTCGGATCCGCCAGCAGCCGCAGCGCCAGCAGCACCGACACCGTCACCAGCAGCGGCTTGATCACCTTCGCGCCCTGGCGCATGGCGAAGCGCGAGCCCATGCGTGCACCCAGCACCTGGCCGGCGCCCATCACCAGGCCGACCTTCCACAACACAGCGCCGGACAGCAGGAACACCACGAACGCGCCCAGGTTCGAGCCGAAGTTGAGGAACTTGGTGTGGGCGGTGGCCTTGAGGATGCCGAACCCCGCCAGGCCGACGAAGCCCAGCATCAGGAACGAACCGGTGCCCGGACCGAACACGCCGTCGTAGAAGCCGATCACCGGCACGAAGGTGAGGGCGAAAGCCTTCTCGCTGATGCGTCGATGCCGCTCCACCGCGCCGACGTCCGGCTTGAGCCAGAAGTACAGGGCGATGCCGAACAGCAGCAGCGGCAGCATCGCGCGCAGCCAGCTCCCGGGGACCACCGTCGCAAGCAGCGCACCGGCGACTGCGCCCGCGGCCGCGGTGAGCGCCATCGGCAGCTGCGCGCGCAGGTCGACGTGGCCATGGCGGGCATAGCTCCAGCTGGCCGTGCCGGCGCCGAACAGCGACTGCAGCTTGTTGGTGCCCAGCGCCTGCAACGGCGGGATACCCGCCAGCAGCATCGCAGGGATGGTCACCATGCCGCCGCCGCCGGCGATGGAATCGATGAAACCGGCCAGCAGGCCGGCGAGGAACAGCAGCAGCAACAGCTGCAGGGCGAGTTCGGGCATGGGAAGCAGGGACGCGGCGCGGGGCGCGCCGGCGGGGCGGCCATTGTAGGCGCCGCCCGCCAGGCAGCCGCACCCCGCCGGGCGCAACACCGCGTGCCGCCGGCGACACGCGAGCGGCTACCCTGTGGGCATCTTCCCGTCGTCGCGGAGCCACCCATGCCGTCCAAGCCGATCGCGTGTTCCCTCGCCCTGGCCTGCCTGCTCGTGCTCGGTACCGCGCCGCCTGCAGGTGCCGCGGAGCAACGGCCCGAAGTCACCGCCGCGGCGGCGAAGCTGCAGGCACAGGTGGTGGCATGGCGGCGCGATTTCCACCAGCACCCGGAGCTGTCCAACCGCGAACAGCGCACCGCCAAGGTGATCGCGCGCGAACTGGTGAAGATGGGCCTGGAACCGCGCACCGGCATCGCCGGCCATGGCGTGGTGGCGGTGCTCAAGGGCGGCAGGCCGGGTCCGCGCATCGCCCTGCGCGCCGACATGGACGCCCTGCCGGTCACCGAGCGCAACGCGTTGCCGTTCGCCTCGAAGGCTACCGGCGAGTACCGTGGCCAGACCGTCGGGGTGATGCATGCCTGCGGGCACGATGCGCACATGGCTATCCTGCTGGGCGTGGCCCGTGCCCTGGCCGAGCAGCGCGCGCAGCTGCCGGGCGAGGTGATGTTCGTGTTCCAGCCGGCGGAGGAGGGCGCGCCTCCGGGCGAGAAGGGCGGCGCCTCGCTGATGCTGGAGCAGGGCCTGTTCGACGGATTCCGGCCGGAGGCGATCTTCGGCCTGCATGTCTTCTCCTCGGTCCAGGCCGGGAAGATCGCGGTGCGCGGCGGCCCGCTGATGGCCGCTTCCGACCGCTTCGGGATCAAGGTGGTCGGTCGCCAGACCCACGGCTCGCGGCCGTGGGGCGGGATCGATCCGGGGGTGGCCGCCGCCGACATCGTCGGCAGCGCGCAGAGCATCGTCAGCCGCCGCACCGACATCGCCCGGCTGCCGGCGGTGGTGACCCTCGGCGCGATCAACGGCGGCGGGCGCTACAACATCATCCCCGACGAGGTGGAGATGGTCGGCACCATCCGCACCTTCGATCCGGGCATGCGCGAGGCGATCCTGGCCGACCTGCGCAACGTCGCCAGCCATGTCGCCGCCGCGCACGGGGCCAAGGTCGAGGCGCAGGTGCCGGATGGCCAGGGCAACCCGGCCACGGTCAACGATCCGGAGCTGACCGCGCGCATGCTGCCCAGCCTGCAGGCCGCGGTGGGCGCGGACAACGTGTACGAGCCGGCGCTGCAGATGGGCGCGGAGGATTTCGCCTGGTACGCGAAGGAGGTGCCGGCGATGTTCTTCTTCGTCGGCGCCACCGCGCCGGGCATGGATCCGGAAACCGCGCCGAGCAACCACTCGCCGGAGTTCATGCTCGACGAGACGTCGCTGGACGTGGGCCTGCGCGCGCTGCTGCAGGTCTCGCTCGATTACCTGCACGGACCCGGCTGAGCCGGGCGCGCGTTCAGAGGTCGAAGCCCAGCAGCAGCGGGTCGTGGTCCGAGCTGCGCCACGGGCCCGGCTCGTTGCGCCCGGCGTAGCCGGCATCGTCCGGCTCGTCGGCATTGACGTGCCACTCGGCGGCCCCGCGCAGCGCCGGCACCAGTGCCGGGCTCAGCAGGGCATGGTCCAGGCGCCCGCTGAGCCCGTCGTAGACGTAGCTCCACGGCCGCTCCACCTTCGCCCCGGCGAAGGCATCCACCCAGCCGCCCTCGCTGCGCAGCCAGTGCAGCGGGTCTTCCATGGCGTAGGCGTTGAAGTCGCCAAGCAGCACGACGCGCCCGGCGCGGCTGCCCACCGGCGCGGTCCTGAGCCAGGCATGCAGCCGGCGGGCCGATTCGACGCGTAGTGCGTTCCAGCAGCCCTGGCCATCGCGGCGGTCGGCATCGTCGCCGCTGGCCTCGCTGCAGCCCTTGGACTTGAAGTGGTTGGCGACCACGACCAGGTCGCGCCTGCCGCCCTTGCGCACGAAGGCCTGCGCCAGCGGCACCCGGCTGCGTTCGCCGAACGGGCCGCCTTCCAGCACCGCCGGTTCGCCCTTCGGGGAGACGCGGTCGGCGCGGTAGATCAGGCCGACGCGGATGGCGTCGCTGCCGGGGCCTTGGCCCGGATCGACGAAGCGCCACTGCGCGCCACCGGCGTTGAGCGCGTCCACCAGCTCGGCGATGCTCGATTCCGGACCGTAGCCGTCGTTCTCCAGCTCCATCAGCGCGGCGATGTCCGGATCCAGCCCGTGCACGGTGGCCACCAGCTTGGCCAGCTGCGCATGCATCGCCGCCTGGGTCTTCGCGCCGCGCCTGGTCGGGAAGCCGCCGCCGCGGCCGTCGCCGTTGAACAGGTTCTCCAGGTTGAACGCGGCCACCTTGAGCGTGCCGGGCACGCGCGGTGGCTGCGGGCGCGGGGCCGGCTGCAGCTGCAACGGCTGCGCGACCTGGATCCGCCAGCTGCCGTGGCGGCGCTCGAGGATGCCTTCCACGCCCCGGACGATGCTGCCCACGCGCGGCGTGGTGGCCCCGCCGAGGTAGGGAATGGACTTCGGATCGCGCTGGCCGCTGCCGTCGTCCAGCAGCAGCCGTTGGCGGGCGTTGGCCGTGGCCAGGCGGGCATGTTCGGGGGTGCCGGGCAGGGCCAGCTCGCTGGGCTGCCACTGGCGGCCGGCGAAGCTGACGGTCAGCTCGCCGTAGCGCTCCAGCGCGTGGGTGCCGGTGACGGTCAGCGGCGCATCGATGCGCACGCGCATGCCTTCCAGTGGCTCCCAGCGCTCCGGCAGCGTGGCCAGGCGCACCGCTTCCACCGGCACCCCTTCGCGGCAGGGTCCGATCCGCGACGGGGCCAGCGCGCGCAGGCGGTCGGCGCCGGCGCGCACCTCGACCAGCCCGCCGCTGATCCGGCAGTGCATGCCCGGGCCGAAGCCGGGCGGCACGGCCATGTCGGCGCCAGCCTGCACCAGCAGCGCATCGGGCGTGGCCGGGTCGCCGTCGCCATCGTCCTGCAGGTAGAACCCGCCAAGCCCCGGCCGGAAGTCGGCGGTGACCACGCCTTCGACGACCACCTGCCCGGAAACCGCCTCGCCGCGGCCGAGGCTGCCGATCGCCACCGGCGCGTTATCGGCCAGGGCCAGCGGTGGGGCGAACAGGAGCGCGGCGAGGAGGAGAGGGACGCGCGGGCGCGTGCTGGAGCGGCGGTGCGGCATGGCAGGTCCTCGGCCCGGCGGGGGCCGGAAACGCGGACGCCGCCCTGGGGCGGCGTCCGTGGTGGTTCGGGTGGTGCGGCTTACTTGAGGTTGTCCAGCATCCAGTCGACGGTGGCGTGGACCTGCTCCTCGGTCAGTGCCGGGTTGCCGCCCTTCGGGGGCATCACGCCGGCGTTGCCGGCGAAGCCCTCGACGGCGTGCTTGTAAAGCGTGTCCTTGCCCTGGGCCATGCGCGCGCCCCAGGCGGCGCGGGTCAGGGTCGGAGCGTTGCCGACGCCATTGGTATGGCAGGCGCCGCAGAGGTTCTGGTAGATGACCGAGCCGTCGGTGGTGCCGCCGTAGGCGACCTGCGAGGCGGCGGCTGCCGCGGCGGCCGCCGCTGCGGCAGCCTGGGCGGCGGCGCCGGTGTCACCGGCATAGACCGCGCCGGCCGGGGCGATGCGCTCCTGGGTGCGGGCCGCGGCCGAGGCCGAAACCTCCGGCGGGATGCGGCCGTGCAGGTGGGAGGCCAGCAGGATCAGCCCGAGGGTGATCAGGGCCAGCATGCCCAGGACCATCGAGAAACGCTTCAGGAATTCCAGGTCGTAGTTGCGCACTTCGCATCCTATTGGCGAGCGGCCCCGGGCCGCAGCCCGCCGATTATAGGTACGGACGCGCCGGGTTCGGAAGCGCGGGGGCCAAGGGCGGATGCCGGCGGCGGCCGTGGGCGGCCCGGCCCGGCCCCGGTTCCGTCGCATTTTCCTGTTGCGACGCAGCAGGAATCGGCCCCGCGCCGGGCCTGCCGGGGCCGGTGGCCCCGCCCGACCGCGCCGGGGCCGGCCGGCCATCGCGCGCCACGCCAAAGCCTGCCGCGCCGCCGCAGCCCGTGGGGCGGCCGGGAGCCGCCGCCGCCATCTGGCCGGCCGGATTGACAGCGCTGACAGTTGCCCCGAGCCTCACGGCGGTGATGCCCGGAGAGGCGTACGCCGTCCGCGGCCGCGAGAGTCAACCTAGGGAGGGAGAACCTTGAGCAGCAAGCTTGCTGGAATGCGCGCGCCCGGCGCCCGCATCGCGACCCTGGCCACCGCACTGGCCCTGACCCTGCTGGCCGGATGCGGCAGGAACGAACCCGACGCCGGCGCGACTGCCGCCACGCCCGCCGCGGCCGACGGCAGCATCACTCCGGACAACTGGCCGCAGGGCCAGTGGCCGCTGCAGGCCGACCCGGCCGTCGAGCAGAAGATCGACGAGCTGCTGGCGAGCATGACCGTCGAGGAGAAGGTCGGCCAGATCGTCCAGGGCGACATCGCCTCGATCACCCCGGAGGACGTGCGCAAGTACCGCCTCGGTTCGATTCTCGCCGGCGGCAGCTCCGACCCGGGCGGCAAGTACAACGCCAGGCCGGAAGAGTGGCTGAGGCTGGCCGATGCCTTCTGGGAGGCGTCGATGGACACCTCCGGCGGCGGCAAGGCGATCCCGATCATCTGGGGCATCGACGCCATGCACGGCCAGAGCAACGTGGTCGGCGCCACCCTGTTCCCCCACAACGTCGGCCTGGGCGCGACCCGCAACGTCGAGCTGCAGCGCCGGATCGGCGAGATCACCGCGGTCGAGACCCGCACCACCGGCATGGAGTGGACCTTCGCCCCGACCGTGGCGGTGCCGCAGGACGTGCGCTGGGGCCGCGCCTACGAGGGCTATTCGGAGAACCCGGAGCTGGTGGCGGAGTTCGCCCGCGCCATGGTCGAGGGCCTGCAGGGCAAGGCGGGTGCGCCGGACTTCCTCGACGACCGCCACGTGATGGTCTCGGTCAAGCACTTCCTCGGCGATGGCGGCACCAGCAACGGCCGCGACCAGGGCGACAACGTCGCCAGCGAGGCCGAGCTGCGCGACATCCATGCCGCCGGCTACGTCACCGCGATCAATGCCGGCGCGCAGGCGGTGATGGCCTCGTTCAACAGCTACCACGGCACCAAGCTGCACGGGCACAAGCCGCTGCTGACCGACGTACTCAAGGGCCGCTTCGGCTTCAACGGCTTCGTGGTCGGCGACTGGAACGGCCACGGCCAGATTCCCGGCTGCAGCAACGACAACTGCCCGGCCACCTTCGCCGCCGGCCTGGACATGGCCATGGCGCCGGACAGCTGGAAGGGCATGTACGAGACCACCCTGGCCGCGGTGCGCGACGGCACCCTGCCGATGGAGCGCCTGGACGACGCGGTGCGCCGCATCCTGCGGGTGAAGTTCCTGATGGGCCTGTTCGACAAGCCCAGGCCCTCGCAGCGCGCGCTGGGCGGCAAGTTCGAGCTGCTGGGCGCGCCGGAGCACCGCGAGGTGGCGCGCCAGGCCGTGCGCGAATCGCTGGTGCTGCTGAAGAACCAGGGCGGCCTGCTGCCGCTGTCGCCGAAGCAGCGCATCCTGGTGGCCGGCGACGGCGCCAACAACATGGCCAAGCAGGCCGGCGGCTGGACCCTCACCTGGCAGGGCTCCGGCACCACCCGCGCCGACTTCCCCAACGCCGACACCATCTGGGACGGCCTGGAGCGCGCGGTGAAGGCCGCCGGCGGCAAGGCCGAACTGGCGCTGGACGGCAAGTACAAGGCCAAGCCCGACGTGGCCATCGTGGTGTTCGGCGAGGAGCCCTATGCCGAATTCCAGGGCGATATCGCCAACCTGCTCTACAAGCCGGGCAACGATGCCGACCTGGAACTGATCAAGCGCCTGAAGGCCGATGGCATCCCGGTGGTGGCGGTGTTCCTCACCGGCCGTCCGCTGTGGGTGAACCGCGAGATCAACGCCTCCGACGCCTTCGTGGTGGCGTGGCTGCCGGGTTCGGAAGGCGCGGGCGTTGCCGACGTGCTGCTGCGCAAGCCCGACGGCAGCGTCGCCCATGATTTCAAGGGCAAGCTGAGCTTCTCCTGGCCGGCCCAGGCCGTCGAGGGCAGCGTGCGCTCGCCGGACTACAAGGCGCTGTTCCCGTTCGGCCATGGCCTCACCTATGCCGACGGCGGCGACCTGGAGGTGCTGCCGGAGGAGTCGGGCATCGACGGCCTGCATGCCGCCCCGGGCGTGTACTTCGCCAACGCGATGCTGGCGCCGGGCCTGGCCGCGCGCGTGGAGAACGCGCAGAACCACACCGCGCAGATCACCACGGTCCCGGTCTCCCTGCACGACGGCAGCATCGAGGTGACTGCGGTCGACCACCAGCGCCAGGAGGACTCGCGCCGCTTCGCCTGGTCCGGCAGTACGCCGGCCACGGTGTCGATCTACGCCGAGCCGGCGATCGACCTGTCGCGCGAAACCAATGGCGACCTGCTGCTGGTGCTGACCCTGCGTCCGGACGCCGTGCCGGCCAGCGGCAACCTCGGCATCAGCGCCGGCCGCGGCACGCCGGTGTCGCTGCGCGAATCGCTGGCGGCGCTGCCGGCGGGGCAGTGGACCACCGTGGGCGTGCCGCTGAAGTGCCTGGCCCATGCCGGTGCCGACGTGTCCGCGCTGGACGTGCTGATGCGCCTGCACTCCGATGCCGAGGCGGCGCTCTCCGTCTCGCGCGTGGCGATCGGCGCGGTCAGCGAGGCCGAGCACATCGTCGACTGCCCGCGCGGCGAGTGATCCATGTGCCGGGGCCGGCGACCCGCTCGCCGGCCCCGGCAACGTCGCCGCAGGCGGTGCCGTTTCGCGCAAAACTTTGCTGCATTGCAGTGACCACGCGGCCCCGCGCCGCCTCCGCCACACGCAAACACGCGCCCCGCGCAGGCCACGGCAGGCGCAGGAAGGGCCTGGCGGTGGAAGCGTTTGACAACGCCGGCCGGCGGCACCGATAAGACAGCGCTGTCAGGCGTCGAGGGAAACCGGCGTGCGCGGGCCCGCCGCGTCGCCGCGAGGGCTGCGGGCGCGCTTGCAGCGCCCGCTCCCGTACCCGCCCAAGGCACTGGAACACGGCGGCGCGTCGCGCCGGCGGCCCAAAAGGATCGTGGAGGAACCCGAGTGAAACTTGCGACGCTGGACATCGCCATCGTGCTCGCCTACCTGGCGGGCATCTTCATCCTCGCCCAGCTCGTATCCCGCGAGAAGGCCGGCCACCAGAAGTCGGCCAGCGACTATTTCCTCGCCAGCCGATCGCTGCCGTGGTGGGCGATCGGCGCCTCGCTGATCGCGGCCAACATCTCGGCCGAGCAGATCATCGGCATGTCCGGCTCCGGCTACGCCATCGGCCTGGCGATCGCCTCCTACGAATGGATGGCGGCGGCCACCCTGCTGATCGTCGGCAAGTTCTTCCTGCCGGTGTTCCTGCGCAACCGCATCTACACCATGCCGCAGTTCCTGGAGGAACGTTACGGCAAGCGCATCCGCACGCTGATGGCGGTGTTCTGGCTGGGCCTGTACGTGTTCGTGAACATCACCTCGATCCTGTGGCTGGGCGCGATCGCGGTGAACCAGGTCGCCGGCGTGGACCAGATGACCGCGGTAGTGCTGATCGGCGTGTTCGCGCTGGCCTACCAGCTGTATGGCGGCCTGAAGGCGGTGGCCCTGACCGACATCGTCCAGGTCACGCTGCTGGTGCTGGGCGGACTGCTGGTGACGGCGCTGACCCTGGGCGAGCTGGGCGGCGGCGACGGCATCATCGCCGGCTTCAACCGCCTGTGGTCCGAGCATCCGGGCCACTTCGAGATGATCCTCAGCCCGGACAACCCGTTCTACAGGGACCTGCCGGGCATCAGCGTGCTGATCGGCGGCATGTGGATCATGAATGTCAGCTACTGGGGCTTCAACCAGTACATCATCCAGCGCGCGCTGGCGGCCAAGGACCTGAAGGAAGCGCAGAAGGGCGTGCTGTTCGCCGCGTTCCTGAAGCTGCTGATGCCGGTGATCGTGGTGCTGCCGGGCATCGCCGCGGTGATGCTGGCGCCCTCGCTCGAGCGTCCCGACCAGGCCTACCCGACGATGATGGGCCTGCTGCCCAGCGGCATCCTCGGCCTGGTGTTCGCCGCGCTGGTGGCCGCGATCGTGGCCTCGCTGGCATCGAAGATCAATTCGGTCGCGACCATCTTCACCCTGGACTTCTACGCCAAGATGCGCCCGGACGCAGACCAGCCGAAGCTGGTGCGCGTGGGCCGCATCGCCGCTGCGCTGTCGGTGCTGATCGGCATCCTCGCCGCGCGCCCGCTGCTGGGCAGCTTCGACCAGGCCTTCCAGTACATCCAGGAATACACCGGATTCTTCACCCCGGGCATCGTGGTGATCTTCGTGCTGGGCCTGTTCTGGAAGCGCGCCAACCAGGCCGGTGCGCTGGCCGCGGCGATCGGTTCGTTCGTGCTGTCGGTCGTGCTCAAGCTGGCCTGGCCCTCGCTGCCGTTCATCGACCGCGTCGGCCTGGTGTTCCTGTTGGCCCTGGCGCTGGCCGTGGCGGTGTCGCTGGCCACCGCACCGCAGCGCGAAGGCAGCGACCTGATCCGCACCGACGACATCGACTATTCGACCACCGCCGCGTTCAACATCGGCGCCCTCGGCGTGGTCGCCATCCTCGTGGCGCTGTACGCGGTCTTCTGGTGAGCGCGGGGCCGTCCAGCGGACAGCAGCCGGACCCGCGCCCGGGATCGGTCCCGGCGCGGGCCCGCATCGAGGACGTGGCGGCCGCGGCCGGCGTCTCGATGAAGACCGTCTCGCGCGTGCTCAACAACGAGCCGGGCGTGCGCGAATCCACCCGGCTGCGCGTGCGCGAGGTGGTGGCGGCCCTCAACTACCGTCCGGACCCGTCCGCGCGCAGCCTCGCCGGCGCCCGCTCGTACCTGGTCGCGCTGCTGTACGACAACCCTTCGCCGAATTACCTGATGGAAGTGGTGACCGGCGTGGTCGAGGCCTGCGAGGCCCACCACTACGGCATGCAGATGCAGCCGCTGGCGTACAAGGCGCCGGGTTGCCTGGAGGCGCTGGATTCGCTGCTGGCCGGCTCGCGCCTGGACGGCCTGATCCTCACCCCGCCGCTGACCGACAGCGACGAGCTGCTGGACCTCCTGGACCAGCGCGGCATCCCGTTCGCCTGCATTTCCCCGTACAAGCGCGAAGGCCGCATCGGCGTGTCGCTGGATGAACACGACGCGGTGTGCGAACTGGTGGCCCACCTGGTGGCGCTGGGCCATCGCCGCATCGGCCATGTGCGCGGGCATCCGGACCATGGCGCCAGCGAGTGGCGCCTGGCCGGCTACCGCACCGCGCTGCGCCGCGCCGGCCTGTGCTACGACCCGGAACTGGTGGTCAACGGCGAGTTCTCGTTCGACTCGGGCCTGGAAGCCGGCCGCCGCCTGCTGTCGCTGCCGCAACGGCCCACGGCGATCTTCGCCGCCAACGACGACATGGCCGCCGGAGTGATGCGCGCGGCCAGCGAGATGGGCCTGCGCGTGCCGGCCGAGGTCTCGGTCTGCGGCTTCGACAACACGCCCATCGCCAAGCACATCTTCCCGCAGCTGACCACGGTGCAGCAGCCGACCCGGGACATGGCCCAGGTGGCGACCATGCAGTTGCTGGCGGCGATCCGCGACCGCGGTGCCGGCAGCATGGTGCACATGCCCTACGCGCTGCAGCTGCGCGATTCCACCGGGCCGGCCCCGCTGGACTGAGGCCGGCGCACCGCGCTCAGGCCGCGTCGCGCACCACGATCCGCAGCGGATCGTCCCACTGCCGCAGCAGCTCGGCCTCGCGTGCCCTGGCCGCGTGCAGGTGGGCTTCCTTGACGTGCCCGTAGCCGCGGATCTGGTCCGGGATGGAGGCGATCTGCGCGGCGAGGCCGACGTTGCCACCGTCCAGCTTCTGCAGCAGGCGTTCGATGGTGGCGAAGTAGTCCTCCACCAGCTGCCGCTCCATGCGCCGCTCGGCGGTGCGGCCGAACGGATCGAATGCGGTGCCGCGCAGGAACTTCAGCTTCGCCAGCCAGCGGAACGCGGTGAACACCCACGGACCGTACTCGCGCTTGACGAGGCGGCCGTGCTCGTCCTTCTTCGCCAGCAGCGGCGGCGCCAGGTGGAAGTGCAGGCGGTAGTCGCCCTCGAACTGCTGCTGCAGGCGGCGCTGGAAGTGGCCGCCGGTGTACAGGCGCGCGACCTCGTACTCGTCCTTGTAGGCCATCAGCTTGAACGCGTAGCGCGCCACCGCTTCGGTCAGCGCGGTGGAGCCGGGCACGCGTTCCTGTTCGGCGGCGCGGACCTTCTCCACCAGCTTCGTGTAGCGCTCGGCGTAGGCGCGGTCCTGGTAGGCGGTCAGGAACACGCGGCGGCGTTCGACCAGTTCCTCCAGGCTGCGCGACAGGCGCAGGTCGTCCAGCGGCAGCGGCGCGACGTTGCCGGTGGCGGTATCCAGGGGCGAGGCATGGCCATTGCCGGCGGCCTCGGCCGCCGAGGCCGGGAGCCCCCGCCACTCGCGCCCGCCGGTGGCCGGACGCGGCGCGCTGGTGCTGCCCCATTCGCTGCCTTCCCAGTCGCCGGGCGGCAGCACCTGCAGGTCGTCGGCGAACTCCTCCGCCGCGGTGACCGGGTTGGCGACCAGGCCGGCGGCCTTGGCCACCGCATCCGGGTCCACCGCCGCCAGTCGACCCCAGGCGAAGGCCTGCTTGTTCATCTCCACCGCTGCGCCGTTGAGCTCGATCGCGCGCATCAGCGCGCCTTCGGACAGCGGCACCAGGCCAAGCTGCCAGGCGTAGCCGAGCATGAACAGGTTGGTGGCGATGGCGTCGCCCAGCAGCGCGGTGGCCAGCTGGGTGGCGTCGAGCAGGCGCGGCTCGCGCCCGCCCAGGGCCAGCTTCACCCCGGCGATGATCTCGGCCGCTGGGAAGTGCAGGTCGGGCCGGGTGGTGAAGCTGCCCGGCATGGCCTCGTAGGTGTTGAGCACCACTTCCGAGCGCTCGGCGCGCACCTTGGACAGGGCCCAGTAGTCGTTGACCACGACCATGTCGCAGCCAAGCACCAGGTCGGCCTCGCCGGCGGCGATGCGCACGGCGTGGATGTCGGCCGGCCTGCGCGCCAGGCGCACGTGGGTGGTGACCGCACCGCCCTTCTGCGCCAGTCCGGTCTGGTCGAGCACGGTCGCGCCCTTGCCTTCCAGGTGGCCGGCCATGCCCAGCAGGGCGCCGATGGTGACCACGCCGGTGCCTCCCACGCCGGTGATCAGGATGTTCCAGGGACGCTCCAGTTCCGTACGCACCTGCGGTGCCGGCAGGTTGTCGAGCAGGGCCGCGGCCTCGGCGCGCGGGCCCTTGCGCGGGCGGCCGCCGTGCACGGTGACGAAGCTGGGGCAGAAGCCCTCGACGCAGCTGTAGTCCTTGTTGCAGTTGGACTGGTCGATCTGGCGCTTGCGCCCGAACTCCGTTTCCTGCGGCAGCACCGACACGCAGAAGCTCTTCTGACCGCAGTCGCCGCAACCCTCGCACACCAGGGTGTTGACCATCACCCGCTTCTGCGGGTCCTCGAGCTTGCCGCGCTTGCGCCGGCGCCGCTTCTCGGTGGCGCAGGTCTGGTCGTAGATCAGGATCGACACGCCCTTGACCTGGCGCAGGCGCTGCTGCACCGCGTCCAGTTCCCTGCGGTCGTGGAACTCCACGCCCGGCGGGAACAGCTCGCGCTTGTGCCAGCGCGAGATGTCGTCGCTGACCAGGACGATGGTGTCGATGCCCTCGGCGCGCATCTGCCAGGCAATGTCCGGGACCGTCAGCGTGCCGTCCACCGGCTGGCCACCGGTCATGGCCACGGCGTCGTTGTAGAGGATCTTGTAGGTGATGTTCACCTTCGCGGCGACGGCCTGGCGGATCGCCAGCGAGCCGCTGTGGAAGTAGGTGCCGTCGCCGAGGTTCTGGAACACGTGCTCCGTCTCGGTGAACGGCGCCTGGCCCGCCCAGGTGACGCCTTCGCCACCCATGTGGGTGAAAGTGTCGGTGGAGCGGTCCATCCAGGTGACCATGTAATGGCAGCCGATGCCCGCCAGCGCGCGCGAGCCTTCCGGCACGCGGGTGCTGGTGTTGTGCGGGCAGCCGGAGCAGTAGTGCGGCACGCGCGGGAACTGCGCCCGCGGCAGTGCCATCTCCGCTTCCTTCTCCTCCATCCAGCGCAGGCGCTGCTCGATGGATTCGGTCGTGAAAAAGCGCTGGATACGCCGGCCGATCACGCCGGCGATGGTGGCCGGGGTCAGCTCCCCGGTGGACGGCAGGATCCACTCGCCGGCCTCGTCGTACTTGCCGACGATGCTCGGGCGCCGGCCCCAGTCGGCCGGCCAGTTGTAGAACTGCTCCTTCATCTGTCGCTCGATGAAGGCGCGCTTCTCCTCCACCACGACGATGTCTTCCAGCCCGCGGGCGAAGGCGGCGATGCCCTGCGGCTCCAGCGGCCAGCTCATGCCGACCTTGTACACGCGGATGCCGATGTCGCGGCACGCTTCCTCGTCCAGGCCCAGGTATTCCAGGGCCTGCAGCACGTCCAGGTAGCTCTTGCCGGTGGTGACGATGCCCAGCCGCGCGCGCGGCGAGTCCAGCACGATGCGGTCGACCTGGTTGGCGCGGGCGAAGGCCTGGGCCGCGCGCACCGCGTAGCGGTGCAGGCGCATCTCCTGGTCCAGCGGCGGATCGGGCCAGCGGATGTTGAGTCCGCCCGGCGGCAGCTCGAAGTCCTCCGGCAGCACGATCCGGCGCGCGAACGGATCCACGTCCACCGATGCGGAGGATTCCACCGTCTCGGCGATGGTCTTGAAGCCGATCCAGCGTCCCGTGTAGCGGCTCATCGCCCAGCCGACCAGGCCCAGGTCGAGGATGTCCTGCACGCCGGCCGGATTGAGCACCGGCATCATCGCGCTGACGAACTCGTCCTCGCTGCCGTGGGGCAGGGTCGAGCTGCGGCAGGCATGGTCGTCGGCGGCCAGCGCCAGCACGCCGCCATGCCGGGAGGTGCCGGCGGCGTTGCCGTGCTTGAACACGTCGCCGCAGCGGTCCACGCCCGGACCCTTGCCGTACCACATGGCGTACACGCCATCGACCTTGGCCCCGGGGAACAGGTTGGTCTGCTGCGTGCCCCAGACCATGGTCGCGCCCAGGTCCTCGTTGAGGCCCGGCTGGAAGCGCACCCTGGCCGCTTCCAGGTGCTTGCGCGCGCGCCACAGCTCCAGGTCGAAGCCGCCCAGCGGGCTGCCGCGGTAGCCGCTGATGAAGCCGGCGGTGTCGAGTCCGGCCGCCGCGTCGCGCAGCTGCTGCATCAGCGGCAGGCGCACCAGCGCCTGTACGCCGCTCAGGTAGATGCGGCCATCGCGCCGGGTATAGCGATGCTCCAGCGCGTAGTCGGCGTCGAAGGTGGCGAGCCCGGGCTGGTTGGCGGACGCGGGCGAGGTCAGTTCGGCGGTACTGGTCATGACAGGCCTGAGCGTGGCTGTGCCGGGCGCCCGGCTGAGCGCGACATCATAATCAAGCTCGCGCCCCGGGACATTGAACGCAGCAATAAGGGCCAAGGTTGGTTAGCATTGGCGCGGGAGGGATCTTCTCTCGGGGGAAAAACGACGTGAAGAAGTTGAGTTTGGTGCTCGCGCACCTGCTGGTGCTGGTCCCGGTCGTGGCGTTGGCGCAGTCGCTGCCGGCGCCCAAGGAGTTCTATTTCGACGAGGACAGCCTCACCACGCGCGAGCTGATCGCCGTGCAGGGCGATGGCGACGAGGTCGTGGAGCGCCTCACGGCCACGATCCAGAGGCGCCCGAGCGACGTGGAGCCGCGCGTGCAGCTGGCCCACATCGCGATGCGCTCCGGCCGCACCGAGCTCGGCACGCAGCTCTACGATGCGGCGCTGAAGGCCGTGTCGGGCAAGCAGCGCCTGCAGCGCGCCGTGGTCTGGAACTACGGCTGGGACCTGTTCCGCAACGGCGAGCCGCAGCGCGCGCTGGAGCAGTGGTCCGGGCTGGTGGGTGGCTGGCCGGCGGCGCCCGGCTGGCAGCCGCCGACCTTCGCCCTGGTGCTGTGGACCCTTGGCCGGCGGGATGAGGCGGTGAAGTGGTACGCGGCCGCGGTCCGTACCGAGCCGCAGCAGTGGAGCGATCCGGCCAACCACGCCACCCTCCTGCCTGACTGGACCGAGGAGGAGCGGACGGTGCTGGCGGAGGTCCACCGGGCCTGGGAAGCCAATCCGCCGACCTGGCCCTGATCCGGTCCGTGCGTGGGACAATGATCGTCCCCCACACGGCCACGCCCCCATGACCTGCATCGACCCCGGAAGCGACCCCTGCCCGGCGTGCACGCACGCCTGCGTACGGAGGCAGTGAGGGCGGTTCGATGGCGTTCGATGCATTTGCCCTGATCCTGGCCATGCTCGCCCTGGGCATGGCCATGGGCCGCACCACCCTGCTCCCGGACAACGCGTCCGAGGTGCTCAACCTGGTGGTGCTCTACGTCTGCCTGCCCGCGGCGGTGCTGCTGTACGTGCCGCGACTGCACCTGGAATGGTCGCTGCTGGGCATGGCGCTGACGCCGTGGATCCTGATGGGCGCGACCTGGCTGCTGGTCGCGCTGGCCGCGCGCGCATGGAAGTTCGGCCGCGAGCAGTACGCGGTGCTGCTGCTGTGCGTGGGCCTGGGCAATACCAGCTTCCTCGGCTACCCGATGGTGCGCGCGCTGCTGGGCGAGAGCGCGGTGCAGTACGCGGTGGTGTACGACCAGTTCGGCACCTTCGTGATGCTGTCCACGCTCGGCCTGTACATCTGCGCGCGCTACAGCGGCGATGCCCCTCCGGGTCCGCGCGAGATGGCCCGGCGGATCGGGCGCTTCCCGCCGGCGTGGGCGCTGCTGCTGGGCCTGACGGTGATGCCGGCCGACCCGCCGCATTGGATCGGCGCGGGCCTGCAGCGACTGGCCGACTCCATGCTGCCGCTGGTGATGCTGGCGGTGGGCCTGTCGATCCGGCTGCGCCTGCCGCGCGAGGAGCTGGGCCCGCTGGCCACCGGCCTGGCGCTCAAGCTGGTGGTGATGCCGGCCATCGCCCTGCCGCTGTCGCTGCTGTTCGGCATGCCGCCGCTGATGCTGCGCGCCAACGTGCTCGAATCGGCGATGCCGACCATGGTCTCCGTCGCGGCCCTGGCCATGGCCCATGGCCTGGCGCCGCGGCTGTGCGCGGGCCTGGTCGGCTACGGCATCGTCGTATGCCTGGCCACGCTGCCGGCCTGGGCCTGGCTGCTGGGACGCATCCACGGCTGACGGCCGGGGCAGCGGCCGCGCGCCGCAGCGGCGTCAGTCGGCCGGTACCGTGCGCGGCAGCGCCCAGGCGCGCAGCGCCTCGACCTGCTCGGCCATCAGCACCGACAGCGGCCGGGTGTTGCGGATCTCGTCCATCAGCAGGGGGGTGTCCAGCACCCGCTGTTCGCCGTGGGCGGCGTACAGGCCGGAGACGATGGCCTGCTCGATCTCGGCGCCGGAGAAGCCGTTGGCCGCCGCCGCCAGCGCCGGCAGGTTGAAGTCGTCCGGCGGCAGTCCGCGCGCCGCAAGGTGGATGCGCAGCAGTTCCACCCGGGTGTCCGGGTCGGGCAGGTCGACGAAGAAGATCTCGTCGAAGCGGCCCTTGCGCAGCAGTTCGGGCGGCAGGTGCTGGACCTGGTTGGCGGTGGCCACCAGGAACACCGGCGCCTTGCGTTCGGCCATCCAGGTCAGCAGGTAGCCCAGCACCCGGCGCGACACGCCGCCATCGCCCTCGCCGCCGTCGGCCGCCACGCCCTTCTCGATTTCGTCGATCCACAGCACGCAGGGGGCCAGCTGGTCGGCCGAAGCCAGCGCCGAACGCAGGTTCTGCTCGGTCTCGCCGTGGTACTTGGCGTAGAGGGTGCCGAAATCCAGGCGCAACAGCGGCACCCCGAAGCCGGCGGCGATGGCCTTGGCCAGCAGCGACTTGCCGCAGCCCTGCACGCCCAGCAGCAGGATGCCGCGCGGCGGGTCCAGGCCCGGCGGCGGCGAGCCGGCGAAGGCGGCCTTGCGCAGCTGCACCCAGCGCTTGAGCCGCCGTGCGCCGGCCACCTCGTCCATGGCCGCGGTGTCGTACTCGTAGTGCAGGTGGCCGCTGCGGTTGAGCAGCTCGAACTTGAGTTTCGCCAGCTGCGGCAGGTCGGAGGCGGTGAGGGCGCCGTCGGCGTGGATCAGCTGGCGCGCGATGCGGCGCGCGTCGTGCAGGTCCAGGCCGTGCAGGTTGCGCACGATCTGCTGCACCGCCTCGGCGTCGACCTCCACCCGGCGGCCGCCGTGCTCCCGCGCGTAGGCCTCCGCCTCCTCGCGCACCAGCTTCAGCAGGGCGGCCGCGTCGGGCAGGCGGGGAGCGAAGCGCACCGCCATCGCCTCCAGCTCGGGCGGCAGTTCCACCCTGGCCCCGACCAGCACGATCACGTGCGGCTGGCAGTGGCGTCGCTGGAGGATGTCCCGCAGCAGGCGCTGGTGGCTGGCGTAGCCCAGGTAGGGGTGGAAGTCGAGCAGCAGGTAGACGCCGCGCTGCTCCGCGTCCTGGATGGCGCGCAGCACGTAGGAGGCATCGGGCGGGCCGTCGGCCGGATCCTCGCGGTCCAGGTCCAGGCGACGCAGTCCCTCGGTGATGGTCCAGCGGTGCAGGGCGCGCCAGACATGGGTCAGCGACTGCCGGAACAGTTCCACGACGCGGACCTCGTCGCGGGTCTCGATCACCACCAGCGGGGTATTGGCGCGGATCAGGGCGGTGAGGTCCTGCAGCTGGCTCATGGCGCTTCCGTGGCGGGAGGGGGCGTGAAGATAGCAATACCGGGACCCTTCCTACCGCGTCCACGGGAGGGCGGTGTAACCTGCGGCCAGCCCAACGGGAGCAGGCGGCGGATGAAGACGATCCTGGTGGCGGGTTCCAAGGGCGGCGTGGGCAAGACCACGGTCGCCACCCACCTGGCGGCGCACTCGGCGCTGCGCGGGCGGCGCACGGTGCTTGCCGACGCCGATCCCCAGGGGTCGGCCACCCGCTGGGCCGAGCGTCGTGCCGCGCTCGACAGCGCCGTGCTGCCGCTGGATGCCAGCGGGCGCCGGGCCTGGCAGTCGCGGCTGCCCCCGGATGCCGACCTGGTGGTGGTCGATGCCCCGGCCGGCGCGCTGGCCGCCGATCTCGGTGGCTTCCTGGACCAGGCCGACGCCGTCGTGGTGCCGCTGCAGCCCTCGGCGCTGGACATCGAGGCCACCGTCGCCTTCCTGAACACCCTGGCCAAGGTGCCGCGGGTCCACGCGCGGAAGCTGCCCGTGGGCCTGGTGCTCAACCGCGCCAAGCCCTGGACCAATACCAGCCAGCAGGCGCTGCAGATGCTGGAAGGATGGCCCTACCCGGTGGTCGCGCAGCTGCGCGACACCCAGGCCTACGTGGTCCTGGTGGGCCTGGGCCGAAGCCTGTTCGACTACCACTCCGCCCAGGTGCGCGATCACCAGGCCGACTGGGAGCCCCTGCTCCAATGGTTGGGCCAGGCATGAGCGCCTGCCGCCCCGGGAG
The DNA here is from genome assembly GCF_010093235.1 of Pseudoxanthomonas suwonensis. Classification (GTDB taxonomy): domain Bacteria; phylum Pseudomonadota; class Gammaproteobacteria; order Xanthomonadales; family Xanthomonadaceae; genus Pseudoxanthomonas; species Pseudoxanthomonas suwonensis. Next base: position 48,227 of record NZ_PDWP01000019.1, on the reverse strand, counting down.
GAAACCACGTGCGTGAACTGATCCTGCTGCGCCATGCCCATGCCGAACCCGGTGCGCCCGGGCAGGCGGACATGGACCGCCCCCTCTCGCCCCATGGCCTGGCCGAGGCCGAGGCGGCCGGCCGCTGGCTGGCTGGCAACGGCTTGCTGCCGGACCGGGTGCTGTGCTCCCCGGCGCGGCGCACGCGCGAGACCCTGGAGGCGGTGCTGGCGATCACCGGCTATGCCGAGCAGCGGCTGGAGGAGGCGATTTACGAGGCCACCCCTGGCACCCTGATCGGCCTGCTGGAGGAGCAGCGCGACGTCGAACGGCTGATGCTGGTCGGCCACAACCCCGGCCTGGAACGGCTGGTGGCGCTGCTGGGAAGCGGCCGTTCGGACGATTACCGCGGGATGCCGCCGGCGGCGGTGGCGGTGCTGACGCTGCCGCAGGGGCGGGCGATGGAACCAGGGATTGGCAGGCTCGACGCGTTCTGGTGGCCCTGAGCGGATGTTGTCGCGGTTGTCGTTGTTCCTGGCGCTGTTGCTGCCTGCCGCGGGCGTGGCGGCGGGCCAGTACCATCCTGCCCCGCCTGCCCAGCAGGCGGTGACCCTGTACGAGCTGGACCAGGCGCATACGCGCCTGGAATTCGAGGTGCGGACCCGCCTGGGCCAGCGGCTGCGCGGGGAATTCCCGCGCTACGAAGGACTGGTCGACCTGTTGCCCGACGGCCGCCAGCGGGTACGCTTGCGCGTTTCCACCGCTGCCGCCGAGATCCCGGGAAAGCCGCGTTACACCGGCTGGATGCGTGGCGACAGCTTCTTCGACACCTTGCGGCATCCCTGGATGGAATTCGTTTCCGACCCGTTCCCGCCCCACGCGCTGGCGCAGGGCGGGAAACTGCATGGCCACCTGACCCTGCGCGGCGCCACCCGGGCCGAGAGCCTGGACGTGGAGCCGGCGGCCTGCGAGCGCCCGGGCCTGGACTGCGCGGTGCAGGTCCACGGCGACATCGCCCGGGCCCGCTACGGCATGGACGACTGGCAGGTGGTGCTGTCCGAGCGGGTGCGTTTCACGATGGAAGTCTGGCTCAGGGAGGCGGGCGCGCGGTGAACGCCTGGGCCCGTCCGTTGCTGGCCGCGCTGCTGGCGCTGTCCGCGACCGCCTGCAGCACGCTCAGCCCGCAGCAGCGCGACCGGGCGGCCGCGGTGGCGGTGTCCGCGCGCGATTCGACCGTTGAATGCACGCGCGCGGACCGCTGCGCCGAGCCCTCGCCGCTGCGCGAGCTGGCCGGCGAGGCGTTCGCCGAGACCGCCTCGGCCCCGGACGGACAGCCGCGCCACCGCGCCCTGATCCTCGACGAGGGCGGTGACGCGCTGCTGGCGCGGATCAACCTGATGCGCAGCGCCACCCGCCGCATCGACCTGCAGACCTACATCTTCGACAAGGACGACAGCGCGCGCCTGGTGATCGACGAGCTGCTGGCCGCGGCCAGGCGCGGGGTCAAGGTGAGGGTGCTGATCGACCAGCTCTCGGCGATCGCCGACCTGCAGATCCTCGGCGCCCTGGCCGGCGCGCACGAGAACCTGCAGCTGCGCATCTACAACCCCACCTTCGGCCGCGCCAAGCCGAACTACCTGCATTACGCCGCCAGCGTGATCTGCTGTTTCCGCCGCTTCAACCAGCGCATGCACAACAAGCTGCTGGTGGTCGACGACGCGGTCGGCATCTCCGGCGGGCGCAACTACCAGGACGACTATTACGACTGGGACGCCGAGTACAACTTCCGCGACCGCGACGTGCTGGTGGCCGGCCCGGTGGTGCGCGAGATGGAGCGCAACTTCGCCCTGTACTGGAACGACCGCCGCAGCGTGCCGGTGGAGCGGCTGGACGACGTGGGCAGGCTGCTGCTGGCGTCCGGCGTGCCGGAGCTGCCGCCGGCGCGCCCGGCGCGCCCGGAGCGGGTGGAACTGATGCGCCAGGCGGCCGCAGACGGCGAGCTGGTCGAGGAGCGCCTGGCGCGGAACGCGCTGGCGGTCGGCCGGGTCAGCTACCTGGCCGACGTGCCGAGGAAGCACCGCGAGGGCGGCAGCCGGGTCAGCGGCGCGTCCGGGTTGGCCGGGCTGCTGTCGCAGGCGAAGGAGGAGGTGCTGCTGCAGACGCCGTACCTGGTGCTCTCCGACAGCGCCGTGGAGATCTTCCGCGAGCTGCGCCAAGGCCCGGAGCCGCCGCGGGTGGTGGCTTCGACCAACAGCCTGGCCGCCACCGACAACGCGATCGTCTACGCGCTGACCTACAAGTACAAGCGCCGCAATGTGCGCGAGCTGGGCTTCGACATCTTCGAGTACAAGCCCTTCCCTGCAGATCCGCCTGTCGATCCGGCGCTGGGTGCGTGGCAGCCGGGCGACCCGGACACCCCGGAGCCGTCGGTGGCGCGCAGCGAGCTGCCGGGCGCCGGATCCCGGGCCGGCAGCGGCCGACCCGGCGGGGGCGACCGCGACCGCAGGCAGGTGCGCGACAAGCTGCGTACCGAGAGCCGTCCCTCGCTGCTGAGCACCAGCACGCCGGCCAACCGCCCGCTGCCGGTGCGCTCGCAGGGCAAGCGCCCACGCATGGGCCTGCATGCCAAGTCGATGGTGATCGACCGGCGCATCGCGGTGATCGGCACCCACAACTTCGACCCCCGCAGCGAGAACTACAACACCGAGGCGGTGGTGGTGATCGAGGACGAGGGCTTCGCCCAGGCCCTGGCCGAGAGCATCCAGCGCGACATCGCACCGGGCAATTCCTGGACGGTGGCCCCGCGCGGCCGGCCGCCGGTGCTGTCCGGGCTCAACTACAGCGTGGGCAAGGTGCTGGAGAAGTCGCCGGTCCTGGACCTGTGGCCGTGGCGCTACGCCACCAGCTACGAGTTCCAGCCGGGTCCGGACTGCCCGGAGCCGCTGCCGCGGCGTGACCCGCGCTTCCACCAGTGCTACGTGGCGGTGGGCGATTTCCCGGAAGTGAGCCTGGGACCGCGCACGATCCTCACCCGCATGCTCACCGCCTTCGGCGCGGGGCTGGTGCCGATCCTGTGAGGCGGCGGCGATAATCGCCGCCTTCTTTTCCCGCAGGAGCAGCGCCCATGGCCTTCCGTGGCCCGGTCGACCTGGAAGAACTCAACCGCCTCAGCCGCGGCACCCTGATCGAGCACCTGGGCATCGTGTTCACCGCCGCCGGCGATGACTGGCTGCAGGCGACCATGCCGGTGGAAGGCTTCACCCGCCAGCCCTACGGCCTGCTGCACGGCGGCGCATCGGTGGTGCTGGCCGAGACCCTGGGCAGCAGTGCCGGCAACCTGTGCCTGGACACCACCCGGCAGCAGGCGGTGGGGCTGGAGATCAATGCCAACCACCTGCGCGCGGTGCGCGAGGGCGTGGTTACCGGTACCGCCAGGGCGGTGCACGTGGGCCGCAGCACCCAGGTCTGGGACATCCGCATCGAGGACGCGCGCGGGCGCGCCAGCTGCGTCTCGCGCCTGACCCTGGCCGTGGTCCCGGTGGCGCCGCCGGAGGGCCGCGCCGGCTGACCTGCGTCCCGGCCCGCGCGCCACTGCGCCCGCGATCCCCAAACAGCCGTTCGATCCGGTATCGTGCGCCTCCTATGGACCCCGCCCCCCCTCGAGCCGCCCGGCGCCGCTCAGGCTCCGGTTCCGGCGTTGCCCGCCTGTTCCGCTACCTGTACCGCGTGCCGCTGTTCCTGCTGCACATCCTGGTGCCGCTGCCGCTGACCCTGCTGTGCCAGCTGCCGCCGCTGGCGCGCCTGCGCTGGGGCGAGGAGACGCTGGGCGACCGCGCGGTGCGGGCCTGGTCCGCCGGGCTGATGTGGGTGTTCGGCTTCCGCCTGGTGCGGTCCGGCAGGCCGTTGCCGGGGGCGACGCTGTTCGTGGCCAACCACGTCAGCTGGGTCGACATCGAGGTGCTGCACAGCCAGCGCATGATGGGTTTCGTCGCCAAGCGCGAGATCGCCAGCTGGCCCATCGTCGGCTGGCTGGCCACCCTGGGCCAGACCATCTACCACCAGCGAGGCAGCACCGATTCGCTGGCCGGCGTGATCGCGGTGATGCTCGAGCGCCTGCGCCAGGGCCGTTCGGTGGGCGTGTTCCCGGAAGGCCGCACCCGCGACGGTCGCGAGGTGGGCCCGTTCCACGCACGCATCTTCCAGGCGGCGGTCGAGGCCGGGGTGCCGGTGCAGCCGGTGGCGCTGCGCTACGGTGAGCGCGGCGACGCGCAGACGGTGGTGGCGTTCGGCCCGCGCGAGAACTTCGCGACCAACTTCGTCCGCCTGCTTGGCGAGCCGGCACGGCGCGCCGAGGTGCACTTCCTCGAGCCGATCCATCCGGGGCAGGTCGAGGGCCGCCGGCGCCTGGCCGAGCTGTCGCGCGAGCGCATCCTCGCGGCGATGGAGTCCTGAGCCGCGCGGGACGGCCTGCCTGCACCGCGCCCCCGTGTGACGCGGTATGGTCACGCCCGAACCGTCCATCCCCCCGAATGCTCACCGCCGCCGATTTCCAGCCGCCGCGCCTGCTGCGCAACCCGCACCTGCAGTCGGTCCTCGGTTCCAGCGCCCTGCGCCGCCACCGCGGACTGCGTGCGCTCGCGGCCGTGGGCGCGCAGAGCCGCGAACTGATCCTCGACGGCGGCAACGGCGTGCGCCTGCAGGGCTGGCACAGCCGGGTGCCCGGGATGGCTCCGCGCGGCATGGCGCTGCTGCTGCATGGCTGGGAAGGCAGCGCCGAGTCCGGCTACATGCGCATGACCGCCGCCCGCCTGCTGGCCTGCGGCTTCGAGGTCTTCCGCCTCAACTTCCGCGACCACGGCGACACCCACCACCTCAACGAGGACCTGTTCCACTCCAACCGCCTCGACGAGGTGGTGCACGCGGCCGCGGACATGGTCGCGCGCCTGGGGGTGCGCGACCTGGTGGTGGCCGGTTACTCGCTGGGCGGCAACCACGCCCTGCGCCTGGGCCTGCGCGCGGCGCTGGCCGGCCTGCCGCTGCGCCACATCGCCGCGGTCTGCCCGCTGGTGGACCCGTCGCGGACCATGGAGCACATGGAGCGCGCGCCGCAGTTCTACGACTGGTATTTCCGGCGCAAGTGGCGCAGCTCGCTGCTGCGCAAGCGCGAGCTGTTCCCGGAGCGCTTCGGCTACGACGACGCCACCCTGCAGCTGGACCTGCGCGGCCTGATGGGCTGGCTGGCGCAGCGCCACGCCGGTTTCGGCTCGGTCGAGGCCTACTTCGACAGCTACTCGATCGCCGGCCAGCGCCTGGCCGCGCTGGAAGTCCCGTCCGACATCCTGATGTCGCGCGACGACCCGGTGATCCCGTTCGAGGACTTCGAGCACTGGCAGCTGCCGCCGCGGGTGCGGCTGGAAGTGGCCTCGTGGGGCGGGCACTGCGCCTTCGTCGAGAACCTGCACGGCGACGGCTTCGCCGAGCGTTGGGTGGCCGAACGGCTGTGCGCGGCGCTGCCGGCAGACTGAGCGGCGCAGGCTAGAATCCGGGTTTTCCCGTGGAAAGCCCCGATGCAGCAGAAGATCCACCAGGCCCTGGAACGCGGCGCGCACGACGAGGCGCTGCAGCTGGCGCGCGAATGGACCGCCGCCGAGCCCGGCCTCGCCGCCGCCCACCGCGCGCTGGCCCATGCGCTGGCGCAGTCCGGCGACCCCGCCGCCGCGCTGGCGGCACTGGACCAGGCCATCGCCCTGGCCCCGGACGATGCCGGCCTGCACCACGATCGCGCGCTGCTGCTGGCGCGCAAGGGCGACGCGGCCGCCGCGCACGCCGCGTTCGGGCAGAGCCTGGAGCTGGATCCGAACAACCTGCCGGCCTACCTCGCCCAGGCGCGCCTGGCGATGTCCCTCGGCCGGCTGGACGAGGCCGAGCGCCTGGTGCGCATCGCCGCGCGCATCGGCGAGGGCCATCCGGAGCTGGCGGCCCTGGACGGCCTGCTGGCGATGCGCCGTGGCGACGCCGAGCGCGCCCTGGCCCTGGCTTCGGCCGCCAGCAAGCGGCTGCCGGACGATCCCCAGGGGTTCTCGGTGCTGGCCTTCGCCTACGCGGCCAAGGGCCACCACGCGTTCGCCGAGCAGGCGCTCCGCCGCGTCGTCGACCTGGTCCCGGACGCGCGGGGCGTGCAGCCGCTGCTGGCGCAGGCGGTCGCCGCGCAGGGCCGCCCCAGCGAGGCCGCCGACCTGCTGGCGCCGTTGCTGGCCGAGCCGGCCTCCGCCACGCCCGCGCTCCTGCGCACGGCCGGCCTCTACGCCCTGCAGGCGCGACGCGCCGGCCAGGCGCGCCAGTGGCTGGGGGCCGCGCTGGAAGCGGCACCCGACGATGCCCTGGCCCTGCGCGGGCTGATGAACCTGTGGGCCGCCACCGGCGACCGCGACGACGGCCGCGCCACCCTGGAATCGCTGCTGGCCGCCCACCCGGGCAACGGCATGCTGTGGGCCGCACGCCAGTCGTTCGAGCAGCCGGGCAGTGCCGAGGCCTCGGCCGTCCTCGAGCGATGGCTGGCGGCGATGCCCGGGCACGTGCCGGCGCTGGAGGCGGCGCTGGCCCATGCCGGTCGGATCGGCGATGCCGCGGTCGTGGGCGAGGCCGCGCGCCGGCTCCTGGAGGTCGCGCCCGAACATCCGGCGGGCCTGCAGTTCCTGGTCGAGTCGCAGCTGGAAGCCGATCCCGATGCCGCGCTTGCACGGGCGCGCCAGATCATGGAGCGGACGCCGGAGGGGCCGCGGCGCGACGTGGTCGGCGGCTGGATCGGCCGCCTGCTCGACCGCCTCGGCCGCAGCGAGGAGGCACTGTCGCTGTGGCAGGAACTGCATGACGGCAACCGCGGGCGCCGTGCCGAGCCGCCGGCCCCGGCCGTGGCCCCGCAGTCCTGGCCCGCACTGGCCGAGGCCGCGGCCGACGCGCCGCGCCCGGTGCTGCTGTGGGGCGCCCCGGGTTCGGCCGTGGAGCGCGTGGTCGACCTGCTCACCGCCGCCGGCGCGCCGCTGCTGACCGACCGCTTCCGTCCCGGTCCGCCGCAGGATCCGCTGCAGAGCCTGGGCACCGGCCCGGCCCTGGCCGAAGGCCGCCTGCCGGCGGACGCGGTGGTGGCGCAGTGGCGCGAGCGCCTGCCGGCGCGGGGTGCCACCGACACCGAGGTCGTCGACTGGCTGCTGCACTGGGACAACGCCCTGCTGCTGGCCCTGCGCCCGCACCTGCCGGGCGGGCGCCTGATGGCGGTCCTGCGCGACCCGCGCGACATGCTGCTGGACTGGTACGCGCACGGCGCGCCGCTGCCGCTGCAGCTGGCCTCGGCCGACGAGGCGGCGCGATGGCTGGCCGGGGTGCTGGGGCAGCTCGCCGACCTGCACGAGCAGGAGCTCTATCCGCACCTGCTGCTGCGCGTGGACGAGGTGATCAACGATCCGGTCGCGCTCGGCGCCTCGCTCAGCCAGGTGCTGGGCGTGCCCCTGCCGCCGGCCCCGCCGGCTCCGCCGCGCCTGCCCGCGGGGCGCTGGCGCGCATACGCGCAGGCGCTGGCCGGCCCGTTCGCGGCGCTGACGCCGGTCGCCGTGCGCCTCGGCTACGCTGCGGACTGATCCACAAGGAGGAAGGACCATGCGCATCTGGAGCGACAGTTTCCCCGCCGGTGGCCCGATCGCCGCCGAGTTCGCGCTGGGTGCCGTCGACGGCTTCGGCGGCAACCGCAACCCGCACCTGGCCTGGGACGGCGTGCCGGAGGGCACCCGTTCGCTGGTCCTGCTGTGCATCGATCCGGACGCGCCGACCGTGCCGGAAACGGTCGGCCGCCAGGACATGGAGATCCCGGTTGGCCAGCCGCGCACCGAGTTCGTGCACTGGGCGATGGTCGACATCGATCCCGCCGTGCGCGTGATCGAGGCCGGCAGCTGCAGCGACGGGGTGACCCGTGGCGGCAAGCGCCAGCCGCCGGGGCCGCCCGGCGCGCGCCAGGGCATCAACGACTACACCGCCTGGTTCGCCGGCGACGCGGAGATGGGCGGCGACTACCACGGCTACGACGGCCCGTATCCGCCGTTCAACGACGCCCGCGTGCACCGCTACTTCTTCCGCCTGTTCGCGCTGGACGTGCCGCGCCTGGACGTGCCGGACCGCTTCACCGCCGGCCAGGTGCTGCGCGCCATGCACGGCCACGTACGCGGCGAGGCGGCGGTGCACGGCACCTACACCCTCAACAACCGCCTGGGCTGAGGCGCCGCGCGGTCTCCGGCCATGCGGAAGATCGACCTCAAGCGCGAACTGGGCTCGCTCTACCGTCCGCCGGCCAGTGGCATCGTGGAGGTCGAGGTTCCCGCCTTCGGTTTCCTCATGGTCGACGGGCGCGGCGATCCCGATGCCTCGCCCGCGTGGCGCGAGGCGGTCGAGGCGCTGTTCGCGGTGGCCTACACGCTCAAGTTCGCGCTGAAGAAGCAGCGCGCGCTGGACTACGTGGTGATGCCGCTGGAGGCGTCGTGGTGGTCCGACGACCTGTCCAGCTTCGTGCGTGGCGCGCGCGATGCATGGCAGTGGACGGCGATGATCATGCAGCCGCCGGAGGTGGACGCGGCCATGGTCGCGGCCGCTGTGGTCTCGGCCGGCGCGAAGAAGGCCTTGCCGGCGCTGGGACGGGTGCGCCTGGAAACCCTCGCCGAGGGCCGCTGCGCGCAGCTGCTGCACGTGGGCCCATATGCGGAGGAGGGGCCGGCGATCGTGCGCCTGCACGAGTACATCCGCGCCCGTTCGGCGCTGCGCGGCCGCCACCACGAGATCTACCTCAACGACGCGCGCCGGATCGCGCCGGCGAAGTGGAAGACCATCCTGCGCCAGCCGATGGCCTGAGGCCTACGGGTCCACCGCCTCCGATTCGACCACCATGTCCAGCACGTAGGCATGGCGCGAGGCGTCGGCCGGCACCGGTTCGCGGCGCCGGTAATGGTCGATGCGCAACACGGTGCGCACGCCGGGCCGGTGCACGTAGCCCTCGATGGGGTCGTAAAGCAGCTGCCATTCGCCACGGGGGCCGGCTTCCAGCCCGTGCGCGTCGTAATGCACCTGGCGCACCTGCAGGCACTGCATTTCCGGCATCAAGGGGTGGTGGCACGGCCGGGCCTGGGCGGCGACCTCGAGGAAGATCCGCTCCGGCACCCCGCCGTGGCGCGTGGCGGCAGTGGGATGGCCGGAGAACGCCAGGCGGTCGCCGCCGGCGGTGGTGAGCACCAGGCGCGGCCGCGGGCCGGCGTCCAGCGCCAGCTGCAGGCGCCCCCGCAGGCGCGTGGCGACCTCGCGGTCCAGCGATGCCAGCGCCGGGTCGGTGCACGCCATCATCGTCGATGCCAGTGGTCCCAGCTGCAGCGCATCCGCTTCGATGCGCCACGGCGCGGACATGCGGTTGCAGGTGTTGGAGACGGCCAGGCGGCCGTCGCCGAAGTCCAGCTGCAGGGGCTGGCCGGGCCGGGCCATGAGCGCGTCGATGGCGCGGCCGCGCCGGTCGGTGGCCTCGTCCAGCCGCCAGTGGTGCGCCGCCAGCAGCGTGGCGACTTCGCCGGCCGGCAGCGCGGAGCTTCCTCCCGGGGAGGCGCAGCCTTCCAGCATGGCGGCCAGCAGCAGCGGCAGGAGGGTGCGTGGAACCGCAGACATGGCGTGCCTCCGGGGGTGGCAGGGAGTAGCGCGATCCTGCGCCGCCAGGTGTTACAGCGCCGGCATCAGCACCAGCAGGCCGAGGCCGAACAGGATCCGGTAGACCGCGAAGCCGGTGAACGGGTGTGCCTTGATGTAACCCATCAGCCAGCGCACCACGGCGAAACCGGTGACTGCGGCGGCAGCGAACGCGAGCAGCACGTCGCCCCAGGCTTCGCCGCCCAGCCCGCCTTCCATCGCCAGCTCCAGGAAGGCGTACGCGCTGGCGGCGAACATGGTCGGGATGCCGACCAGGAACACGAACTCGGCGGCCGAGGCACGGCGGCTGGTGCCGGCCAGCATGGCCATGAAGATCGCCGCGGCCGAGCGCGAGGTGCCCGGGAACACGCCCGCCACCACCTGCGCCAGGCCGACCAGGACCGCGACCTTCCAGCTGATCGTGGGCACGTCGCCGCGCTTGCCGGCGTAGTGCTCGGCCACCAGCATCCACACGCCGCCCAGCACCAGCGCCCAGGCGATCGGGGTGACCGTCTCCGGCAGTTCCCAGCCGGCCAGGCGCACCGGCAGCCCGACCATCGCGGTCACCAGGAACGCGACCGCCAGCTTGGCGACGTAGTCGCGATTGGCCGGATCGCCGAGGCCGGTGGCCAGTTCCCACAGGCGGCGGCGGAACACCAGGGTCACGGCGAGGATCGCGCCGGCCTGGATGACGATGTTGAAGAAATCCGACCTGGCTCCGAGCCAGTGCTGTGCGATCAGCAGGTGCCCGGTGCTGGAGATGGGCAGGAATTCCGTCAGTCCTTCGAGGATGCCCAGCAGCAGGGCGGAGAGCATGTCGGACACGTGGGGGTTTGTCGGTTTCGGGCGGGGGTGTGCCTGAGCATACGCGAGCAAATGCTGCACTGCGTATATCCCCAAAGTGGTGCAAGAGCCGCACCAAAATAATGCACCTGTTTGGTGCGACATCCCCGCTTCAGGGACGGAGTTAAGTCAAATCAATGGCTTGTGACGGTTCTTCCAGTTGGCACGCGCCGTGCTACTGGGTGGTTACCCATCACCCCGAGGTTGCACGCGATGTCCGTGGAAAACGTTCAGAAGCTGATCAAGGACAACAAGGTCGAGTTCGTCGACCTGCGATTCGTCGACATGCGCGGCGTGCAGCAGCACGTCACCTTCCCGGCCAGCATCGTCGAGGACGCGCTGTTCGAGGACGGCAAGATGTTCGACGGCTCCTCGATCGCCGGCTGGAAGGGCATCAAGAGTCGGACATGCTGCTGATGCCGGATCCGGAGACCGCGCTGCTCGATCCGTTCACCGCCGACCCGACCCTGATCCTGACCTGCGACGTGCTCGACCCGGCGACCATGCAGGCCTATGCGCGCTGCCCGCGCGGCGTGGCCAAGCGCGCCGAGGCCTACCTCAAGTCCTCCGGCATCGCCGACCTGGCGTTCTTCGGCCCCGAGCCGGAGTTCTTCATCTTCGACGCCGTGCGCTACGCCAACGACATGGGCCACACCTTCTTCGAGATCGAGTCCGAGGAAGCGGCTTGGAACAGCGGCACCAAGTACGAGACCGGCAACACCGGCTACCGCCCTGGCGTGAAGGGCGGCTACTTCCCGGTCGGCCCGGCCGACTCGCTGCACGACCTGCGCGCCGAGATGTGCAAGACCCTGGAAGAGGCCGGCATCGAGGTCGAGGTCCACCACCACGAGGTGGCCACCGCCGGCCAGTGCGAGATCGGCACCAAGTTCAACACCCTGGTGAAGAAGGCCGACGAGCTGCTGACGCTGAAGTACATCGTCAAGAACGTCGCCCACCGCAACGGCAAGACCGCCACCTTCATGCCCAAGCCGATCGTCGGCGACAACGGCAGCGGCATGCACGTGCACCAGTCGCTGGGCAAGGACGGCAAGAACCTGTTCTCCGGCGACGGCTACGGCGGCCTGTCGCAGCTGGCGCTGTGGTACATCGGCGGCATCTTCAAGCACGCCAAGGCGATCAACGCCTTCGCCAACTCCGGCACCAACAGCTACAAGCGCCTGGTCCCGGGCTTCGAGGCGCCGGTGATGCTGGCCTACTCGGCCCGCAACCGCTCGGCTTCCTGCCGCATCCCGTGGGTCTCCAACCCGAAGGCCCGCCGCATCGAGATCCGCTTCCCCGATCCGCTGCAGTCCGGCTACCTGACCTTCACCGCGCTGATGATGGCCGGCCTGGACGGCATCCGTAACCAGATCGACCCGGGTGCGCCGAGCGACAAGGACCTGTACGACCTGCCGCCGGAGGAGGAGAAGAACATCCCGAAGGTCTGCTCCAGCCTGGACCAGGCCCTGGAAGCGCTCGACGCGGACCGCGAGTTCCTCAAGGCCGGCGGCGTCATGAGCGACGACTTCATCGACGGCTACATCGCGCTGAAGATGCAGGAAGTCACCAAGTTCCGCGCGGCGACCCACCCGCTGGAATACCAGCTGTACTACGGCAACTGATCGATGGCGGCGCGGGGGAAACCCCGCGCCGTCCTTGCTTCGGGCCGCATCGCCGTCCGGCAGGGGGCCGGGCGGCCGCAAGAGGAGAGAGGAAGCACCGCAACAGGATTCGACAGGGCCTGCACGACCTCCCCCAAGAAGTCGGGTGCAGCCTGCGAATCGGGGCGCCGCCGCCGTCAAGGAGCGGCCATGTCGAACGGAGTGCCGGGCCTTGCCGGCCCGGCCGCCTCCGGAGTTCCGAACGCCGGCCGCAACGGCCGGAACCACCACCATCGGGATGCGAACATGAAACTGATCACCGCAATCATCCGACCGTTCAAGCTCGACGAGGTGCGCGAAGCCCTCGCCCAGGCTGGCGTGTCCGGGATCACCGTCACCGAAGTCAAGGGCTTCGGCCGACAGAAGGGTCATACCGAGCTGTACCGGGGCGCCGAGTACGTCGTCGACTTCCTGCCAAAGATCAAGATCGAAACCGTCGTGACCGACGATCGCGTGGACGCGGTGCTGGAGGCGATCCAGCAGTCCGCCGGCACGGCCAAGATCGGCGACGGCAAGATCTTCGTGACCGCCGTCGAGCAGGTCATCCGCATCCGCACCGGCGAGATCGGCGCGGACGCCCTCTGAACCCACCCCGGAGAGACCCATGAAGACGCGAATCCTGGCCGGGTGGAAGACCCGGTTCTATTCCGTGTGCCTGATGATGCTGGTCAGCGCGACGGCCACCCTGGCCTTCGCCGGCAACGCCGCGGCCCAGGAGGCCGCGACGCCGCCCGCCACCGAAATGGTCGCCGAAACCGCCGGCGTGGCCGAAGCCGCGGCCGACGTCGCTGCCGCCGAGCCCGCCGCCGAAGCGGCCGCGGAGGAAGAGGCCGTCCTTGATTCCGGCGACACCGCCTGGATGCTGACCTCGACCCTGCTGGTGCTGCTGATGATCGTGCCCGGCCTGGCCCTGTTCTACGGCGGCCTGGTCCGCAGCAAGAACGTGCTGTCGGTGCTCAGCCAGGTGCTGGTCGTGGCCTCGGTCGTGATCGTGCTGTGGGCCTTCTATGGCTACAGCGCGGTGTTCACCGAAGGCAACGCCTTCTTCGGCTCGTTCACCGAGAAGTCGTTCCTGAAGGGCATTACCGTCGAGACCCTCAGCGGCACGATTCCCGAGCTGCTGTTCGTCGCCTTCCAGTCGACCTTCGCCGCCATCACCACCGCCCTGATCGTCGGCGCCTTCGCCGAGCGCATCAAGTTCAAGGCCGTGCTGCTGTTCTCCGTGCTGTGGTTCACCTTCAGCTACCTGCCGATGGCCCACATCGTGTGGGGCGGCGGCTACCTGGGCGAGCTGGGCGCGATCGACTTCGCCGGCGGTACGGTGGTGCACATCAACGCCGGCGTGGCCGGCCTGGTCGGCGCCTACTTCGTCGGCAAGCGCCTGGGCTTCGGCCAGACCGCGCTGAAGCCGCACAACGTGCCGTTCACCTTCATCGGCGCCGCCCTGCTGTGGATCGGCTGGTTCGGCTTCAACGCCGGCTCGGCCGCCGCCGCCGACGGCACCGCCGCCCTGGCCTTCATCAACACCATCCTCGCCACCTCGGCGGCGGTCGTGGGCTGGACCCTGGTCGAGGCCATCAGCAAGGGCAAGCCGTCCGCGCTGGGCGCCGCCTCGGGCGCGGTCGCCGGCCTGGTCGGCATCACCCCGGCCTGCGGCACCGTCGGCCCGCTGGGCGCGATCGTCATCGGCCTGGCCGCAGGCGCCATCTGCGTGTGGGGCGTCACCGGCCTGAAGAAGCTGCTGAAGGTCGACGACACCGCCGACGTGTTCGGCGTGCACGGCGTCGGCGGCATCGTCGGCGCGATCCTGACCGGCGTGTTCACCGCTCCGTCGCTGGGCGGCACCGGCGACGCCGACTTCTCCATCGGCAGCCAGGTCTGGATCCAGGTGGTCAGCATCGGCTTCACCATCGTCTGGTGCGCCGTGGTCACCGTGCTGGCCCTGCTGGTCGCCAGGCTGGCCTTCGGCCTGCGCGTCAGCGAAGAGGCCGAGCGCGTCGGCCTGGACATCACCTCGCACGGCGAATCCGCCTACGAGGCCTGAGTGGTACCCGCGCCGCGGCCCCGGCCGCGGCGCGTTTCCGGCAACAACCGCGGTGGCGCCTGCCGGCGCCACCGCCCGATTCCCGCGCACCGCCACCCGTGCGATGCGCCGCAATGCGCCGAGGTGAACCGTGTTCCGCCTTCCCGTCACCCATGCGCGCCGGAGGCAGTGCTTGCCGCCGCCGTCGCGGGGCGGTGCAATGGGGCATGAGCCCGGACCTGCGCACGCTCCTTCCCGCCGTCCTCTGCCTCCTGTTCGCGGCCTGCGCCAGCGCGCCGCAGCGCAGTCCGCTGGCGCAGTGGACGCCCTCGCCCAACCACGACGCGCGGCGACCTTCGCTGGTCGTGCTGCATGCGACCGAGCAGGACTCGGTCGCGCAGAGCCTGCGCACGTTGCGCACCGGCAACAGCGGCGGGCCGGTGAGCGCGCATTACCTGGTCGGAGCCGACGGCAGCCTGTACCAGCTGGTCGAGGACGGACGCCGGGCCTGGCACGCCGGCGGCGGCAGCTGGGGCACGCTGGGCGAGCTGAATTCCGCGTCCATCGGGATCGAGCTGGACAATGATGGAGCCGCACCGTTCCCGCCCGCGCAGATCGAGGCCCTGCTGCGCCTGCTCGAGGACCTGGCCACGCGCTTGGGCATCCCGCGCCACGCGGTCATCGCCCATGCCGACCTGGCGCCCACGCGCAAGCGCGACCCGGGTCCGCTGTTCCCGTGGCGGCAGCTGGCCGAAGCCGGTTTTGGCCTTTGGCCGGACCCGGCCGACGGCGCGCCGCCGCCAGGCTTCGACCCGTGGCTGGCGATGCAGGCCATCGGCTGGCCGCGGCACGCCCCTGCCGCTGCCGTGCGCGCGTCCCGCCGCCACTACCGTGGTGACGAGGCGGACACCCTGGATGCGGAGGACCTGCGGATCCTGCATTCGCTGGTGCTGCAGGCCCGCCGACGGCGCTGAATGCGGCCGGGCATCGCCGGCGGACCCGGCTTGCACTAAATTGGTGCAATGCCCATGACCGCCGCCGCTCCGACCCTCGAACACCTCGCCACGCCCGTGGTCTGGGCCGACGACCAGGCCCGCATCGTGGGGGTCAACGCCGCCTTCCCGCGCTGGCTGGGCATCGGTCCCCGGCGACTGGTTGGCCAGCCGCTGGCCGCGCTGGAGCAGGAAGGCGATGCCCTGGCGCGGTTCCTGGAGCAGGGCGAACGCGAGGTCCTGCGCCTGCACCGGATCGCGCTGGGCGTGCCAGGCGAGGCCCCGCACATGGCCGATGGCTGGCTCACCCGGGTCGACGGCGGCTGGCTGCTGGAGGCCCATCCCAGCGATGGCCTGGCCGTGCCGGATCCGGCACAGGCCCTGCCGGGAGCCCTGCAGGCCGCCCTCAAGGGCCTGGCCCACGAGCTGCGCAATCCGCTGGCCGGGCTCAAGGGCGCGGCCCAGCTGCTGTCGCGGCGCGCCGCCGCGCGCCAGGACGATGCCGGCGAACGCGAACTGATCGAGCTGATCGGCTCGGAGATCGAACGCCTGAGCACCCTCGTGGACCAGCTGCTTTCTCCGGTGCCGCAGCGTCCGCACGCGCCGGTGAACATCCATGCCGTGCTCGAGCGGGTGCTGCGCCTGGCCGAGGCCGAGGGCGGCAAGCCGGTGCGCATGCAGCGCGACTACGACCCGTCCATCCCCGAATTCCCCGGCGACGCCGACCGCCTCGCCCAGGCGGTGTGGAACCTGGTCAACAACGCGCTGCAGGCCGGCGCCACGACCATCATCCTGCGTACCCGTTTCGAGCACGGGCTCAGCATCCGCGAACACATGCACGCGCGCGCGCTGCGGGTGGAAATCGTCGACGACGGCCGCGGCGTGCCCGAGGAACTGGCCGAGCACCTGTTCCTGCCCCTGGTCAGCGGTCGCGCCGAAGGCACCGGCCTGGGGCTCGCCCTGGCCCACCAGGTCGCGCGCGAGCACCGCGGCTCGCTGACCTTCCGCTCCCGCCCGGGGCACACCGTCTTCACCCTCCTGCTGCCGCAGACCGAGTCCGAAGGAGAAACCGCCGCATGAATTCCGACAGCCGCCGCGTCTGGGTGGTGGACGACGACCGCTCGGTGCGTTTCGTGCTGGCCACCGCGCTGCGCGACGCGGGCTACGAGGTGGACGGCTTCGAGAACGCCGCCAGCGCGCTGGCGGCGCTGCGCGTGCGCGGCGCACCGGACCTGCTGTTCACCGACGTGCGCATGCCCGGCGACGACGGCCTCAAGCTGCTGGACCGGCTCAAGTCCGCGCACCCGCAGCTGCCGGTGATCGTGATGAGCGCCTATACCGACGTGGCCAGCACCGCCTCCGCGTTCCGCGGCGGCGCCCACGAGTTCCTGTCCAAGCCGTTCGACCTGGACGATGCGGTGGCGCTGGCCGCGCGCGCGCTGCCGGCGGAGGGCACGCCGCCGCCGGCGCCCGTGCCGGCCGCCGTCGCCGAGGAGGCCGCCAGCCAGGAGCTGATCGGCGATACCCCGGCCATGCGCGCGCTGTTCCGCGCGATCGGCCGCCTGGCCCAGGCGCCGCTGTCGGTGCTGATCACCGGCGAGACCGGCACCGGCAAGGAACTGGTCGCCAGCGCCCTGCACCGCGAGTCGCCGCGCGCCGACGGTCCGTTCGTGGCGCTCAACACCGCCGCGATCCCGGCCGAGCTGCTGGAGAGCGAACTGTTCGGCCACGAGGCCGGCGCCTTCACCGGCGCCCAGAAGAGGCATGTCGGCCGCTTCGAGCAGGCCAACGGCGGCACCCTGTTCCTGGACGAGATCGGCGACATGCCGGCCTCGCTGCAGACCCGCCTGCTGCGCGTGCTGGCCGAGGGCGAGTTCTTCCGCGTCGGTGGCCGCGAACTGATCCGGGTGGACGTGCGGGTGATCGCCGCCACCCACCAGGACCTGGAGGCGCTGGTGCAGCAGGGCCGCTTCCGCGCCGACCTGCTGCACCGGCTCAACGTGGTGCGGCTGCAGATCCCGGCGCTGCGCGAGCGCCGCGGCGACATCCCGCTGCTGGCCACCACCTTCCTGCACCGTGCCTCGCGCAAGCTGGGCGGCGGCGCCAAGCGCTTCGAGCCCGGCGCGCTGGCCGCGCTGCAGGCGATGGACTGGCCGGGCAACGTGCGCGAGCTGCAGAACCTGTGCTGGCGCCTGGCCGCGCTGGCCCCCGGCGAGACCATCACCCTGGAGGACCTGCAGGTGCTGCAGGCGCCGGTGGCGTCCAGCCCGGCCCCGGCGACCCCGGCGGGGCAGTGGGACATGCAGCTGCGGCAGTGGGCGCTGGACTGCCTGCGCGCCGGCGCGCGCGAACTGCATGCGGAGGCGCGCGAACGCTTCGACCGTGCCCTGCTCAATGCCGCACTGGAACACACCGGCGGGCGGCGGGTGGAGGCGGCGGCGCTGCTGGGCGTGGGCCGCAACACGGTGACGCGCAAGCTCGGGCCCGGACGCAGCCGGCGCTGACGCGCCAGCGGCGGGTTCATCCGCCCCATGCGCCCGGCCGGGTATCCTCGGCGGCCCCGATGGACCCGAGGAGCCGATGATGCATATCGCCCGCGCCTGCCTTGCGACGACCGGCCTGCTGCTGCTGGCCGCCTGCAGCACCACCGAACCGGTGGCTCCGCCGCCGCCGGCCGAGCCGGCCCCGGTCAGCACCGCCCAGGAAGCGACGGTGGTCCTGGCCTCGGCCTCCGGCAGCCGCGTCAGCGGCAAGCTGGGCCTGGTCCCGGTGACCGGAGGCGTGCACGTGCGCGGCGAGGTCGGCGGGCTGGCGCCCAACGGCCGCTTCGGCTTCCACGTGCACGAGAAGGGCGACTGCAGCGCAGCCGATGCCACCAGCGCGGGCAGCCACTTCAATCCGGCCGGTGCGCCGCACGGCCGCGCCGGCAGCGGCGCCCACCACGGCGGCGACATGGACAACCTCACCAGCAATGCCGAAGGCGTGGCCGCGGTTGATGCGCACCTGCACGGGGTCACCCTCGGCGGCGGCGCGGCCAACGACATCGCCGGCCGCGCGGTGATCGTGCATGCCGACCCGGACGACTACCAGAGCCAGCCCACCGGCAATGCGGGCGCACGCGTGGCGTGCGGCGTGATCAAGGTCGTCCGCTGAAAAGCGGCTTCCTGGCCCCTCTCCCCACATGGGAGAGGGGCTGCGGAGAGGCCGGAACCGTTGCGACGTCGAAGTCCGGCCGCGCAACCGGGCGCGAACGGATCCATGCGCCCGCTCCTGCCGCCGGCAACCAACCCTCTCCCCATCCCCCGTTTCGCGCCCCGGCCCGCGACCGGCAGGACGCGGGCGTTCGACGGTGCGTGCGTGCCATGCGCGCAAGCACGTTTCACCCCGCAGGGAGAGGGAACCAGATCACCCCGCCTGGGAGAGCAGTTCGCGCGCGTCCCGGCGGCCGTCGGCATGCACGTACAGCACCGGGATGCCGTGTGCCTCGAGCACCGCGGCCAGCTGGCGCTGGCGGGCGAGAAACATTTCGTAGACCTTCTGCAGGCGGTCGCATTCGCCCTCGCCAGGCGAGCCGCCGTGGGAATGGGCGCACCAGCTGGCCGGATCGAACAGGGCCATGCGCGCTTCGCCATCGGCCAGCCGCAGCAGCGGCTCGGGGCCGGCGTCCAGCCACTCGACCGAGCCGGGCGCCAGCAGCGCCGCCTCGATCAGGTTCCACAGCGGCGACAGGCCCTGGTTCTCGTACTGCATCGCCATCATCGCCGCCAGGTCGTGGGCGCTGAGGTAGCGTGCGTGCTCGATCCGCGCCTGGAAGCCGTCCTGGGCCAGCAGCGCGGTGTCGGCGCTGGCCATGCCCTGCGGCAGCAGCTGTTCCTCCAGGGCACCGGACACCATCGCCAGGACGTCGGCGGAACCGGCGAGGATGAAGGGCAGTACCCGCAGGCCGCCGCCGGTCAGGGCCGGATCGGCCTGCAGCGGCAGCGGGATGTCGCCGGAGGCATCGGCGCCGAAGGCGACCACGCGCGGGCTCTGGTTGCGGCCCGGGGCACGCATGTGCAGCTCCTCCAGCCTGCGGTGCAGCGACCAGCCCGGGCGCAGCGCCTCGGCCGGGTCGAAGTGGGCCGCCGCCAGGACCAGGTCCAGCGAGGCCACGTCGGGCACCAGCCGGGCCAGGTCGCGGCCCACGGCCACGGCCAGGGCGCCGGCCTCCTCCTGGGTGAGGGCCGCGCGGCCCGGAGCCTGGCCGCCGGCCAGTTCCAGCGCGAAAACGCCACGGAACACGGTGTCAGCCACGCGCGGTCCTCCCGCGGGCAGGGTGGATGCGGAGGCGGGGGGTGCCATTCATCGCGAAATCGGTCTGCATCGTTGGCCGCCTGACGGCTGGGGGATACACTTCGGCCATTATGCATTCGGTCGCGTATGCAGACCGTAATCCCGATGGAATCCACCCGAGGTCATCCCATGCCATCCACCCGCCCCGTCGCCATCATTGGCGGCGTCCGCATCCCGTTCTGCCGCCAGAACACCGCCTACTCCGACGTGGGCAACCTCGGCATGTCGGTGCGCACCCTGGGGGCGCTGGTCGAACGCTTCGGCCTGCACGGCCAGCAGCTCGGCGAGGTGGCCATGGGTGCGGTCATCAAGCACTCCTCCGACTGGAACCTGGGCCGCGAGGCGGCGCTGTCGTCGGGGCTGTCGCCGCTGACCCCGGGCATCACCCTGCAGCGCGCCTGCGGCACCAGCCTGGATTCGATCATCACCATCGCCAACAAGATCGCCGTCGGGCAGATCGACTCGGGCATCGGCGGCGGCTCGGATACCACCTCGGACGTGCCGATCGTCTACGGCAAGAAGCTGCGCGCGCGCCTGCTGGCCGCCAACCGCGGCAGGACCTTCAAGGACAAGCTGGCCGCGTTCAAGGGCTTCCGCCTGTCCGAGCTCAAGCCCGACTTCCCGGGCGTGGCCGAGCCGCGCACCGGCAAGAGCATGGGCGACCACTGCGAGGACATGGCCAAGCAGTGGAACATCTCGCGTGACTCGCAGGACGAGTGGGCGGTGTCCTCGCACAAGAAGCTGGCCGCCGCCTACGAGCGCGGCTTCTTCTCCGACCTGATCGCGCCGTTCCGTGGCGTGGAGCGCGACAACATCCTGCGTCCGGACACCTCGCTGGAGAAGCTGGCCACGCTCAAGCCGGCGTTCGACAAGACCTCCGGCCGCGGCACCCTGACCGCCGCCAACTCCACCCCGCTGACCGATGGCGCCGCCGCGGTGCTGCTGGCCTCGGAGGAGTGGGCGCGCGCCCACGGCCACGAGCCGCTGGCCTACCTGCGCGACGCGCACGTGGCGGCGGTGGACTTCGTCCATGGCGAGGGCCTGCTGATGGCCCCGACCGTGGCCGTGGCCGAGATGCTCAAGCGCAACAACCTCACCCTGCAGGATTTCGACATCTACGAGATCCATGAAGCCTTCGCCGCCCAGGTGCTGTGCACCCTGCGCGCGTGGGAGAGCGAGGACTACTGCCGCAACCGCCTGGGCCTGGATGCGCCGCTGGGCAGGATCGACCCGGAGAAGATCAACCCGGTCGGCTCCTCGCTGGCCACCGGCCATCCGTTCGCCGCCACCGGCGCGCGCGTGATCGCCACCGCCGCCAAGCAGCTGGCCGAGCGCGGCGGCGGCCGCGCCCTGGTGTCGATCTGCACCGCCGGCGGCATGGGCGTGGTGGCGATCGTCGAGCGCTGAACTTCGCGCCGGCGCGATGAAAAAAGGCGGCCTCCGGGCCGCCTTTCTTTTTCCGCGTCCTCGCCGGGACGGAACGCCGGCCTACTCCAGCAGGCGAGGCAGGCCGTTGGCGTCGCGCACGTCCGGGTCGATGTCGGGGGCGGCCTCGACCAGCGCGGCCGGCAGCGGCTGCACCGGCTCGCCGCGCGAGGCCAGCAGCGCGTTGGCGTAGGCCTGCGCAGCCAGGGCGTGCTCGCCGGCCTCCGCCAGGCCGTCTCCCAGCAGTTCCCAGGCATCGGCCCCGGCCCCCTGTTCCAGGGCTCGCTGCAGGAAGTCGCGCGCCTGCGGCCACTGTTCCTGCTGTCGTGCCAGCCGCGCCAGCGCGACCAGCAGCGCGGGGCTGGCGGGGCGCTGCTGCAGCCAGCGCTGGGCGCTGGCGCGACGCGAATCCACGTGGCCGACCGGCAGCCGTGCGTAGAGGTCCACCAGCTCCTCGTCCCAGTTGGCTTCCAGCGCCTGCTCCAGGTGGCGCATCGCGGCCTCGTGCCAGCCCAGGGCCGAAGCGCGGCGGGCATAGGCGCCGATCACCGCCGGTTCGGTGCGCAGCGCCTTGGGCATGGCTTCCCAGCGTTCGGCCAGCAGGTTGGCGTCGTCGGTCTCGTCCAGCGAGGCGGCCGCCAGCTCGACTTCCAGCGTGGCCAGCTCGTCCGGGGGCAGCGCGCCCTGCTGGCGCAGCGCGCCCAGCAGGCCGTAGGCCTCGCCGGCGCGATGCACCGCGGCCAGGGCGCGGGCACGCAGCAGCAGGCCGCGCGGCGGCAGCGGCTGGGCACGGGCCACGTCCAGTGCATTGATCGCATCGACCGGACGCCCGCGGGCGAGCATCCGTTCGCCCTGCAGCACCGCGTGCAGCCCCGGATCGCGTTCGGCCAGCCGGGCCAGCCACTGGTCGGCGGCGGCCTCGTCGCCACGGGCGTCGGCCGCGCGCACCGCGCCGACCAGGGCCAGGGTGCCGGCCTCCGCGTCCTCGGCGGCATCGCCCAGCAGGCGTTCGCCCTGGCTCCAGCGCCCGCCGTACACCGCGCGCATGCCCTCGATCAGGCGGCCGCGGCCGAGCCGCTTGCGGTAGCGGCCCCATGCCCGGAAGGGCAGGCGCAACAGGCGCCAGACCACGGCCAGCAGGACCAACGCCAGCAACGCGAGGGCGATCGCCACCGGCAGGCTGGCGCTGTAGTCGTAGCCGCCGGTGCGCACGATCACCCGGCCAAGCGCGGCCGCGTCCTGCTGCGCCATCCACTGCGCGGCGAGCACGCCCAGTACCGCCGCCACCAGCAAGGCCACCAGCCATCGATAGGGCTTCATTGCGTGTTACCTCCTTGCGTCGCGCGCGGCCCGCAGCTGCAGCAGGGTGGCTTCCAGCACCGGCTCCTGCAGCTGCAGCGGTTCGCCGCGCAGGGCCTGCAGTTGACCCTGAACCTCGCGCAGGGCGGGTGAATCCGGCCACAACCGCCGGGTGGCGGCGAGCACGCGGTCCAGCGCCGAGGTGAATGCACGGGCGTCGCCGCGTTCCAGCGCGGCCCGCGCCAGGGTCAGTTCCAGCTGCAGGGCGGCCTCGGATGCGTTGCGCTCGCTGCCGGTAAGCAGGGCGTGCCGGCCGGAGGGTCGGATCTGCACCAGCGGTGCCAGCGCGCGCTGCCACCAGGGCGCGTGCGCGCCGCCTTCGGTCGCGTCGGGCGGATCCAGCGGTAGGCTGGCCATGCGTGTGGCGATCGCGTCCAGGCGGGCGGCGATGGCCGCGCGCGGGCCGGGGCCCAGGCGGTCGAGCAGGGCGCGTTCCTCGGCCAGGGTCTGGCGCAGGTTGATCAGCGACGGATCGCGCAGGTCGTCCAGCACGCCGGCGGCAAGTGCATAGGCGCGGCGCGCGCCTTCGATGTCGCCGGCGATGCGCAGGCGCTGGGCGCCCATCACCAGCAGCAGCTCGACCTCGTCCAGGCGCGCGCTGCGGCCGCTGTCGCGGGTGGTCGCCGCCAGCCGCGCGACGTTGTCCTCCAGCAGCGCATTGCGCTGGCCCAGGCCGAGCACCTCGTCGCGCAGGACGCGGTTGGCATTGGATGCGTCGCGGATGAGCCGCGACTGGGTGGCCAGGTCGCCACGCAGGTTGTCCAGGCGCGCGAGCAGGGCCTCGATCTGGCGCGCCTGGTCGGCGTCCTGGTCCTGCGCCTGCGCCTGCCGCTCGCGCCAGGCATGCCACCCGTAGGCGGCGACCAGCACGAGCGCGCACAGCGCCAGCAGCCACGCGAGCAGGCGCGCGGACGGCCGGCGGAAAGGGGGAATCTCGTTCACGGCTGCATCCTTGTCGGGCCGGGCGGGGGTGCCGCGGGGTCCGCGGCCAGCCGGCCGGCGACAAGCATCGCTTGGCCCCGCCGGTGCCGCAAGGACTCAGCCGGCAACCAGCTGTTGCGCCAGCGCGGCCAACGCGGCCGGCCGGGGGCTTCCCGCCGACGCCACCCGGGCAAAGCCGCGCTCCCTGGCCAGCTCCGCCAGCCGTTCGCTGGCGGCCGCCACGCTGCAGCGGCGCAGCACGGCGGCAACGTCCGCCGGCCAGGTGTCCAGCACCAGGGCCAGCGCCTCGCCGCTGCTGGCGGCCAGGCAGGCCGGACCCTGCAGCGCGCGCAGCGACTGCAGCGCGCGCGGGGATGGCGGCAGTGGCTGGCGCCGGTACACGTCCGCGCGCACGACTTCCGCGCCGCGGGCCTGGAGGGTAGGTGCGATCACGCCGCGTCCGCCCGGCGCGGTGACCAGGCCGACGCTGGCCGGGGCCTGGAGCGCGTCCAGGGCGAGGACGCCTTCGCTGTCCATCCGCCCCGGGGCCAGCACCTGGTCCACGCCGGCGCGGCGCAGGGCCCCGGCGCTGCCGGCCCCCACCCCCAGCCATGCCTGTCCCGGACGCGGGCGCAGCGGCCGGAGCGCCGCCGCCGCGCGCACCGCCGCGGGGCTGGTGAACAGCACCGCCTCGCAGGACAGCGCGGCATTCAGGGCACGGGTGGCTTCGGCGTCCGCGCAGGGCAGCAGCGTCCAGGGCGACAGCGCCAGCAGGCGCCCGCCATGGCGCGCGGCGGCACGGCGCATGCCATCGTGGCCGCCGGCCGGGCGCAGCGACAACAGGGTCCAGGTGGGCGTCGGCATCGCGGCATTATGCGGGCGCAGCCCGGCGCGGGCTTCCGCTACCCTGTGCCGATGACCGGAATCGACCCCCGCGACGAATCCCTGGCCGCGGTGCGCGCGCAGCTGTGCGCGATCCCGCTGGCCCGCCAGATGCAGATCGAGATCGCCCATGCCGGCGACGGCCGGCTGCGCCTGCGTGCGCCGCTGGCACCGAACATCAACGACAAGGGCTCGGCCTTCGGCGGCAGCCTGGTCTCGCTGATGACCCTGGCCGGCTGGGGCCTGGCGACCTGGCAGCTGGCGAAGGCCGGCCTGCCGGCGGATGTCTACGTGGCCGACAGCAACGTGCGCTACCTGGCGCCGCTGTACGACGCGCTGGAAGCCGAGGCGTGGCTGGAGGACGGACAGTGGGACGATTTTGTCGCCACCTTCCGCCAGCGCTCCCGCGCGCGCTGCCGCATCGCCGCGCGCATCGCCCTGCCGGATGGCGGCGAGGCCACGGTGTTCAGCGGTCGCTACGTCGCCCTGGCCGGCGGCCGGGCAGCGGCGCCAGCTGCTAGCATGCCGGCCAGTTCCCGCTGGAGCCCGACGATGCGCAAGCCCGCGATCCTGCTGCTGGTGCTGGCCGCGATGCTGCTGGCGCTGCCGGCGCATGCCCGCGGCGCGCGCCAGGGGCGGCTGCTGGAACAGGCCCAGGCCGCGTTTGCGTCCGCGGTGCGCTGGAGCGACTACGAGCAGGCGCTGCAGCTGGTCGATCCCGACTGGCTGGCGGCCAACCCCGTGACCGACCTGGAACTGGAGCGTTACCGCCAGCTGCGCGTGACCAGCTACCGCGAGGGCGGCAGCATCGCGTTGCCCGACGGCACCGTGGTGCGTGAGGTCGAGGTGGGCGCGGTCAACCGCCACACCCAGGCCGAACGCACGGTGCGCTGGCGCGAGACCTGGCGCTGGGATGCGGCCGCCGGCCGCTGGTGGCAGGGCGCGGGCCTGCCGGACTTCTGGGACGGCCACTAGCCCCCCTGGCCGTCCGCGGCGTCGCCCGGGCCGTGTGCGACAATCGCCGCCCCGTCCCATCCGCAACGAAGAACGCGCGCCGTGAATCTTGAGACCCTGATGGCCTTCGCCGGCCGCCACCCGATGCTGTCGCTGGCGCTGGCCGGTCTGACCGTGGCGATCATCTACACCGAGATCATGCGCCTGCTGCGCGGCTACAAGGCGCTCAAGCCGGCCGAGCTGCCGCTGGTGGCCAACCAGCCCGGCGCGGTCGTGGTCGACCTGTCGGCGATCGCCGATTTCGAGAAGGGCCACATCGCCGGCAGCCGCAACGTCATTCCCAGCCAGTTCGACCCGGCCGGCAAGCTGCTGGCCGGCGCGAAGCAGTCGCCGGTGGTGGTGGTGTGCCGCACCGGCATGGCCTCGGCCGGCGCCGCGCGCAAGCTGAAGAAGGCCGGTTTCGAGCAGGTGTCCTGGCTCGACGGCGGCATCGTCGCCTGGCAGGCCGCCGGCCTGCCGCTGGTCAAGGGCCGCTGAGCCCTCCGGCGGGGCCGCGCCCCGCCGCCACGGGCGCCCGTGCCATAATCCCGCGTTACCGTTCCCGGCCGGCGCCACCGGCCCACCATCAGCGATTCTGGAGTCCGAAATGTCCGACGAAACCACCAACGGCGCTGCCGCCGCCGCCCCGCAGGAAGCCGCCGGCGCGGCCTTCAGCGTCGAGAAGATCTACGTCAAGGACGTTTCCTTCGAGTCGCCCGGCTCCCCGGCCATCTTCAACGAGCCGGGCCAGCCCGACCTGCAGCTGAACCTCAACCAGCGCGTCCAGCGCCTGAACGAGACCGCGTTCGAGGTCTCCCTGCGCGTAACCCTGACCTGCAAGGTCGGCGAGAAGACCGCCTACATGGTCGAGATCGACCAGGCCGGCGTGTTCGGCATCGCCGGCCTGCCGCCGCAGGGCGTGGACGTGCTGCTCGGCACCCAGTGCCCGAACATCCTGTTCCCGTACGTGCGCCAGCTGGCCAGCGACCTGATCCAGGCCGGCGGCTTCCCGCCGTTCCTGCTGCAGCCGATCAACTTCGACGCGCTGTACGCCGAGACCCTGCGCCAGCGCCAGCAGCAGGCCCAGGCCGGCGGCGACGTGGCCTCGGCCGAGCCGGCCGGCAACGCCTGATCCGGCGGTCCACGGTCATCCGATGACTGCTACAACCGGCAGCAGGCTGGCGGTCCTCGGGGCCGGCTCGTGGGGCACGGCCCTGGCGACGCTCAGCGCGCGCAACGGCCTGGAGACCACGTTGTGGGGCCGCGACGCGGCGGTGGTCGAGGCCATCGACCAGCGCCACGAGAACCCGCGCTACCTCCCGGGCATTCCGCTGCCCGGGAACCTGCGCGCCACCACCGAGCTGGCCGCGGCCGTCGCCGGCTGCGACTGGGTGCTGGTGGTGGTGCCTTCGCACGCCTTCACCGAGACCCTGCACGCGCTCAAGCCGCTGCTGCCGGCCGGTGCCGGCGTGGCCTGGGCGACCAAGGGCTTCGAGCCCGGCTCCGGCCGCTTCCTGCACGAGGTCGCGGCCGACGTGCTGGGCCCCCGCGTGCCGCTGGCCGTGGTCACCGGCCCCTCCTTCGCCAAGGAAGTCACCCTGGGCCTGCCCACGGCGGTGACCGTCCACGGCGAGGACGCCGCGTTCACCCGCAAGGTCGCCGCGGCGCTGCACGGCCCGGCGTTCCGGGCCTACACCGGCGACGACATGGTCGGCGCCGAGCTGGGCGGGGCGATGAAGAACGTGCTGGCCGTGGCCACCGGCGTGGCCGACGGCATGGAGCTTGGCCTGAACGCCCGCGCCGGCCTGATCACCCGCGGCCTCAACGAGATGCTGCGCCTGGCCGCGGCGATCGGCGCGCGCCCGGAGACCCTGATGGGCCTGGCCGGCCTCGGCGACCTGGTGCTGACCTGCACCGGCGACCTGTCCCGCAACCGTCGCCTGGGCCTGGCCCTGGGCCGCGGCAAGGAACTGCAGGAAGCGGTGCGCGAGATCGGCCAGGTGGTCGAGTCGGTGCAGACCGCCAACGAGGTCATGCGCCTGGCCGGGCGCCATGGCGTGGAACTGCCGATCTCCGCCGGCGTGCATGCCGTGCTGCACGGCGAGCTGACGCCGCGCCAGGGCCTGGAGCAGCTGCTGGCCCGCGAACAGAAACCGGAATACCCGGAAACCCTGTTCCGCTGAGCCCCCGCGCCGTAGCTGGCGCGGGCTGCGTCCCTCATCCGTCGATGCCGCCCGGCCGGGCGGCGCCTGCGTGCGTGCCGTTTCGCGCGCCCGCCGCCGGGTGCCCGCGCAAAAAAAAGGAGCCCGGCACGAGGCCGGGCTCCGGGTGGCTGGCGTGGGGGAGAGGAACACGCCAGCACCGCCATGCAGGACGGGTCGGGGGAGAGACCACCCGCCCTGCGCGGACTTGCAGCGGGTCACCAGGTGAAGCGCGGGCCCACGAACCACTGGGTATCGCCATCGACGAACTTCACGTCGCCGCTGATGCCCCAGTTCTGGTTGAACTTGGCCAGCGCACCGACGCGGCCGTAGAACTCGCCGTCGTACTCGTCGCCGTCCTCGTAACCGGCCATCGCGTAGCCCTCGAAGTTCGGATGCAGCGAACCGCGCACGCCGACCTCGGCGCTCCAGCCGTCGTAGTCGAAGCCGTGGCCGGCATCGAACTTCTCATAGGCCACGCGGGTGACCAGATCGACGGCCGGGGCAACCTCGCGGTTGTAGCCGACGCCGAAGCGGTACTGGTCGAAGTCGATCGAGGTGTGATCGATCTCCTGGTTGCTGTAGCCACCGAACAGGTGGAAGTTGGGGGCGATGGCAACCGAGCCGTCCACGCCGAACCCGTCGGCGTCGGCGCCGTCGGTGTTGGTCGCGGTGTAGCCACCCTGGACGTAGTTGTAGGACACGCCCTCGGCGGCCGTGGCGGCGAAGGGAAGGGCGGCCAGCAGGGCCAGGGCAAGCACGGAATTCTTCTTCATGTGGACACTCGCTGTCTCGTTGTTGTGTGCGCCACCACCGGCGCGGAAAGCGGCTGCGGCAGCGGCGTAACGAATTATTCGCAGGCCGCGGGAACGCGGCCTGAATACCGAACTGACCGGTACATGAATTGCCCGGCGCGTGCGGGAACTTTCCTCGCCTTGCGTGCGCGTCACCGCCGCGTCATGACCGGCGCTTACCCTGCCGCCCACTCCAGGGGCAGGACGGCGCATTGGCCGAGCAGGCAAAGCGGGGACTGGCCCGCATGTTCGCGGAACACGGTCCGGTGCTGCGGGGCTTCTTCGCGCGGCGCGGGGCCAACGACGACGCGGAGGACCTGGTGCAGGAGACCTACCTGCGCCTGCTTCGCGCGCACCAGGGCCAGGCGGCGATCGCCAACCCGGAGGCCTACCTGTTCACCGTGGCGCTGAACCTGGCCCGCGAGCAGGCGGCGCGCCGCCGGCGCACGCCCGTGCCGCTGGAGGAACTGGAGAACCTCACCACCCTGCTGGCGAGCGAGGAAAGCGTGGAAGACGCGGCCGAACGCGCGCAGCGGCGCCAGCGCCTGCAGGCGCTGCTGGCCAGCCTGCCCGAGCGCACCCGCGCGGTGCTGGTGATGCAGTACCGCGACGGCCTGAGCTACCGGCAGATCGCCGACCGCCTGGGGGTTTCGCCGCACATGGTGAAGAAGCACGTGGTGCGCGGGCTGTCGGTGTGCCGGCGGGCCCTGGCCGACGCGGAGGCGTGATGGACGGAACCCGGCCCGCCCGAGGGTGGGCGACGCAGGAGGCGGCGCAATGGCACGTGCTGCAGCGCGAGGGCGCGATGAGCGCGGCGCAGCAGGCGCAGTTCATGGATTGGCTGGTGGCCGCGCCCGAGCACCTGCACGAATACCTGGCCGTGGCCCGCGTGTCGGGCGAACTGGCCGAGGCCATGCGCGGCATGCGCATCGACCTGGACGCCGCCGGAGGCGAGGATGCCGCCGCCGAGCCGGCCAACGTGGTGCCGTTGCCGGTCGCCCGCGGCGCGACCGCGCGGCCGCCCGCGCGGCCGCGGCTGCGCCGGTTCGCCGCGGCCGCGGCGGCGGTGCTGGCGCTGGGCGTGCTGCCGCTGCTGTGGCCGCAGCCGGTGCAGTACCGCACCGCCGCCGGCGCGCCGCGCAGCTTCGCGCTGGCCGATGGCACGCGGGTGCACATGAACGGCGACAGCGAACTGCGCGCGCGCCTGTGGCTGCTGCAGCGGCGGGTGGAGCTGGCGCGCGGGCAGGCCAGCTTCGAGGTCGCGCCGGACCGCCGTCCCTTCGCCGTGCACGCCGCCGGCCTGGTGGTGCGCGACATCGGCACCACCTTCGACGTGGCGCTGGAACGCGACCAGGCGCGCATCGCCGTGAGCGAAGGACGCGTGCACGTGGCCGCCGGCGCGCGCCTGCTGGCGGACCTGCGTGCCGGCGACGGCGCGCGCGTGGCCTACGACGGCCGCACGGTGCGCCTGGAGCGCGGCGAGGCGGACGCGATGACCGCGGGGCGGCGCGGCCGCGTCGTGTTCCGCGACGTGCCGCAGCGCGAGGTGGCCGAGCGCTTCAACCGCCTCAACCCGCTGCGCCTGCACGTGGAGGACGAGGCCGCCGGCCCGCTGCGGCCGCCCGGCAACCTGGCCGCCGGCGACCTCGCCTCGCTGCGCGCCTTCCTCGACGAGCAGCCCACGCTGTCCACGCGCGTGGCCGACGGCGGCATCCACGTCGCCAGCCGCCGCCGCGCGCGGGCGCCGCAGCGCTAGCCGCATCGGCCGCGGTGTAAGAAAAAATTCACGGAAAAAGCGGTGCCCGATCCGCTTCCGAACCCATCGTATGTCTAGGCATGCGCGGCGACGTCCGCGCCCTTCGTCACCACCCCCACTGGACCCCACGATGCGTCGAACCCTCGTTCTTTCCATCGCCCTCGCCCTGGCCGCCACCGCGACCGCGCAGGAAGCCGCCACGGTCGCGGCCGAAGCCATCCCCGCGCAGTCGCTGGACCGCGCGCTCAACGCGCTCTCGCGCCAGACCGGGCTGCAGTTCGTCTACGACGCGCAGGCCGCGGGCAACCCGGCCACGCGCGCGGTGCCGGCCGGGCTGCCGGCCGAGGAGGCGCTGCGGCGGCTGCTGGCCGGCACCGGCCTGCGCCACCGCTACCTCAACGCCGCCACCGTCACCATCGAGGCGGAAGCGGCCCCGGCGGCCGCGCCCGCCACCGGGCAGCCGGCGACGCCGCCCGCGGCCGGGGCGGGCGAGGCGCAGTCCGGCGGCCCGGTGCAACTGGAGAGCATCGAGGTGGTGGGCAGCTACGCCCGCAGCCTCGAGCGCGCGGTGGACATCAAGCGCGCCGGCATCGGCTTCTCCGACTCCATCGTCGCCACCGACGTGGCCGACTTCCCCGAGCAGAACCTGGCCGAGGCGCTGCAGCGCATGCCGGGCGTGACCATCGAGCGCAGCAAGGGCCTGGGCACCAAGGTCAACGTGCGCGGCCTGCCGTCCGAGTACACCCACGTGTCGATCAACGGCCTGGCCACCGCCTCGGGCAGCGGCGGGCGCGACGTGGAGTTCGACATCTTCGCCTCGGAGATCATCCAGCAGGTGACGGTGCAGAAGTCGCCGACGGCGGCGGACGAGGAGGGCGGCATCGCCGGCTCAGTGCTCATCTCCACCGCGCGGCCGTTCGACTACACCGGGCGCAAGCTGGTGGCCTCGGCCGAGGGTGCGTTCAACTCCATCTCCGAGGAGACCGACCCGAAGTTCTCGTTCCTGGCCAGCGACACCTGGGGCGACTGGGGCGCGCTGGTGTCGTTCTCGACCGCCAGGCGCACCAACCGCACCGACTCCACCTCCGGCATCAACTTCCGCCCCATGTCGCGCTTCCTTGGGGCCTCGGGCACGCGCGGCACCCAGGCCGCCGAGGTGCTGGCGCGCGACGCGGGCGTGGTAGTGCGCGACCGCACCGACACCGGCGAGACCAACCTGATCGTGTTCCAGGACAAGGTCGGCGACCGCGTGTACCTCAACGAGCAGGACAAGTGGGGCGCCACCGCGTCGCTGCAATACCGGCCCAGCAGCCGCTTCAGCCTGACCTTCGACGCCATGCTCGGCGGCTACGACGCCACCGAAGACGAGTACGACGCGGCGGCGTACTCGGCCTCCAGCCGCAGCACGCTGGAGACGATCCACGAGTACGACGACCGCACCCTGTCCGAGTACGGCATGGTGGTCCTGCGCGACGTGTCCTACACCGCCACCCAGCACGAGTTCCTGAGCAAGGAGCGGGTCAACGAGACCGACTACGCGCAGTACAGCCTGGCGCTGGACTGGAAGGGCGACGTCTGGGGCGTGGACGCCATGGTCGGCTACTCCGGCGCGGAGAAGACGCTGGACTACGCCAACCTCAAGCACGTGGCCTACGCGCCCTCGCGCACCCGCTGGACCGGACGCAGCGGCGAGACCGTCCCCAGCGCCAACCCGGGCACCATCGACATGTACGGCGCGCCGGAGCTGTACCTGTTCGAGGCCTACGAGACCACTCTGGAGAAGATCACCGACGACAAGTATGCCGCGCAGGTCGACGTGAGCCGCGCGATGGACCTGGCGTTCCTGCCCGCGCTGCGCACCGTGCAGTTCGGCGCGCGCTACACCGACAAGTCCAAGGAGCGCAGTTACGGCGAGCTGAAGATCACCGGCCCGGGGGCCGGCGATACCTCCTGGGTCAACACCCGCACCCTGGCCGACAGCCCGCTGCAGTGGATCAGCGACCTGGTGCCGGGTGGCGCCTACACGGTCAAGGACCTGGACTGGCAGCAGGCGTCCAACGACTGGGCGCGCGGCTACTTCCGCTACCCCGGCTTCTCCACCCCGTTCGACGACGGCCAGTACTACCGCGTGGACGAGGAGGTGGCCAGCCTGTACGCGATGGCCGGCTTCGCCTTCGACCTGGGCAGCGTGCCGGCGAACCTCAACGCCGGCGCGCGCTACGTCGACACCGCGGTGCAGTCCTACGGCTACCACCCGGTGCAGAACCCGGACGGCAGCACCGGCTACACCGACGCGCCGGTGTCGCGGAAGGGCGACTACAGCGACGTGCTGCCCAGCCTGAACCTGACCGCCGAGCTGGCGCCGGACCTGCTGCTGCGCGCGGCGGCCTCCGAGACGCTGATCCGCCCGGCGCTGACCGACGTGGCCTACAAGCGCACCGCCAGCTGGAGTTCGTTCCGCTTCACCGACGGCAACCCCGACCTGCAGCCCACGTACGCCAGGCAGTGGGAGATCGGCCTGGAGAAGTACCTGGAGAACGGCGGCCTGCTGGCGGCGTCGTATTTCCACAAGAAGATCGACGGCGTGGTGATCAACTCGCTGACCGGCGTGGTGGAGAACGTGGCGGTCTACAACGCCAACGGCACGCTCAACGGCCACTTCGACTTCGACGTCTACCAGCCGGTCAATGCCGACGGCTCGTACGACGTGGACGGCATCGAGCTGATCGCGCAGCTGCCGCTGGGCACGCTGCACCCGGCGCTGGAAGGGTTCGGCATCAATGCCAACTACACCATGCTCGACAGCTCCCTGGCCGGCGAGTCCGCGCTGGGCATCCAGACCCCGATGCCGGGCCTGGCGGAGAAGAGCTACAACTTCACCGCCTACTACGAGAACGACCGCTTCGACGCCCGCGTCTCGTACAACCACAAGGGCGAGTACGTCGAGTCCATCGGCTACGACATGTACCCGATCTGGCGCGACGCCTACGGCCAGGTGGACATCTCCATCGGCTACCGGCTGACGGACCACGTCAAGCTGAGCCTGAAGGGGATCAACATGACCGACGAGGAAACCACAGGGTACACGATGGACCCGGCCTTCCCGACCATGTACGAGCGCTCGGGCCGCCGCATCAGCCTGGGCATCCGCGCCGACTTCTGACCGGCGCACCGCGCCCGGCGGCCGCCGCGCCGCCGGGCATCCCCGCGACGGCGCTTGCCGTGCCGCCGCCCCGAGAGGAACCGAACATGCGCATCACGCCCCTCCTGCGGGCCGTGGCGGCCCTGGCCTGCGCCGCCGCCGTGCCGGCCGCGGCCGAAGACGGCCGCCGCTGGCTGGCCGGCGACCACCACGTCCACAGCGAATGGAGCGTGGGCTGGGACCGCAGCACCACGCCGCCCACGCCGATCCGCGGCGGCGACTCCCCCTACAGCCGCACGCGCAACGCGCGCCAGGCGCTGGCCCACGGCCTGGCGTGGATCGTGCACACCGACCACGGCGGCCCGGGCCATTCGGCCGTCACCCGCGACCATGCCTGGCCGGCGCTGCTGCAGGCCAGGCGCGAGGTGCTGGAGCTGGTGCAGTTCAACGGCATGGAATTCGACGTACCCGGCGGCGAACACGCTTCGTTGATCATCGCGCCCGGGCCGGCCGAGCGCGACGAACTGGTGGCCATCGAACGCGACTACGGCCGCGCCGAGCCGCTGCAGCCCGGCACCCGCGAGGACGGCCGGCTGATGCTGCGGGCCCTGGCGCTCATGCGCGCGTTGCCGGCGCCGCCGCTGGTGTTCGTCAACCACCCCTCGCGCAGCTCCACCGGCGTCGGCCGCTGGGGCCAGGTGGAGCCGGTGGAGCTGCTGGCCTGGCACGACGCCGCGCCGCAGGTGCTGGTGGGCATGGAGGGCGCGCCCGGCCACCAGGCCGCGCCCGAGCGCGGGCTCTACCGCCACGCCGGTGCGCCCACCTTCGGCGGCTTCGACCAGATGACCGCCGAGGTCGGCGGCGTCTGGGACGGCATGCTGGCCCAGGGCCGCCGCTTCTGGATCCCCGCGCCCTCGGCCTCGCACGTCAACCGCCGCGACGGCGGCCGCGACTTCGACCCCGGCGAGTACAGCAAGACCTACGTGTGGGCGCGGCACGAACCTGCCGACATCCTCGACGCCATGCGCCACGGGCGCATGTTCGCCGTCACCGGCGACCTGGTCGATGCGCTGGAACTGACCGTGCGCGGCCCGGACGGCGGCGATGCGGCCACGCTGGGCGGCACGCTGCGGGTGCCGGAGGGCGCGCGGCTGCGGGTGGAACTGCGCCTGCGCCAGCCCGCCGGGCCCAACGCCAACGGACAGCGGCCGCGGCTGGACCACGTGGACCTGATCGTCGGCGCGCGCGGCCCGGACGGCGCGCCGCGGATGGAGGTGCGCCGCGCCGGCGCGGGCGACTGGCGCCGCGACGGCCGCTGGCTGTCGCTGTCCTGGGAGATCGCGGCCCCGGCGGGCGGCGGCTTCCTGCGCGTGCGCGGCAGCAGCACCGCCGAGGCCGAGCCGCAGCCCGATCCGCCCGGCGAGGATCCCTGGCAGGACCTGTGGTTCTACTCCAACCCGGTGTTCGTCCGCAGCGGGACCTGACCGCGCGGCACCGCCGGCACCTACGGCAGCGCCTGCGCCCGCTTCACCGCCTCGGGGACGGGCGCGGGGGCGTAGCGGCGCAGGTAGTCCATGTGCGCCGGGAACTGGCGCACGGTGTCGAGCACGTTGCGGCGGATGTCGCCGAGGAAGCGGCCCAGGTCCTCGCGGGTCATGACGTCGGCCACCGGGTGGTGGCGCCGCGGCTGGATGCCCTGGCCCATCATCACCTGGATCCAGGAGTTCTCGGCGAACAGCTCGCCCGGCTGGTGGAACACCAGGCCGGTCTCGCGGAACAGGTCGATGCGGTGCTGCAGGCTCGGCGGCAGCCGCATCGAGGCCACCTCCTCCCAGTACGGCGAGTCGCGGCGCTCGGTGGCGTGGTAGTGCAGCACCACGAAGTCGCGCACGTGCTGCAGTTCGGCGTCCAGCTGCGCGTTGTAATCGTCGATGGCGGCCTGGCTGAGCACCCCGGGGAACGACTGCAGCAGGCGCACGATGCCGCGCTGGATCAGGTGGATGGTAGTGGACTCGAGCGGCTCGATGAAGCTGCCGGCCAGGCCCAGGGCCACGCAGTTCCTCTCCCAGCAGCGCTCGCGCTGGCCGGGTCGGAAGCGCAC
Source organism: Pseudoxanthomonas suwonensis (assembly GCF_010093235.1). Lineage (GTDB taxonomy): Bacteria > Pseudomonadota > Gammaproteobacteria > Xanthomonadales > Xanthomonadaceae > Pseudoxanthomonas > Pseudoxanthomonas suwonensis. The sequence goes on along the minus strand of NZ_PDWP01000019.1, from coordinate 13,115 downwards.
CGGCCACGGCGTGCGGATCACCTCGCCTTCCAGGCTGGAAAGGAACGCCTCGCACGCCTCGTCGTCGTCCATGAAGCGGCTGGAATAGACGATGCCATTGCCGACCCGGTGCTGCAGCGGGATGCGCCACTGCCAGCCGGCGCGGCCGGCGATGGCGCGGGTGTACGGCACGGCGTCGCGCACCGCGGTGGTCTGGGTGGCAAGGGCGCGGTCGTTGGGCAGCCACTGCGACCAGTCGCTGAAGCCCACGCCCAGTGCCTGGCCGATCAGCAGCGCGCGGAAGCCGGTGCAGTCGATGAAGAAGTCGCCTTGCAGCACGTCCCCGCTTTCCAGCTTCAGCGCACGGATGCAGCCATTGCCTGCATCGGTCTCCACTTCGGCGATCTTTCCCTCAACGCGCCGGCAACCATGGCGCCCGGCCAGCTCGCGCAGGAAGCGCGCGTAGAGCGCCGCATCCATGTGGTAGGCGTAGTTGACGTGGCTGTCCGGCAGGTGGGCGAAGCGGTCCTGGTGCGCGGCCTGCAGCTCGATGCAGTAGTCGGCGTAGTCGGAGGCCAGTCCCTCCTGCCGTCCGCGCAGCCAGAATTGCTGGAATCCGGCCGACCAGTGGTCGCGTCCGCTGGTCCCGAAGGAATGGATGTAGCGGTGGCCCCGTGCCTTCCAGCCCTCGAACGAGATGCCCAGCTTGATCGTGCCCTGGGTGCCGGCGAGGTATTCCTGCTCGCTTATCCCGAGCAGGCGGTGGAAGGTGCGCAGCGGCGGGATCGTGGCCTCGCCCACGCCGACCGTGCCGATCTCCTCCGACTCGACCAGGGTGATGTCCAGCACCTTGCCGAGCGTGCGCGACAGCGCGGCGGCGGCCATCCAGCCGGCGGTTCCGCCTCCTGCGATCACGACGCGGCGGATGGGAGTGTCGGGCAGCGGCGGATTGCTCATCGGGATCCTCGTCGTGCGAGCCGTTGCAGCAGCTTGGCGCGGATGCGCGCGGCCCGCGCCTCGGCCATTGGTCCGAGCACGCCGCGGGCGGGCGGGGGTACGTGGCCGGCCACGGCGTCCTCGTCGTACTCGAATACGTAATGCGCGAACGCGTCGCGCCAGAGCGCGCGCTGCTCGGGCGGCAGCCCGCGCAGGCTGGCGATGGCGAGCATCAGCGCGTCCATCGGGTTGTCCATCCACGCCGGCGCCCGGCGCCACCAGTAGTTCACCAGGACATTGAAGTCTTCCAGCCCCTCCATGTGGTGCCACCACATCGAAGGGATGAACACCGCGTCGCCGGGCCCCAGTTCGGCGCGCATGGCGTGGCTCATCGCCTCGGCGAAGCGCGGGAAGCGCGCAAGGTCCGGTGCGGCGAAGTCGACCAGGCTCACCGGCTGCCCCGCCGGGGTGAACTCCAGCGGGCCGACGTAGAGGTTGCGCAGCTGTTCGGGCGGGAACAGGGTCACCCGGCGGCGCCCGGCGACCACGCAGGCGATGTTCTCCGGCAGGTCCTGGTGCGCGGCGATGCGGCTGCGGTTGCCGATCCAGATGCTGGCCAGCGGATCCTGCCCGCGCAGCGCAAGCGCGTTGGCGGCGCGGAAGCCCGGCAGCCAGGTGTCGATCGTGGTCGATGCCACGTAGATCGCCGGCGGCCGTTCCTGGCCGAGGTACTTGCGGAGGGTGGCCAGGACCACGCCCAGCGGCACCTCCTCGCGGCGGAAGTTGAAGCCGGTGAACGCGTCGTCGTAGAAGAAGCGTCCCTCGATTTCCGGTGGGCCGACGGTGGCGGTGACCGGCGGCGCGCCCGGTCTTTCCAGGCCGTGCAGGTAGGCGATCGCGGCCTCCGGCGACTGCCGGGCCGCGGCCAGCGCGGGCCAGTGCGCGACCAGGCCACGCAGCACCAGCGGGCGCGTCGACTGCAGCACCTCGTCGGGGACAACGCCCGGCGCGGTGACGAGGTACTCCGGGATCGCCGCGGCGACCGGCAGGAGTGCATCCTCGGGTTGGCGGGCCTGCTCATCCATTGCCCGGGTTTCCGGATCGGCCATGCCGGCATCGTGCCGGAAGGCATGGGTGGAAAGAAGGGTCGCCGGTTCCTTCCGGCGACCCGGAAAGCCGCCGCGCCAGGGAGGGGGGCGCGGCGGATTGCTGCAGGGTCAGAACCGGTAGCGCAGGCCGAACATGTAGCGCGGGCCGGTCTGGGTGGCATAGCGCACCATGTTCGGGTGGCGGGCGTGGATGCGCTGGGTCTCGTCTGTCAGGTTGATGCCCTCCAGGCTCAGCACCAGGTTGTCGGTCACCGAATAACTGACGATCGCATCCAGCTGGCCGTACTCCTCGGTCCAGTTCGGATTCGGGCCCTGGCCGCCGATGCCGTTGAAGAACTTGTCGCGCCAGTTGTACGCCGCGCGCACCTGCCACCTGTCCTTGTCGTAGAACGCGACCAGGTTGGCGGTGTCGCTCAGGCCTACCATCGGGTACTGCGTTTCCAGGCTGGTGTTGTCGAAGGTCAGGCCCGAATCGACCTTGGTGTAGTTGGCGGCCAGGCCGAACCCGCTTTCGCCGAACACGTGCTGGATGCTCACCTCGAAGCCGTCGACATGGTCGCGGCGCTGGTTCACCGGCACGGTGATGTCGAACTGCGCGACCGGATCGCCGGGCAGGCCCTCGATGGTGCCGGTCAGCTGCCCGGCCGAGTTGAGCCCGGTGAACTCCACGCCGGGCTGGCCGTCGAAGTTGGCGAAGATGTAGTCGCGGATGCAGGGCAGGTCGGTCTGGCCGCAGCCGCCGGCGGAGGTGGCCTCGTTCCAGTAGGCGCCGCCGACCGGCGTGTGCAGCTCGAACGGCGACTCGCGCAGCACCGTGCTGCTGATGAAGTTCTCCACGTTCTTGCGGAAGTAGCCGGCGGACACGTAGCTGGCCTCGCCGTAGTACCACTCCAGCGACAGGTCGAAGTTCTGCGACTTCAGCGGCTCGAGCGCCGGGTTGCCGCGGCTGCCGTTGCCGCCGATGGTGCGCACGATGTTGTCCAGGCGCTGGCCGCCCTGGATGTCCTGCCAGCCCGGGCGGCCGATGGTTTCGCTGAAGCTGCCGCGCAGCACCAGGTCGTCGCGGATGTGCAGGGCCAGGTCGAGGTTGGGCAGCACGTAGTCGTACTCGCCGTCCAGGGTGGTGAAGCCCTGCTCGTCGGCGTACTGCACGTACATCTCGTTGGCGGCGACCCAGCTGATGCCGGTGGGGATGCGTACCAGCGCCGACGACTCCACCTCGGTCTTCTCGTAACGCACGCCCACCGCCACGTCCAGCGGCATGGACCAGTCGAAGGTGCTGGTCCACTGCAGGTAGGCGCTGCGCGACTTCTCCTTGGTGCGCAGGTCGTCGGTGTAGTCCGGGCGCATCTCGTAACAGGATGGGCAAGGCTGGCCGTCGGGCTGCGGGATCTGCGCCGCGCGCTGGCGCAGGCGCTCGAAGTCGAACACCAGGAAGCCGTCGCTCCAGCGCGGGTCGCCGGCATTGCCGAAGGCGTCGAAGTACCGCGACATGTGGTCCAGGTACCAGATGCCATCGTCGTAGTCGCCGGGGCTGCCCAGGCCGCCCCAGTTGTCGGCCTGCATCACCGAGGCCGCGGTGCGGTTCTGGACCTCGGTGGCGGACACGCCGAAATCCAGCCCCGAGTAGTCGCCGAACTCGAAGCGTCCGCGTACCTGGAACTGCTCGACTTCCGAGCGGTTGTAGCTGTTCTGGAACACGGAGCCGGTGACCACCGCGTCGGCCGGGCTGACTTCGCCCATGCCCGGCGGCAGCGCCACGTTCACGATCGGGATCTCGCCGGTGTAGTCCACCGAGGTGGTGCCGCGCACGAACGCGGCCACGCCGAGCACGCCGGCCGAACCGTAGGGGCCGTCCGGGCGCGATTCGGCCTTGGCCTTGTGGTAGTCGAACTCCAGGCCCAGGGCGTCGTTGACCTCCCACTCGACGTTGAAGCCGAGCGAATCGCCGCTGTTCTTCGTGGCCAGGCGCATGCCGCCCATGGAGAGGTCGCTGTTGCCGGCCGGGATGTCCTCCGAGTACCAGGTCGGCGCGGCCACCGGGCCGTCGGTCCAGGAACTGTCGCCGGGCTGGTAGTTGAACCACACCGACAGCTCGCTGCGCTGCTGCTGGACCTTGTTCTCCATGTAGTTGTAGTCCAGCGTCGCGGTGACCGCGTCGCTGGGCGCCCACTGCAGGGTGATGTTGCCGTTGGTGCGCTGGCGCTGGACGCCGTTGACGCTGTAGCCGGTGTTCTGCGGCCGGGCATAGATGTCGTCGGGGCCGGGGCGGTTCTGGATGCGTTCGTAGCCGGGCTCGCCCGGCAGCGGCAGGCGGGGGCCGCTGGTGGCATCGTCGCCGGGGAAGGTCAGCCAGCCGTCGGCCACCGAGGCCTGGGAGAAGCCGGAGTCGCGCGCCTGGTAGCTGCCGCTGACCATGACGCCGAAGGGGTTGTCGGCGAAGGTCTGGCTGAAGATGCCGGACAGCTCGCCGGTGAACTTGCTGCCGGCGAAGCTGCGCGGCAGGTTGTCGACCGAGGTGTCGTGCACCGCCTTGAGCCCGACGCTGCCGAGGAACTGGCCGATGTCCAGCGGCCGGGCGGTCTTCACGTTGAGGGTGGCGCCGATGCCGCCGGTGGGCAGGTCGGCGCGGCCGGTCTTGTGCACCTCGATCGCCGAGATCGCCTCGGCCGCGAGGTTGGCGAAATCGAACGAGCGCGAGTTGGAGGTGCCGCCGCCGCCCGGGCCAAGGTTGGACGCCGGCATCTGCCGGCCGTTGAGCAGCACCAGGTTGTAGTCCGGGCTGATGCCGCGCACGGTGACCTTGGAGCCTTCGCCGCTGCTGGTGCGGTCGATCGACACGCCGCTGATGCGCTGGAGCGCTTCGGCCAGGTTGGTGTCGGGGAACTTGCCGATGTCCTCGGCGACGATGCCGTCGACCACGCCCTGGGCGTCGCGCTTGAGGTTCATGGACGAGGCCAGGCTGGCGCGGATGCCGGTGACCACGACGGCATCCAGTTCGCTGACGTCATCCCGTCCATCCACCTCCTGGGCGACGGCATGGGTGGCGGACGGGGCCAGCGCGACCAGCAGCGCCGTGGCCAGCAGGCGCCGGCGCGGCAGGCGGTGTGCGTACGAACGCTTCATGGTTCCTTCCTTCTCTCGGCACGGTGGATGAGGAGGCGCGGTGCGCCCGACGGGCCGGATTTGGATGGCGCGTGACAGCGTTGTCAACACAAAACCGCGAAATCGGGCGATTCCCGGGAGATGTAGCGCTAACACTTCCGGCTGTTGCTGCCGTGCAGCAAGGTTTTCCGCAGCCAGGCGAAAAAGCGCATAAAAGTCTGGGGATTCCACTGCCTGTCCGATAAAGGGCCCTGCGGGACAGTGCATGGACCGGCCTGGCCCCGCATTGGCGCGGCGGTTGTCCGCCCGGGACCGTCGCAGACGATGATTGGGACATTTGTGACAACGTTGACATGCCTCTGCGAGCCACAGGCGCCATGCGGGGACCGGGGCGCAGCCGGGGAACGCCACGCGGGGACCGTGCCGGTTCAGTGGCCGCCGGCGAAACCGTGCTGGCGCCAGGCTTCGAAAACCACCACGGCCACGGCATTGGAGAGGTTGAGGCTGCGGTTGCCCAGTCGCATCGGCAGGCGCAGGCGCTGTGCTTCCGGCACCGACTCCAGGACCTCGTCGGGCAGGCCGCGGGTCTCGCAGCCGAACAGGAAAGCGTCGCCGTCGGCGTAGGCGGGCTGGTCGTGGCGGACCTGGCCGCGGGTGCTGAGGGCGAACAGGCGCTTCGGGGAGATGCGTTCCAGCGCGGTGGCGAGGTCCGGATGGACCTGCACGCTGGCGTACTCGTGGTAGTCGAGGCCTGCGCGGCGCAGCTGCCGGTCTTCCATGGCGAAGCCGAGCGGCTCGATCAGGTGCAGGCGGGCGCCGGTGTTGGCGCAGAGCCGGATCACGTTGCCGGTGTTGGGCGGGATCTCGGGCTGGTACAGCAGGACGTCGAAAACGGGATCTGGCATTCGCGGATTCTAGACGTGCCGGCGGACGGGGCGCTGGTGCGCCTTGCGGCCTGCGCCGCGTCCGCCGGTGTCTTCCGCGGGCCGCACTCAGTTGCCCGCGCTGGCGAAGCCGGCGACGCGGGCCGGCGAGGCCTGCTCGGCCAGGGTCGTGCCGACCTGGGTGGCGAGGGCTTCGGCCTGCTCGCGGGCCGCGATGGCGGCGCGCTCGGCCAGCTGCTCGGCGGTCGGGCGGACGTAGACGGTGGCCAGGTCGACGACGCGGGTCTGCAGTGCCTGCAGGGCCAGGTACTCGGCCTTCTGCGTGGCGGTCGGACGGACTTCCACGGCCGGCAGGTTCACGATCCGGTGGGCGACCAGTTCGGCCTGCAGGGCGGCGTCCGGGCGGACTTCGACGGCGGGAAGGGTGACGATGTGATCGACGCGCGGCGTTTCGGCGGCGAAGGCGGAGGTGGCGGCCAGGGACAGGGCCAGGGAGGCGGCGAGGGTCTTGGCGTTCATCAGTGTGCTCCGGTGTCGTTGATCAGTGGTGTGGTAGTAAAGTAAAACACCTAAGCAGCTGGCGCAACCAGAACCTTTCGTTTTTGCGCCTTGCTTCAGCGTTTGTTCAGTGAATCCCGGGTTTGGGATTCCTGGATAACCTCTACCAAGCAGGGCGCGTGCCAACTTTTATCCAATAAAAATCAATGGTTTATTGGCGATGACCGGTGTCCGCACGGGTGTCCGGACGTCCGCGGGATTGCGGACGGCCCTGTCCGGACGGCGGAACGCCAGCAAGCCTCGCAGGGCCGTGGAAGGGGCAGTGGGGGTTGGGAAGGCGCCGGAGGGCGGCAAAGACGGGGCGAGGCGACGCATCGCCTGCGCCATGGGGGGCGGCGCAGGCCAGCGGGCGGGAAAGGATGGAGGCGGCGGGAGGCCGCGCTACCAGGGCAGGACGTTGCCGCCGGGATCCAGGAACAGGCCGCTGTCTCCGGGGCCAAGCCGCCCGAGCACGGCCAGCAGGGCGGAAGCGGCCTCGGCCGGCGCGACCGGCGCGCGTTCGCCGCCCATGTCGGTGCGCACCCAGCCCGGATGCAGCGCCACCACGCGGATCCCGCGGGGTGCCAGCGCCTTGGCCAGCTGCACCGTTCCCATGTTCTGCGCGGCCTTGCCGATGGCGTAGCTGGGCGTGCGGAACTCGCGGCACAGGGCGATGGACCCGAGTTCGGAGGACAGGTTGGCGACGATGCCGCCGTCGGCCAGCTGCCCGGCCAGGGCCTGGGCCAGCAGGAACGGGCCGATCGCATTGGTGCGCAGGCTGGTCTCCAGGTCGGCCTCGGTCACCTGGCCGAAGCGCTCGCCCCCGTGCAGCACGCCAGCGTTGTTGAGCAGCAGGTCCAGGCGCTGGCCGTCGAGCACCAGCTCCAGTTCCCGCGCCAGCTCGTCGCGGCTGCGGGCCACGGTCACGTCCAGGGGCAGCACGTGGAGGCGCCCCGGATGTGCGCCGGCCAGTGCGTTGAGCGCGGTCGCCCGCCCCGGATGGCGCGCGGTGGCGACAACTCGGGCGCCGCCGGCCAGCAGCTGGCGCACGAATTCCAGGCCGAGGCCGCGGTTTGCCCCGGTGACCAGGCAATGGCGCATGTCCATGACCGCTCCTGCCAGTGTGGCGTATGGCCTAGTGTAATGATCCTGTCCGGGGGCTAGGATCGCGGCTCCACAAAGCACAGGGAGCGTCACCATGAGGATCGCACGCAGGCCGCTTGCCGCGGCAGTGGTACTGGCCATTTCCGCGACCTTTGGAGGCGCTGGCCTCGCCCCGGCGCAGGCCGCCGACCGCGCCGCGCCGGCGGGCAGCGAGGAGCTGATCCCGTACGAGGAGTTCACCCTGCCCAACGGGCTGCGGGTGGTGGTCCACACCGACCGCAAGGCGCCGATCGTGGCGGTGAACATCTGGTACCACGTCGGCAGCAAGGACGAACCGGCCGGGCGCAGCGGCTTCGCCCACCTGTTCGAGCACCTGATGTTCAACGGCTCGGAAAACCACCGCGGCGAGTACTTCGAGCCGTTCGAGCTGGTCGGCGCCACCGACATGAACGGCACCACCTGGCTGGACCGCACCAACTACTTCCAGAACGTGCCCACCACCGCGCTGGACCTGGCGCTGTGGATGGAGTCCGACCGCATGGGCCACCTGCTCGGCGCGATCGACCAGAAGGTGCTGGACGAGCAGCGCGGCGTGGTCCAGAACGAGAAGCGCCAGGGCGAGAACCAGCCCTATGGCCAGGCCGACGACCTGATCTACCGCGCGCTGTACCCGAAGGACCACCCGTACCACCACAGCACGATCGGCTCGATGAACGACCTCAACGCGGCCTCGCTGGAGGACGTGAAGCAGTGGTTCCGCGCCTGGTACGGCCCCAACAACGCGGTGCTGGTGCTGGCCGGCGACATCGACGTGGCCACCGCGAAGGAGAAGGTCACCCGCTACTTCGGCGACATCCCCGCGGGTCCTGGGCTGGATCGCATCAAGGCGGGCCCGGTGAAGCGCGCGACCACCCGCGAGACCATGCAGGACAAGGTGCCGCAGGCGCGCATCTACCGCGCCTGGAGCGTGGAGCGTTACGGCAGGCCGGACCTGGAGCGGCTGCAGCTGCTGGCGCAGGTGCTGGGCGGCAGCAAGAGCTCGCGCCTGGACCGCCGCCTGGTGTTCGAGGACAAGCTCGCCGACAAGGTCTCCGCCTACGTGCTGCCGTTCGAGCTGGCTTCCACCTTCTACGTGACCGCGGACGTGCGCCAGGGCGTGGACCCGGCCCAGGTCGAGAAGGTGCTGGACGAGGAGATCGCGCGCCTGCTGGCCGAGGGTCCCACCGCCGCGGAGCTGCAGCAGGCCCAGGCCATGGTGAAGGCCTCGGTCGTGCGCGGCGTAGAGCGCATCGGCGGCTTCGGCGGCAAGGCCGACGCGCTGGCCGAATGCGCGGTCTACACCGGCAACCCCGGCTGCTTCCGCGACAGCTTGGAGGTGTTCTCCAGCGCCACCGTCGAGGACGTGCGCAAGGCCGGTCGCACCTGGCTGGGCGAAGGCTCGCACACCCTTGTGGTGGAGCCGGGCGAGCGCCAGGTCCTGGCCGAGGAACCGTCGCCGACCCCGGCGCCGTTCAACCTGCCCAAGCCGGACCGCAAGTACAGGACGGTCAGGACCGACGTCGACCGCAGCAAGGGCGTTCCCATGCCCGAGCGCTTCCCGGACCTGAAGTTCCCGGCGCTGGAGCGGGCCACCCTCGGCAACGGCACGCAGGTGGTCCTGGCCCGCCGCGACGCGGTGCCGGTGGTGCAGTTCAGCTACGAGTTCAAGGGCGGCTTCGCGGCCGACCATGGCCGCAAGCTGGGCACCTCGAGCTTCACCATGTCGATGCTGGACGAGGGCGCCGGCGACCTGGACGCGATCGGCTTCGCCAACCGGGTCGAGTCGCTGGGTGCCTCGGTCGGCGCCGGCGCCTCGCTGGACGGCGGCAATGCCTACCTGTCGGCGCTGAAGGAGAACCTGGACGAGTCGCTGGCGCTGTTCGCCGACATGGTCCGCCGTCCGCGCTTCGAGCAGAAGGAGATCGACCGCGTCCGCGCCACCTGGCTGGCCGGCATCGCCCAGGAGAAGGCGCGCCCGAACGGCGCCGCCCAGCGCGTGCTGCCGCCGCTGCTGTACGGCAAGGACCATCCCTATGCGATCCCGTTCAGCGGTTCCGGTACCGAGGCGTCGATCGCCTCGCTGACGCGCGAGGACCTGCAGGCCTTCCATGCGCAGTGGGTGCGGCCCGACGACGCGACCCTGATCGTGGTCGGCGACACCACGCTCGAGGAGATCATGCCCCTGCTGGAGCGGCACTTCGGCGACTGGAAGGCGGTCGCGCCGGCGCCGGCGGGCGCGGGCGAAATCCCGCAGGTCGAGCGCCCCAGGGCGTCGGCGGTGTACCTGATCGACCAGCCCGGCGCGGTGCAGGCCACCATCCTGGCCGGCCAGGTCGTGCCCTCCACCCGCGACCCGGACGCGATCGTGTTCGACTTCAGCAACTCCGTGCTGGGCGGCGAGTTCTCCTCGCGCCTGAACATGAACCTGCGCGAGGACAAGCACTGGGCCTACGGCGCCTACAGCTTCACCGCCCCGGCGCTGGGCCAGCGCCCCTGGATGGCCTTCGCCCCGGTGCAGATCGACAAGACCGCCGAGGCCCTGGCCGAGCTGGATCGCGAGATCCGCGAATACGTGGCCGGGCACAAGCCGCCGACCGGTGCCGAGGTGGCCAAGATCCAGGCCACCGAGATCCGCAGCCTGCCGGGCGCCTACGAGACCGGTCGCGCGGTGCTGGGCACGATCGGCGGGATCGTCCGCTACGGGCGTCCGGACGACTGGGTGTTCCAGCGCAAGGCGCGGATCGAGGCGCTGACCGTCGAGCAGGTGCAGCAGGCCGCTTCGGCCCTGGATCCGGACCGGCTGGTCTGGGTGGTGGTGGGCGACCTGAAGCAGGTCGAGCAGCCGGTGCGCTCGCTGGACCTCGGCCCGGTCCATGTGATCGACGCCGACGGCCGCCCGGTCAAGCGCTGAACCTGCCCGCCGCCGGCGCCGCTCCGACGGGCGGCGCCGGCGGTTGTCCCCCTGTTGCACCGAACCATGGCAGGCTTTCGAGCCTGTCTTCACATTCCGGAACGACCGCATGCGCCGTATCGCCGCCTCCGCCCTGCTCCTCCTGCCGCTGGTCGCCTGCACCTGGGTGCCGATCCAGCCCGAAGCCAAGGCGGTGCGCGTGATCGCCGCCGGCCCCGCCCCGGCCGGCTGCACCCGCCTGGGCGACGTGGAGGTCTCGGTCAAGCACAGCGTGGCCTTCTACCAGCGCAACCCGGTCAAGGTCCGCGACGAGCTGGAAACCCTGGCCCGCAACGAGGCCCCGGGCCTGGGCGCCAACGTGATCCAGCCCCTGGACGAGCCGGCGGGCGGCACCCAGCGCTTCGCAGCCTGGCGCTGTCCCTGAACGGGGGCGGCCCGGGGCCGTACGTAAAGGTGCGGTGAAAGCGGGCAACCGGTAGAATCGACGCCCCTTTCGCCTTACCGGCGTGGTCCAGCCATGCTTTTCAAGAACGTCTCCATCGCGGGGCTGGCGCACATCGATGCGCCGCATACCCTCACTTCCCAGGAAATCAACGCTCGCCTGAAGCCGACCCTGGACCGCCTGGGCATCCGGGTCGACGTGCTGGGCGACATCGCTGGCATCCATGCGCGGCGCCTGTGGGATGACGGTCTGCAGGCTTCCGACGTGGCCACCATGGCCGCGCGCAAGGCGCTGGACGACGCCGGCATCGGCGTGGAGAAGATCGGCCTGCTGGTCAACACCTCGGTCAGCCGCGACTACCTGGAGCCGTCCACCGCCTCCATCGTGTCCGGCAACCTGGGCGTGTCCGACGAGTGCATGACCTTCGACGTCGCCAACGCCTGCCTGGCCTTCATCAACGGCATGGATATCGCCGCGCGCATGCTCGAGCGCGGCGAGATCGACTACGCCCTGGTCGTGGACGGCGAGACCGCCAACCTGGTGTACGAGAAGACCCTGGAGCGGATGAGCTCGCCGGACGTCACCGAACAGGAGTTCCGCGACGAGATGGCGGCCCTGACCCTGGGCTGCGGCGCGGCGGCCATGGTCCTGGCGCGCAGCGAGCTGGTGCCGGATGCCCCGCGCTACAAGGGCGGCGTGACCCGCTCGGCCACCGAGTTCAACCAGCTGTGCCGCGGCAACCTGGACCGCATGGTCACCGATACCCGCCTGCTGCTGATCGAGGGCATCAAGCTGGCCACCAAGACCTTCGCCGCGGCCAAGCTGGCCCTGGGCTGGGCGGTGGACGAGCTGGACCAGTTCGTGATCCACCAGGTCAGCCGCCCGCACACCAAGGCCTTCGTCAAGTCGCTGGGCGTGGACCCGAAGAAGGTCATGACCATCTTCGGCGAACACGGCAATATCGGCCCGGCTTCGGTGCCGATCGTGCTGAGCAAGCTCAAGGAGCTGGGGCGCCTGAAGAAGGGCGACCGGATCGCCCTGCTGGGCATCGGCTCGGGCCTGAACTGCTCGATGGCCGAGGTGGAGTGGTAATCCCCTCCAGCTTCGCCTGAAACGAAAGGGCCGGCCATGCCGGCCCTTTCCTTTTGCGCCGCTTCCGCCGGTCGGCGTCAGGCGCCCGGCCTCAGCCGGCGCCGCAGCACTTCTTGTGCTTCTTGCCGCTGCCGCAGGGACAGGGGTCGTTGCGGCCCGGCCCGTCCTCGCGACGGATCGGGGTGCGCGGGGTGAGCGATTCGAAATGGTGGTGGTTGAGGTCGGCCAGCATGCCGGGCAGCTCCATCACGATGTCCAGGCGCTCGCGGTAGGCCAGCGGGGTCGGCGCCTTGTCCGGGTCCTCGGGATCGACCACCTCGCCGGAGGCCAGGCGCTCGAGCAGGTCGAAGATCTCCTCGATCCACTCGTGCTCGTCCAGCCAGGCGTCCCAGCCCTCCTCGCGCAGGGCCACGCCCTCGAAGAAGCCCAGCGCCCAGTCGCGGCCGACGTCCAGCTCGTCCTCGGCCAGCGCTTCCTCGGCGTTCTCCGGGTCGTCCGGCAGCCACATCAGCGGCATCAGGTGGTCGGGCAGCTCTTCGTCCCCGGCGCGGGCGCGGGCGGCGCACATGTTCCAGTGGCCCAGCAGCAGGGCCTGCACCTCTTCGGCCTCCTCGGCGCTGCCCCAGGCCGGGGCCTTGCCGCCCCAGACCACCGGCTGCCATTCCTCCGGCGGCACCGGCGAGGGTGCGACCACCAGGGCCGACAGGAAGCCGTCGAGCGCCTCCAGGTTGAAGCCGCGGAATGGCACGGCGCGCTGGTCGAGCAGGTTGGAGAGGCGTTCGATCTGCGCGTCGTCGAGATAGGGCGGGGGCGTGGCCATGGCGGGTGGAACGATGGAGGGGCGTGCATGGTAGACCCTGGCGGACCGCGGCGGGGCCGTGGGGGGGTGCTTATTAACAACCGACGCCGCCGGCGGTCGAGTCAGTGGTGGACTGGGCGTGTGCTGCAGTTCTTTCAAAACATACAGATCACATGCG
>NZ_PDWP01000018.1 GCF_010093235.1 Pseudoxanthomonas suwonensis | reverse complement strand
CGGGCTGGCCGCAGCCGCTGCAGCAACGCCGCACGCCCTCCTGCGGATCAAGCTCGATCACCAGCCAGCGTTGGCCGCCGCGCGGCTCGCGATGCCAGCGGCTTACGCCATATCCCGCCCAGCCTCCCAGCGGAGACATACAATCCAACTCGGCCACGGCCGGCCCCAGTTTGTTGCTTCGACACCAGCAAGTCTGCCGGGTCGGCCGTGTGCCTCTCTCCCCTTAGTTGGGAGAAGAACCTTTTTTTTGCCCCACGCACGGCCACGGAGCCCCGATGTCCGAAGGCATCACCGTCGCCTGGCACCCGCATCCGGATGCCCGGCTCGAAGCTGCGATCGCCGGCGCCGGCGTACGCGACCTGCATGGCCTGCTGCGCCACCCCGCCGTGCGCGTGGACCGTTACGCCCACCTGCGCGTGCTCGACCGGCTCCATGCCCTGGCGCCCGACGATCCGGCGGTCCGCGCCGGCTGGGTCCAGTCCATGCTCCTGTCCAATCGCCCTGCCCCGGTCTGGGAAGTGGCGCGGCACTGGCCGTACGCGGACCCTGCGCTGGATCCGGCCTGGACGCTGATGGCGGCGCAGGTCGCCCAGGTGATGGGCCATTCCGACGAGGCGCGCGCGCGCTACCGCCACTTGCTCCGGACGTACCGGGACATGGTCGACGCCTGGCAGAAGTACATGGACTTCGAGGAGGCGGCGCGCCTTGGCGACGAGGACATCGCCCGCGTCGAGGCCCTCCACCGCGAGGCTGCCGATCCCTACGTGCGCGAGAAGGCCGCGTTCGCGCTGGCGGGCTGGCATGCGCGCCAGTCCCCTGGCCGCGCCTTCCTGCTGGCCGCCGAGGCGCACGGGCTCAAGCGCGCGCGGCTCGGCCCCTGGGATGCGGCGCAGTCCGAACGGCGCATGGAGCTGGACCGCCAGCGCCAGCCGCTGCCCGCGGGCGAAGGCCCGGCGCCGCGCCCGCTGTTCGTGGTGGGCCTGCCGCGCAGCGGGACCACCCTGCTCACCCGCATCCTTGGTTCGCACAGCGGCGTCGCCGGCCTGGGCGAACAGAACCTCATCCCCAGCCTTGCCGGCACCGCGTGCCGCGACCCGGGCGAATGCAACCCGCAGCTGGCCGCATTCGTCCAGGCCTGGTACCGCGCCGCCACCGGCGACCTTGCCGCCGGCGCGCGGATGGTCGTGGACAAGCTGCCGGCCAACATCGAGTACGTCGGCCTGATCCTGTCGATGTTCCCCGATGCGCTGGTCGTCCACCTGGAGCGCGAACTGGCCGACTGCGCCATGTCCATCCACCTGCGCGACTTCGAGTTCGGCTGCCTCTACGCCGACGACCCGGCCGACCTCGCCACCTACGCCGCGCAGGTGCGCACCCAGGCCCTGCACTGGCGCCAGGCCGCGCCCGACAGGGTGTTCCCGCTGCGCTACGAGGCGCTGGTGGAAGACCCGCAGGCGGCCCTGGCGCCGCTGCTTGCAGCCGCCGGGCTGGACTGGGAACCCGGCATGCTCGCCTTCTGGCAGCGCGGCGAGCAGATCGCCACCTTCAGCGAGGCGCAGGTGCGCCGCCCGCTGAACGACCGCAGCATCGGCGCGTGGCGCCGCTTCCTGCCCGAGGCCGCTACCCACCTGCGCACGCTGGGCGTGGCGGTCTGAGCGACCGGCCGCCGTGGCATCATGCCCGGCGTGCTCCACAGGGGATCCGCTCCATGCCGCCGCAGGACTTCCGCGCTTCGATCCATCCGCTCTACGCCGTGCCGCTGCTCGAGGCGCACATGCCCGACGCCGCCCGCGTCAACAGGGAACTGGCCGAACTGTTCCTGGCCCTGGAGGCCGAGGGCGACCGCCACCGCGACCCGACGCCGCGCGACACCCAGAACGGGCTGTTCGAGAGCAACTTCTACCTGCACCAGCGCCAGGAGCCGGCGGTCCGGGAACTGTTCGCCTTCATCGACCAGGCGCTGTACATGCTGGTCCAGTCGCTCAACGGCTACAGCGACGCGCAGATGGCGAACATCGAACTGGAGATGCATTCCTGGTTCCACGTCACCCGCACCAACGGCTTCCAGGGCCTGCATGACCACCCGAACGCCAGCTGGTCGGCGATCTACTGCGTGGACCCGGGCGATCCGGGCCCGGCCTACAGCGGCGCGGTCCGCTTCCACGATCCGCGCGTGGCCGCCAGCATGCACCGCGACCCGGGCAACGAGAACATGCAGGTGCCCTACCGCCTGAGCAGCTGGCAGCTCAACCACAAGGCCGGCCAGCTGATCGCATTCCCCTCCTACCTGCTGCACGAGGTGTTCCCGTATGCCGGGCAGCGCCCGCGCATCATCGTCGCGCTCAACTCATGGTGCCGTTGGAAGGCGGCCCGCTGAGGATGCGCGGATGACCCGGGAGGACGCCGCCGCGCCATGGTCGCGCCTGTGGAAGGCCGGCGTGCTGCATTCCTGCGCCACCGGCATCCAAGGCAACTACGACGGCGCGATCCGCGCGTTCTGGGAGCGCCAGTTCGACGCCCTGGACGATGGCGCGCGGGTGGTTGACCTGGGCACCGGCAACGGACCGCTGCTGCTGCTGGCGCGCGAGCGCGCGGCAGCGCGCGGCGTCGGCCTGGAGCTGCACGGCGTGGACCTGGCCGACATCGATCCCGTGCACGCCATCGTCGACGGCGAGCGCCTGTACGCAGGCATCCGCTTCCACCCGCGCACCTCCGCCTGCGAGTTGCCGTTCGCCGACGGCGAGGTCGACATGCTCTGCTCGCAGTTCGGCTTCGAGTACGCGCCACGCGAGCAGGCGGTCGCGGAACTGCTGCGGGTGGCGCGGCCGCGCGCGCGGATCGCGCTGGTGGTGCACAGCGACGACTCGATCGTCGCCAGGGTATCGGTGGAGCAGCGCAAGGGCTGCGCCTTCCTGCGCGCCAGCCCGGTGATCGAACACGCGCGCGCGCTGGTGCCGGTCCTGTACCGGGCGGCGCAGGCCAGGCGTGCCGGAACGGCGCCGCCGGACGGCGAGGCCCGGCGCCTGGCCTTCAACCAGGCGGCACAGGCCCTGCTCGAGGCGATCGACGCGATGCCCGGGGCCCAGGTCCTGCGCAACACGGCGCAGCAGATCCGCGCCGCACTGGAACACGCAGCGCGCGCGCCCGAGCAGGCCGACGCCCTGCTCGCGCGGCTGCACGAAAGCCTGCAGGACGAGGACCTGCGCCTGGGCCACCTGCAGGACGCACTGCTTGGCGCCGGCGAACTGGAGGCGCTCGCCGCGCGCCTGCGGGAGCATGGATACGCAACCACGCACGCGGCACTGGAGCAGCGGCCAGGAGTGAAGATCGGCTGGTCGCTGGAGGCCGTGCGTGGCTGAGCTGGCGCAGGCCCGCCAGTGGCACCGGCAGGGCGACCTGGCGCGCGCGATCGAGGCCTACCGCATCGCACTCCGGGCTTCCCCGGAGGACGTGGCCGCCTGGCACGACTATGCGGTGGCGCTGTTGCAGGCCGGTCGCGCCGGCGAGGCAGCCGGCGCGCTGCAGGAGGCGCTGCGTATCGCCCCGGGCCATCCGGACCTGCTGCTGGCCATGGCCCAGGCACGGCAGCGTGCCGGCCAGCACGCCGGGGCGCTGGAAAGCGCGATCGCCGCCGCCGACGCCGCACCGGACAATCCGCTGGCCTGGCTGCTACGCGGGCGACTGGAGGCGCTGGCCGGCGCCGGCGCGGCGGAGGCATCCCTGCGCCGGGCGGTGGCGCTGGAACCCCGACTGGACGAAGCGTGGCATTACCTGGGCGAGGTGCTGCAACGCCAGGGCCGCTGGGACGAGGCCGCCCAGGCCTACCGCCAGGCCATGCGCAGCCAGCCAGGCGAGGTGATGAACATCGGCATCTGCGCCGAGCAGGCCGGGCACTGGGAACAGGCCCGGCAGGCCTATCGCAGCATGTGCGGGCTGTACCCGGAGCGGCGCGACTGCCTGGCGCGCCTGGCGCGGATCGAGGCCATGCTGTGCGACTTTCCCGCCGCCTCCGCCAGCACCGCGCGACTGGCCGCGCTGCTCGCCAGCGGTCCCGCGCATCCGGAGGACTGCGCCGAACCGTTCGCGCTGGCCCACCTGGAGGTTCCCGACGCCCTGCGCGTCCAGGCCACGCGGCACTACGTGCAGAGGATCCTGCGCCGGGCGCCAGTCCCGCTGCCGCCGGCTGCGGCCACGCCGGGACCACGCCTGCGGATCGGCTACCTGGGCGCCGATTTCGGCCGGCACGCCGTCGGCCTGCTGCTGCGCGGCCTGTTCGCGGCCCACGACCGCAACCGCTTCGAGGTCCTCGGTTACTCGCTGCGTCGCCATGACGATCAGGTCGCAGCGGCCCTCGCCGCGGAGTTCGACGTGTTCCGCGATCTCCATGGTGCGCCGGTGGCCGACATCGCGCGCCGCATCCGCGACGACGGGGTCGACGTGCTCATCGACCTCGGCGGCTACACCGGCGGGGCCCGGCCCGAGGTGCTGGCGATGCGTCCGGCGCCGGTGCAGCTGGGCTGGCTGGGGTTCATCGACGGGCACGAGGCGCCCTGGCTGGACGGCCTGCTGCTGGACCGCCACGTGCAGCCGGACGACGCGCCGTGGCCGTGGTCGGACCGGATCCTGCGCCTGCCGGGCCTGCTGTTCCCCTGCGGACCGATGCCTGCCGGAAAGCCCGACCGCACGCGCTTCGGACTGCCGGAAGGCGTGCCGCTGCTGGCCAGCTTCAACAACAGCTACAAGCTCGACGCGGAACTGGTCGAGGCGTGGATCCGGACCCTCGCCCGTGTCCCGCAGGCGCACCTGGCCGTGTACCTGCCGCCGGAGGCGCGACCGCATTTCCTGCGCGCCTGGCAGGCGGGCGGCGGCGATCCGCTGCGCCTGCACGTCCTCGACCACGTGCCGTTCGAGGCACAGGCCGACCGGGCCGCGAGCTGCGACCTGTTCCTGGACGCGTTCCGCTACCAGGCCGGCGCGACCGCGATGTCCTGCGTGGCCGCCGGCCTGCCGGTGCTGGGACGCGAGGGGCATGGCACCCTGGCCCGGCTCGGGACCGGCATCAACCGCTTCCTCGGCCTGGACGAACTGGTGTGCGCCGACACCGCCCAGTACATTGACCGCGCCGCGGCCCTGGCCAGCGAGCCCGCACGGCTGGCCGCGCTGCGCGCGCGCATGCGCGAGGCCGCCTCCGCGACCGGCCTGTTCGATCCGCGCCGTGCAGCGGCCGCGATCGAATCGGTCATCGACGGCCTGCCGGCCATGCGCGCATCCGCTCCCATGGCAACCGACCGATGAGCCACGACATCCGCGCCCTGCACGAACACGTCGAATCCTGCGCCCGCGCCGGCGACGTCTCCGGCTCGCTGCCGCGGCTGGACGAGGCCATCGCCGCCGAACCACAACGCGCGGACCTGCGCTTCCTGCGCGCCCGCGTGCTGCTGGCGCTGCAGCGCCCCGCTCCCGCGCTGGCCGACCTGGACCAGCTGCTGGCGGTCGACCCGGCCGCCGATCCCGCCCGCTTCCAGCGCGCGCTGACCCTGGCCGGCCTGGAACGCCTGGGCGAGGCGCTGGAGGATTTCCTGGAACTGTCGCGCCGGCGTCCGGAAAAGGTCGAGTCCTGGGCCAACGCCGGGATGATCCTGCTGCGCATGGAACGCTACGCCGAGGCGATCCCGCACCTGCGCCGCGCCGCGCAGATGAGTCCGGCGAACATGCAGCTGCGGCGCAGCCTGGCCAACGCGCTGTCCGGCAACGGCGCCCTCGCCGAGGCGATGCCCCTGTTCGAATCCGTCGTGCGTGCGACGCCGCGCGATCCCGCCGCGCTGACCGACTACGCCATGGCGCTGATGTCCGCGGGCAGGCCGCGCGATGCGCACGCGCAGCTGCTGGCGGCGCTGCGGGTCGACCCCACCGACCAGACCGCGCTGGCGGGCCTGTACCTCAGCGGCAACGAACTCGGCATGGGCGAGCTGGTGGACCAGCTGATGGATTACCCGCGCCTGCTGTCACCGATCCCCCGCCCCGAGGGCATCGCGCTGGACCGCGAGGCGCTGCGCGAAGCCGTGCTGGCGCACCCGGGCCTGGTCTGGCAGCCGGCCGGCCGCTCGACCTGGCAGGGGCGGCAGAGCCCCATGCTGGACCTGTCGCCGGGCTCGCCCTTCGCGGACTTCGGCGCGATGGTGCGGCACGTGGTGGACGAGCGCCTGGCCGCCGTGCGCGCCGATCCGGCGTTGCGCGGGCATCCGTGGACCCGGACGCTGCCGACCCGCTGGCGCCTGCAGGCCTGGTGCACCGTGCTGGAATCCGGCGGCCGGCAGACGCCGCACATCCATCCGGCGGGACGGCTCAGCGGGGTGTACTACCTCGACACCGGCGATGCGCCCGGGCCCGGCGCGGGCACGCTCACCTTCGGCCATGCCCCGGACAGCGTCGCCATGAGCGCGGCGCCGCGCCAGTTCGCATTGCCCCCGCGCGAGGACTGGATCTGCTGCTTCCCGTCCTACTTCTTCCACCACACCGAACCGTTCCAGGGCACGACGCGGCCGCGCATAAGCCTGGCCTTCGACGTGATGCCCGCGGGCTGACGCCGGCCGGGCCGGCGCCAGCGGGCGTCACTGCCGCAGCGCCTCGATCGGATCCAGCTGCGAGGCCTTGCGCGCCGGGTAGTAGCCGAAGAACAGGCCGGTGGCCACCGAGAACGCCGCGGCCAGGGTGATGACCTTGCCGTTGAGCTGGATCGGTAGGTCGGTGTTGAAGTGCCCGACCAGCAGCGCGCCGGAGATGCCGAACAGGATGCCCAGCAGGCCGCCGCCCAGCGACAGCAGCATGGCCTCGGCCAGGAACTGCCGGCGCACGTCGGAGGGACCTGCGCCCACGGCAAGGCGCAGGCCGATTTCCTTGATCCGCTCGGTGACCGACACCAGCATGATGTTCATGATGCCGATGCCGCCGACGATCAGCGAAATCGTCGCCACCGCGCCGAGCAGCCACGACATCTGCCGGGTGGTCTCGTTGCGGGTCGCCACCAGCTGCGACACGTTGCGCACCTGGAAGTCGTCCGGCGCGCCCGGGTCGATGCGGTGGCGCTGGCGCAGCAGCGATTCCACCTCGCCCTGCACGTAGGCCAGGTCGTCCGGATGCGACACCGTCAGCGAGATGTCCATCAGCGCGCCCGGCGGCAGGCCCATCGCACCCATCAGGCGGCGGCGCGCGGTGTCCAGCGGCACCATCACCACGTCGTCCTGGTCGCGGCCGAAGCCGCTCATGCCCTTGGGCTTGAGGGTGCCGACCACGGTGAAGTTGGTGCGGCCAATGCGCACCGTCTCGCCGATGCCGGTATCGGCGCCGAACAGCTCGCGGCGCACGGTCTCGCCGAGGATCACCACCTTGTCGCCGGCGAAGTGCTGCGGCTCGAACGCCGAACCGCTGGCGATCTGCCAGCCGTTGATCTGCAGGAAGTCCGGCTGGATGCCCTGCCAGCTGGTCGACCAGTTGGTCTCCGCGTACACGATCTGGCTGCTGCCTCGCAGCGAGCCGGACACCAGCTGCACCTCGGGGATCTCCTCGCGGATGGCCTCGGCATCGCCTTCGGTGAGGGTGTAGTAGCTGCTGGCGCTCATGCGCACGCCGCCCATGCTGCGCTGGACCTGCGGGCCGATGTCGAGCTTCTGCGCGCCGAGGCCCGCGAGCTGGCGTTCGATCTCCGCCTGGGTGCCCTGCCCTACCGAGACCATCACGATCACCGCGGCAATGCCGATGATCACGCCCAGCGAGGTCAGCGCGCTGCGCATCCAGTTGCCGCGCAGGGCGAAGATCGCCGTGCGCAGGATGTCCAGGAAACCCATCAGGCCACCTCCTCGTGCGTGGCCTCGTGCAGCTGGCCGTCGCGCATCACGCAGATGCGGTCGGCGTGGCGTGCCACGTGGGCGTCATGGGTGATCAGGACCACGGTGTGGCCCTCGTCGCGCAGGCGCTTGAACAGGGCCAGGATCTCCTCGCCGGTGCGGCTGTCCAGGGCGCCGGTCGGCTCGTCCGCCAGCAGCACCGGCGGGTTGTTGATCAGCGCGCGGGCGATCGCCACGCGCTGCTGCTGGCCGCCGGACAGTTCGTTCGGGCGATGATCGACGCGGGCGCCCAGGCCGACGGCCTCCAGCGCCGCGCGTGCACGCTCGCGGCGCTCAGCCGGCGGCACGCGGGCATAGCCCAGCGGCATGGCCACGTTGTCCAGCGCGCTCATCCGCGGCAGCAGGTGGAAGCCCTGGAACACGAAACCGATCTTCTCCCTGCGCAGGGTCGCCAGTTCCTCGGCGTCGAGGGTGGACACGTCCACGCCGTCGCACAGGTAGCGCCCGCCACTGGGCGTGTCCAGACAGCCGATCAGGTTCATCAGCGTGGACTTGCCCGAGCCCGAAGGCCCCATGATCGCGATGAACTCGCCGGGCATCACCACCAGGTCGACATCGCGCAGGGCGACGACCTCGGCCTCGGTGCCCGGCGAATACACCTTGCGCAGGCCCTCGGTCTGGATCACCGGCGTGGCCGCGGCAGCGGCCGCCACCGTCGCGGTCGCGGTGCTCATCGCGCGGCCGCCCGTTCGCCGGTCACCAGCAGGTCGCCTTCCTTGAGGTTGCCTGCGATCTCGGTGCTGCTGCCGTCAGTGGCGCCGACCCTGACCAGCACCGGCACCGGCTTGCCGGCCTCCAGGCGGTAGACGGTGGCGCGGCGCGCACCGGCGAGGTTGGCCAGCTCGCGCTCGACCGCCTGGCGCTGGGTGTCGTCCAGGGTGGCGAAGAAGCCGGCGAAATCCTGCTGGTAACGCTCGAGCATGCGCTGGCGCATCTGCCCGGCGGCGTTGCCGCCGCCCTGGCCGCCACCGCTCCTCATCATCGGCGGACCACCGGCGCCGGCGCGCTGCTGCGGCGTTGCCTGGCGCGACGCCTCCGCCGCCCTGCGCATTTCCTCCTGGCGCTGGCGCGCGGCGGCCAGGTCGGTCTCGAACGCCGCCTTCTGCCCGGGGGCCAGGTCCATGCCGGCGACGAACGCGGCCAGGTCCTCGAGCATGCCGGCGCCTCGCGGGCCCTGCCCGGGCGCAGCGGTCGCCGGCTGGTTCGCGGGCTTGTAGCGCAGCGCTGCGTTGGAGACCTTCAGCACGTCGTCGCGACGGCTGACCTCGATCTCGGCGTTGACGGTCAGGCCCGGCAGCAGGGTGCCGTCGCTGTTGTCCACGCTCACCACCACCGGGTAGGTCACCACGTTGTTGGTGGTGGTCGCCGCCAGGCGCACCTGCTGCACCTGCCCGCGGAACTGGCGGTCGGGGAAGGCGTCGACGGTGAAGGACACCCGCTGGCCCGGCTTGACCTGGCCGAT
This sequence comes from Pseudoxanthomonas suwonensis, assembly GCF_010093235.1. Classification (GTDB taxonomy): domain Bacteria; phylum Pseudomonadota; class Gammaproteobacteria; order Xanthomonadales; family Xanthomonadaceae; genus Pseudoxanthomonas; species Pseudoxanthomonas suwonensis. The sequence goes on along the minus strand of NZ_PDWP01000018.1, from coordinate 82,676 downwards.
GTCGGCCTCGTCGACGGACAGCTCGATCTTCATCTGCGCCAGGTCCTCGGCGATGGTGAACAGCTCCGGCGCCTGCAGGCTGGCGGCCACGGTCTGGCCGGGCTCGATGCTGCGGGTCAGGACCACGCCGTTGACCGGCGAGCGGATCACCGTGCGGTCGAGGTTGACCCGGGTGGTCTCGGTCGAGGCGGCCTGCTGGCGGATCTGGGCCTGGGCCGAGGCGACCTGGGCGCGGGCCTGGTCCAGCGCGGCCTTGGCCAGGTCGACGTCGCTGCGGGCGATCAGCTGGCGGTCGACCAGGGCGGCCTTGCGCTGGTAGTCGGCCTCGGCATTGGCCAGGGCCGCCTGGGCCTGGCGCAGGCTGGCCTGGGCACTGGCGATCTGGGCGTTGCCCTGGGCGATCTGGGCCTCGTAGCTCTTGGGATCGATCCGCGCCAGGACCTGGCCTTCGGTGACGCGGTCGTTGTAGTCGACCAGCACCTCCAGCACCTGGCCGGAGATCTGGCTGCCGACGCTCACGGTCGAGGTCGCGCTGAGGGTACCGGTGGAGGAAATCGCCACGCGGATGTTGCCGCGCTCGACCGGGGCCGTGCGCCAGGCGCCTTCGGCGTCGCGGCTGCCCGCGCCCCCCCAGTACCAGGCGACGCCCCCGAGGAGGGCCAGGACGACCACGCCCCCGGCGAGGGGCAGCCAGCGGGGACGACGGGAATTCGGACGCGGGGTTCGGCTCATGTGCGCAGGAATGGGAAACCTGTCCTGATTAACGCACGGCCGGGACGGCGGTTGACCGCCGCCTGCGAAAAACGTTCAGCCCTGGGGCTGTTCCGCCTCGCCCTGCGGACGGAGCACCCCGTCGTCCGGGTCCTGCCCGATGGGCGAGAAGCGGATGCGGGCGGTGGTACCGCTGTCCAGGGTACTTTCCAGCTCGATGCTCCACCCGAACCGCTCGCACAGCCGGCGCACGATCGACAGACCCAGGCCGGTACCGACCGGGTATTCCGGGCGGGCGCGGTAGAACGGCTCGAAGGCCCGCGCCAGCGCCTCGGCGGACATGCCGATGCCAGTGTCGCGCACCTGGACCAGGCCCTCGTGCACGGTGACCTCGACCAGGCCGCGGTCGGTATAGCTGCAGGCGTTGCGCAGCAGGTTGCCGAGCACCACGTGCAGCACGCGCGGCGGGGCGTAGATCCGCGGCGCACCCTCGCAGGCCACCTGCAGCTCGACCGGCTTGTCGCCCAGCAGGGTGCGCGCCTTGACCGCCTCCTCGTGGACCACGTCGCACACGTCGAACCATTCGCTCTGCGGCACCACGTCCGGTTCGCGGGCCAGGATCAGGAAGGCGTCGACCACCGCCTCCATGTCGCGGCCGGCGCGCTGGATCCGGCGCAGGCTGCGCGCCAGGCGCGGCTCCAGCGCCTCGTCGGCCAGGGCCATGTCGCTGGCTACCCGGATCACGGTCAGCGGCGTGCGCAGCTCGTGGCTGGCGTCGCGGGTGAAGTTGCGTTCCCGGGTCAGCTGCGCTTCCACCCGCTCGCCGAGGGCGTGCAGCGCCCCGGCCAGTTGCCTGGCCTCGCCCTGCATGTCCGCCGGCAGGCGGTCTGGTGCCAGCGCCGCGATGTCGGGCTTGCGCGGATCCCAACGCGAGACCTGGCGCGCCAGCCAGGCGACCGGCGACACCAGGCGCTTGGACGACTTGTAGGTGAGCCAGGTCGCACCATAGATGGCCAGCAACGTGAACATCGCCGGCAGGACCGCGAACCACCATGCCAGGCGTTCGGAATGTTCGCGCAGCAGGGCCACGTACAGCGTGCCCTCGGGACGGCGGTCGACCCAGACCATCTGCCCTTCGGCCCTGAGCTCGTGGAAACCCGGCTCCAGCTTCCGCAGGTGCGCGGGCACGCCCTCGGCGGACTGCCCCGGCTCGACCAGGTAGGCGCGCAGCGCATAGGTATTGGGCGGACGCTGCGTGGGCGAGGATTCGCGCAGTTCCCAGAAATGGCTTGCTTCCTCCTGCAGCGAACTGCGGACGAAGCTGTACTTGAACAGCGTGCCCACTGCGAAGAAGGCGATGACGATCGCGAGGCTCGCCATCACCACCTGCAGGATGAAGGCAATGCGGATCTTGCGGGGAAGGCCGTGGGGCATGGGAGGCGTCAGCAGGAAACGGCGCGAGTGTAGGCCCGCGCGCATCGCTGCTCCGTGATTGCGCGGAGCAGCTCCCCCGGTCCCTCGATCCGGGCGGCCGGACAGCCGGCCGCCGTCGTTCGTTCCATTCCCCCTGTATCCCTTTCGTTGGCCGTCAGGCCGTGACCGGCTGGGCGATGTCCGCCACGCGGTAGCCCGCACTCTGTACGGTGTGCAGCAGCGGGCGGTCGAACGGCTTGTCGATCACCTTGCGCAGGTTGTAGAGATGGCTGCGCAGCGTGTCCGAATCGGGCAGGCTGTTGCCCCAGATCTCGCGCTCGATCTCCTGGCGGCTGACGACCCGCGGCGACTCGCGCATCAGGATGGTCAGCAGCTTCAGTCCGATCGGCGACAGCTGCAGCTCGGTGCCGCCGCGGGTCACGCGCATGCTGACCGGGTCGAGCACCAGGTCGGCCACGGTGAGCACCTCGGAACCGACCTGGCGGCGCTCGCGGCGGATCAGCGCGCGCAGGCGGGCTTCCAGTTCCTGGATGGCGAACGGCTTGGTGAGGTAGTCGTCTGCGCCGTGGCCCAGGCCGGTGAGCTTGTCGTCCAGCGTGTCGCGCGCGGTAAGCATCAGCACCGGCGTGGACTTGCGCGCATCGCTGCGCAGGCGGCGGCAGACTTCGATGCCGTCCAGCCGCGGGAGCATCAGGTCCAGCACGACGGCGTCGTAGCTGTTCTCCGCGGCGAGGCGGTAGCCGTCCAGGCCGTCGGCCGCGTAGTCGACCTCGAAGCCCCGGCTTTCCAGATATTCCCCGATCATCTCGGAAATGTTGCGATTGTCCTCGACAACCAGCACAAGCCCTGAGGTTTCTTTGCCCTGACGCATGTTTCGGATGCTCCGTGAGGGGTTTTCAGCTTTGTGAAACATGCCGTACCCCCGGTAGATTTGGCGTGAAGGCTTACCGGATCCTTACAACAGCGGCTCCAGCGCCGGCCAGACGTTGTCCAGCAGCCGCGGCTGGGCCGCGGCGGTCGGGTGGATGCCGTCGCCCTGCATCAGCCCCGCATCCAGCGCCACGCCCTCGAGGAAGAAAGGCACGAGGGCGGCGCCATGTCGCCGCGCCAGCTCGCGGTAGGTGCGCCGCAGGCGCTCGCGGTAGGCCGGCCCGTAGTTGGGCGGAACGTCTATCCCCAGCAGCAGGACGCGGGCCCCGGAGGCCGCACCCAGCTCCACCATGCGCTCCAGGTTGGCCTCCAGCTGGGCCGGGGCCAGTCCGCGCAGGGCATCGTTGCCACCAAGCTCGATCACCAGCACCGAAGGGCGGTGTTTTTCCAGCAGGGCCGGCAGCCGGGTCAGGGCCCCGGCGCTGGTCTCGCCACTGATGCTGGCATTGACCACGCCACGGGACAGTGACGGCTCGGCCCGCAACCTGCGCTCCAGCAGGCTGACCCAGCCAGTGCCTCTGGGTATGTTGTGCTCTGCGCTGAGGCTGTCGCCGACCACCAGCACCGGACCTTTGGCACGGGCCTGGGGCGCCGCGGCCAGCGAACCTGACAGCAGCAACGCAGCCACCAGGGCGAGCAGCCGGCCCATGGCGATCCCTGTCCCGAACTTGCGCATTCCGGAGCCTCCCATCGATACCCAGAGCACCCACAGCATAGCCACCGCCATCGAGGTCCGCGGCGTGGGCAAGTCCGCGGCCGGCCCCGAGGGCGAGGTCCGCATTCTCGACAGCGTCGACCTGACCGTGGCTGAAGGCGACAGCGTGGCCATCGTCGGCGCCTCCGGCTCGGGCAAGACCACCCTGCTCGGCCTGCTGGCCGGCCTGGACCTGCCCACCACCGGCAGCATCAGCCTGGCCGGCCAGCGCCTGGAGCAGCTGGACGAGGAGGCACGTGCGGCGCTGCGCGCGCGCGAGGTCGGCTTCGTGTTCCAGAGCTTCCACCTGCTGCCCTCGCTGACCGCGGAAGAGAACGTGGCCCTGCCACTGGAGCTGGCCGGGCGCGAGGACCCGGCGCGGGTGGCCGAAGTGCTGGCCGCGGTCGGCCTGGAGCACCGGCGCCGGCACCACCCACGCCAGCTGTCCGGCGGCGAGCAGCAGCGCGTGGCGCTGGCGCGCGCCTTCGTCGCCCGGCCGCGGATCCTGTTTGCCGACGAGCCCACCGGCAACCTCGACCAGGCCACCGGCCAGCACGTCAGCCAGCTGCTGTTCGAGCTCAACCGCAGCAACGGCACCACCCTGGTGATGGTCACCCACGACCTGGCCCTGGCCCGGCGCTGCCACCACGTGTACCGGCTGGACCGCGGCCGCCTGGTGCGGCTCGAGGACGGCGGGGAAGGCGCATGAACGTGCTGCGCCATGCGGCGCGCTCGCTGCGCCGCGAGTTCTCCGGCGGCGACCTGCTGACACTGTTCGCCGCCCTGGTCCTGGGCGTAGCGGCGATGACCGCGGTCGGCACCCTGGTCGACCGCGTGACCCTGGCGCTGGCCTCCAGCGCGGCCGAGGTGGTCGGCGGCGACCTGGGCGTGCAGGCGCGCGCAGAGCCGCCGGCGGAGTTCGCCGACGAGGCGCGCTCGCGCGGGCTGGCGGTCGCCCGCCTGGTGACCTTCCCCAGCGTGCTGTTCCACGGCGAATCCAGCCAGATGGCCACGGTCAAGGGCGTGGACGGCGCGCATCCGTTGCGCGGGCGGCTGCGCGTGGCGACCGACGCGGCCGGACTGCAGGCCGCCGATTCGGGCGGTCCGCCGCCGGGCGAGGCCTATGCCGACCCGCGCGTGCTTGCCGGGCTGGGCGTGACGGTGGGCGACGCCATCGAGCTGGGATCCAGCCAGGTGCGCATCACCCGCGTGCTGCTGTCCGAACCCGATGCCTCGGGCGGGCTGATGGAGATGGCGCCGCCGCTGCTGGTGCACCGCGACGACGTCGAGGCCGCCGGCCTGCTGGGCCCGGGCAGCCGCGCCGGCTACCGGATGATGTTCGCAGGCCCGCCGGAGGCGATCCAGGGCATGCGCGAATGGCTGCAGCCGCGGCTGCAGGCCGGCCAGCGTCTGGTTGGCGTGGAGGACGCGCAGCAGGGCCTGCGCAATGCATTCGACCGCGCCGGCCGCTTCCTTGCCCTGGCCGCGCTGCTGGCGGTGCTGCTGGCCAGCGTGGCCACCGCGCTGGCCGCCAACCGCTTCGCGCTGCGCCGGGTAGACGCCGTGGCGATCCTGCGCTGCCTCGGCGCGCGCCAGCGCGACATCCTCGCTTCGCTCGCCCTGCAGCTGGTGCTGCTGGCGATCCCGGCCTGCGTGCTGGGGGTTGGCCTGGGCATGCTGGCCCAGGTCGCCCTGGTCGAGGCGCTGGGCAGCCTGGTGCCCGCGCGCCTGCCCCTGCCACAAGCCACGCCGATGCTGGCCGGCGCCGGCATCGGCCTGCTGATCCTGCTCGGCTTCGGCCTGCCGCCGCTGCTGCGCCTGCGCGGGGTGCCGCCGATGCGCGTGCTCAACCGCAGCTTCGCCGCGCTGCCGGCTACTTCCCTGCTGGCCTACCTGGCGGCGCTGGCAGCCACCGTCGCGCTGGCCGTGTACGCCACCGGGGACGTGCAGCTGGCCGCCTGGGTGCTGGGCGGGCTGGCGGTGCTGGCGCTGGTCGCGGCTACCGCGGGCGCGAGCCTGCTGTGGCTGCTGGGCCGCCTGCAGTCGCGCCTGCACGGCCCGTGGCGGCTTGGGCTGGCCGCGCTGGCGCGACGCCGCGGCCTGGCCGTGGTGCAGCTGGTGGGCCTGTCGCTGTCGCTGTGCGCGCTGCTGCTGCTGGCGGTGGTCGGTCCCGGCCTGCTCGGACAGTGGCGGGAGCGCCTGCCGCCGGATACGCCCAACCACTTCCTGCTCAACGTGCAGCGCGACCAGGCCGAAGCGGTGGAACAGGCGCTGCGTGGAATGGGCGTGGCCGATCCGGACCTCCAGCCGTTCGGCACCGGGCGCCTGGTGGCGATCAATGGCAAGCCGCCACAGCGGACCGTGGTGGACGAACGCGACGACGGCAACGACGCCGACCGCCCGGTGAACTTCTCCTGGCGCCATGGCTTCCCGCCGGCCAATACGCTGCTGGAAGGCAGGTTCTGGAGCGAGACCAGCGACGCCGCCGAGGCCTCGATCGAACAAGGCTGGGCCGGCCGCTACGGCATCGGCCTGGGCGACAGCCTGACCCTGCAGCTGGGCGAACAGGAACGCACGTTCACCGTCACCAGCATCCGCAAGGCCGACTGGGATTCGTTCCGGGTCAACTTCTTCGTGCTGCTCAATGCAGGCGCGGTGGGCGATGCGCCGTACAACCTGATCTCCAGCTTCCACCTGCCCTCCGGCCGCACCGCGGCACTGGCGCCGGTCGTGCGCGAATTCCCGAACGTCTCGGTGCTGGAGATCGATGCACTGCTGGAGCGGGTACGCGAGGTGATCGAACGCGTGGCCCAGGCGGTGCAGCTGGTGATGGGCTTCAGCCTGGCCGCGGGCGTGCTGGTGCTGCTGGCGGCGCTGCAGGCCACGGCCGGCGAGCGTCGCTACGACAGCGCGGTGCTGCGTACCCTCGGTGCGCGCCATGGCCAGCTGCGCGGCGCGGTGCTGGTGGAGTTCGGCGCGCTGGGCCTGGCCGCGGCGCTGCTGGCGGTATCGGCCGCCGCGGTGATCGGCGTGCTGGTCTCGCGCCAGCTGTTCGAGCTGGCGCTGTCGCCACCGTGGCCCGCGCTGCTGGCCGGTGGCGCCATCGGCATCGTGCTGAGCCTGCTTGCCGGCTGGTCCGGCACCCGCGCCATCCTGCGCACGCCGCCGATGCTCGCTTTGCGCCAGGCCTGATGGCGCCCGCCGCGGCCCGCCCGGGCCGCGGCGGTGGATTATCCTGCGCGCCTCATCCCTGCCCTGCGGCCCGACGATGCCCGCCCTGCCCCTGTCGAACTACCTCCTGCCGGTGCTGTTGCTGCTGGCCAGCAACGTGTTCATGACCTTCGCCTGGTACGGCCACCTCAAGTACAAGAGCGCACCGCTGTTCATGGCGATCGTGGTCAGCTGGGGCATCGCCTTCTTCGAGTACAGCCTGATGGTTCCGGCCAACCGGATGGGCAGCGGCGTGTACTCGGTGGTCCAGCTCAAGACCATCCAGGAAATCATCACCCTGGTGGTGTTCGCCGGCTTCTCGGCCTGGTACCTGGGCCAGCCGCTGAAGTGGAACCACTACGCGGCCTTCGCCCTGATCGTGGGCGCGGCCTTCCTGATGTTCTACGACGGCGGCAGCGCGGCCTCGCACTGAACCGCATGCGGCGCGCTCAGGCCTGCCTGGGCGCGAACATGATCACGGCCATCCCGGCCAGGCACAGCCCCACGCCAAGCAGGTCCCAGCGGGTGGGGCGCACGCCGTCCACCGCCCACAGCCAGGCCAGCGCGGTGCCGATGTAGACGCCGCCATAGGCGGCATACACCCGACCGGTCGCGGTCGGGTGCAGGGTCAGCAGCCAGGCGAACCCCGCCAGGCTCAATGCCGCCGGCAGCAGCAGCCAGGCGCTGCCATGGTTGCGCAGCCATGACCACACCAGCCAGCAGCCGAGGATCTCGGCGATGGCGGTGGCCACGAACAGCGCGAAGGTGATCACGCCGCCCCCGCGCCCTCGCGTTCGGCCTGCTTGGCCTGCTGCCACAGCGCTTCCTGCTGCTCCAGCGAAAGCGTCGGCAGCGGCGTGCCCGCGGCCTCGGCCAGCGCTTCCATCGCGCGGAAGCGGCGTTCGAACTTGTGGTTCGCGCGTCGCAGCGCGGCGCCCGGATCGACCTTTGCGTGGCGGGCGACATTGGCGGCCACGAACAGCAGGTCACCGATCTCGTCCTCCAAGCGATCGCGGTTGGCGGCCACGTCGCCGCGTGCGAACTCGGCGCGCACCTCGGCGATCTCCTCCTGCAGCTTCTCCAGCACCGGCTCCGGATCCGGCCAGTCGAAGCCGGTGCGCGCGGCGCGCGACTGCAGCTTCACCGCCCGCTGCCATTCCGGCAGGCCGCGGGAGATGCCGGCCAGCGCCGAGGCATCCTGCTCGCCGGCGGCAGCGCGTTCGGCGCGCTTGATCGCCTCCCAGTTGACGGTCTGCTCCTCGGCATCGGCGAAGCTGGCCTCGCCGAACACGTGCGGGTGCCGGCGCACCATCTTGTCGCTGATCGCGGTGGCCACGTCGTCGAACGCGAACGCGCCCTGCTCGGCCGCCATCTGCGCATGGAACACCACCTGCAGCAGCAGGTCGCCCAGCTCGTCCTTCAACGCGGCCAGGTCCTTGCGGTCGATTGCGTCGGCGACCTCGTACGCCTCCTCGATGGTGTACGGGGCGATGGTGGAGAAGTCCTGCTCCAGGTCCCAGGGACAACCGCCCTGCGGGTCGCGCAGGCGGGCCATGATCGCCAGCAGGCGGTCGATCGGTCGTTCGGTAGGCATGGCGCGAACTCTAGCAGGGAACCTGGCCGGCTCCAGCTCCAGCAACAGCAACAGCAACAGCAACAGCAAGAGCAAGAGCAAGGGCGCTGGCTTCGGAGGGGGCCGCCGCATCCGCGCATGCCGGTGCACCGCGCGGACGGACGTCCTGTCCGTACGCACGGCCGTGGCACGTCCATGTGCCACTTGCCCCGGCATGCGCGGATACGGCGTCCCCGGTTAGCGTCAGGTCGGCCAGCTTCGTTGACGCCCACAGACAAGCTCCGCAGGCTGGCGAGACCGTAGCCGCCATGGCCGGGAGTGACCGGGCCAAGCCCCCCCCCGAAGCGCCAGCAGGATCTGCCAGGCGGGCAGGCCGTGGCCGCGGCCCTGGATGGCCGCGGTAGCGAGTGCGCGCATGGACGTGCGCCCGGGCGGCCACCGCATGCCTGGCCTGTCGCGGCGCCGTCCGAAGCTACACGCCCGGAGAACGCATTCGGCGGGAGCAGCGGATAAAAAGTCCGTGCGCAAAAGGAAAAGCCGGCGCCTTCGCGGCGCCGGCTTCCGGTCACAGTGGGCGCTGGGTCGCGCCAGGCTCAGCCGCCGCGCGCCTCCAGCGCGGCCACCGCCGGCAGGGTCTTGCCCTCCAGGAACTCGAGGAAGGCACCGCCGCCGGTGGAGATGTAGCTGACCTGCTTCTCGATGCCGTACTTGTCGACCGCGGCCAGGGTGTCGCCGCCGCCGGCGATGGAGAACGCCCTGGACTCGGCGATGGCGCGGGCCAGGGTCTCGGTGCCCTTGCCGAAGGCATCGAACTCGAACACGCCCACCGGGCCGTTCCAGACCACGGTGCCGGCGGCCTTGATCAGCCCTGCGTACTGCGCGGCGGTCTGCGGGCCGATGTCCAGGATCATGTCCTCGGCGCCGACCTGGTCGACCGGCTTGACCGTGGCCGGCGCGTCGGCGGCGAAGGCCGGGGCCACCACCACGTCCACCGGCAGCGGGATCTGCGCACCGCGCGCCTGGGCATCGGCGGCGATCTTCTTCGCCGTGTCCAGCAGGTCGGCCTCGTACAGCGACTTGCCGCCGTTGTAGCCGGCCGCGGCGATGAAGGTGTTGGCGATGCCGCCGCCGACGATCAGCTGGTCGACCTTGCCGACCAGGTTGGTCAGCAGCTCCAGCTTGGTCGAGACCTTGCTGCCGGCGACGATGGCCAGCAGCGGGCGCGCCGGGCTGGCCAGCGCCTTGTCCAGCGCGTCCAGCTCGGCCATCAGCAGCGGACCGCCGGCGGCGACCGGGGCGAAACGGATCACGCCGTGGGTCGAGGCCTGGGCGCGGTGCGCGGTGCCGAAGGCATCCATGACGAACACGTCGCACAGAGCGGCGTACTTCTTCGCCAGCGCTTCGTCGTCCTTGCCCTCGCCGACGTTCATGCGGCAGTTCTCCAGCAGCACGACCTGGCCAGGCTTGACCTCGACGCCGTCGACCCAGTCCTTCACCAGCGGCACGTCCACGCCGAGCAGCTCGGACAGGCGCGCGGCCACCGGCGCCAGCGAATCGGCCTCGCTCCACTGGCCTTCCTTCGGCCGGCCCAGGTGCGAGGTGACCATCACCGCGGCCCCCTTCTCCAGCGCCAGCTTGAGCGTCGGCACCGAGGCGGTGATGCGCTGCTCGGAGGTGATGCGACCGTTGTCGATCGGCACGTTGAGATCCTGGCGGATCAGCACGCGCTTGCCGGTCAGGTCGAGGTCGGTCATCCGGATGATCGTCATGCTCACGTCTCTGTGTGGGGGATCGGGATCGCGACGCCGGCCGGCGCGCGTGGTGCCAGCATTTTCCCGGCAGCGCGCGGCGCCGGCAAACCTGGCGCTCAGGAAGGCTGCCGGGGCGACCGCAGCAGGCTCATGCCCAGCAGGGCCACCAGCGCCGCACCGCCGACCAGCAGGGCCCACAGCAACCAGCTCTTCCAGTCGTGCTCGACCGCCGGCTCCAGCGCGCGGTCGCCGGCCAGCTCCCGTGCCTCATCGGCCAGGTAGGCCAGGGCCGGCTCCCAGTCCGGGCCACGCTGGGCGCGCACGGCCTCCAGCCGCGGACGGATCGGCGCCTCGGCGCGCTGCGCGCGGGCGCTGCCGGCGGCCAGCGCATACGGAGGCTCGCCCTGGGCGAGGAACCCCACGACCTCGGGACGGTAGCCCAGGCGCAGCACGGGGACGTCGTCGCCCACGGGGGTGTTCGGCACCAGGCGCCACTGGCGGTCGCGCACGGGAGCAGCCAGCGCGCGCGGCTCCGAGCGCGCGCCCGCGGCGTCGCCGCCCACCTGGTAGGCGACCCACGGTCCTGCGCGCCAGGTCCAGGAGGCGTCGTCCTCCTCGCGGCTGTGCAGGGTCCACTGCACGGCGCTGTTGCCCGGCAGGTGCACGTCGGCCCGCTCCACCGGGAACCGCCCAGGCAGGCGGAACTCGAAGCCCTCGCGCCCGCCCACGCTGCGGCGCTCGCCATGCAGCTCAAGCCATTCCCACTGCACCTGGGCCGGAGGCGGGGCCAGTTCCGCCGAGACCGCGGTCAGCACCGGTCCGGGCCCGGCGCGCAGCGGCAGCAGGCGCAGGTAGCGGGCCTGGCCATCGAGCGCGATCCGCCCCTGGCGCAGGCGCTCGCCGCCACGCTCCAGGTCCAGCAGGGTGGTGCTGCCGTTGAGCGTGCGCCAGCTGCGCAGGTCGTCGCTGCCTTCGACCCGGTAGCCGGCCTGCAGCGGCTGCGCGGGATCCTCCCACTCCAGCAGCAGCGCGCGCACCGGTTCGCGCACGCCGCTGGCATCGACCAGCCAACGCCCCGGACCGCCCGCGCTGGCGCGGGTGCCGATCCCGGCTTCGACCCGGCGGATGCTGCCGTCCGCATCGCGTTCGGCGATCAGATGGATGTCGCTGCCGCCCCCGCTGCCCTCCTGCGCCGGCAGCGGGAACCACGGCAGCTCCAGCGTGCGCGGCGCCTGCGCCAGCGGCTGGGCCGGCGACAGCACCGCGGCGGCCACCGGCTGGCCCTGGGCGTTGAACACCTCCACGTCGCGCAGGGCGCGGTCGTGGGCGCCCAGGTACACGGCCTGGTCCAGCACCACCCGGTAGGCGCCAGCGTCCTCCCGGGACAGCTGCAACGGCCATTCGCGGGCGTAGTCCTGTTCCGGTGCGGCCGCATGCGTCGCGACGGTGGCAAGCGCGGCCGAGAGGGCCAGTGCGTACAGCGAAACCTTGCTCATGCGTTCTCCACGTTGGCGGCCGTGCGCGGCGGCGCCGGGGCGAGGTAGCCCACGATCATGCACAGCACGCCATAGGCGATGAAAGACACGATGCCGGTCAGGTTGCCCAGGTGGCTGCGGTCCACGAGGACAAGCTTGGCCAGGACCACGCCCATCAGCACGGCGCCGGCCATCCACAGACCGCGCCGGCCATGGCGCGAGCCGAGTACCCACCCGAGCACGCCCAGCACGCTCCAGACCAGGGTCAGGCTGGTCTGGGCCAGGCCAGTACCGAGCAGGCGTGCGTTCCATGCGATGTCGCCCCAGTAATGCACGCTGCGCAGGGTGGATGCGCTCAGCAGCAGGAAGCCGCCGCCGGCGAGCACGACCGGACGCAGGTGCTCCAGGCCCCGTGCATATGGCGAACGCAGCCAGGCGGCCGCCAGCGCCAGCGCCGCCAGCTGCGCCAGCTCGGCCGGGTTGAGCAGCGGCAGCCACGGCAGCGGCGCGGGGGACAATGGCCGGTTGAGCATCACCAGCCAGATCGCGGCGACAACCGCGAACCCCAGCCACAGGACGGGCGTGCGCGCCGCGGCGGCAACCCCGCCATCGCGTGGCAGCGCCAGCCAGTTCCAGTGCGACAGGCCGAGCGTTACCAGTACCAGCCACGGCAGGACCGGCAGCGTGAACGCCCAGCCCTGGCCAAGGCCGGCCTCCAGCGCGATCCAGTAGCCTTCCACCGAGGCCAGCAGCGTCCCCAGCAGCCACCAGGCCAGTTGCGCCGCGGCGGCACTGCGACCGGCATCCAGGCGCAGGCAGGCCAGGCCGCGCACGCCCAGCGCACCGAAGACCAGCCATGCCAGCGCACCGAAGCGGCCGCCCAGCGGATGCTGGTGCGACTCCGCCTGCCAGAACAGCAGGGGCACGGCCAGCACGACGGCCGCAAGCAGGGTCTGCGCCAGCAGCGCGGCCGGACGGCGGCGATGCACCTCCGCCGCCAGCCAGCCGGTCGCGCCGGCCAGCACCAGTGCCAGGTCGGCGCGGAAAGCCGGATCGACGAAGCGCGAAATCTCGTGCGCGCAGTCGCCGGCCCACCACGCCATGCCCCACAGGTAGAACATCGCCGCCGGCACCGTCTGCCCGTGCGCGCGCGCCGCCCAGGCGCTGGCCAGGCCGGCGACCGCGACCAGCAGCATGCCCATGGCGGTGGGATTGAGCACCGGGCGCAGGTCCCCGTGCGCGTGGTCGTAGCCGAACAGCAGTGCCACCGCGGCGGCCAGCTGCAGGGCCACGCCACTGCCCTGTGGCAGCAGGCGCCCCCGGCGCAGGCCCAGCCACACCAGGCCTGCGCCTTCCAGCGCGAACACGCTGGCGGTGGCGCGCGCGCTCAGGCCCAGCGGCACCGCGAGGGTCGCGAAGCCGACCGCGAGCACCGCATGGGACTGGCCCAGCACCTCGTAGCCACGACGGCGCAGCAGCATCCACGCCAGCGCCGCGTACAGCGCAGCCAGGCCCAGCGCGCAGAACGCCAGCGGCAGGCCCTCGCCCTCCAGCAGCGCCGCCTGCAGCGAGAAGGCCACCAGCGGCGTGCCGAACACCAGGCAGCCGTCGACCAGGTCGCGCCTGCCTTCCGGCCTGCCCCGCGCGAACAGCAGCGGCACCAGCAGGTAGAACACGAAGAACAGCGCCAGGAACGGCTGGGTGCTGGCGTACTTCTCCGGCACGTAGGCGCTGGCGCCCCACAGGGTGCCGATGCCGAAGGTGAACACGAAGCCGAGCAGGTTGAGCAGCCGCCACGACCTGAACCAGGCGATCGCGACCACCGCCGCGTTGAGCAGCGCGTAGTAGGAGAACAGGGCGACGTGGTTGCCACTGCCGGTGGACAGCCAGATCGGCGCGAGGTAACCGGCCAGCAGCGCGAACGCGGCCAGGGCCTGCGAGTTCGGCAGCACCGCCAGCAGGGCGGCGCCGGCCACCAGCACCACGCTGAGGCCGAAGGCCGGACCGGCATCAAGCAGGTCGTACAGCTTGAACGCGGCAAACACCACCAGCAGCAGGGTTCCGACCGCCCCGCCCTGCACGCTCAGGGCGAATACCCGGTTGTGCTCGCGCCGGCGCCAGGCGAAGACCAGCGCGCCCACCGCGGCGGCCGCGATGCCGGCAAGGCGCAGCTCCAGCGGAACCTGGAACAGGCCCTGGTCACTGGCGTACTTGATCAGGGCCGCGACACCGGCCAGCGCCACCAGCACGCCGATCTTGACCGGCACGTTGCCGACGGTGAACCAGCGCTTCACCGTGCGCAGCACGACGTTCTCGGCGTTCGGCCGGCGCCGGGGTCCGGCCATACCCGGGGACATCGGCGTGGTGGCGCGCGCGGCCGGCAGTGGCGGCGGCATCGCGTCGCTGGCAGGCGCCTGCGCCACGGCGGCCGCGGGCGTCGCATCGACCGCCCGTGGGCGCACCGGCTCAGCCACGGCCGGTCCGGATGCCTGGGCCGGGGCTGGCCGGCCCGGAGCCGCGGCAGACGCTGGCGCGGCGGGGGCCTGCTGGAGCGCGTCCACGGCACGTTCCAGGTCCGCGACCCGGCGTTTCAGGCCGAGCACGGCCAACAGCAGCAGGACCAGTGCCACCGGCACCGCCAGCACGGCCAAGACCACCAGCATGATGATCGCTTCCAAGCGCCCCTCCCCCCCACGTCGTGGATCCGCCAGCCAACTCCCCCGGCCGCCCGCATGCTACCGGAGCGCGGGGCCCGGCCGGCGCTGGACTCCATGCATGCCATTCAGCTGCCGATCCGGATCGATCGCCGCCGCCCGGGGCCCGTACTGCACCGACCCGCCCTGGCCGGTCGAACGACCATCCGCGCCAGCGCGCCCGGCCGGACCTGCCGGCGCCCTGGCCCGCTCCGGCGCAAAGAAAAAGCCCCGGCATTGCCGGGGCTTTCCGTTCCGTGGCCGACGCTGTTACTTGGCGGCGACGACGCGGACCATCTCCAGGCACTTGTTGGAGTAGCCCCACTCGTTGTCGTACCAGGCCACCAGCTTGACGAACGTCGGGTCGAGCTGGATGCCGGCGTCGGCATCGAAGATCGAGGTGCGGGTGTCGCCGCGGAAGTCGGTGGCGACCACCTTGTCCTCGGTGTAGCCGAGGATGCCCTTCAGCGCGCCTTCGCTCTGCGCCTTGATCTCGGCCTTGATCTCCTCGTAGGTCGCCGGCTTCTCCAGCTCCGCGGTCAGGTCGACCACCGACACGTCCGAGGTCGGGACGCGGAACGACATGCCGGTCAGCTTCTTGTTCAGCGACGGGATCACCACGCCCACGGCCTTCGCCGCGCCGGTGCTGGACGGGATGATGTTCTCGAGGATGCCGCGGCCGCCGCGCCAGTCCTTGTTGGACGGGCCGTCGACGGTCTTCTGGGTCGCGGTGGCGGCGTGCACGGTGGTCATCAGGCCACGCTTGATGCCCCACTTGTCGTGGATCACCTTGGCCAGCGGCGCCAGGCAGTTGGTGGTGCAGCTGGCGTTGGAGATGATCGCCTGGCCGGCGTAGGTGTCGTGGTTGACGCCGAAGACGAACATCGGGGTGTCGTCCTTCGACGGGGCCGACAGGATCACCTTCTTCGCGCCGGCATCCAGGTGCTTCTGCGCGCTGGCCTTGTCCAGGAACAGGCCGGTGGACTCGATCACCACGTCGGCGCCGACCTCGTTCCACTTCAGGTTGGCCGGATCGCGCTCCTGGGTCAGGCGGATCTTCTTGCCATTGACCACCAGGGTGTTGCCCTCGACCTGCACGTCGCCCTTGAAGCGGCCGTGCACGGAGTCGTACTTGAGCATGTAGGCAAGGTAGTCGGGCTCGAGCAGGTCGTTGATCGCGACGATCTCGATGTCGTCGCCGAAGTTCTGCACGGCGGAACGCAGCACGTTGCGGCCGATGCGGCCGAAGCCATTGATGCCTACCTTGATCGCCATTCTGATGGACTCCTGACGCCGCGCCCGGGCGCGGCCCGTGGTGGATGAAGGGGGTGGATCGAACGGACGGCCATTCTAGCACCGGGCCCCGCAGGCCCCGTGGCCCCGGCTTGACTGGAATCAAGGCGGCCCCGCCGGGCCGGGCGGAGACTTTGCGCCACACCCAACACGCAGAGTGTTACCGATGAAACACAAGCTCCTCCCGCTGGTCGTCGCTTCCCTCGCCGCCCTCGCCGCCCCGGCCTTCGCCCAGTCCGCGGGCGACTGGACCCTCGGCGTCGGCCTGCACCAGGTCGCCCCGAAGTCCGACAACGGCAAGCTGGCCAACGGCACCCTGCCGCTGGACGTCGACAGCGACTTCAAGCCGAGCGTGACCTTCGAGTATTTCATCAAGGACAACCTGGGCATCGAGGTGCTGGGCGCGCTGCCGTTCAAGCACGACATCGCGATCAAGGGCGTGGGCAAGGTCGGCGAGACCAAGCACCTGCCGCCGACCATCGCGCTGCAGTACCACTTCAACAGCGCGGGCAAGGTCTCGCCGCTGCTGGGCGTGGGCATCAACTACACCACCTTCTTCAGCGAGGACACCACCGGCATCCTGTCCGGCAGCAAGCTGAAGCTGGACGACTCCTTCGGCCTGGCCGCGCACGCCGGCGTGGACTTCAAGGTCAGCGAGAAGGCTTCGCTGCGCGTCGACGTGCGCTGGGCCGACATCGACACCGACGTCAAGGTCGACGGCGCCAAGCTCGGCACCGCCAACATCGACCCGCTGGTGTACGGCGCCTCGTACGTCATGAAGTTCTGAGCCCGACAGGTTCCCTTGGCGGGGAAAGGCGGTGGTGCGGGACAGTCGGTTAAAGTTGACCGATGATGTCCCGCACCGCTTCCAACCGTCCGAACCGGGCCCGGCGCCGCCTCGCGTGGCTGCCGGGCCTTTTCCTGTCCATCGCCGTCGCCATGCCGGCACATGCATGGGGCCCGCTGGGCCACCGGCTCGTCGCACGCCTGGCCGAGGAAGGCCTTTCGCCCGCTACCCGTGCCGAGGTGGCGCGGCTGCTGCAGGGCGAGCAGGAGCCGACCCTGGCCGGCATCGCCAACTGGGCCGACAACCTGCGTGGCTCCGATCCCGCCCTGGGCCGCCGCTCGGCGCCGTGGCACTACGTCAACATCGCCGAGGCCGGCTGCCGCTACGAACGCGATGCGCACTGCCCCGACGGCGCCTGCGTCAACGAAGCGCTGGAAGCGCAGGCCCGCATCCTCGCCGACCGCACGCGCAGCGATGCCGAGCGCCTGCAGGCGCTGAAGTTCGTCGTGCACCTGGCAGGCGACGCCCACCAGCCGCTGCATGCCGGCAACCGCCACGACCGCGGCGGCAACGACTACCAGGTCAACTACCGCGGCAAGGGCACCAACCTGCATTCGCTGTGGGACAGCGGCCTGATGCGCACCCGCAACCTCGGCGAGGACGCCTGGCTGGAGCGCCTGCGCGCCCTGCCCGCGCCGAAGGTCGCCTCCATCGGCCGTCCGCCACGCGCCGGGTTCCCGGTGCCGTGGGTCGAGGAGTCCTGCCGCGCGTCCGTGGCGCCTGGCGTGTATCCGGAGGGCCACGTCATCGACGATGCCTACGTGGCGGCCCAGCTGCCGGTCCAGGAAACTCAGCTGCGCCTTGGCGCGGCACGCCTGGTCGAAGTGCTCGAGGCCACGCTGGGCGGGAAGCGGTGACGGAACCGGCCTGGGCTGCACGTCGACGCCGCTCCGCTTAGTCTGGATGCCCGGGCCACCGCGCAGGCGTGGCCCTGCAAGGTCCAGAGCAAGACGCCTTCGCCGCCCCCCCACCGGAGAACGCCATGCCCAGCCTGTCCGTCCTGCTGCGCTCCTTCCTTGCCGCGCTCCTCGCGCTGGCGGCGTCGGTCCAGCCCGTGGCCGCCCGTGCAGCCGGACAGCCCGCGGCACTGACGGTATTCGCGGCCGCCAGCCTGAAGGAGTCGCTGGACGAAGCGGCCGCGGCCTATACCCGCGCAAGCGGCACGCCGGTGCGGGTGTCGTACGCGGCCAGCTCGGCGCTGGCGCGGCAGATCGAACAGGGCGCGCCGGCGCAGGTCTTCGTGTCAGCCGACTTGGAATGGATGGACTACCTGCAGCAGCGCGGGCGGATCGACGCAGGCACGCGTCGCGAGCTGCTCGGGAACACGCTCGTGCTGGTGGCGCCACGCAACGCGACGGCCGGCCCGCTGGACCTGTCGCGCCCCGGCAGCGTGCTCGCGGCACTGGGCGGCAGGGGCCGGCTGGCGATCGCCCACACCGGCACCGTGCCGGCGGGCAAGTACGGCCGCCAGGCACTGGAGTCGCTGGGCCACTGGGCGGCAGTCCGGGGCCGGCTCGCCGAGGCGGACAGCGTGCGCGCGGCGCTGATGCTGGTGGCGCGCGGCGAGACCCCGCTGGGCCTGGTCTATGCCTCCGACGCCAGGGCCGAGCCGCGGGTCCAGGTCGTCGCCACCTTTCCCGCCGGCAGCCATCCCCCGGTCGTCTATCCGGTGGCCGCGGTGGCCGGTGCCGGCACGCCGGCGCGTGATTTCGTACGCTGGCTGTCCACGCCACCGGCGCGCTCGATCTTCGTGCGCCACGGATTCCTGCCAAGGGACTGACCACGCATGACCTTGCCCGGCTTCACCCCGGACGAAGTCACCGCCATCGCGCTGAGCCTGAAGGTGGCCGCGGTCGCCGCCATCGCCAGCCTGCCGTTCGGCGTTGCGGTGGCCTGGCTGCTGGCGCGGGTGCGCTTCCCGGGGAAGTCGCTGCTCGACGCCCTGGTGCACCTGCCGCTGGTGCTGCCGCCGGTGGTGATGGGCTACGCGCTGCTGGTGCTGTTCGGCCAGCAGGGACCCCTCGGGCGCTGGCTGGAGGAAGCCCTCGGCATCAGCTTCGCGTTCCGCTGGACCGGCGCGGCGCTGGCCTGCGCAGTGATGGGTTTCCCGCTGATGGTGCGCGCGATCCGGCTGTCGATCGAGAATGTCGACCGGCGCCTGGAACAGGCCGCGGCCACCCTCGGCGCAGCGCCATGGCGGGTGTTCCTCACCGTGACCCTGCCGCTGTCCTGGCCGGGCCTGGTCGCCGGCGCGGCACTGGGTTTCGCCAAGGCGCTGGGCGAGTTCGGCGCGACCATCACCTTCGTCTCCGCCATCCCGGGCGAGACCCGTACCCTGTCCTCGGAGATCTACGGGCTGATGCAGGTACCCGGCGGCGAGCCCGGGATCTGGCGGCTGGCGGCCGTGGCGCTGGCGATCTCGCTGGCCGCGCTGCTGGCCTCCGAATGGCTGGTGCGACGCCAGCGCGGGGGCGAGGAGGAATGAGCGTGCCCCAGGCCATCGACGGAGCCGCGCCATGCTGAAGGTCGACATCCAGCTGCGTCGCGGCGGCTTCCACCGCCACGTGCGGATCGACGAGCAGGCGCGGGTGCTGGCGATCGCCGGGCCGTCCGGCGCCGGCAAGACCAGCGTGCTCAACGCCATCGCCGGGCTGGTGAGGCCGGAATCGGGCCGGATCGAGATCGATGGCCGCGTGCTGTACGACAGCGCGCGCGGCATCGACGTGCCCACCCATCGTCGCCAGGTCGGTTACGTGTTCCAGGACGCGCGCCTGTTCCCGCACCTGGACGTGCGCCGCAACCTGCTCTACGGCCGCCACCGCGGCGGCCAGGCCGGCTTCGCCTTCGACGCGGTGGTCGAGCTGCTGGGCATCGGCCACCTGCTGGACCGGCGCACGCGCCACCTGTCCGGCGGCGAAGCCCAGCGCGTGGCGATCGGCCGCGCCCTGCTCTCGCAGCCGGCGGTGCTGCTGTTCGACGAACCGCTGTCGGCGCTGGATCCGGCCCGCCGCGAGGAACTGATCCCGTGGCTGCAGAAGGTGCGCGACGAGGTCCGCCTGCCGATGCTCTACGTCAGCCACCACCCCGACGAGGTCCGGCGCCTGGCCGACGCCATCCACGTGCTGGATTGACGCAGCGTTGCCGCCTGCGGCATCACGCTGGCCGCGGCACCGCACAGGAGCAGCCCATGGCCCTGCCCCGCAAGACCGCGTTCCCGGTGGAGAAGGTCCGGCGCTTCCTCGAGCCCGGCCCGCTGGTCCTCATCACCACCGCGTGGAAAGGCCAGCGCGCGATCATGACCTGCGGCTGGCACATGATGCTCGGCTACGACCTGGTCGGCACCTACATCTGGGATGCCAATACCAGCCATGCCCTGGCACGGCGCAGCCGCCAGTGCGTGATCAACCTGCCCACCGCGCCGCTGCTGGACGCGGTGGCCGGGATCGGCAATTGCAGCAGCGCCGAGGTCGACAAGTTCGAGCGCTTCGGCCTGACCGCCTCGCCCGCGGACGCGGTTGATGCCCCGCTCATCGGCGAATGCCACGCCAGCTTCGAATGCCGCCTGCGTCGCACCCACATCAACGACGACTACCCGCTGTTCGTGTGGCAGGTGGTGCGCGCCCACGTCGCGGCAAGGCCGAAGTGGCCGCGCACCGTGCATTACCGCGGCGAAGGCCGGTTCATGGTGTCCGGCGACGAGACCAGCCGTCGCCGGTTGTTCCGCCCGGATATGCTGCAGCAGTGATCAGCCGCCGCCCGTGCGGGTGGCCGTCACCTGCGGCCGGCCGTCGCGCAACTCGAAGGTGAAGGCCCAGGTCAGCGTCACCGGCACCGGCCTGGCCTCGCGTACGGGGCCGGAACAGCCGTTGCCGTTCCACGAGCGCTGGCGGGTGGCGGCGTCGGGGTACTCGCACAGCATCGCCGGGCCGAATTTCCAGGCCTGCATCGCCTCGCGCACGGCCGTGGCCAGCGGCGCCGGCACTTCCCCGGGCGCCATGCACTCCGACGCCTCGACCAGCTGCACGTTGCGCAGCGATCCGTCCTCGCCCACCACCACGGATGCGCACACCGTGGCCGCGAACGGGCTGGGCGGGTGGAAATCCTCGGGGAATTCAGGCGAGTCGTTGGCCATGACCTGCGGGAACACGAAGGCCTCGTGGTCGGCCAGCGCGTAGCGCGTCGTCCGCTCCGGCACGATCATGCGCTGGCCCACGCCGGCGCTGACGTCGGTCCGTCCGCCGGCTGCGGTGGTCCCGCAGCCGGCGATGGCCGGTGCCAGCAGGACCACGCACCACCACCAGGCGCGGCCTGCATCCAGCTGGCTGCGGGACGCCATCATGACTCGCCCCCTTCGTCCGCCTGCGGTTGGTCGATTGCGAAATGGATGGGCACGCGCGTCCTGTAGGCAACGCCGGGCTCATCCTCCACCCTCGGCTCGAGCCGCCACTGCCAGGCCGCCTCGATCGCGGCAACCTCGAACACTCCCGCAGGCTCGGCGCGCTCCACCTCGACCCCAACCACCTTGCCCTCCCGATCCACGTCCAGCAACAGCGTCACCAGCCCGGTCACGCCTGCTTCGGCGGCCTCCCTCGGATAGCGCGGCGGCACCATGCTCCGCCTGGGCGTCGGCGCCGGCGAAGCCTGTGTGTCACTGACCGCCGCTGGCGCGCCGCTGGCGGATGGCGCCTGTGTCGGGGCAGCGGACCTCGCCGGCTGGGCCGCCCACGCCACGCAGGCCGTACCGGCGGCCAGCAGGGAAACGGAGAGCACGGCTGCGATCCGCTGCCGCGGCGAGGAGACCGGACGCTTGAGCATTTCGATGCGCTCCTTCAGTGGATGCCGGTGCGGCCAGTGGCAGCCCAGCGGGACGGGGGAAGAGGGCGACAACTGGGCCTTGAGCATGGCTTCGGCATACGCGCGCCTCTGGCCCGGGTGGCGCGCGATCACGCCGGCGTCGCACGCCAGCTCCTGGTCGTGCCGGAAGCGCCGCAGCACCGCCGGCAGCAGCGGGTGGAACCAGAACAGGCAGCGCAACAGCGCGGCCGCCGCATTGGCCAGCAGGTCGCCACGACGCACGTGCAGGCGCTCGTGCTGCAGGACCAGTTCGCGCTCGCGTTCGCTGTAGCGCTGTTCGAAATCAGCGGGGAGCAGGATCCGCGGCCGCAGCCCGCCCACCACCGCCGGCAGGCCCGGGCAGGAACTGCCGGCCTGGAACAGGCCGTGGCCGTATTCGCGCAGCGCTCCCAGCGCGCGCCGGAAGCGCCATTGCTGCCACGCCATCGCCCCGGCGCTGGCGAGCGCGCCGGCCAGCCATGCCGGCAGCAACCAGGCCTGCCACGGGAATCCCGCGGCCTGCACGGAGGCCGCCGACTCCGCCGGCTCCGCCGGAGCCAGCCACTC
Organism: Pseudoxanthomonas suwonensis; assembly: GCF_010093235.1. Lineage (GTDB taxonomy): Bacteria > Pseudomonadota > Gammaproteobacteria > Xanthomonadales > Xanthomonadaceae > Pseudoxanthomonas > Pseudoxanthomonas suwonensis. Next base: position 60,665 of record NZ_PDWP01000018.1, on the reverse strand, counting down.
CGCCGGGACGGGGACGGGCACGTGCATGGACTGGCTGGCCGGCAGCAGCGCCGCCAACAGCGCTGCCGGCACGCAGGCCCAGAGCAGGTAGGCGCCCTGCACCCCCCACAGGAAGCGCGCGGGCCGACGCAGGCACAACACCAGCGCGCAGGCCCCGGTCAGCGCCAGGGTGGCGCGCAGCAGCAGGAACAGGTCAGCGTCCATCGCCCTCTCCTTCCTCCAGTTCGGAAACCAGCCGCTTGAGCTCGGCGATGTCCGCCGCCGAGAGTTTTCCACGCTCGCTGAAGTGCGCCACCAGCGGCGCCACCCGCCCGCCGAACAGGCGCGCCAGCAGGCCTTCGCTCTGCTGCTGTACCCAGGCCTCGCGGGTGAGCACCGGCGAGTACAGGTAGCGCCGGCCGTCGCGCTCGGCGCTGATCGCGCCCTTGTTGAGCAGCCGGTTGAGCAGGGTCTTGATCGTCGGTTCGGCCCAGCCGGTGGCCGGCGCGACGACGGCCACCACCTCTTCCGAGCTGCGCGGGCTGGACTCCCACAGCACCTCCATGACCGAGGCCTCTGCTTCGGTGACGGGAATTTCGACTGCAGTCATGACGCCTCCGTTTACGCCCGTAATCGATGTGAATTACAAGCGTAAACGAAAGTACCTGTCAACCCCCTGCGCGAGGGCGATCGCGCCCTGCAGTGGCGGTCCCCGAAACGGTTCAGGCGTGGCCGTCATGCCGGTCGCGGAGACAGTGCCGGCACTGCTTCGCCGGGCCGCGCACAATCCGGACGGCACGGTGCGGTTTCCGTCCCGATGCAGAAGCATCCCGGTGATCGCACTCGCCGCGGCCGGGCCGCCATCCCACCGACAGGATCTCGAGGCGGAAGGTCGTCTGCGCCCGGACCTTGATGCAGTGCGACCTCGGCAGGGTCGCGACAAGACCCGGGCACGAGGCCTGGGACCATGACAGGGCAACTCCCGGTGGGCGACCGCGGAATCCAGCGCGGCCGGTTGCTCTACCCCCCCACCTGCGGATGGCCATCGGACGCCGCGGCGATCCCGCGCAGCGGCGCCTTCCGGTTCTCGCTGCCCCGCTGGTCCCGCGTCCGTGGCGGGCGATCTGCCCGCCTCCCCCGCGCCACGGATCCGGCGTACCTTACTGCACGGCGGAGCGATGGAACGGATGGCGCCTGCAATCCGCACTTGAACCACGGGATTCCGCCTTCATCTCGCCAGAAGACCCACGCCCGCATTCGCCATGAGCACCCGCGCCGAACAGATCCGCCAGGCCCTCGCCGCCCTGCAACCCCTGCACCTGGAGGTGCTGGACGAGAGTCACATGCACAGCCGCGGGCTGGAGACGCACTACAAGGCGGTGGTGGTCAGCGAGGCCTTCGACGGCAAGCGCCCGATCCAGCGCCACCAGGCGGTCTACGCGGCGATGGGCGCGCTCATGCAGCAGATCCACGCGCTGGCGCTGCACACCTACACCCCGGCCGAATGGGAGGCCGACGCGAGCGTGCCGGACTCGCCGCGCTGCCGCGGCGGCAGCAGGCACGACAAGCCCGGGGCGCACTGAGCTCGAAGCGCGGCGACCCGCCGCTGGAACGGCTCGCTGCGACCCCGCCGGCCTGGACCCTGGTGTCGATCGACCAGGCCCTCGCCTGCTCCCAGGTAGTGGCGGCGGAGTAACGCGTCGCCAGCCATCGGCCGCGCACTATCCGCCGGGCGGCATGTCCGCCGGCATCGGCTTCGGACACAATGCACTGGCCCCGGACTGGTGTTCGTGGCCCGTCCCGGCAACGTCCCGCGCAACCGTGTTCGCACCGTCGAAGATCCACGTCCCCGATCCGCCACCGTGCAACGAGCGCGGCGAGGTGCTGCTCGAAGCCGGCCGCGGCCAGGCGCCCACCTTCGCGCCGGACTTCGTCCTGGTCTTGCCGCTGGACCTGGGCCGGATCCTGCTGGTGCGCAACGCGATCCGCCGCGTGCTGGAACTGCCGGGTGGCTGGATCGACCCGGGCGAGACGCCGCCAGGCGCGGCGGCGCGCGAGCTGCTGGAGGAAACCGGACATGCGGCCGACGCCCTGCAGGTCGCCGGCTGGCTGCGGATCCGCTCGCCGCGCTCGCCGTGGCCATTGACCGGCGTGGTGTTCGCCACCCGCGGGCTGCAGCGCCGGCTTCCCCATGCGCCGGACCAGGAGATCGAGAGCCTGCACTGGGCGCGCCTGTCGGCGCTGCCCGGCGGCATCTCCGCGATCGATGCCTGGCTGGTCGCGCAGTTCGGTCGCGGCTGACCCCGAAACAGGAAAGGGACGCCTGCGCGTCCCTTTCCTTCCGTATCGCTGTACCTGCAGCCGGGCGATGTGCCCGGCCGCGGGACGGCCAGGGCTCAGAGCGCCCTGGCCGCAGCCACCACCGCGTCGGTGGTGATGTTGAAGTACTTGTACAGCTCGCCGGCCGGCGCCGAGGCGCCGAAGCGGTCCAGGCCGATGACCGCGCCGTCCAGGCCCACGTACTTGCGCCAGAAGTCGGTGATGCCGGCCTCCACCGCCACGCGCTTGCGCACGGACTTCGGCAACACCGACTCGCGGTAGGCCTCGTCCTGGCGGTCGAACACGGTGCTGGCCGGCATCGACACCACGCGGGTCCGGATGCCAGCGGCGTCCAGCTGCGCCTTGGCTTCGATCGCCAGCGACACTTCCGAACCGGTGCCGATCAGGATCACGTCGGGCTTGCCGCCCTCGGCGTCGGCCAGGACGTAGCCGCCGCGCTCGATCAGCTTCACCTGCTCCTCGCTGCGCGCCTGGTGCGGCAGGTTCTGGCGGCTGAACACCAGCACGCTCGGGCCTTCCTTGCGCACGATCGCCGACTTCCACGCCACCGCCGACTCGACCGCGTCGCACGGGCGCCACACGTCGTTGTTGGGGATGTAGCGCAGCGAGGCCAGGTGCTCGACCGGCTGGTGGGTCGGACCGTCCTCGCCCAGGCCGATGGAGTCGTGGGTGAACACGTGGATCACGTGCGCCGGGATCAGCGCGCTCATGCGCAGCGCGTTGCGGGCGTAGTCGCTGAACACCAGGAAGGTGGCGTCGAACGGCAGGAAACCGCCATGCAGGGCGATGCCGTTGGCGATCGCGCTCATGCCGAACTCGCGCACGCCGTAGTGCACGTAATTGGCGTTCGGGTCCACCTCGGTGACCGACCTGCTGGCCTTCCACTGGGTCAGGTTGGACGGGGCCAGGTCGGCCGAGCCGCCGATCAGCTCCGGCAGCAGCGGCGCGAACGCGGAGATCGCGTTCTGCGAGGCCTTGCGCGAGGCGATGGTCGCGCCCTCGGCCTGGACCCGGGCGATGAAGGCGTCGGCCTGGGCGATGAAGTCCTCCGGCAGTTCGCCGCGCGAACGGCGGACCAGCTCGGCGGCCTCGGCGGGATACTGCTTCGCGTACTTGTCGAACAGCTGCTCCCACTCGGCCTGGCGCAGCTGGCCGGCACCGTTGGCGCGCCAGCCGTCGTAGATCTCCTGCGGGATCTCGAACGGCGCGTACGGCCACTCCAGCGCCTTGCGGGTGCCTTCGATCTCGTCCTTGCCCAGCGGCGCGCCGTGCGACTCTTCCTTGCCGGCCTTGTGCGGGGCGCCGAAGCCGATGGTGGTCTTGCAGCAGATCAGGGTCGGCTTGTCCTCGACCGCGATGGCCTGCTCGATCGCGGCCTTGATCGATTCCGGATCCTGGCCGTCGACGCCACGCACCACGTGCCAGCCGTAGGCCTCGAAGCGTGCCGGGGTGTCGTCGGTGAACCAGTCGTGCACCTCGCCGTCGATCGAGATGCCGTTGTCGTCCCAGAACGCGGTCAGCTTGCCCAGGCCCCAGGTGCCGGCCAGCGAGGCGGCCTCGTGGGAGACGCCTTCCATCATGCAGCCGTCGCCCATGAACACCCAGGTGCGGTGGTCGACGACCTCGAACTCCGGGCGGTTGAAGCGCGCCGCCAGCACCTTCTCCGCCAGCGCGAAGCCGACGGCGTTGGCGAAGCCCTGGCCCAGCGGACCGGTGGTGGTCTCCACGCCCGGGGTCTCGTAACGCTCGGGGTGGCCGGCGGTCTTGCTGTGCAGCTGGCGGAAGCGCTTGAGCTCCTCGATCGGCAGGTCGTAGCCGCTCAGGTGCAGCAGCGCGTAGTGCAGCATCGAACCGTGGCCGTTGGACAGCACGAAACGGTCGCGGTTGAACCAGTCCGGGTTGGACGGGTTGTGGCGCAGGTAGTCGTTCCACAGCACTTCGGCGATGTCGGCCATGCCCATCGGCATGCCGGGGTGGCCCGACTTGGCGGCCTCGACCGCATCGGCGGCGAGGAAACGGATGGCATTGGCGAGCTGGCGGCGTGTCGGCTTCGTCATGTGGGGATTCGGCTTGGTCGATGGCTACCGCGGAATGCGGGCCGCCCATTGTCCCATCCCCGGCCGCCCCTGTCCTGCCGCAAGCCCTTGATTCGCCGCCCCGAACGCAGTGTTTCCCGACTTTTCCGGCGGTCGCGGGCTCCCGCCGCGGTTTCCCCTTGGAACCGTCGCCGCTCAGGCGACGGTTCCGGACGCCGGCGCATGGCCGCCGTCGGCATCCTCCGGCTCGCCGGCGGCCACCAGCGCGGCCAGGGTCAGGTCGCCGCTGACGTTGAGCGTGGTCCGGCACATGTCGAGGAAATGGTTCACGCCCAGGATCAGGCCGATGCCGATCGGATCGACCCCGACCATCGCGCAGATCAGGGCCACCACCGGCAGCGAGCCGGACGGCACGCCGGCGGTGCCGATGCCGCCGAGGATGCACACCAGCATCACCATGAACTGCTGGCCCAGGCTCAGGTCCACGCCGAAGAACTGGGCCAGGAAGATCACGGTCACGCCCTCGAACAGCGCGGTGCCGTTCTGGTTGGCGGTGGCGCCGACGGTCAGCACGAAGCGAGAGACCTTGTGCGGCAGGCCGATCTGGTCGGCCACCCGCAACGCGGTCGGCAGGGTCGCATTGCTCGACGCGGTGGAGAACGCCATCACCGCCGCTTCCTGGATGTCGCGGAAGAACTTCAGCGGCGAGCGCCCGGCCAGGCGCACGGCGATGCCGTAGCCGACGAACATGTGCAGGCCCAGCGCCAGCACCACCACGCCCACGTACGCGCCCAGACGCAGCAGCAGGTCGAAGCCGAAGATCGCCGCGAGGTTGAACATGAAGCAGAACACCGCGTACGGCGCCAGCCGGATCACCAGCCCGATCAGGGTCATCGAGATCTCGAACACGCCCTCGATGCCGCGCTTGAGCGTGGCGACCTTGTCGTCGTCGGTCAGCACCATGCCCACGCCGAACATCAGCGCGAAGAACATCAGCGCCAGGATCGAGCCGTTGTCCGAGGCGGCGGCCACGACGTTGCTGGGCACGATCGACAGCAGCATGTCGATGCCGCGCGGCTGCGATTCGATGCTGGCGACGATGTCGCGGCTACGCTCGGCGTTCTGCGCCAGCATCTGCGCGGCCATCGCCGGATCCACGCCCGCGCCCGGGCGCAGCAGGTTCACCAGCAGCAGGCCCAGCAACACCGCCGCGCCGGACAGCACCACGGTGTAGGCCAGGGTCTTCCAGCCGATCCGGCCAAGGGCGCGGATGTCGCCCATCTCGGCGATGCCCAGCACCAGCGCCGAGAACAGCAGCGGCACGATCAGCATGAAGATCAGGTTGAGGAACAGGCTCGACGCCGGCGTGGTGACGTAGCGGGTGAACGCCTGGACCCAGCTGGCATCGGCGCCGGCCGTCAGGTGCACCACCAGGCCCAGCAGCAGGCCGGCGGCGAAGCCCACGCCCATCTTGAGCGGCATGGGCCAGGGGCGTCCTTTGGAGGTCATGCGGTAGTCCTGGGAACGTGCCAAACCGGCAGGTTAACAGACGCCGTCAACCGCCCCGGGCAGGCGGATACAACGGCGGCAACGGCGCCCCGGCGGCCTCCCGCGCCGCGCCGGCCCAGCGCGGGCCATCGCGGAACGCGGCGCGCAGCGCCACGCGGGCGCTGGACGGATCGCCATCCCCGGCCCACAGCGCGCGGCGCATGGCCTGCAGCGCGTCGCGCTGGGCGGGGTCGGCAAGGCGCGCGATCACCTCGTCCAGGTCGGCGGCCGGCGGATCGGCCATCGCCTGCAGCAGGCGTACGGCCTCGCCGAAACTTTCCGCGTCCAGCGCGCGCCGCAGCTCGGCCGTGGACGGCCTCCCGGCCCGGTGCGCGGACGCGGTCGCGGGCGCGGCATGCCTGGTGCGCGAGCGCAGGCGCAGTGCCCAGGCCAGGGTCGCCAGCCACAGCAGCGCCAGGAGCAGCACGAGCCAGCGCCATGGCGCCACATCCGCAGCGCCACCCGCCACGGCCGCGGTCGGCGCCGGCAGCGCATCGCCGCCCCCGGCCGTCCCTGCATGCGGCACGGCCGCGGCCGGATCGCGTGCCTGCACCGCGCCCGGAGCCACGTCCAGCTCCAGGTCCGGCAGCCTGGCAGTGCGCGCCTCGCCTGCCACGGTGTCCCACCAGCCCACCGACTGCCCCGGAACCACCAGGCGGCCCGCCCGCTGCGGCACCACGGCGAAGCGGCGCACCACGGTCAGCTGGGGACGGCCATCGATGAAACGCTCGGTCGTTTCCGCGCGCTCGGCGAACACCTGCGCGCCTTCCACCCGCGGCACCGGCAGTTCCGGGAACTGGGCGGCGATCGCGCCGTCCGCCTTCGCCTCGACCACCACTTCCACCGCCTCGCCGGCCCGTGCCGCGCCCGGCTGCCCGAGATGGCGCAACTGCAGGCCACGTAGCGGCAACCAGGGCTGTGGAACGCCCACGGGCCGCGGCCGCACCTGCAGGACCTGCGCCTTCCCGTCCGCGGCCAACGCGCGGTCCGTGCCGAAGAAATCGTCGAAGCAACGCGGCGCGGCCTGCCCGCGGAAACGCGGCGCCGGCAGCTCCAGCGGGCCGCTGCGCTCGGGCACCAGCAGGAAGCGGCGCTCCACGAACTGGTACTCGCGGCCGCCGATCCGCTCGCGTCCCGACACGTCATCGCCCACCCGCTGCAGCGAGGCACCGTCGGGAGCCGGCTGGCCCAGTTCGCCCGACAGCAGCGAGGTGGCGTAGTACAGGCGCACGGTCACGCCGACGCTCTGCTGCACCCAGGGCGAGGTCTCATCCACGCGCGTCTGGAGGAAGACTTGGCCACGCTCCTCCTGCTGCGCGTCCCCCACCTGCAGCGCCAGCGGCTGGCTCAGCTCGCGGCCCACGCGCAGGGCCGGGATTTCCAGCAGGCCGCTGCGGCGCGGCACCAGGCGCACCCCGACCAGCGTGGCCCGGCCCGGCCCTTCGTTGCGGTAGGGCCTGCCCACGGTGAAGTCCCGCTGCAGTGGCGCGAAATCGGGCGCGACGCCTGGCTGGTCGGTCTCGATGTTGAGGGTGACCGTTTCGCCCTCGCGCACCTGGGTGCGATCCAGCCATGCCCGGGTCGCCGCATCCGCGGCCCCGGCCAGGAACAGCGCTGCCGCGCAACAGGCGCGGGCGAGGACGGCGAAGGCGCGGCCGGGACGCATCCGGAGTCGGTGGACGCTCATCTTCCCTCCTGCTGGCGACGCTGGTGCTCGAGCTGGAACTTGGCGCGCAACAGGCCGCCCGGATCGTCCGGCACGCGCTGCAGCCACGCTTCGTGGGCCTGGCGGCGCTCCTGCTCGCGCACGTCGCCGGGCGCGGCGGCCTCGCCCTCGTCCGGCGGCGCCCCTTCCCGCGCCTTCCGCTCCATCGCCTGGCGCATGCGCTCGCGCTGCTCGCGATCGGCCTGCTCCTGGCGTGCACGCGCGGCCGCGGCATCCTCGGACGTGCCATCCCCGCTCTTCGTTTCCGCCTGGTCCCTGGACGGTGCGTCGGGCGGCGGCGGCGGCCCTGGCTGCGGCTCGCCTTCCTGTCCGCTGTCGCCCTTGCCGGCGGAGGAACCGGAGCTGTCGCCCCGCTCCTTGGCCTGGCGATCGCGCTCGCCGGACTTGCCGGCGCCGTCCTGGCGCGGCGGCTGCCTGCGCATCGCCGCTTCCACCACCTGGCGGTTGGCCCGCGCGTCCTCCATGTCCGGCGCCTGCGCCAGGGCACGGTCGTACGCCTGCAGCGCCTCCTCGTAGTTCCCCTGTCGCGCCAGCGCGTTGCCGAGGTTGTACTGGGCCTCGGCGCCACGCGCACCGGCCCGTGCGAAGGCCTCCGTGGCGGCGGCGAAATCGCCGCGGCGATAGGCCTCCACGCCGCGCTCCAGATGGCGCTGTGCCTGCTGGTCCGGGCGCAGCCACGGACTGTCCTGGGCGAACGACGGCGCGGCCGGCAGCAACCACAGCAGCAGCGGCAGCGCCAGCAGCGCGGCGCCACGCCGGAATGCCAGCGCCGTCAGCAACAGCAGCGGCGGCAGCAGCCAGTAACCCTGGTCCAGCCAGGTCCGCGCACCGGCGGCGTCCGCGGGACCGTCCGCCATCGCCGGCTGCAGCACGCCGATGGCCGCCAGGTCGGAGCCATCGGCCGTCAGCGCCGCATAGCGCCCCTGCCCGGCAGCGGCCAGCGCGCGCAGTGGGGCATCGTCGCGGCGCGAGGTGCGCACCACCCCGCGCGCGTCGCGGTAGGCACCGCCGGCGGGAGTCCCCAGCCCGAGCACCGACACCTGGTAGCCGGCGGCGGCGGTGGCCGCGGCGATCCGGGTGGCGCGGCCGTCGGCCGTGGCGGTCAGCAGCAGGATCTGGCCACGCTCGAAGCCGGCCTGGCGCAGCAGCCCCGCGGCATGGGTGATCGCGCGATCGGCACGGTGTCCGTCCACCGGCATCACCTCCGGGGCCAGCGCATCCAGGAACAGCGCGACGTTGTCGGCATCGCCGGTGAGCGGCGCGACCGTGTACGCGTCGTCGGCCCATGCGACCAGGGCCACGTCGCCGCCCTGGCGCTCGTGCAGCAGCGTGGCCAGCTTGGCCCGCGCCTGGGCCAGGCGCGAGGGCGGCAGGTCGGGCGTGGCCACCGAACTGGACAGGTCCAGGGCCAGCACCAGCGGCATCCGTGGCCGGACCTGGGGCTGCGCGGCCTGGCTCCAGCCGGGCCCGGCGAGGGCCAGCACCGCCAGCAGCAGGGCCAGCGATACGCCGGCAAGCCGCAGTCCGGCCCCGCCCCGGCCGGGAACCAGCAGGACCTTCAGCAGGTGCGGATCGACCACGTCGCGCCAGTCCTGGCGACGGCGAAGTCCCCATGCCGTCCACAGCAGCGGCAGCAGGATCAGCGCCCACAGCCACTGCGGGCGCTGGAAATGCAGCAGGTCCAGCCAGCCGCTCATGCGGCGCCCCCGGCACGGATACCGCCGCGCAGGCGCACGGCCGGCATCCCCGCCAGCACGGCAAGCACCAGGGCACCGCCCAGTGGCCAGGCATAGGCCTCCAGCCGCGGACGGACGGGCTCGGCGGCGACGTCCACCGGCTCCAGCCGGTCCAGCTCGGCGTAGATGCCGGCCAGCTCGTCGGCATCGCGCGCGCGGAAGAAGCGCCCGCCGGTCGCCTCCGCGACTGCGCGCAGGGTGTCCTCATCGACATCCTCGCCAGCCTGCACCGGCACGCCGAACAGCGAGAACCCGCCGGCGCTGCCGCCGAAGGCGATGGTGTACACGCGCACGCGTTCGGCCGCGGCGAGCTCGGCGGCCTTCAGCGGCGGCAGGACGCCGGCCGTGTTGACCCCATCGGTAAGCAGGACCAGGACGCGCTGGCCCTCGGGCTGGGCGCGCAGGCGCTTGACCGCCAGGCCGATGGCGTCGCCGAGCGCAGTCTCGCGGCCGGCCAGTCCGGCCACGGTGTCGCGCAGCTGTTCGCGCACCGCGGCCAGGTCCAGGGTCAGCGGCGTGAGCATGTAGGCGCGCTGCCCGAACACCAGCAGGCCGACACGGTCGCCGGTCCGGCGCTGCAGGAAGTCGGCGATGACCGCCTTGGCGGCGGCCAGGCGGTCCACCGGCTGCATGCCGAGCATCATGTCGGTCTCGCTCATGCTTCCGGACAGGTCCACCGCCAGCAGCATCTGCCGCGCCTGGTGCTGCGGTACGGCGGCCTCGCCCAGCTGCTGCGGCCGTGCCGCGGCGATGCACAGCAGGATCCAGGCAAGCGCAGCGAGCACCCCGCGCACCGGCGAGGCCCCCGAACCGGTGGCGGGACCACGGAGCCGGCCGGCCCATGGCACGCGCAGCGCGGCGCCCGCTTCGCGACGCGGCGGAAGCAGCCACCGCACCAGCAGCGGCAATGGCAGCAGCAGCCACGCCCACGGCCAGGCGACCCCTGCGAAGCCACCCCATGCCTGTGCCAGCCAGCCGGTCATGCAGGCCTCCGCTTCGGCTCCATCAGGTCCAGGAAGCGCGCGTGGGCCAGCGCGGCGACGGCATCGACCTCGGGCGGGTCCAGCTGCGGGCGGAACGGACCGTCGAGCAGCAGGCGCCCGGGCCCGGCGCTGAAATCCAGTCCGCGCCCGCCGTCCAGGAAGTCCAGCCAGGCCTCGCCCTGGAGGCGTTCCGCGCCCGGCTGGGCGCGCCGGGCGGCGCGGCGCAGCAGGGAGGAGATCGCCGCCAGCCGCTGCGGTGGCGTGCCGCGCGCGGACTCCTCCAGGAACCAGCGCGACCAGCGTCGCCGCCGGCGCGCACGCCAGAAGCGCCAGCCAAGCCAGGCCGCCACGACCAGCAGGATCGCGACGCCCACCCACCACCAGCCCGGCGCAGGCGGCCACCAGCCCGGGGACGGCGGCAGGTGTACGTCGCGCAGGGGCAGGCTGGTCGGATCCATGGCCGGCTCAGGCATCGGGCGGGAGCGGCCGCGCCGGCCGCAGCCATCCGGAGGCGGTGGCGTCGGTCGCCAGGCGATGGACGCGCCAACCGTAGGCCGGCAACGACTGCGCCAGGGTTTCGGCCGGTCTGGCCAGGACCTGGTGCCACTGCGCGCGCGCCTGCGCGAGCTGCAGCGGGACGTGCAGGCGCTGTCCGCCGCTGGCCACCGCCAGCGCGCGCCGCGGCGGCGCGATCTCCAGCGCATCCTGCAGCAGCACCAGCGCCGCTTCGTGGTGCCGGCCCAGCGCCGCCCAGCGCTGCAGCGGGACCTTCGCCGCCGCCTGCGGGTCGGCCAGCACCACCAGGCGCGCGCCGGGCCGCAGCAGCCGCTGCGCGTGCTCCAGCGCCAGCTCCAGTCCGGCATCGTCCGCGGGCGGGCGGGCGTACCAGCGCGACAATGCCTCGAGCACGCGCATGGCGCCGCGCATGCCGCCGGCCGGTGGAATCGCCGGCTCCCCGGCGCGCAGGGCCGCGATGCGGTCGCCGGCCTGCAGCGCGGCCCAGGTCGCGCCCGCGCCGGCGCGCGCCGCCTGCACCGACTTGAAGCGCACCCGCGTGCCGAAGTACAGCGCCGGCGACGTATCTGCCACCAGCAGGGCCAGGCGTTCGCGCTCGGCCTGGAACAGCTTGGTGTGCGCACGCCCGGTCCGGGCGGTCAGCCTCCAGTCCATGCGCCGCACGTCGTCGCCGGGCACGTACTCGCGCGACTCGGCATATTCCATGCCGCGGCCGCGCAGGCTGGAAGGCGCGGCACCGCGCATCCCGGCGCGCCCGATGCCCGGCGTGTCCATCCGCGGCGCTTCGTGCCGCAACGCGACCAGCTCCTCCAGCCGCGGGACGATGCCATCGCCAGCCGCCCCCGGATCCCGGAGCGCGGCGCCGCTCATGGCGGCGGCACCTGTTCGAGCAGCGCCGACACCAGGCGGTCGCCATCCCAGCCCTCGGCCAGGGCCTCGTAGCTTGGCAGGACGCGGTGGCGCAGCACGTCGGGAGCCACGGCACGGATGTCTTCGGGCGTCAGGTAGTCGCGACCGGCAAGCCAGGCGCGCGCGCGCGCGCAGCGTTCTAGGGCGATCGATCCACGCGGGCTGGCGCCCCAGGCGATGCGACGGGCCAGCGCCGGGTCGTAGCGGGCCGCGTCGCGCGAGGCCAGCACCACCTCCACCAGGTAGCGTTCCAGCGCCGGCGCCATGTGCAGGGCGAGCACTTCCTCGCGGGCGGCGAACACCACTTCCTGCGGCATGCGCTCGGGCGCCGCCGTCTCGTGCAGGACGCTGCGCGCCTGGTTGCGCGCCAGGCGCAGGATCTCGGTCTCCATCGCCGCATCCGGGTAGCCGATGCGCACGTGCATCAGGAAGCGGTCCAGCTGCGCCTCCGGCAGCGGGAACGTGCCTTCCTGCTCGATCGGGTTCTGGGTGGCCATCACCAGGAACAGCGGCGGCAGCGCGTAGGTCTGGCGGCCGACCGTGACCTGGCGCTCGCCCATGGCTTCCAGCAGCGCCGACTGGACCTTGGCCGGGGCGCGGTTGATCTCGTCGGCCAGCAGCAGCGGATGGAACACCGGCCCCGGCTGGAACTCGAAGCGGCCCTCCTGCGGGCGCCACACCTCGGTCCCGGTGAGGTCGGCCGGCAGCAGGTCGGGGGTGAACTGGACGCGGGCGAAGTCCGCTTCCAGGTGCGCGGCCAGGGTGCGGATCGCGGTGGTCTTGGCCAGGCCGGGTGCGCCCTCCACCAGCAGGTGGCCGTCGGCCAGCAGTGCGATCAGCAGCCGCTCGACCAGCGCCTCCTGGCCCACGATGGCCGCCGAAAGCCGCTCGCGCAGGCGCTGGAAGGCGGCGTGGGCTGCGCTGGTGGCGGGATCCGGGGTGGCGGCGGTTTCGGCGGTCGGGGTATCCATGCACCGATTCTGACCGATCCGGGCGCGGCGTGGTTCCCGGTGCGCCGCGTCCACGCCGGCCCGGAAACGGAAACGGGGCCCGCGGGCCCCGTTCCGTGTACCGGCCAGGGGCCGGTTGTCAGACGCGCTTCTCGACCCGCATGACCTTCGGGGTCAGGAAGATCAGCAGCTCGGCCTTGTCCTTGATGCGGCTCTTCTTCTTGAACAGCGCGCCGAGGAACGGCACGTCGCCCAGGAACGGCACCTTGGAGACGCTGTTGGTGTCGGTGAACTCGTAGACGCCGCCGATCACCACGGTCTGGCCGTCGTCGACCAGCACGGCGGTGTTGATCTCGCGGGTCGCGATCTCCGGCACCTGGCCGATCGAGGTGTCGATGTAGCCCAGGATCTCGTCCTTCAGCACGTTGACCGCCATGAAGACGCGGTCGTCCGCGGTGATGGTCGGGGTGACCTTCAGCTCCAGCACGACTTCCTTGAACTGCACGTTGGGCGTGGCGAAGCCCTGGTTGCCGCCGCCGGTGAGGGTCACGTAACCGACCTCGCGGCCCTGGCGGATGACCGCCTCGCGCTGGTTGGAGGTGACCACGCGCGGATTGGACAGCACCTCGCCGCGGCCTTCGCGCTGCAGCGCCGACAGCTCCAGGTCCAGGGCGAAGTTGCGGCCCAGCAGGGTGTAGGCCAGCGCGCCGGCGTTCTCGGCCGAGGCCGGGAGGTTCACGTTCAGGCCGCCTGGAACGTTGTGGATGCCGCTGTTGAGGATGCTGACGTTGTTCTCGAGCGAGCCGCTGACGACGCCGGTGTTGTTGCCGGTGCGACGGCCGGCCACGCCGAAGCGCGCACCCAGGTCGCGGGCGAACGAATCGGTGGCGATGACGATGCGGCTCTCGATCAGCACCTGGTCGACCGGGCGGTCGATCACGTCGATCAGCTCGCGCATCTGCGCGACCTTCTTCGGGATGTCGCTGATCATCAGCGTGTTGGTGCGCTCGTCGGCGACGATGCGGCCACGCTGCGAGAGGAAGCCATTGTCGTTGTTGCCCTGGCCGCCACCGCCGCCGCCCACGCCCTTGGCCTCGGTCAGCGCCTTGAAGATCGCGCCGGCCGAGTGGTAGTTCACCTGGATGTAGTCGGTGACCAGGTCAACGCGGTTCTCCAGGTCGATGCGGGCGTCCTCGCGGGCCTTCTCGAACGAGGCCAGCTCCGCCTGCGGCGCCACCCAGATGACGTTGCCGTCACGGCGCTTGTCCAGGCCCTTGGCGCGCAGGACGATGTCCAGCGCCTGGTCCCACGGCACCTGCACCAGGCGCAGGGTGACGTTGCCCTGCACCGTGTCCGAGGCGACCACGTTGAGGTTGGACTCCTCGGCGATCAGCTGCAGGACGGTACGCACCGGCACGTCCTGGAAGTTGAAGGTCACCGGGCGGCCCGAGTAGGGGCGGCTCGCGACCTTGGCCTGGGCGCTGGCGACGCTGTCGCCGGTGACCGCGCCCACCGCCGGCGCGCTGGTGCGCGGCGAGATCTCGACCACGTACTCGTTGCCGGTCTGGTAGGCCAGCGACTCGTAGGCGCCGCGGGTGGCCAGCACCAGCTGGGCGCCGCCGGCGTACGGACGGGCGTCGATGCGCTGCACCGGCGTGGCGAAGTCGGTGACGTTGAGCGGACGCTGCAGCTCGGCGGGCAGCACGGCGTTGGCCACGTCGACCACCACGCTGCCGTCCTGGGTGCGCAGGTCGGGGGCCACGCCCTCGCCGTCGAACCTCAGGACCAGGCGGCCCGCGCCGCCGTCGCCGCGCTTGAAGTCGATGTGGGAAACGCTGGCCTTGGCCGCTACCCCTGCGGCCGAGGCGGAAGGCTGTGCCGGAGCCGCCGGCGTGGCGGCAAAACCGGTGGCGGCGGCAGTGGCCAGCGCGAGGGCCAGGCCAGCCAGGCCCACGGCCTTGAAGGTCGCCGGGTGCCGCGGCTTGCACAGACTCCGGTTGTTGGAAAAGGTCATCGTGCTATCCCCTAATCAATGATCTTCGAGCGCGATCGAGGCCGGACGTTCCAGCCATCCCCCCGCGCCATCTGGCACCAGTTCGACCAGTTCGATCCGGTCTTCGTAAACGCCCACCACGCGGCCGTCGTTCTGGCCGAGGTAGGCCCCCGGGCGGATCCGGTGGGTCACCTTGTCCGGCGCCATCACCAGGGCCAGCAGGCCGCTGCCCTGGCCGATCGTGCCGACCATGTCCAGGCTGTCCAGCGGGAACTGTTCCAGCGGTTCCTTGGGCCGGTTCGGATCGGGACGCAGGCCGCCGCCGCCCTCAGGATTGCTCCAGGCGTCGCTGAACGGATCGCGCAGGTCCTGCGCGGCGTACTCGAAGGTTTCGAACTGCTGCATGACCGGCAGCGGATCCAGCGGCGGCGCCGGGCGGGCGCGGACGTCCGCGACCCACTTGCGCAGGTTCGGGGCGTCGCCCGGGGTGCTGGTGATGCCGCGGCCGCAGGCGCCGAGCGCGAGCATGAGCATCAACGCTCCGATGCCGCGCAGCATGTTGCCGTGTTCGTGGCGCCCCATCGTCACTTACCCCCCTTCTTCGGCTTCTTCTTGCCGCCCTTGGCCTTGCCGGCCGGCTCGACCTTCGGCATCTCGCTCTCGTCGAGGTAGCGGTAGGTCTTCACCGTGCCGGACAGCTCCAGCACTCCGGCCCGCGTGATTCCCCCGCGGTCCTTCGGCTTGAGGGAGATGTCATGCATGGTCAGGATCACCACCCGCGGCAGGGAGGCCACGCCGCTGACGAAGGCGCCGAACTGGTGGTAGCTGCCCACCATGCGCAGTTCGATCGGCTTCTCCGCGTAGAACTCGCGCGGCATCTCCGGCAGCGGCTTGAACAGCTCGTTGGTCAGGCCGCTGGCGAGGGCGGTCTGGGAGATGTCGACGATCAGGTCCGGCATCTCGGTCTTGCTGGGCAGCTGCCGCAGCATCTGCTGCAGCACCAGCTCCATCTGCGCCAGCTGCTGGCGCAGGGGTTCCAGGTTCGCGGCCTTGCCCTGCTCGTCCTCGAACTGCTTGCGCAGCGCGACCTCGTCCCGCTCGAGCTTGAGCAGGGTGTCGCGCTTGCCGTTGATCAGCGCGAACCAGGCCACGAGCACGATGCCCACCGTCAGCAACCCGCAGAGGACCATCTTCCACTGCTGCGGCCAGGCGCCGATGTTGTTGAAATCCAGTTCCTTGAGATTGACGCTCTTCTTCTGACTCATGACGCCGGTCCCCCCGCGGCGTTGGCCGCCGGCTTGTTGCCCTGATCACCGCCGTCCTGCACGGTGGCGGCCCCGGCCTCGGCCTCGGCCTGCACCGCCGCTGCCTCGGGGGCGGCGGCAGCAGCTTCGGCCTCGACCTGCACAAGCGCGGCCGGGTCGATGGCCTGCCCTTCCTCGCCGCTGGCGTTGGGATTGGCCAGGCGGACCTTCAGGCTGAAGTTGTACGGCAGCGCACGCGCGCCACTGGTCATCGGCGCCTTGTTGTCCTTGCGGACCTCGATGATCGACAGGTCGGGCTTGGTCATCCAGCCGGAGATCTCGAGGTTGCGCATGTAGCTGCTGACGCGCGCGTTGGACTGCGCGGTGCCCTCGAGGGTGAGGATCTCGCCCTCCTGCTTGAGGGCGGTCAGCACCACGCCGTCGGGGATGGTGCGCACCAGCGAATCGAACAGGTGCACCATCTGCGAACGATTGGCCTGCAGCTCCTCGATGACCTTCTTGCGCGCCAGCAGGCGTTCCTTCTTGAGGTCGAGCTCGGCGATTTCCTCGTTCTGCTTCTGGACCTTCTCGATCTCCGCCTTGAGGAAGCGGTTGCGCTCCTGCTGGCCGCTGATCTGCTGGTCGAAGTGGAACCAGACCAGGGCGGAAATCAGCAGGCCCGCGATCGCGGCCACGCCCAGCATGACCTGGAACTCGCGCTGGCGCTGCTTGCGGCGCTCGGCGCGCCACGGCAAAAGATTGATGCGTGCCATCAGTCGAAGCTCCTCAGGGCCAGGCCGGTGGCGATCATCAGCGCCGGGGCGTCCTGCGCCAGCGCGTGCGGCTGCACGCGCGGGCCGAGGGTCATCTGCGCCAGCGGGTTGGCGACCTGGGTCGGCACGCCCAGCTGCTCCTCGACCATCTCGGGCAGGCCGAGGATGGAGGCGCAGCCGCCGGCCAGCACGATCTGGTCGACGCGGTTGAACTCGCTACCCGCGTAGAAGAACTGCAGCAGGCGGCTGACCTGCTGGACCGTCGCTTCCTTGAACGGCTCCAGGACCTCCAGCTCGTAGGTCTCGGGCAGGCCGCCCTGGCGCTTGGCCTGGCCGGCTTCCTCGTAGGTGAGGCCGTAGCGGCGCATCACCTCGTCGGTGAGCTGCTTGCCGCCGAACAGCTGCTCGCGGCTGTAGAGGCTGCGGCCCGCGCGCAGGACATTGAGCGTGGTCATGGTCGCGCCGATGTCGATCAGCGCCACCACGCCGTCGCGTCCGCCCGGCAGGCTGTCGGCGATCAGGGCGAAGGCGTTCTCGACCGCGAAGGCCTCCACGTCCATCACCTTGGCCGTCAGGCCGCCGAGCTCGAGCGCCGACTGGCGCAGCTCGACGTTCTCCGAACGCGAGGCGGCCAGCAGCACCTGGACGGTATCGGGGCTGTTCGGCATCGGGCCGAGCACCTCGAAGTCCAGGTTCACTTCCTCGATCGGGTACGGAATGTAGTTGACAGCCTCGAACTCGACCTGGGCCTCCAGGTCGTCCTCGCTGAGGTTGGCGGGCATCTGGATCACCTTGGTGATCACAGCGGCACCGGCAACGGCCGCCGCGGCCGCACGGACCTTGGTGCCCGAGCGGGTCACGGCGCGGCGGATCGCCTCACCGACCGCCTCGACCTCGACGATGTTCTTCTCCACCACCGCATTGGGCGGCAGCGGTTCGACTGCATAGTGTTCGACGCGATAGCGGTTTCCGCTGCGTGACAGCTGCAGCAGCTTGACCGCAGTCGAGCTGATGTCGACGCCAATGAGCGGCGACTGACTTTTTGGGATGAGCCCCACGGTTTCTCCCCTGCCGACGGGCACTTGGACGCAACTTCTGTGCCCGCGCATTAAATAATGGCTTTTTCAGACTTGGCAAGCTTCCCGTGCGGCAGGCTGCGACCCCCGCCGCCCGACTCGCTGCCCTGTCTGACTCCCCACGGATGCCTCCCCGGCGGCATCCTCGGCGCCATCATATACTCTGCGGCCGCAAAATCTGCAATCGGAACCTCGATGCCCCGTCTCCGCCGCGTGCTCCGCTGGGCCCTGATCGCCACCGGGATCCTGGCCCTGGCCGGCCTGATCGCCCTGGCCGTCCTGTACCGGATGATCGCGGCCGACCTGCCCGACGTGTCCGTCCTGCGCCAGATGGAGCTGCAGGAGCCGCTGTACGTGCACACGGCCGAAGGCAGGCTGATGGCCGTCTTCGGCGAGGCCCGCCGCTACCCGGTGACCATCGAGCAGGTGCCGCTGCGGCTGCGCCAGGCGTTCCTGGCGATCGAGGACGCGCGCTTCTACGAACACGGCGGCGTCGACTACAAGGGCACCGCCCGCGCGATCTGGCTGATGGCCACCACCCGCAGCCTCAAGGTCCCGGGCGGCTCGACCATCACCCAGCAGGTGGCGCGCCAGGTCTATCTCAGCCCGGAGGTCAAGCTGAAGCGCAAGGCCGCGGAAATGCTGCTGGCCATGCGCATGGAGCAGGAACTGAGCAAGGACGAGATCCTGGCCCTGTACCTCAACAAGAGCTTCTTCGGCAACCGCGCCTACGGCGTGGCCGCGGCCGCGGAGTTCTACTACGGCAAGAAGCTCGACGAGCTGGACCTGGACGAGATGGCCTCGCTGGCCGGCATCCCCAAGTTCCCCTCCTCCGGCAACCCGCTGGACAACCCCGAGCGCGCCAAGGTCCGCCGCGACTACATCCTCGACCGCATGGCCGAGCTCGGCTTCGTCAGCGCCGCCGAGGCGGCCGCGGCCAAGGCCGTGCCGATGCACGCCGGTGCGCACGAGCCGCCGCTGGAGGCATCGGCGCCGTACGTGGCCGAAATGGTCCGGCAGGAGATGATCAACCGCTACGGCCCTGAGGCGCTGACCCGCGGCTACCGCGTCACCACCACCATCCAGGCCGACCTGCAGGCGGCCGCCGACAAGGCCATGCGCGACGGCCTGCGCCTGTACGACCACCGCCACGGCTGGCACGGCGTGGAGCGGCAGGGGGGAGTGGCCGCGGACGCCGACGACGCCCGCCTGGCGCGCGAGCTGCGCGGGACTCCGGTGCAGGCGGACCTGCTGCCGGCCATCGTCGCCGCCACCGCCGCCGACGGCAGCGCCGAGGTGGTGCTGGCCGATGGCAGCCGGGTGAAGCTCGCCGCGGGTGCGGCGGGCTGGACCGGCAAGAAGCCGGCCGCCCTGCTCAAGCGCGGCGACGTGGTGCGGGTGCGGCTGGACGGCGAGAACGGCCTGGTCCTGGACCAGGTGCCGCGCGGCCAGGGCGCCCTGGTCTCGCTGGACGCCAACACCGGCGCCCTGCGCGCCCTGGTGGGCGGCTACAGCTTCTCCGGCAACAAGTTCAACCGCGCCACCCAGGCGCGGCGCCAGCCGGGCTCCAGCTTCAAGCCGTTCGTGTACGCGGCGGCGTTCGAGAAGGGCTTCAACCCGGCATCGATCGTGCTCGACGCGCCGGTGGTGTTCCGCGACCGCCGCGGCAAGACCTGGTCGCCGCAGAACGACGACGGCGAGTTCCGTGGCCCGATGCGCCTGCGCGAGGCCCTGGTGCAGTCGCGAAACCTGGTCTCGGTGCGCATGCTCGACGCGATCGGCGTGGATTTCGCCCGCACCTACATCACCCAGTTCGGCTTCGACGAGGCCGAGCTGCCGCCCAACCTGTCGATGTCGCTGGGCACCGCCTCGCTGACCCCGCTGTCGGTGGCGCGTGGCTATGCCGTGTTCGCCAACGGCGGCTCGCGGGTCGAGCCGTGGTTCATCGCCGAGGTCCGCGACCGCGACGGCGCGGTGGTCTTCAGGGAGGAGCCGGCCGTGGCCTGCCGCGGCTGCGGCGGCGGCCGCCCCGCCGGCGCGGCCCCGCAGGTGGTCGACGGCTTCAACTTCGGCGCCCTGCAGGCCCCGGACCAGGCCGCCGCCGGCCAGGCCGGCGCGCAGGAGCGCAACGCCCTGCCGGAGCCGCCCGCGGGCAAGCTCGCCCCGCGCGCTATCGACGAGCGCACCGCCTACCAGCTGGTGTCGATGATGCGCGACGTGGTCCAGCGCGGCACCGGCAGCGCGGCCAGGGCGCTGGGCCGCCAGGCCGTCGGCGGCAAGACCGGCTCCACCAACGACCACCGCGACGCGTGGTTCTCCGGCTTCGGCGGCCCCCTGGCCACCACCGTCTGGGTCGGCCGCGACGACTTCAAGTCGCTGGGCTACCGCGAGTACGGCGGCAGGGCCGCGCTGCCGATCTGGATCGACTACATGCGCGTGGCCCTGGAAGGACAGCCGGAGACGCCCAACGAACCGCCGGCAGGCATGGTCCAGGTCTACGTCGACGCGTCCGGGCGGGTCTCGACCTTCGGCGGCGGCCTGGCCGAGTACGTCAAGGTCGAGGACCTGGAGCGGATGCAGAACAACCTCGACTACCTGTGGCCGGAGCACCAGGACGAAGAGGCCTTCGACATCTTCTGAGGACGGGCGCGGCACCATGACCATGCCGTCACCGTGCTGCGCTACATTCCTCCCCAGGTTCTAACGGGGGAATGGCCATGGGCCGCGCGCGCCAGCATGCGGAAGCCAGGCAGGGCGAGCGCCGGCGGCGCCTCGCCCACGAAGCCGCCCGGCTGATGGCCGAGAGCGGCATCCGCGACTACCAGCAGGCCAAGCGCAAGGCCGCCAGCCGGCTGGGCATCCACGACGAGGCCTCGCAGCCGCGCAACCAGGAGATCGACGAGGCCCTGCGCGAGTACCAGCGCATCTTCCTGGGCCCCGCCCAGGCCGATGCGGTGCGCATCCGGCGCGAGGCCGCCGGGCGCGCCATGGAATTCTTCGCCTCGTTCCAGCCGCGCCTGGTCGGCCCGGTGCTGGACGGCACGGCCGACGCCCGTTCGCCGGTCAGCCTGCACCTGCATGCGGACGACCCCGAGGCGGTCCCGCGCTTCCTCGACGAGCACGACATCCCCGCCCAGTCCCGCGGGCGCCGCGTGCGCCTGGACCGCGACCGCGACCTGGCCACCACCGCATGGGTGTTCGAGGCCGAGGAGCTGGTCTTCGAGCTGACCGTGCTGCCGGTCGACGTCCTGCGCCAGGCTCCCCTGTCGCCGCTGGACGAGCGCCCGCTGGCGCGCGCCTCGCTGGTGCAGCTGCGCGGACTGCTGGCCGGGGGCCTGCCGGGGCCCTGAGCGGTTCCGGTGGCCGGCCACCGCGGCGCCGCCGCCTTCCACAAAAAGGAACGCCCCGCGATGCGGGGCGTTCCTGGTTCCACTGCCTGGCGCGGATCAGCGCTGGCCGGCGGGCTTGTAGTCGCGCACCGGCGAGCCGGTGTAGATCTGGCGCGGACGGCCGATCTTGGCTTCCGGATCGACCTGCTGCTCCAGCCAGTGCGACACCCAGCCGGCGGTGCGGCCGATGGCGAACATGACGGTGAACATCTCGGTCGGGATCTTCAGCGCCTTGTAGATGATGCCGCTGTAGAAGTCGACGTTCGGGTACAGCTTGCGCTGGATGAAGTACTCGTCCTTCAGCGCGGCCTCTTCCAGGCGCATCGCCACTTCCAGCAGCGGATCGTCCACGCCCAGCTCGCCCAGCACCTTGTGGGTCATCTCGCGGATGATCTTGGCGCGCGGGTCGAAGTTCTTGTAGACGCGGTGGCCGAAGCCCATCAGGCGGAAGCCGGAGTTCTTGTCCTTGGCCTTGGCCACGGCGGATTCGACGTTCTTGGCGTCGCCGATCTCCTCCAGCATCTTCAGCACGGCCTCGTTGGCGCCGCCGTGCGCCGGACCCCACAGCGCGGTGATGCCGGCGGCAACGGACGCGTACGGGTTGGCGCCGGTCGAACCGACCAGGCGGACGGTCGAGGTCGAGGCGTTCTGCTCGTGGTCGGCGTGCAGGATGAACAGCAGGTCCAGCGCCTTGGCCACGACCGGGTTCAGCTCCAGCGGCTCGCTCGGCACCTCGAACATCATGTGCAGGAAGCGGCTGACGTAGTCGAGGTTGTTGCGCGGATAGCGGATCGGCCAGCCGATCGAATAGCGGTAGGCGGCGGCGGCCAGGGTCGGCATCTTCGCCAGCAGGCGGATGGCGGCCAGGCGGCGCTGCTCAGGATCGTTGAGATCCAGGGTGTCGTGGTAGAACGCCGAAAGCGACGCGACGCTGCCGGCCAGCATGGCCATCGGGTGCGCGTCGTAGTTGAAGCCCTGCAGGAAGTTCTTCAGGGACTCATGCATCATCGTGTGATGCGTGACCTCGTGCTCGAACTTCTTGAACTCCGCCTCGGTCGGCAGTTCGCCGTTCATCAGCAGGTAGGCCACCTCCAGGAAGCTGGAGTGCTCGGCGAGCTGCTCGATCGGGTAGCCGCGGTACAGCAGCACGCCGTTGTCGCCATCGATGTAGGTGATGGCCGACTTGCAGCTGGCAGTGGCGGTGAAACCGGAGTCGTAGGTGAAAAGGCCGGTTTCCTTCGTCAGCTTCGAGACGTCGATGCAGTCGTTGCCCAGGGTCGGCTTGAGCACCGGCAGGGTCACCGACTTGTCGCCGGCATTCAACGTGACCTGGTCGAGATTGGACACGGTGTGCGCTCCTCTTTGGGGTAAGCGCGATCCGTCGCGCCGGGGCGCAAGGGTCGCGGTAGGGGGGTCCGTGGCGGCACGCCGCGGAACGCCGGGATTATCGCATACCCATACGCCCCGGTCCGCTGGACGGAAGTCGTAGAAGCCGGGCGCAGGCGGCACGGTCCGTCCCATAGCGGCAAAACGCGCGCACGACGAAGCGGCCGCACGAGTGCGGCCGCTCCATCTGCATCACATCGGCGGTCGCCGCCGGTGGCGGCGCGCCCGGGATCAGCGCGCGTAGCGGCGCTGGAACTTGTCGATGCGGCCGCTGGTGTCCACGACCTTGTGCTTGCCGGTGTAGAACGGGTGCGAGGCCGAGGAGATTTCGATCTTGACCAGCGGGTACTCGTTACCGTCTTCCCACTTGACCGACTCCTTGGCGGTGGCGGCCAGGGTCGAACGGGTCAGGAACTTGAAGTCGGAGGTGACGTCGTGGAAGACGACTTCGCGGTACTCGGGATGGATGTCGGCCTTCATGGCGGCGCACCGTAGGCTGTAGCGGACTGAGCCCGGTATTCTAGCGGCTCGCCCCCGGCTGGTGCAAGCCGGGGGAAGGTCGCGGAACCCGCCCGGCTCAGCCGGCGGCCAGGGCCGCCCGCACCCGGGCGTCGAACCGGGCCTGGTCGTAACGCAGCAGGATCCGCGCATTGTCCGGGGCGCCGGTCTGGCGGTTCCAGTCCACCGCGGTCAGGCCGCGGGTCAACCGGCCTTCGGTCTCCACCGCCACCGGACGCTCGGCCGTTTCCAGCGCACCGTCCGGCTCCAGGGCCCAGGCCATGGCCAGCGCGTCGGCCGAATGCCAGTGGTCGCCGCGGCGGTCCTCGGACCAGAGCCGGGTCTGGCGCGAGATCGCGTCGTAGAACCTCGCGCGCGGGGAGTCGGCGGCCAGCCACTTCTCCACCTCGCGGTGGTGGAAGCCATGGGCCAGGGTGGCCTCCCAGTCGGCCAGGTCGTACTTCGGGAAACCGGACAGCACCACGTGCGCGGACTCCGGATCGAAGCCGACGTTGAACTCGGCCACCGGGGTGATGTTGCCGTGGGCGCTGACCGCACCGCCCATCACCACCAGCCGCGCGACGCGCTGCGGCAGGGTCGGGTCAAGGCGCAGGGCCAGGGCCAGGTTGGTCAGCGGACCGAGGGCGACCAGCACCAGGCGGCCGGCGTGCTCGTGCGACAGGCGCAGGATCGCGAGCGCGGCGTGCTCGGGCTCCGCCTGCCCGGCCGGTTCCGGATAGCCGACGTCACCGAAGCCGTCGCGGCCATGCACGTGGGCCGCGTCCTCGCGCGGGGCGTGCACCAGCGGGCGGTCGCAACCGGCGAACACCGGCACCTGCGGCTGGCCCGCGACCTCGCGCAGCTTGAGCGCATTGCGCACGGTGTGCCCCAGGCCGACGTTGCCGGCGGCGATGGTCAGGCCCACGACTTCGTGGCGGGAATCGTTGAACGCCATCAGCAGCGCAAGCGCGTCGTCGACGCCGGGGTCGGTGTCGATCAGCAGCGGGATCCGGTCACTCATCGTGTTACTCCATCAGATGGCCGCGCAGTTTCGCCCCGCGACGCGGACAGGGCAATGGCGCAAGGCGGGGAGCGGTCAGGCGCCGGCGTAGCGCGCCGCGCCGCCGACCCAGCGCGCGATCACGCGATCGGCCACGCCCGGGGCGGACTCCAGCAGCAGGTCGGCCAGCCGGTGCACCTCGGGCAGCAGGTCCGCGTCGCGCGCCAGGTCGGCGATGCGGAACGCAGCCAGGCCTGTCTGCCGCGTGCCCAGCAGCTCGCCCGGACCACGCAGTTTCAGGTCCTCCTCGGCGATCACGAAGCCGTCGCCGGTCCGCCGCAGCACGTCCAGCCGCTGCCGCGCCATCGCCGACAGCGGCGGCTGGTACAGCAGCACGCAGGACGATGCGGCCGCGCCGCGCCCCACCCGCCCGCGCAGCTGGTGCAGCTGGGCCAGGCCCAGGCGCTCGGCGTTCTCGATGATCATCAGCGAGGCGTTGGGCACGTCCACGCCGACCTCGATCACGGTGGTGGCGACCAGCAGGTCGGTGTGGCCGTCCTTGAACGCGCGCATCGCCGCCTGCTTCTGCGAGGCTTTCATCCGACCGTGGACCAGGCCTACGCGCACGCCCGGCAACTGCGCGGTGAGCTGCTCGAAGGTG
The DNA here is from genome assembly GCF_010093235.1 of Pseudoxanthomonas suwonensis. Taxonomy (GTDB): domain Bacteria; phylum Pseudomonadota; class Gammaproteobacteria; order Xanthomonadales; family Xanthomonadaceae; genus Pseudoxanthomonas; species Pseudoxanthomonas suwonensis. Next base: position 35,922 of record NZ_PDWP01000018.1, on the reverse strand, counting down.
CGCTCGGCCGCCTGCGCCTGCAGGCCCGGCCCCTGGCCGTTGCCCGCATCCTCGGCCTCCTCGATCAGGGTGCAGACCCAGTACACCTGGCGGCCTTCGGCGCAGGCGACGCGGATGCGCTCGACCAGCTCGGGACGGCGGTCGGCGCTCACGGCCACGGTCTGCACCGGGGTGCGGCCCGGTGGCAGCTCGTCGATCGCCGACACGTCCAGGTCGGCGTAGGCGGTCATGGCCAGGGTGCGCGGGATCGGGGTGGCGGTCATCACCAGCTGGTGCGGCACGTGGCCGTGGGCCGGCCCCTTGTCGCGCAGCGCCAGGCGCTGCTGCACGCCGAAGCGATGCTGCTCGTCCACGATCACCAGCACCAGGTCGTGGAAGGCCACGCCCTCCTGCATCAGCGCATGGGTACCGACCACCACCTGGGCCGCGCCGGAAGCGACGTCGGCCAGCGCCGCGGCGCGCGCCTTGCCGGTGACCTTGCCGGCCAGCCAGGCGACGCGGATGCCCAGCGGCTCGAGCCAGGCGCGCAGGTTGGCCAGGTGCTGTTCGGCCAGTAGCTCGGTCGGTGCAGCGAGGGCGACCTGGCCGCCCTGCTCCACCGCCAGGGTCGCCGCCAGCGCGGCCACCACGGTCTTGCCCGAACCGACGTCGCCCTGCACCAGCCGCTGCATCGGGCTGGGCCTGGCGAGGTCGGCACGGACCTGTTCGTACACGCGCTGCTGGGCACCGGTCAGCGCGAATGGAAGCTGCGACTGCAGGCGGCGCGCGAGTTCGCCGGGACCATCCAGCGCGCGTGCGCGCAGCTGCTGCTGCGCCAGGCGCTGGCGGCGCAGGCCGAGGTGGTGGGCCAGCAGTTCCTCCAGCGCCAGCCGGCGCTGGGCCGGATGGGTGCCCGCCGCCAGTGCCGCCAGGTCCTCGCCGGGCGATGGCCGGTGCAGCACCAGCAGCGATTCGCGCAGCCCCGGCAGGCCGGCCAGTCCGGGCGTGCCGGGAGGCAGCAGCTCGAGCGCCTCGGCCGGAGGCAGGCGTTCCAGCGCCTGTCCGATCAGCTTGCGCAACGTCGCCGGGCCCACGCCCTCGATCGAGGGATAGACCGGATCGAGGCTGTCGCCGAGGGCCGGATCCTCGTCCGGCCCCAGGATCCGGTAGCTGGGATGGACGATCTCCAGCCCGTGCTGCCCCGGTCGCGGCGTGCCGAAGCAGCGCAGGCGCACGCCCGGGCGGAACTGCGCCACCTGGGCGGCACGGAAGTGGAAGAAGCGCAGCACCACGGTGCGGTGCGAGCCGTCGCCGACGGCCACGCGCAACATCGGCCGGTAGCGGAAGCCGCGCTCGACCGCCTCCACCGTGCCTTCGACCTGCGCCGGCTCGCCGCTGCGCAGGTCGGCGATGGCGGTCAGCCGGGGGCGGGCCTCATAGCGCCGCGGCAGCAGGAACCACAGGTCCTGGACCGTGGTCAGGCCGCGCGCGGCCAGGCTGGCGGCGAGCTTGTCGCCTACGCCGCGCAGCGAGGCCAGCGGCGTGGCGCCCTGTCCTGCCAGCGCCGGCGCGGGAACACGGGGTGGCGCCACGCGGGTGCGGTCAGTCCAGCACCATCACCGCATCGGCCTCGAACGCCACGCCCTTGGGCAGGGCGGCCACGCCGATGGTGGAACGGGCCGGGAACGGTGCGGTGAAGTACTGCTGCATCACCGCGTTGACCGCGGCGAACTGCGACAGGTCGGTCAGGTACAGGCCCAGCCGCACGATCCGGTCCAGCGAACCGCCGGCCGCCTCGGCCACCGCCTTGAGGTTCTCGAAGACCTGGCGCGCCTGCGCCTCGATGCCGCCTTCCACCACCTCGCCCGTGGCCGGAACCAGCGGGATCTGGCCGGAGAAGTACACCGTGTTGCCGCTGCGGACGGCCTGCGAGTACGGGCCGATGGCGGCCGGGGCGTGGTCGGTCTGGATGATCTGGGGCATCGGACGGCTTCCTGCATGGGGACAGCCGGGGATTCTAGCGTCCCGCGACCGTTTCCGGCCCGGGATCGCACGCCCTTATTGCCGCCTGACCGCCTGCACGACGTTGAGCCGGCGCAGGCGGCGGATGACCTCGGCCAGGTGGTTGCGGTCGCGCACCTGGATGGCGAAGCGCAGCTGCGCGGCATTCATGTCGCGGTCCAGGTAGTCCACCCGCTCGATGTTGGACTGGCTCTGCGCCACCGCCGCGGCCAGCTGCGCGAGCACGCCGGTATGGTTCTCCACGTCCACGATCAGCGAGGTGTCGTAGTCGCCGGTGACGTTGGGATCCCAGTCGATCGGCACCCAGCGCTCGGGCGACTTGCGGAACTCGGCCAGGTTCGGGCAGTCCAGGCGGTGCACCACCACGCCCTTGCCGGAGGTGTGGTAGCCCATGATCTCGTCGCCGGGGATCGGCTGGCAGCAGTTGGCGAAGCTCACCACCCCGCCCTCGGTGCCGTTGATCAGGATCTTTTCCTGCGAATGCTTGGAGTGGCCGCCGCCGCGCAGCTCGGCGTAGGCCATCAGCGCCTGCGCGGCCTGGCTGGGCATCCAGTTGCCCAGCGCGACCTCGGCCAGGAACGCCTCCAGACGCGGGAAGCGGTGCTCGGCCAGGAACGACTCCAGGCGCTTGGCCGGCAGGCGCTCCAGCGAGCTGCCCATCGCCTCCAGCGCGCGGTCCAGCATGCGGTGGCCCAGCTGCACCGCGTCCTCGTGCTCGAGCTGCTTGAGCTGGTGGCGGATCGCCGTGCGCGCCTTGCTGGTGACCACGAACTCCAGCCACTGCGGCTTGGGCGCGGCCGACCTGGCGGTGATGACCTCCACCGTCTGGCCGCTGGAGAGCTTGGTCTTCAGCGGCACCAGCTTGCGGTCCACGCGCGCGGCCACGGCCTGGTTGCCGACGTCGGTATGCACGGCATAGGCGAAGTCCAGCGCGGTGGAATTGCGCGGCAGGGCCAGGATCCGGCCCTTCGGCGTGAACAGGTAGACCTCGTCGGGGAAAAGGTCGACCTTGACGTTCTCCAGGAACTCCAGCGACGAGCCGGCGGCGCGCTGCGACTCGATCAGCTCCACGATCCAGGCGTGGGCCCGGCTCTGCGCGCTGTTGGGGCCGTCGCCGCCATGCTTGTAGGTCCAGTGCGCGGCGATGCCGCGCTCGGCGATCAGGTCCATTTCCTCGGTGCGGATCTGCACCTCGATCGGCGAGCCGTAGGGGCCGAACAGCACCGTGTGCAGCGACTGGTAGCCGTTGGCCTTGGGAATGGCGATGAAGTCGCGGAAGCGCCCGTCCAGCGGCTTGAACTGCGCATGCACCGCGCCGAGGGCGTGGTAGCAGTCGGCCACCGTGCGCACCACCACGCGGAAGCCGAACACGTCCATCACCTGGTCGAAGCTCTTACCCTCGCCCTGCATCTTGTTGTAGATGCTCCAGGGCGTCTTGATCCGGCTGACCAGGCGGTGCTCCAGTCCCTCGCGGGCCAGGCCCTGCGACAGCTGCACCTCCACCTGCGCCATCGACTCGCGCCGCACCACCGGTTGGCTGCGGATGTGCTTCTCGATGATCGCGTGGCGCCACGGATGCAGGGCGCGGAAGCCGAGGTTCTGCAGCTCGGACTTGACCAGGCTCATGCCCAGGCGCTGCGCGATCGGGGCGTAGATCTCCAGGGTCTCGCGGGCGATGCGCACCCGCGCCTCGCTGCCCTGCGCGCCCAGGGTGCGCATGTTGTGCAGGCGGTCGGCCAGCTTGATCATGATCACGCGCAGGTCGCGCGACATGGCCAGCAGCATCTTGCGGAAGCTCTCGGCCGCCGCTTCCTGGCGGTCGCGGAACTTGAGCTTGTCCAGCTTGGTGACGCCGTCCACCAGCTCGGCCACGTCCTCGCCGAACTGCGCCGCCAGCTCCTCGCGGGTCAGCGGGGTGTCCTCGATGGTGTCGTGCAGGATCGCCGCGACCAGCGTTTCCACGTCCAGGCCCAGTTCGGCCAGCACCGTGGCCACCGCCACCGGGTGGGTGATGTAGGGCTCGCCCGACTTGCGGGTCTGCCCGGCGTGGGCGGCGGCCCCGACCCGCCAGGCGTCGCGCAGCAGCGGCAGCTGCTCGCACGGCAGGTAGGAAGCGGCGCGCTCGAGTTCGAGGACGTAGTCCGGCCCCTGCTCGCCTGTGGACGGCGGCTCGCTTGCGACTGCCTGTGCGGATGGGCCGGGGTTCATGCGCGAAAGCCTATTCCAGCGGGCTGCCGGCGGCAAACCTTGCGGCGCGTGCGTGCGTGCATCGAACGCCACGACCGCCTCATCCGAGCCTCCACGCCCGCTCCACGCCCGGCAGGGCGTCGAGCTTGCCCAGCAGGGTGGACAGCTGGCCGTAATCGTTCACCCGCAGGCGCAGGCGCAGCTGCAAGCGGCCGTCCGCGTGCAGGTCGCTGCGGATGTCGGCCACGTGGGCGTCCTCCTGGGCGATCAGGGTGGTGACATCCTTCAGCAACCACTTGCGGTCCACGCCGCGGACCGCCACGTCCACCTCGTAGCCGCTGCCGCCGGAACCCCATTCCACCGGCAGCACCCGCTGCGGCTGGGCCGCGGCCAGGCGCGCGAAGGACGCGCACTCGGCCCGGTGCACGGTGACGCCGCGGTTGCGGGTCAGGTATCCGGCGATCGACTCGCCGGGCACCGGCTGGCAGCAGCGTGCAAGCTGCACCAGCAGGTTGCCCACGCCCTCCACGGTGAACCCGGGGCGCGGCTTGCTGCGCGCCGCCTGGCGGCTGGCCGGGCGCGCCGGCACCGGTGGCGCCGGGGACTGGCTGGCCGCCTCGGCGGCCCGTTCCAGCTCGTGCAGGGCGCGGCCGACCTGGTGGGGACCGATGTCGCCCAGGGCGACCTGGATGTACAGGTCGTCGACCGTCTCGGCGTGGAACCTCTTCGCCACCGGCGCCAGGTCGGCGGCCTGCAGGCCCAGGCGCCTGAGCTCCCGCTCGAGCATCTCGCGGCCGGCCTGGACGTTGCGCGAGCGGTCCAGCTTGTGGAACCAGGCGCGGACCTTGTCGCGCGAGCGGCCGCTGGCGAGGAAGCCGTTGGCCGGCAGCAGCCAGTCGCGCTTGGGATCGGGCTCCTTGCCGGTGAGGATCTCGACCTTGTCGCCGCTGCGCAGTCGGTAGCCCAGCGGCACGATGCGGCCGTTGACCTTGGCGCCGCGGTAGCGGTGCCCGACCATGGTGTGGACGTGGTAGGCGAAATCCAGCGGAGTTGAGCCGCGCGGCAGGTCGATGACCTCGCCCTTGGGGGTGAGCGCGTACACCCGCTCCTCGACCAGCTCGGCGTCCAGCGCCGCCGCCAGTCCCTCGTCGCGGTTCTCCGCGGCCTGCTCCAGCAGCTGGCGCATCCACGCGATCTTGCGCTCGAACGCGCGCCCGGCGCCCTTGCCCGCGGCGCTGCCGCCGGTCTCCTTGTAGCGCCAGTGCGCGGCCACGCCGAGCTCGGCCTGCTCGTGCATCTCGCGGGTGCGGATCTGCACCTCCAGCGTGCGCCCTTCCGGGCCGACCACGGCGGTGTGCAGCGAGGCGTAGCCGTTGGGCTTGGGCCGGGCGATGTAGTCGTCGAACTCCCCGGGCACCGGCGCCCATAGCGAGTGCACCACGCCCAGGGCGGCGTAGCAGGCGGCCACGTCGGCCACCATCACCCGCACCGCGCGCAGGTCGTAGAGCTTGTCCAGCGGCAGCTGCTTCTTCTGCATCTTCCGCCAGATGCTGTAGATGTGCTTGGGCCGGCCGCTGATCTCCGCGGCCAGGCCCTGTGCCGCCAGGGCCTGGCCCAGCTGCGCCTTGACCGACTCGATGTAGCGCTCGCGGTCGGCGCGGCTTTCGTCCAGCTCGCGGGCGATGCGGCGGTAGGTGTCCGGGTCCAGGAAGCGGAACGCCAGGTCCTCCAGCTCCCATTTCAGCTGCCAGATACCGAGGCGGTTGGCCAGCGGCGCGTGGATGTCACGGGTCAGCTGCGCCAGCGCGCGCCGCTCCTCCTCGGGCAGGCCGTTGGCGGCGCGCATCTTCGCCAGCTGGCGCGACAGCAGCACCGGCACCACCCGCAGGTCCTGGATGATCGCCAGCAGCAGCCGGCGCAGGCCCTCGCCGTTGCGCCCGGCCTCGCGCCCGGCGTGCAGCGCCCACACCTGGTCGGCCGCGTCCTGGCCGTCGAGCAGCCCACCCACCGCCGGCCACTGCGCGCACACCGCCGGCGAGGCCACCGCGCGCAGGCCCGGCAGGTCGTACAGCAGCGCGGCGACCAGCGCGGCCTCGTCGGCATCCAGGCTGACCAGGTTGCGCAGGGTGTCGGCGATCACCGGCCACGGCAGCGACGCCTCGTGCCCCGTGCCCTCCGCGTCCCACGCCCGCGCCAGGGATTCGCGCAGGGCGGCAGGCAGGCGGCCCGCGGCCGGGTCCCGCAACAGTGCGTGCAATCCGTCGATGGGGGGGCGCGACAAGGCCATTCCGGCGCGTGGGGTTGTGACTACACTAGCGAGCAACACACCGGAGGAACAAGACATGCAGGTGCTCCATCGTGTTCCGCTGCTCGGCCTGGCCCTGGCACTGGCGCTCGCCGCCGGGACGGCCGCCGCGCAGGACGCGCCCCCTTCGTCGCTGCGCCAGCAGATGAGCGCCGCGGAGTTCCGCGCAGCCGGCCTCGACAAGCTCAGCCCCGCCGAGCTGGCCGCGCTCGAGCAGTGGCTGCAACGGCGGCATGGCGCGCAGGCCGCCGCCCCGGCGGACGCCACGCCCGCGGTCGTACCGGCGACGCCTGCCGCGACGGTCGCGCCCGCTGCCGCTGCTGCCGCGGCCGTGGATGCCGCCGAGCTGGAGCGGATCCGCGAACAGGCGCGCGAGGAAGGCCGGCGCGAGGTGCGGGAGCAGGTCCGGGGCTTCTCGGACTTCGGCTCATCCGAGCCGATCACCAGCAACCTGGTGGGCGAGTTCCGCGGCTTCGGCAAGGGCAACCAGTACACCCTCGCCAATGGCCAGGTCTGGGAGCAGACCGAGGAGGCGCGCCTGGAGGGCGTGCGCCTGCGGGATCCGGCGGCGACCATCAAGCCGGGCCTGCTCAACAACGTGTGGTACATGCGCATCAAGGGCTACAGCACCACCGCCAAGGTGCGGCGCATCCGCTGAAACTGGTCGCCACGGAAAGCACGCGGCCGCCCTCGGGCGGCCGCGACGCATCCGGCAGGACCGCCCGGCTTACTCGAGCAGCGAGCGCAGCATCCAGGCGTACTTCTCGTGGGTCTGCAGGCGCTGGGTCAGCAGGTCCACGGTCGGATCGTCGCCGGCGTCGTCGGCGATCTTGAGCACGCTGCGCGCGGTGCGGCACACCGCCTCGTTGCCCTCGACCAGCTGCTGGACCATGCCCTTCCAGTCCGGAACGCCGTCGGCGCCCTGCTCCTCGCGGATCGAGGTCAGGCGGGTGAACTCGGCATAGGAACCGGGGGCGGTGAAGCCCAGCGCGCGGGTGCGCTCGGCGACCTCGTCCAGCGCGTTCCACTGCTCGGTGTACTGGTCCATGAACATCGCATGCAGCGAGTTGAACATCGGACCGGTCACGTTCCAGTGGAAGTTGTGGGTCTTCAGGTAGAGGGTGAAAGCGTCGGCGAGGTAACGCGCCAGGCCTTCCGCGATCTCCTTGCGGTCGCTGGCGTCGATGCCGATCTCGATGCGCGAGGAGGACGCGACCGGGTTGAGGCCGGAGGCCTTGCGCGGCTTGGTGGAAGAAGCGGATTTCGTGGCGGGCTTGGCCTTTGCCATGTTGCACTCCTGGGGCTTTGGGTCCACGGAACTGGTGGGGACTGTCAGAATAGACACTAACTCCGCCCGCGTTATGCAAAGTTTCACACGGCCCCATAGATGGAATCGATCCCCGACGACCTGCGCCAGGCCCTCGACGATGGCCGGGTTGCGATTTCCGGCGCCCTGAGCCGCGACCGCGGCCGGCTGCACGGGCTGTGGTCGCGCTGGCGCGGGAAGCCGGCCGACGCCGAACTGCGCGCACGCTTCGAACAGGCGCTGGCGGCCTCGGTCGCGGCCTGCCAGGCGCGCGCCGAAGGCCTGCCGCCCATCACCCTGGATCCGGCGCTGCCGATCACCGCCGAGGCCGAACGCATCGTCGAACTGGTGCGCACCCACCAGGTGGTGGTGGTGGCGGGCGAGACGGGCTCCGGCAAGACCACCCAGCTGCCCAAGCTGTGCCTGGCCGCCGGGCGCGGCGTGGCCGGCACGGTCGGCTGCACCCAGCCGCGCCGGATCGCCGCCCGTGCGGTGGCCGCGCGCGTGGCCGAGGAACTGAAGACGCCGCTGGGCGGGCTGGTCGGCTACCAGGTGCGCTTCACCGACAACGTCGGCGCCGACACCCGGGTCAAGTTCATGACCGACGGCATCCTGCTGGCGGAGATCGCCTCCGACCGCTGGCTGTCGGCCTACGACACGATCATCGTCGACGAGGCCCACGAACGCAGCCTCAACATCGACTTCCTGCTGGGCTACCTCAAGCAGCTGCTGCGCAAGCGTCCGGACCTGAAGCTGATCGTCACCTCGGCGACGATCGATACCGCCCGCTTCGCGCGCCACTTCGACGACGCACCCGTGGTCGAGGTCGCCGGCCGCACCTATCCGGTTGAGGTGCGTTACCGCCCGCCGGATGGCCCGGCCGAGGAGCCGCAGGCGCAGCCCGGCCGCGGCGGAAGCAATGCCCGCCGACCGCGCCAGGAGCGCGAGGCCGATCCGTTGTCGGCGATCACCGCCGCGGTGGACGAAATCACCGCCGAGGACCCGCGTGGCGACGTGCTGGTGTTCCTGCCCGGCGAGCGCGAGATCCGCGACCTGCACCGCGCCCTCGAGAAGCGCCAGTACCGCTCGACCGAAGTGCTGCCGCTGTACGCGCGGCTCTCGGCCAAGGATCAGGACCGGGTGTTCAACCCCGGCCCGCAGCGGCGCATCGTGCTTGCCACCAACGTCGCCGAGACCTCGCTGACGGTGCCACGCATCCGCTACGTCATCGACCCGGGCGACGCGCGGATCAAGCGCTACAGCCCGCGCTCGAAGATCGACCGCCTGCACGTGGAGCCGGTCAGCCAGGCCAGCGCAAACCAGCGCAAGGGCCGCTGCGGACGCGTGTCCGAGGGCGTGTGCTACCGCCTGTATTCGGAGGCCGACTTCCTCTCGCGGCCGGAGTTCACCGATCCGGAGATCCGCCGCTCCAGCCTGGCCGGCGTGATCCTGCGCATGCTCCACCTGGGCCTGGGCCGGATCGAGGACTTCCCGTTCCTGGAGCCGCCGGACGAGCGCGCCATCGCCGACGGCTGGCAACAGCTGATCGAGCTGGGTGCGGTGGAGGACGCCGGCAACGGCCAGCGCCGCCTGACCGCGATCGGCCGGCAGATGGCGCGCCTGCCGGTGGACGTGAAGCTCTCGCGCATGCTGGTGGCGGCACAGGTGCATGGCTGCCTGCGCGCGATGCTGCCGATCGCCGCCTTCCTCGGCGTGCAGGATCCGCGCGAGCGCCCGCCGGAAGCGCGCGAGGCCGCCGACAACGCGCACGCGCAGTTCGCCGATCCGCGCTCGGAATTCGTCGGCATCCTGCGCCTGTGGCAGGCCTACGACGACGCTTATGGCGAACTGACGCAGTCGAAGCTGCGCGACTGGTGCGGCAAGCGCTTCCTCGGCTTCCTGCGCATGCGCGAATGGCGCGAGTGGCACCGCCAGCTCAAGCTGCTGTGCAACGAGCTGGGCTGGCGCGAGGAGGAGCCGCAGCACTCCCTGCTGCCACTGCTGGCCGGCGCGCCGGCGGCAACCGAAGCCCGTGAGGGCAACCGGCCCACCCGCGGCGAACTGCACCGCGCCGCGCGCCTGGCGCGCGAGGGCAAAGCGGGGGCAGAGTCGGTTTTCCAACAGGACAAGCAAGGCGGCGGGAAACCGGGGAAAACCGACTCTGACCCCGGTTTTGGGGCCCGCGAACGCGCCGCCGCCTACCAGGCCCTGCACCGCGCCCTGATCGCCGGCCTTCCGACCCAACTCGGCCACCGCACCGAGAAGGGCGACTTCCAGGCGCCGCGACAGCGTCGCTTCCAGCTGTTCCCGGCATCGCCGCTGGCGAAGAAGCCGCCCCCGTGGGTGCTGGTCGCCACCCTACTGGACACGCAGAAGGTCTGGGGCCTGACCGCCGCCACGATCGAGCCGGACTGGGCGATCGCCGAGCTGCCGCACCTGCTGGCGCGCAAGCACTTCGACCCGCGCTGGTCGCGCGCCCAGGGAAACGTGCTGGCCTCCGAGCAGATCAGCCTGTTCGGCCTGGTGCTGGCACCCAAGCGCCCGGTGCATTACGGCCGCATCGACCCGGCCGGCGCCCACGACCTGTTCGTGCGCCAGGCCCTGATCCCCGGCGAGATCGACACGAAAGCCTCGTTCGTCGCCGCCAACCTCAAGACCCTCGAACAGGCGCGCGAGGAGGAAGCCAAGCTGCGCCGCGTCGGCCTGGTCGCCGACGAGGACTGGCAGGCGCGCTGGTACCTGGACCGCGTCCCGGCCGAGATCCACTCGGCCACCGGCCTGGATGCCTGGTACCGCAAGCTGGAGCAGGAGAAGAAGCGGGCCCTGCGCTGGTCGCTGGCCGACCTGCTGCCGGGCGAAGGCCAGCAGGGCGACCTGTATCCGAAGTACTTCGCGCTGGGCGACGCGCGCCTGCCGCTGCACTACAGGTTCGAGCCGGGCGCGGCCGACGACGGCGTCACCCTGGAGGTGCCGCTGCCGCTGCTCAACGCGCTGGATCCGGCGCGGCTGTCGTGGCTGGCGCCGGGCTTCGTCGCCGACAAGGCCGCCGGCCTGATCCGCACCCTGCCCAAGGCCATGCGGCGCAACTACGTGCCGGCGCCGGACTTCGGCCGGGCCTTTGCCGAGGCCTTCCCGCGACCGACGGCCGATTCCATCACCGGCGAGCTGGCGCGTTTCCTCAGCCGCACCACCGGCAGCCCGGTGGCGGCGCTGGACTTCGACGAATCGGCGCTGGAGCCGCACCTGCGCATGAACCTGCGCCTGCGCGAACTGCCGGACCGCGGCGGCAAGGTGCTGGCCGAGTCGCGCGACCTGGACGACCTGCGCGCGCGCTTCGGCGAGCGTGCCGCGCACGCCTTCGCCGCACGCGCCGCCAACACCCTGGCCACCAGCACCCGCGAGCTGCGCGAGTTCCCCGAGGAGCCGCTGCCGCTGCAGGTCACCGGCGACGCCGGCGTGCCCGGCTTCCCGGCGCTGGTGGACGAGGGCACGCACGCAGTGCTGCGGGTGTTCGCCGACCGCGGCCAGGCCGAGGCCGCGCACCCGCGCGGCGTCGACCGCCTGCTGCGCATCGCCCTGGCCGACAAGGCCAGGCAGGCACGCAAGCAGCTGCCGGTTTCGCCCAAGCTCGGCCTGCTGTATGCGGCGATCGAGCAGTTCGGCGGATCGCCGCAGGACAAGGTGCAGGAGAAGGAGCAGCTGCGCGCCGACCTGGTCGAGGCCGCGCTCAATGCCGTGCTCGCCGATGGCCTGGGCGAAATCCGCGACCGGGCCGCGTTCCAGAAGCGCGCCGAGGCCGCCGGACGCCAGCTGTTCGCCGAGGCCATGCAGCGCCTGCAGCTGGCCGAGCAGATCCTGGCCGCCGTGGCCACGCTCAAGCCGAAGCTGGAAGCCCCGCTGATGGGCTGGGCCGGCGCCAACCTGGACGACCTGCGCGCCCAGCTCGAGGGCCTGGTGCATCCGGGCTTCCTGCGCCACACCCCGGCCGAGGCGCTGGCGCAGTTCCCGCGCTGGCTCAAGGGCATGGCCCTGCGTGCCGAGCGCGCCCTGCGCGATCCGGCCCGCGACCAGGCCCGCATGCTCGAGTTGAAGCCGTTCGCCGACGCGCTCGCCGCTGCAACCGCGCGTGGCGATGCCGGCCAGCCGGAATGGCAGTCGCTGCGCTGGGACGTGGAGGAGCTACGGGTTCTGCTGTTCGCGCAGGAACTGGGCGCACGCGGCGGTGTTTCACCAAAGAAGCTTGCACAGAAGCTGGCGGCCCTGGCCGGCTGAGCACGGTGCAAGCGATATTGTTCATGCCGGCGCGCAGCCGCGCCGGTATCCTTGGTGCATGCAGGAATCCCTGAACACCACGCCGTCGCGTGCCGGCGGCGCGACCGTGGCGCGCGATGCGCTTTCCGTGCTGCGCCAGGTGTTCGGCTACGACGCCTTCCGCGGCCAGCAGCAGGACATCATCGAGCACGTCGCCGCGGGCAACGACGCCCTGGTGCTGATGCCCACCGGCGGCGGCAAGTCGCTGTGCTACCAGGTGCCGGCGCTGCTGCGCGAGGGCACCGGCATCGTGGTCTCGCCGCTGATCGCGCTGATGCAGGACCAGGTCGAGGCCCTGCTGCAGCTGGGCGTGCGCGCGGCCTGCCTCAACTCCACCCTGGACGCCGAACAGGCCCGCCAGGTCGAGCGCGGGCTGCTCGACGGCAGCCTCGACCTGCTCTACGTCGCCCCCGAGCGCCTGCTCACGCCGCGCTTCCTGTCGCTGCTGGAGCGCAGCCGCATCGCCCTGTTCGCGATCGACGAAGCACACTGCGTCTCGCAGTGGGGCCACGATTTCCGCCCCGAGTACCGCGAGCTGACGGTGCTGCACGAGCGCTGGCCGGAGGTGCCGCGCCTGGCCCTGACCGCCACCGCCGATCCGCCCACCCGGCGCGAGATCGCCGAGCGCCTGGCGCTGGAGGAGGCGCGCTGCTTCCTCAGTTCCTTCGACCGCCCCAACATCCGCTACGCGGTGGCGCACAAGGACAACCCGCGCCGGCAGCTGCTGGATTTCCTCGGCGGGCATCGCGGCGAGTCGGGCATCGTCTACTGCCTGTCGCGGCGCAAGGTCGAGGAGACCGCGGAGTTCCTCGCCGGCCAGGGCATCGCCGCCCTGCCCTACCACGCCGGCCTGCCTTCGGACGTGCGCGCGGACAACCAGCGCCGCTTCCTGCGCGAGGACGGCATCGTGATGTGCGCGACCATCGCCTTCGGCATGGGCATCGACAAGCCGGACGTGCGCTTCGTCGCCCACCTGGACCTGCCCAAGTCGATCGAGGGCTATTACCAGGAGACCGGCCGCGCCGGCCGCGACGGCGAACCGGCCGAGGCCTGGATGGGCTATGGCCTGGGCGACGTGGTCCTGCTGCGGCAGATGATCGAGCAGGGCGAAGCCAGCGAGGAACGCAAGGCGCTGGAGCGGCGCAAGCTCGACCAGCTGCTGGGCTACTGCGAATCGGCGATGTGCCGGCGCCAGGCCCTGCTGGCCGCGTTCGGCGAGACCTACGAATCTCCCGATGGACGCGAAGGCTGCGGCAACTGCGACAACTGCCTGCAGCCGGTCCGCACCTGGGATGCCACCGAGGCCGCGCGCAAGGCGCTCAGCTGCGTGTACCGCACCGGCCAGCGCTTCGGCGCCTCGCACCTGATCGAGGTGCTGCGCGGCGCCGATACCGAGAAGGTGCGCCAGTTCCGCCACCACGAGCTGTCCACCTACGGCATCGGCACCGACCTGGACACCAACACCTGGCGCAGCGTGTTCCGCCAGCTGGTGGTCGCCGGCCTGCTGGAAGTCGATGCCGAAGGCCATGGCGGCCTGCGACTCGGCGCGGCCGCGCGGCCAGTGCTCAAGGGCGAGCGCCAGGTCCTGATGCGCGAGGAGCCGGCGCGTCGCCCAGGCCGCGCTGGCGGCAGCGACCGTCCCAGCCAGAGCACCCTGCACGTCGATTCGTACGACCGCCCGCTGTTCGATGCGCTGCGCGCCTGGCGCGCCGGCCTGGCGCGCGAGCAGAACGTGCCGGCCTACGTGATCTTCCACGACCGCACCCTGCGCGACATCGCCCAGCTGCGCCCGGCCACGATCAGCGAGCTGGCGCGGGTCGGCGGCGTCGGTGGGGGCAAGCTGGCGCGCTATGGCCAGGACGTGCTGGACGTGATCCGCGAGTACGGCTGAGTCGCGCTCGCCTGCGCGGATTCAGCGCGCAGGCTGCGGCAGGCCGGCCTGGGTCCTCGCCAGCAAGGCCTCCAGCCCGGGCTCCGGCTCGCCGGACAGGCGTCGCCGCACCTCCTCCTCGACCGCCGGCTCCAGCGCCGCCAGCAATCGCACGTCGGCGGCGACGCGGGCGGCCACCGGCACGCCATCGCGGTACAGCAGCCGCGCACCGCCGATACGCGGCACCTTCTCCCCCGCCAGCAGGGTGCCGGACAGGTTGAGCGGATCCAGTGCGCTGACCTCGACCAGCTGCCCGTCCAGCGGGCGGTTGCGCATCCGGCGCAGCGGCGCGATCGCTTCAGGCAGCGCGAACTGCTCGCCGCTCAGTCCCTCGATGAAACGCCCGCCGCGCACCTCGCCACGCGCCTCCAGGCGGTGATAGACGCGCAGCAGCTCGCGCCACGGGGGCAGCCACGCCGCCTCCCGCTCGAGGATGCGCCAGCCGACCACGCCATAGCGGCGCAGCAGCACCCGGGCCACATGCTCCACCGCTTCTGCGTCGGGACGACGGCGGCCCGTTGCGCCCGCCTCTTCATGCGGGGCAGGCCGCCGCACCAGGGCCCAGCGTCCCGCGTCCGCGACGCCACCAAATGCCGCGCGACGGCGACCGCGACCCGGCGTGGGGCGCTTCGATGGCGGCACCAGCAGCGCGCGCAGCCCGGCGAAGCTGTCGCAATGGGCCACACCGCGCGCCACCAGTTCGGCCAGCGCGTCCTCCAGCTCGGTGCGCAGCAGGCGGGTAGCGTCCAGCAGTTCGTCGAAGAACGAGGCGCCGTTGGCGGCCAGGTAATCGGCGACCTTGCGTGCACGCGAGGACAGGCCCGGCAGTTCGGCGTCCAGTGGCGGCGCCAGCACGGCCCAATGCTGCACATGCCGACGCGGCAGCAGCAGCACCGGCGTGCCGCGCAGCGAAACACCGGCGCGGTTGCCCTCGGCCTCGCTGCCAGCCGCACGCAACCGGGTCCACAGGGTGCGGCCCGCGGTGCACTGGTCGTCGAGCCAGGCGCTGGCGTAGTCGCGCACCCGGGCCGGCAGGATCTCGGCCTCCCAGGCCGGCGCCGGCGCCTCGTAGCCTTCCAGCTGCGCCAGCACATCGGCCAGCGCCTCCGGTCCGCTGACCCGCGCATCCGGGGCCACGCGCTGCCACTCGAACAGGAAGCGCATGAAGTCGCGCGGCGCCACCGGCTCGATCCCGCGGCGCAGGCGCTTCAGGGTGAGGCGATGGATGCGCGCCAGCAGGTAACGCTCGCACCACTCCTGCTCACGCGCACCGGGCGTGAAGCGGCCCTGCATCGCATATCCTTCGGCCTGCAGCGCGAGCAGCGCCTGCCCGATGGTCGATGGCGGAAGTGCCAGGCTGTCGGCCAGCGCGGCCACCGTGACCGGGCCCAGCGCGGTCAGCCGCGACCGCAGCAGCGCGACCAGCGCATCCTCCGCGGCCCAGGACACCCGCGCGAATTCCTCCGGCACCACCAGTGCGTGCTCCTGTCGCGCCTGCGGATGCAGCGCCAGGAGTTGCGGCAGGCGTTCGGCCGCGACCCACCATTGGCGTCCTTCGGCCTGCACGCAGGTGGCGCGCGCCTCGCCTGCCAGCGCATGCAGCAGATCCGGCCAATGCGGATCGCGCTGCGCTTCGCCCGCGGTGATGTAGCCCAGCCCGGTCAGCACCTCGTGCATGCCGTCGGCCGTGTGCGCATGTGGCCACGCGTCCGCGCGCACCTGTTCGATCGCCTCCGCGTCCAGCTGGCCGAGATCCGAGGCCGACTCCGGATCGGCATAGCGGCGCGACTGCACGGCCTGGGTGCGGCGTTCTTCCAGCGGCGCATCATCGAGGAAGGCGTAGGGTCGTGCATTGATGGCTTCGGCCGCGACCGGCGATGGCGTGGCCACGTCGCGCGCCACCACCCGGATGCGTCCGGACTCCAGCCCGCGTAGCACCTCCAGCCAGCCATCCAGGTCCATGGCCTCGTGCAGGCAGTCGTGCAGGGTCTGCGCGACCAGCGGATGGTCCGGCACCTGGCGCTCGCCGACGATGTTCTCCAGGCAGGCGACCTGGTCGGGGAACACCGTGGCCAGCAGGTCCTCGGACTTCATCCGCTGCAGCTGCGGCGGCACCCGCTTGCCGCCGGAGAAGCGCGGCAGGGCCAGCGCGGTACCGGCATTCCAGCGCCAGCGCACCGCGAACAGCGGCGCGTCCAGCAGTGCCTGCACCAGCACGTCGGCGGCCGAGGACGAGTGCAGGTACTTCGCCACCTCGATCAGGGGAAAGCTGTGGCTGGTGGACAGCGACAGCACGATCGCATCCTCTGTCGCCGCGGCCTGCAGCTCGAAGTTGAACTGGCGGCAGAAGCGCTTGCGCAGGGCCAGGCCCCAGGCGCGGTTGAGCCGGCTCCCATACGGACTGTGCACCACCAGGTGGGTGGAGCCGGTCTCGTCGAAGAACCGTTCCAGCACGATGGTGTCCTGGGCGGGCATCGCCCCCAGCGACACCAGGGTCGCGCCGAGGTAGTCGACCAGCTGGCGCGCGGCTTCCGCACCCAGGCCGACCTCCTCCTGCAGCCACCGGCAGGCCGCGGCGGTGCCTTCCGGCGCCAGCCGGGCGGGCGCGCCATCGTCCGCCACCTGCCCGGCCAGTCGTGCGGCCACTTCCGCGCGCAGCCGGGAGACGCCCAGCGACAACTCGTCGCTGCGACCCGGCGCCTCGCCCAGCCAGAACGGGATGCTCGGCGGCTGGCCCTGGGCGTCCTCCACCCGGACCTTGCCCGGTTCCACCCGCAGGATGCGGTAGCTGGTATTGCCCAGCTGGAACACGTCGCCGGCCATGCTCTCGACCGCGAAGTCCTCGTTGACCGTGCCGACGAAGCTCGACTGCGGCTCCAGCACGACCGAATAGTCGCCGGTTTCGGGGATCGTGCCGCCGGACATGGTCGCCACCCTGCGCGCGCCCTCGCGGCCGCGCAGGCGACGGTGCACGGCGTCGCGGTGCACCCAGCCGGCACGCGCGCCGCGACGGTCGCTGAACCCGCCGGCGAGCATCGCCACCACCTCGTCGTAGCGGCTGCGTTCCAGGCGGGCATAGGGCCAGGCGCGGCGCAGGCGCTCGAACAGCGCGTCCTCGTCCCATTCGGCCGCGGCGACCTCGGCGACGATCTGCTGCGCCAGCCCGTCCAGCGGTGCTTCCGGTACCCGCAGCGCATCCAGCTCGGCACGCCGCACGCAGTCCAGCAGGGCGGCGCATTCGACCAGGTCATCGCGGGTGGTCGGGAACAGGCGCGCCCGCGGCACGCCGCCGACATGGTGGCCTGCGCGACCGGCGCGCTGCAGGAAGGCGGAGATCGAGCGTGGCGATCCGAACTGGCACACCAGGTCCACGTCGCCGATGTCCAGGCCAAGTTCCAGCGAAGCGGTGGCGACCAGCACCTGCAGCTGGCCGCGCTTGAGCTTCTGCTCGGCGTCCAGCCGCAGTTCCTTCGACAGGCTGCCGTGGTGGGTGGCCACCGCGTCGTGGCCAAGCAGGCGCCCGAGATGGAACGCGGCGCGCTCGGCCATGCGCCGGGTGTTCACGAATACCAGGGTGGTGCGATGTTCGCGCGCCAGTTCGGACACGCGCAGGTAGACCTGTTCCCACTGGTCGTTGGACATCACCGCCGACAGCGGGGTGGGAGGCAGCTCCAGGGCCAGGTCGCGCCGGCGGGCGTAGCCGATATCGACGATCGCGCAGTCGGGCACGTCGGTGGCCGCAGTGCCGCCATGCACTGCTCCGCCCGCCTGCCACCCGGCTGCGTCGCCGGGAAGCCGGTCGCGGCCGGGGTGGACATTGCCGGCGCCGACCAGGAAGCGTGCCACCTCTTCCACCGGCTTCTGCGTGGCCGACAGGCCGATCCGCACCAGTGGGTGCCCGCACAGCGCCTCCAGCCGTTCCAGCGACAACGCCAGGTGGCTGCCACGCTTGTTGCCGGCCAGGGCATGGATCTCGTCGACGATCACGCTGCGCACCGTGCCCAGCATCGCCCGTCCCGACTCCGAGCCCAGCAGGACGTAAAGCGACTCGGGCGTGGTCACCAGGACATGCGGCGGCTTGCGCCGCAGCCGCGCGCGCTCGGACTGGGGCGTATCGCCCGTGCGCACCGCGGTGCGGATCTCGACCTCCGGCAGCCCGAGCTCGCCCAGGGCTGCGCCGATGCCGGCCAGCGGCGCCTCCAGGTTCAGGGCGATGTCGTTGGACAGGGCCTTCAGCGGCGAGACGTAGACCACCCGGGTCTCGTCGGGCAGGCCGCCCTGCTCCAGCCCCTCGCGCACCAGCGCGTCGATCGCGGCGAGGAACGCGGTGAGTGTCTTGCCCGAGCCGGTGGGCGCGGCCACAAGGGTGCTGCGCCCGGCCATGATCGCCGGCCACGCCGCGACCTGTGCCTCCGTGGGACCCGGAAAGGCGGCGTCGAACCAGCGGGCGACGGCGGGATGGAATGCGACTGTGCTCATGGCGGGAACGGCCGGGGAAAGGCAGCCTGATGCGGGGACGTCGCAGGCGGCGCGACCGGCCTCTCCCCGACTATGGGTCCCACCGGCCAGGCCATCAACGCCGGCGGGCCAGCCGGGCAGCTGGCGTTCATGGCCGGCCAACTGGCCCGTCCACCGGCGACGCGGTATGTTCGCCACGGGAGGCCAGCGTGACCGACGGCGGCGACAGGACGCAGCCCAAGGAGTTGGCAATGGCGACGGAAGACCCGCGACGGAGCGCCCGGCACCGGGCCGGCCTGCGGCAGCGCGTGCGCGACTTCAGCAAGGCCTATCGCAAGGCGCGCGAGTGGCGCTGCACGCCGGTACAGGCGGCCATCGCCGCCGTCCGGTATGCGCTGACCGGCGACAGCGGCCGCTTCGTCTCGCATGACGGTGCACGCCTGTCGCGCATCTACCGCTCCGACGGCTAAGCCCGCTGCACCGCACGCTGGTGCCCGCCCCACGATCCGCGCCGGCCGCCGTAGGGGCCGGCTCCCGCAGCGGGCCGGAGGGCAGCGACACCGGCACGGCGCCGCAAGGTCGCCATTCGCACCATCGGCCTTCAATGGCGCGCGCGCATGGGCCGGGCAGCGGCGCTTCAGGCCTGGCCGCGAAAAAGAAAAACCCCGCGCGCCGGCGGGGTTTCGCGTTCCGGGCAGGACGCCAGGAGGGATTCGATGGTGGGCCGTGTTGGAATCGAACCAACGACCAGCGGATTAAAAGTCCGATGCTCTACCGACTGAGCTAACGGCCCACGGGTCCGGCCGTGGCCGGGTCGCGCATTTTACCCGATCGGGCGACGCCTGCGGCCGATGCGGCCGATCGGCTGCGACGCCGATGGCGCCACCCGTGGCTCAGGCCCCGGCGACGTAACGGGTGGGGTCGGCCACGCCCGCGGCGGCGAAGCCGGCCGCGCGCAGCTGGCAGGCATCGCAGTGGCCACAGGCCCGGCCCTGTTCGTCGGCGCGGTAACAGGACACGGTCTGGCCGAAGTCCACGCCCAGGCGCAGGCCCTCGCGGACGATCTCGTCCTTGCCCATGCGGATCAACGGTGCATGCACGCGGATACCCGCACCCTCGACGCCAGCCTTGGTGGCCAGGTTCGCCAGCCGCTCGAAGGCCTCGACGAATTCCGGGCGGCAGTCGGGATAGCCGGAATAGTCCACCGCGTTGACGCCGCAGAAGATGTCGGCCGCGCCAAGCACCTCGGCCCAGCCCAGCGCCACTGACAGCATGATGGTGTTGCGCGCCGGCACGTAGGTCACCGGGATGCCTTCGCCGCCCGCCTCGGGCACCTCGATGTCGTCGGTCAGGGCGGACCCGCCGATGCTGCGCAGGTCGATGGCCACGGTCTTGTGCTCGGCCGCGCCCAGGGCGGCGGCCACGCGCGCGGCGGCGTCCAGTTCGGAGGTGTGGCGCTGGCCGTAGCGGACGCTCAGTGCGTGCACGGCGAATCCCTGCTCGCGGGCGATGGCCAGGACGACGGCCGAATCCATGCCACCGGAGACGAGGGCGACGGCTTTCTTCATGGGAACTGCTTCATGTGGGGTGGCCCATTGTAGGGCCGTGCAACCGGCTCAGCGCCCCGGTTCGTCGTTCCAGAGGATCTTGTGCAGCTGCATCTGGAAACGCACCGGCAGGCGATCGGCCACGATCCAGTCGGCCAGGTCGCGTGCCTCCAGCTGGCCCTTGCTGGGCGAGAACAGCACGTCGCAACGTTCCGGCAGGCGGTGCTCGGCGAGCATGTCGCGCGCCCACTCGTAGTCGGCGCGGCCGCACAGGACGAACTTCACCTGGTCGCGCGCGGTAAGCAGCGGGAGGTTCTCCAGCCGGTTGCGCGCCATCTCGGCCGAGGCCGGGGTCTTGAGGTCGACCACCCGCGATACCCGCGGGTCGACGCCGGCGATGTCCAGCGCGCCGGAGGTCTCCAGCGAGACGTCGTACCCGGCATCGCAAAGGCGCCGCAGCAGGTCCAGGCAGCGCTTCTGCGCCAGCGGCTCGCCGCCGGTGACGCAGACATGGCGCACGCCATGGCGCGCGACCTCCGCCAGGATGGCGTCGATCTCCCACCACTCCCCGCCGTGGAAAGCGTAGGCGGTGTCGCAGTACTGGCAGCGCAGCGGGCAGCCGGTCAGGCGCACGAACACGGTCGGCCAGCCGGCGGCGTTGGCCTCGCCCTGGAGCGAAAGGAAGATCTCGGTGATCCGCAGGCGGTTCTGCGGGGGGGGGGGATTCATGGGGACGTATTGTACGGCCGGCGCGGGGTGGCCCTGGCCGGGGGATGGCGAGGACGCGGCCGCCGGACCGGGCGGGGCCGCGACCTACCGCCGGCAATCTGCCAGCCACGCGGCGGCGCGGGCGGGAAAATCCCGGAAAAAGGCGGCCACCCTGCCGGGTGGCGCGCCAGCTCAGCGCAGCTGGCTGAGCTGGATGGAACGCAGGCGGTCGGCGGCGATGCGCGCCGCGTCGGTGCCCGGATACTGCGACTCGACCTGGGCCAGGGTCGCCTGCGCCTGGCGCACCTCGCCCTCGCCGAACTGGGCCAGGCCCAGCTTCAGCAGCGCGCCCGGCGCCTTGTCGTGGGTGGGATAGCGCTCGATCAGGCCGCGGAACTGCTGGCCTGCAAGCGCGTAGTTGCCGGTGGCGTAGTAGCTCTCGCCCAGCCAGTACAGCGCGTTGGGCGCATAGTCGCCGGCCGGGTAGGCATCAAGGAAGGCCTGGAAGGCCTCGGCCGAGCGGTCGTACTCGCCGGCCTTGAGGGTATTGAAGGCCGCCTCGTAGGCAGCGCGTTCGTCGGCGCCCAGTGCGAGCGAACCCGGATCGCCATGGACCCTGGGCTGTGCGTCGGCCGGTGCGGCCGGGGCCTTCGGCGCGGGCGGAGCAAGCGCGGCGGCGCCGGTGGCGGCCGGGGGCGCGGGAAGCTCCCCGCCTTCCAGCCGGTTGAGGCGGCCGTCGAGGTCGAGGTACTGGTCGCGGTTGCGCTGCTGCAGCTGCTGGTGCTCGTGCTGCAGCTGCTCCAGCGCCGAACGCAGTTCCTGCACCTCGCTGCGCAGCAGCGCCAGCTGGTTCAGCAGGTCCTGGTTGGCCTGGGTGTTGTTTGCCTGGACCTCGAGCCGGGCAACCCGGTCGGCCAGGCTCATCTTCTGCGCATGCGCGGGCGTGGCGGCCACGAGGGCCGCCACGACCAGCATCATGCCGATGGCACGAAGGTGCAGCATCTACTTAGCGCGCGGTGTAGACGATTTCCACGCGACGGTTCTGCGCCCAGCAGGCCTCGGTCGACTCGGTGCAGACCGGACGCTCTTCGCCGTAGCTCACGACTTCCAGCTGGCTGGCCGAACCGCCGGCAGCCTGCAGGGCGGAGTTGACGGCGTTGCCACGGCGCTCGCCCAGGGCCTGGTTGTAGGCGCGGCTGCCGCGCTCGTCGGCGTTGCCCTGCAGGGTGATGCGGGCCGACGGACGATCGACCAGGTACTTGGCGTGGCAGGCGACGATGGCCTGGAACTCCGGCTTCAGGGCATCCTGGTCGAAGTCGAAGTACACGACGCGCTGGCGCAGGCAGGCGTCGGTGTCCAGGTCTTCCGGACCATAGCGGCCGTCATCGGCAACCGGGGCGGTCGGGGCCGGGGTCGGGGTCGGCTCCGGAGCCGGCTCCTCCTTGACCTTCTTCGAGCAGCCGGCCAGGACGGCGACCGACAGCATGGAAACCAGCAGAACGCGGGTGGAACTGTTCATGATCATTTCCTTGTGATGCACAGGTGGTGGTTGAGATAAGCGTGCAACGGGCGAATCTTACAACTGATTATTAACGCGCGCTGCGGTACGGCGACCACGCCGGTTCGCGTACGTCGCCGTCGGCCAGGACCAGGCGCTGGCGCACCCGGGCATCGGCCGAAACTGCGTACAGCACCCCCCGGCCACCCTCGCGCGCGGCGTAGATCAGCATGCTGGCGTTGGGGGCGAAACTGGGAGACTCGTCCAGGGAACCGGTGGAGATGGCGCTCCAGCGCGGCGAGCCGAGGCTGGTGTCCATCATCGCGATCCGGTAGGTGTTGCCGGAACCCTGGGCCATCGCGATCTTCTTGCCGTCGTAGGAGACGGTGGCGGTGGCGTTGTAGTTGCCCTGGAACGTGACGCGGGTTGCGGCGCCCCCGGTAGACGGGACCTGGTAGATCTGCGGGCGGCCGCCACGGTCGGAGGTGAAGTAGATGGTCGAGCCATCCGCGCTCCAGGTCGGCTCGGTATCGATGCCGAAATGGTTGGTCAGCTGGGTCAGCTGCTTGCTGCCCAGGTCCATGACGTAGATCTCGGGGTTGCCACTGCGCGACAGCGACAGGGCCAGCTTGCGGCCGTCAGGCGAGAACGACGGCGCGCTGTTGATGCCGCGGAAGCTGGAAACCAGCTCGCGCGCGCCGGTCGCGATGTCCTGGATGTAGATCGAGGAGTTACCGCGTTCGAAGCTGACATAGGCGAGCTTGCGGCCGTCGGGGCTCCAGGCCGGGGACAGCAGCGGCTCGGCCGAGCGCACCACCACCTGCGGGTTCCAGCCGTCCGAATCGGCCACCACCAGCGCGTAGCGCATGCCGCTGCCGCTGTTGCTGGCGGTCACGTATGCGATGCGGGTCCAGAACGCACCGCGCACGCCGAGGATCTTCTCGTAGATGGCATCGGCGATCTGGTGGGCCACGTCGCGCATGGCGCTGGCGCGTGCGGTCATCGCCAGGCCCAGCAGGCGCTCGCCGCGGGCCACGTCGAACAGCTCGTATTCCACGCGGTAGCCGCCCTCGCCCGCATCCAGCACGCGGCCGACCACCAGGTAGTCCTGCCGCAGTTGGCGCCAGGTCGGGTACTGGATCTCGCCGCCGCGCGTGGGCCGCTCGACCATCTGCTCGACCGGAAGCGTGCGGAACTGGCCGGAGCGCGCGAGGTCGTCGCGCACCACCTTTGCCACGTCCGTTTCCGGCGCCGCGCCGCCGCCTTCATACGGCATCGGCACCACCGCGATCGGCAGGGCCGAGGCGTTGCCGCCGATGATGTCGATCTCCAGGCCCTGTTGCTGGGCGACAGCCAGGCCGGGCACCAGCAGGCAGGCGAGCAGGAAGAACCAGCGCAACGAAGGTTTCATGGGCAGGGGCACGGGCATTCGGAGGATCGGTAGGGATACCAGCGAGGATGTGAACATATTCCCAATCATGAACGAAAAGCGCGTGAACGCTTCTCCGGCCGTCGGAGCGGGCGCCCCGGCCGGCCGGGCGGTCGCCCCGGGAACGCGCGTCGCCGTCGGGACGGCCCGGGAAGACCGCGGGGATTCATGGAAGTTCCCGCCCGGGCGGCGGTGGGATATCAGCGGTCGCGGGCCTCGAAGTTGAGGATCAGGGTGCGCTGGAACACCGATTCGAAGCCCCGGTACGGCAGCGGCTGCGCACGCAGGACCGCCGCCTCGAGCGAGCGCTGGCCGGCCTCGTCGTAGGGGCAGCCCGGCTGCACCTTCACGTCGATCACCTCGCCGCCGGGCAGCTGGCGGATCTGCACGCGGCAGCGCTGGCCCAGCGGCACGGTCTCCGGCCGGATCCACTGGTTGGTCACCGCCTGCTGGATCGCCGCCGAATACTTGGCGAGCAGGTCCTCGCTGGTGCCGCCCTGGCCGGGCGAACCCTGGCTGGCCTGGGCAGGCGCGGACTGGCGCTGCTGGACCTGCTGCAACTGGCGCAGGCGCTGCTCGGCGCGCTCCGCCTCGCGTGCGGCCTGCTCGCGCTGGCGGCGGATCTCGGCCAGCTTCTTCTGGCGCTCGGCTTCCTCGGCCTGGGCAGCCAACCGGCGCTGGTTCTCGGCTTCCTTCTGGCGCTGCTGCTCGGTCAGGTCGATCTGCTGCTGGCGGCGCCGTTCTTCCTGCTCGCGCTCGGCCT
Organism: Pseudoxanthomonas suwonensis; assembly: GCF_010093235.1. Lineage (GTDB taxonomy): Bacteria > Pseudomonadota > Gammaproteobacteria > Xanthomonadales > Xanthomonadaceae > Pseudoxanthomonas > Pseudoxanthomonas suwonensis. Next base: position 11,479 of record NZ_PDWP01000018.1, on the reverse strand, counting down.
TTTCCCTGGCGATGGCGTCGCGGCGCGCCTCGTCCTGGTCGACCGTATCCGGTTGCGGGATGAAGTCCTGGGCCTTCTGCTGCGGGGCGACCTGGGCATCCTGCGGACGCGGTTCCGGCAGCGGCTGCGGCGGCGGCACGGTTTCCTCGGGCGCGGTCTCGACCACCGGCTCCGGCAGCGGTTCGGGTTTTGGCGCCTCCTCGGCGCGGCGCTGGGCGGCAGCAACGTCGGCAGGGCTCATCACCAGCGAGGCCTCGATCGCCGGCGAGCCGGCGGCCGGCTCGACCTGGCGCTGCGGCGACCACCACCAGGCCAGCCAGAACAGCACCGCCACCGCCACGTGCAGGGCCAATGCCGCCAGCAGCGGGCCGGTCAGCCCGCCCTCGCGGTCGTCGGGTCGTGGGTAGAACGCGTCGGCGTGCATGCTCACCTGGGCGCCGGCCTCAGCGCTCGCCCGGCTGGCCCATCAGGCTCACCCGCGGCACGCCGGCGGCCTGGACCAGGACCATGGTGTCCATCACCTTCTGGTATTCCACGCCGCCCGGAGCGGCCACGAACACCGGCAGGTCCTTGTTCTGCGCGACGAATGCCGCCAGCCGCGCGCTCAGCTCGGTGGCGTCGATCGGCTGCGCCTTGCCGCCCTCCAGGGTGAGGAAGTAGCGGCCGTCGGCGTCGACGGTGACGATCACCGGGTCCTTCTTGCTATCCACCGAGCGCGCATTGGACTTCGGCAGGTCCACGTCCACGCTCAGGCTCAGCAGCGGCGCGGTGACCATGAAGATGATCAGCAGCACCAGCATCACGTCGATGTAGGGAACGACGTTGATCTCGGACTTGAGCTTGCGGCGCTTGTGGCGTGCGAGTGTGCTCATGGGGTGCTCCCGGCCGGCAGGCGGCTCATTCGTCCGCGCCGGCCTGGCGCTGCAGGATCGAGCTGAACTCGTCGGCGAAGCTTTCGTAGCGCTGCGACAGGCGGTCGACGCGGCTGGTGTAGCGGTTGTAGGCCCACACCGCGGGGATGGCGACGAACAAGCCGATCGCGGTGGCGAACAGGGCCTCGGAAATGCCCGGCGCCACCGAGGCGATGCCGACCTGCTGGCCCTGGCTGACCATGTCGTGCATGGTCACCATGATGCCGAACACGGTGCCCACCAGGCCCACGTAGGGCGCGGTGGAACCGATGTTGGCCAGCAGCTCGAGGTTGCGCTCCAGCTGGCCGACCTCGCGGGAGTAGGCCACGCGCATGGCGCGCTGCGCGCCCTCCAGCTGTGCCCTGCCGTCGTGGCGACGCTTGTCGCGCAGGCGGGTGAACTCGCGGAAGCCGGCCTCGAAGATCGCCTCCAGGCCGCCGACCACGCGGTTGCGGTCGGTGGCGGCCGCGTACAGCTTGACCAGGTCCGCGCCGGACCAGAACCGGTTCTCGAATTCGTCCGCTTCCTGGTCGGCGCGCTTGAAGGTGCCCAGCTTGCGGAAAATGATCACCCAGCTGATCAGGGACCCGGCCAGCAGCAGCAGGACGATCAGCTTGACCGGCAGGCTCGCGCGCAGCATCAGGTCCAGATAGTTGATGCCGCCGTGGGCGACGCTGGTCGCCGCCTCGGTGGCCGCCGCGGCCGCGTCCGGGGGCAGCGCCTCGACCACGGTGGCCAGCAGGGCCAGGCTCGATCCGATCATCCTTCGTTCCTCAATGCATTGTCTTGGTGCGTGGTGCGGCGGGGATTCACTCCCGTCGCGGTCGTCCCGGTCACGGCCTGTGACCGGGCTGCAGCGTCCGTAGTTCCTCGTACAGCACCGGATCCATGGGGCACGGCCGGAAATCGACCGCCCGCAGGGATGCCACTTTCACCTCGGCCTCCAGCAGCACCTCTTCGCCGCGCAGGATCCGCTGGGAGAAGACCACGCTGGCGCGACCCATGCGGGAGACCTCCGCGGTCACCTCGAGCAGGTCGTCCAGCCGGGCGGGGCGCAGGAAGTCCATGCGCATCGAGTGGACCGCGAAGACCACCCCGGCCGCCTGCAGGTCGCGCTGGCCATGGCCCATCGCCCGCAGTGCGTCGCTGCGGGCGCGCTCCAGGAAGGCTACGTAGCGCGCGTGGTAAACCACGCCACCGGCATCGGTATCTTCCCAGTACACGCGTATCGGAATGCTGAACATCGGCAGGGTCGGCAGCGTCCAAGCCGGCAAGCATGACGCCTCCCGCGCCCGTGGGCCAGCCCCGCGGCCCGGGGCATGCCCTGCGGCCGCCGGGATGGCCGCCCCGGCCCGTCTCCTGGCCGGGGGCCAGAGCCGCGGACGCCTCCGGACCCGCCCTGCCGCGGGATCCTGCGCCCCTCGCACGTGCAGCGCCCAGTCCTCCTGCCGGCCGGACGCCCATGGCCGGAAGGGGCAGGCTGCCGGCGCCCCGCCGGCAGCCTGCCCTCTACCGCCCCCCCCCTCAACCCGTGCAGGCGGCGCCGCGACGGCTCAGATCCAGATGCAGTCCCAGAACGGATACTCGGCCAGTTGCACGGCCAGGCCCGCCTGGACCGGCGCCACCAGCATGCGGCGCGCCACCGCCCGCGGATCCTCGTCGATGGACAGCGGGCGCGCCCTGAATCCCGCCTCCCACAACGGCCCCGCGCGGAACAGCGTCCTGTTGACCTGTACGGCGCTGCAGGACTTCATCCGGCTGACCGCCTTCTCCACGGGCATCCGCTCGCCGGACTGGATAAGCCAGCAGACACGGTCCGGCAGCAGGACCCAGGCCAGCAGGCGGCTGTCGCCCAGCGCCGCCGGATCGCGGAAGGCGCGCACGGCCGTCCAGGCCACATGGAAGTCGGCGAAGCAGGCGTAGCGGCCGCGCGTGACCACCCCGACCTCGAAAATGGCGTCCCCGGCCCGATCTGCCGTCGGATCGACATCGCGCGAAGGGGTATCGGCGTACGGAGCGGATTTGGCTGCAGGCATGTCCATGTGCCTACAGTGGCGCGGCTGCGGGTCCGGAAACAGCGGGAAAATCCGCTGCAACCCGTAGGAATGTGCCGAATGCCCCCTGCCCGCTTCCTACATGGGAAATGGCAGGAAGGAGGCCGCATCCGGTGGCAGCCGAATGCACGGCCAGGAGGCGGCCTGGTGGCAGCACGCCTCGTAGTTCCTGGTGGCCAGTGGCGACTGGCGGCCGCGCAACGCAGCCGCCGGGCGACGAAGGCGCGCGTCGCGCGCCGGGACCTCAGTCCTTGGTGACGCGGTTGATCTCGGCCAGGCTGGTGATGCCTTCGCGGACCTTCTTCAGCGCCGACTTGCGCAGGTCGGCGATGCCGGCCTTCTCGGCGACCTCGGCGATCTGCATCGCATTGCCGCCGGCCAGCACGATCGCCTGGATCTCCTCGCTCATCGGCATCACCTGGTAGATGCCGGTACGACCCTTGTAGCCTTCGGTGCACTCGTCGCAACCGACCGGCTCGTACACGGTGAAGCCGGCATCGATCTCGGCCTCGGTGAAGCCTTCCGCCAGCAGCGCGTTGCGCGGCAGCTCCACCGGCCGCTTGCACTTCGGGCACAGGCGACGGGCCAGGCGCTGGGCGATCACCAGGGTCACCGACGAGGTGATGTTGTAGGGCGCGATGCCCATGTTCATCAGTCGGGCGATGGTCTGCGGCGCGTCGTTGGTGTGCAGGGTCGACAGCACCATGTGGCCGGTCTGCGCGGCCTTGATCGCGATCTCGGCCGTTTCCAGGTCGCGGATCTCGCCGACCATGATCACGTCCGGGTCCTGTCGCAGGAAGCTGCGCAGGGCCGCGGCGAAGGTCATGCCGCGCTTGTTGTTCTGCTGGACCTGGTTGACGCCCGGCAGGCGGATTTCGACCGGGTCCTCGGCGGTGGAGATGTTGCGCGTCTCGTCGTTGAGGATGCCCAGCGCGGTGTACAGCGAAACGGTCTTGCCCGAGCCTGTGGGACCGGTCACCAGCACCATGCCGTAGGGCTTGTGGATCGCCTCCAGGAACAGCTTCTGCTGTTCCGGCTCGTAGCCGAGCTTGTCGATGCCCAGCTTGGCCGCGCTGCCGTCGAGGATACGCAGCACCACCTTCTCGCCGAACAGGGTCGGCAGGGTGCTGACGCGGAAGTCGATCTGCTTGGACTTGGACAGGTTGAGCTTGATGCGTCCGTCCTGCGGCACGCGCTTTTCGGCGATGTCCAGCTGCGACATGACCTTCAGGCGCGCGGCGATGCGCTGGTTGAGCTTGACCGGCGCACGGGCCACGGTCTTGAGCAGGCCGTCGATGCGCAGGCGCACCCGGTAATCCGTCTCGTAGGGCTCGAAGTGGATGTCCGAGGCGCCGCGGCGGATCGCGTCCACCAGCACCTTGTTGACGAACTTCACCACCGGGGTGTCGTCGCCCTTGGCGTCGACGCCCGATTCGGTGTTGCCGTCGTCCTCGCCGCCGCCGATGTCGAGGTTCTCCAGGCCCTCCTCGTCCTCGCCCAGCGCACCGTCCAGCTGCGGACTCGTGTTCTGCCACTGCTCCAGGGTGCGCCGGATCTGGTCCTCGTCGACCAGGATCGGCTCGACCACCAGGTTGGTGTGGAACTGGATCTCCGCCAGGGCTCCGCTCTGGGTCGGGTTGCTGACGCCGACGAACAGCTTGCCGCCGCGCTTGAACAGCGGGAGCACGTGGTGCTTCTGCACCAGCTCCTCGCTGACCAGCTTCATCGCGTTCTGGGACGGGTCGAAGGCCGATACGTCCAGCAGCGGGATGCCGAACTCCAGCGAGTTGGCGGCGGCCAGCTGGGACGCGCCCACCAGCTTCTTCTCGGCGATGAAGCGCGCCAGCGGCACCTTCGCTTCCGCCGCATGGGCCATGGCCGTACGGGCGGCGGCCTCGTCAAGGGCGCCATCCAGGACCAGACGACGGGCAATGCCGGTGATACCGACAAGATTGGCGGTGGCTGAGGCGCTCATGGTGTTTTCCCCTAATGCGGGGAGAAAGATAGCGCACGCTGCAGCTGAATGGGCAACCCGGCAGCCACGGCGAACCCCGGCGTGGCCAGTATCGCTGGCACCGGGGGCGCCTTGGCGCCTCCCGATCCCAGCCTGATCAACGACTTGCCATCCCGGCTTGCGGATCGAGCCCGGTACGCCAGCCCGGGATCATCGAATTGAACCGGGCCAGGCCGTACTGCTCGGCAAGCGTCGGAGCCGGCAGCAGCAGGCTGCGCCCAAGTCCCATTTCGGTGATGCCCAGCCCCACCAGCGAGGCCACCGTGGGCGCCACGTCCAGGGTCGTCGCGGTCCGTTCGATGACCTGCGGCTCGATGTCCCGCCCCAGGACCAGGAACAGGTTGTCGCGCTTGGCCTTGCGCTTCAGCAACTGGGACGCCTTGCCGGCCACCTGCAGGTGGTCCGAAGCCACGACGATCAGCAGGTCGTCCGGCGCGTGCTTCTGGAGCCAGCGTACGAATTCCACCGCCTGGCCATCGCTGCAGTGGGCCGAAGCCAGCATCGGATTCTCGAAGCCGCCGGTGTCGCACCCCGGGCTCGGGTAACCGTCGTGCGGATGGGTCGCGGTGGTGAGCACGAACAGGGCGAACGGGTCCTCCCCGCTACGCAGCCTGTCGAACTCCTGGCGCGCACGCGCGAACACGATGTCGTCGTACGCCCCCCATTCCGAACGCGGGAAGCCGCCGATCTCCGCATCCAGCTCATCGAGCCCGATGACCGTATGGAAACCATGGGCACGGTAGTAGCGCCCCTTGCCGGAGAAACCCAGGTCCGCCCCGCCGACATAGCTGAGCCGATAACCGGTGTCGCGCATCACATCGCCCAGGCAGTGCACGCCGGGTCGATAACCGCCGCTGGTGTCGCCGCCTGGCAACTCGGCCATGACCATGCCGCACTGGCTGGCGACCATGCCGGCAATGGTCCAGTTCATGAGGGGAGCGGTGGCGATGCCGTGGATGGACAGGCCCTCGCCCTCCAGCGCCCGGAGGCGCGGCGCGACCCCGGGGAACAGGGATTCATCGAGGAAGCTGCGCTCGTAGCTTTCCAGGTAGAGGTAGACGATCGAGCGCGGCGGTCTGGCCGCCGCGGGATCGACGCTCCAGCGCAACTGTCCGGTCAGCACGTCGTCGCTCACGGCCAGCTGCCGCTGCAGCGCGTGCAGGTCGGCCACCGCCGGATGCAGCGGAAGCAGGACGAGCCCGGCAAGGACGAGGCACCAGCCGATGCGGGCCGGAACCGGGCGCCGGTTGCCACGCCGGACGCGGGAAGCAGCAGCCCACAGCCACAGCAGGTAGGCGGCGGCCACGCAGAGGACGAGCGCCAGGAGCGCCGGAAAGCGCAGCACCCCCAGCTCGCCGCGGTGGACGCCGTAGTTGAAGTGGGCCAGCACGGCGTAGGTGATGCCTTCGCCGGTGAAATGGTCCGAGATTCCGTAGGCCAGGGAGAGCAGGCATCCCGCACCCAGGACGACGGCGATCGCCGCCAGTTGCAGCCGGCTCCGTGCGGCCACCAGCCCGCAGAGGGCCAGCAGCAGGAGTCCCGTGATCGTCAGCAGCATGCAAGGTCTCCGGCAAGAAAAAGCCCCGCTTGCGCGGGGCTCTTTCATGCAGCTTCGCTAAGCGAATTACTGGCCGCGGCAGGAGCCCGGCAGGAACTTCGCCGGCACGGTGGTGCCGTCGTCGCTCGAACCGCAGCGCCAGCCGTAGATCTGCACACCGGCGTCGGTGTTGGTCAGAGCGTCCTCGTCATCCTTCATCGGGACAAGGGTGATGACGTTGCCGTCGATGTTGTCGGCGTCGATGTTGGCCAGGGTGACGGAAATCTTGCCGTCGTTGCCGGTCTCGATCGACTCGACGTACTTGGTCGGAGCCTCGGAGGTCTCGCAGCCCCACTCATCGGCGTCCGGCAGGGTCGAGCCAACGGTCGACTGCACGATCTCGGTGATGGTGGTACGGCAGGACGAAGCCGCCAGGATGGCCTCGGACACCTTGGTGCGCTTGGTGTAGTCGGCGTAGGCCGGCAGCGCGATGGCGGCCAGGATGGCGATGATCGCGACGACGATCATCAGTTCGATCAGGGTAAAGCCCTGCTGCTTCTTCATATCTATTTCCCCTAAGACGGTTGTTGGTGGGCACCGGAGTACCCCTTGCCCATTGGTGCGGGCCCGTGACTCAAGATCACGTACCTGTCCCCACGCAGGTTGCGTGCCAAGTTCCCCGCACGCCGACCCGCGGCCGCATCATAGCAATGCGCAGCGCCAAACTCCTAGCCCATGGCGGCCTGACTGCCGTGATCCGCTCCACAGGTTGCGCAGGCGGACATGAAGGGCAGGAAGTGACGCTCTGCGTCACCTACTGCCCGGACCATCGCACCCTGGGCACTTCCCGATCCTGTCTCCCCCCGGCCTTGGCGCCACGCTCCCGGGACGCGTGCCTGTCGCCCGATTAACCGCTACCATGCGGGTTCGTGCCGGCATGGGGATGCCGGCGGGGGGGATTCGAATCATGTCCGTATCGCGTACTGCCGCCCGGAAGCCGACCGTGCCCGTCGACCGGGCCACGAGCCAGCTGGTGCCCTTCGTCTGGGAAGGCACCGACAAGCGCGGCGTGAAGATGAAGGGGGAACAGGCGGCCAGGAACGCCAACATGCTGCGCGCGGAGCTGCGCCGCCAGGGCATCACCCCCAGCGTGGTCAAGCCCAAGTCCAAGCCGCTCTTCGGCCAGGCCGGCAGTGCCATCACGCCGAAGGACATCGCGTTCTTCAGCCGCCAGATGGCGACCATGATGAAGTCCGGCGTGCCGATCGTCTCGGCGCTGGAGATCATCGCCGGCGGCCACAAGAACCCGCGCATGAAGACGATGGTCGGCTCGATCCGCGCCGACATCGAGGGCGGCTCCTCGCTCTACGAGGCGATCAGCAAGCATCCGCTGCATTTCGACGAGCTCTACCGCAACCTGGTGCGGGCCGGCGAAGGCGCGGGCGTGCTGGAGACCGTGCTGGAGACGATCGCCAACTACAAGGAAAACATCGAGGCGCTCAAGGGCAAGATCAAGAAGGCCCTGTTCTATCCGGCGATGACCATCGCGGTGGCGCTGATCGTCAGCGCGATCCTGCTGATCTTCGTGGTCCCGCAGTTCGAGGAGACCTTCAAGGGCTTCGGCGCGGACCTGCCGGCCTTCACCCAGATGATCGTGAACATGTCGCGGTTCATGGTCGCGTACTGGTGGGCCGTGCTGCTTGTCGTTGGTGGCGCGCTCGGCGGGTTCATCTTCGCCTACAAGCGCTCGCCCGCCCTACAGCACTTCCTGGACCGGGTGATCCTGAAGGTGCCGGTGCTGGGCGACATCATGAACAACAGCGCCATCGCCCGCTTCGCGCGCACCACGGCCGTCACCTTCAAGGCCGGCGTGCCGCTGGTGGAGGCGCTGGAGTCGGTGGCCGGCGCCACCGGCAACTCGGTGTACGAGAAGGCGATCTTCCGCATCCGCGACGACGTCGCCGTCGGCTACCCGGTCAACCTGGCCATGCGCCAGACCGGGCTGTTCCCGCACATGGTGATCCAGATGGCGGCCATCGGCGAGGAGGCCGGCGCACTGGACGCGATGCTGTTCAAGGTCGCGGAGTACTATGAGCAGGAGGTCAACAACGCCGTCGATGCGCTGGCCAGCCTCATCGAGCCCATGATCATGGTCGTGCTCGGCGTCCTGGTCGGCGGCATGGTCATCGGCATGTACCTGCCCATCTTCAAGCTCGCCGCCACCATCTGACCAAGGCATCCAATGGCGTTCCTCGACCAACAGCCCCTGCTGGGTTATCCGCTCGTTGCCAGCGTGGGGCTGGCGGTTGGCAGCTTCCTCAACGTGGTCATCCTGCGCCTGCCGCGCAGGCTGGAGTGGGAGTGGAAGCGCGACGCGCGCGAGATCCTCGGCCAGCCCGAGATCTACGATCCGCCGCCGCCCGGAGTGGTCGTTGAACCCTCGCACGATCCGGTCACCGGCGACCGGCTCAAGTGGTGGGAGAACATCCCGGTCCTGAGCTGGCTCATGCTGCGCGGCCGCTCGCGCTACAGCGGCCAGCGCATTTCCATCCAGTACCCGCTGGTCGAGCTGCTGACCGGCCTGCTGACCGTGCTGTGCGCCTGGCGCTTCGGCTTCGGCTGGCAGGGCTTCGGCGCGATGCTGCTGACCTGGTACCTGATCGCGCTGTCGGGCATCGACCTGCGCACCCGCCTGCTGCCCGACCAGCTGACCCTGCCGCTGATGTGGCTGGGCCTGATCGCCAGCCTCGACAACCTGTACATGCCCGCCAAGCCCGCCCTGCTCGGCGCGGTGGTCGGCTACGTCTCGCTGTGGAGCGTGTGCTGGCTGTTCAAGCAGCTCACCGGCAAGGAAGGCATGGGCCACGGCGACTTCAAGCTGCTGGCCGCGCTGGGCGCCTGGTGCGGACTCAAGGGCATCCTGCCGATCATCCTGCTGTCCACCGTGGTCGGTGCGGTGGTCGGGTCGGTCTGGCTTGCCTACAAGGGCCGCGACCGCGCCACGCCGATCCCGTTCGGCCCCTACCTGGCCATCGCCGGCTGGATCTTCTTCTTCTGGGGCGAGTCGCTGCTGGGCGCCTACGCGCGCTACGCTGGCCTCGGCTGACCCCGCCGGGGCCGACGGCCGCGCTGCGGACGGCGGCCCGGCTCCCCGGCCATCGCAGGCTGCACCATCTGGCTGACCGAATGAGCAGGTTCATCATCGGCCTCACTGGAGGCGTGGCTTCCGGCAAGAGCGAGCTGACGCGGCGCTTCGAGGCGCTGGGCGTGCTCGTGGCCGACGCCGACGTGGTCGCGCGCGAGGTGGTCGAGCCCGGGCAGCCAGCGCTGGCCGCGATCGTGCGCGAGTTCGGTCCCGGCGTTCTGCAGGACGATGGAAGGCTGGACCGGCGCCGGCTGCGCGAGCTCATATTCGCGGACCCGCTGGCGCGCCAGGCGCTGGAATCGATCACCCATCCGGCCATCCGCGCCGCGCTGGAGGAACGCTGCCGCGCGGCACCGGGTCCCTACGCGATCGCGGCCGTGCCGCTGCTGGCCGAGGCCGGTGGACGCGAAGGCTACCCGTGGCTGGACCGGATCCTGGTGGTGGATGCGCCGGAGTCCACCCAGCACGCCCGCCTGATGCGCCGCGACGGCGTGGACGGGGACCTGGCCGGGCGCATGATCTCCACGCAGGCCCCGCGCGAGGCAAGGTTGGCGATCGCCGACGATGTCGTGGTCAACGACGGCGAGCCTTCGCACCTGGATGCCATGGTGGCGCAGCTGCACGCCCACTACCTGGCGCTGGCAGCCGCCAGGGGCTGACGCCCGCACCGCCGCCCGCGGCGCCCTCAGGCGGCCACCGACTCCCACAGGGCGCGGATGGCCGCGACGCCCTGCGCGCCCTGCAGCCGTGCCGCCTCCACGTCGTCAGGACCCAGGCCGCCGATCGCGTAGATCGGCAGGCCCACGTGCTGGCGCAGCTCGGCAAACCCCTCCCAGCCGATGGGTTCGGTACCGGGATGGGTGGCCGTGGCCCGGACCGGCCCCAGCACCGCGAAGTCGCAGCCCAGCGCCTGCGCCGCCTGCAGTTCGGCCAGGGTATGGCACGACGCCCCCACCGCCTGCCCAGGTGGCAACGGGCGCGCCGCGAGTCCCGCCAGCTGTTCGCTGCCCAGGTGCACGCCGACGCCCAGTTCCCGGGCCAGGTCGATGTCGCGGTTGAGCAGCAGTTCGGCGCCGGCCGCCCGGCAACGGACCAGGGCGGCCTGGGCCAGTTCCCGCCAGGGGCCGGCCCCCAGTCCTGGCGCACGCAGCTGCACGCGGCCCACGCCGGCATCCAGCGCGGCTTCCAGGGCCACGAGCCAGCCGGCGAGGTCGTCGCCCGGTGCAGGCGTGACCAGGTACAGCCCGGGCTGCCGCAGCACCCCGACCACCGGCACGTCGGCCGAAGGCATCGAATAGCGCGACAGGCGTTCGGGCTCGACCCAGGTCATGGCCTGCCCTTCGCGCCCGCGTGGCGAGCCCTTCCAGCGCGCGACCCGGAACACCTCCAGCCGCAGCCGCTTGCTCGGGTACTGCTGCGGCACCTCGATCAGCCGTTCGCCGATCTCCACCTCGATCCCCAGTTCCTCCTCGAGCTCGCGCGCCAGCGCCGCCTGCGAGCTCTCACCCGGCTCGCGCTTGCCCCCGGGGAATTCCCACAGCCCCGCCAGGTCGCTGTCCTTGCCGCGCTGGGTGAGCAGGATGCGGCCACGGACGTCGGTGATGACGCCGGCCACGACATGGATCGATCGCAACGGTGCTTCCATGGATGAAGCTTAACCGGGACGGGCACGCGGCCGGTATGCCGGAAGCCCCCCCGGGCTGGGTGAAGCCTGGAGCGGTGGCCGCCGTGTCCGGCCCGATCCGGCAGCGTGCCCGCGGCGGCCACCCGCCCCGCATGCTAGCCACGCCCTGTCTCTTCTACACATCTCCCAGCCCC
>NZ_PDWP01000017.1 GCF_010093235.1 Pseudoxanthomonas suwonensis | reverse complement strand
GGGCGGGCATGGCCGCATTATCCCAACCGGGCCCGTCCGTGCGTATCTTCCGGCCTTGAAACCGGGCCGGCGGACCGCATCTGGTGGACATCGCCGGCACGGCCGGCCCCCTCTTCGAGGACTACCCCATGCGGATGGACAAGCTCACCTCGCGTTTCCAGCAGGCGCTGGCCGACGCGCAGTCGCTGGCCGTGGGCCGCGACCACAACATGCTGGAGCCGGTGCACGTGCTGGTCGCCCTGATCGACCAGGCCGGCGGCAGCACCCGGCCCCTGCTTTCCCAGGCCGGCGTCAACGTGCCCGTGCTGCGCGAGCGGCTGGGCGAGGCGCTGGAGCGGCTGCCGAAGGTTTCCGGCCAGGCCGGCAACCTGTCGGTCGGCAACGACCTCGGCCGCCTGCTCAACCTGACCGACAAGCTTGCCCAGCAGAGCGGCGACCAGTTCATCGCCAGCGAGTGGTTCGTGCTGGCCGCGCTGGAAGACACCGGCGCCGTGGGCCAGGCGCTCAGGGCCGCCGGCGCCGACAAGGCGCGCCTGCAGGCCGCCATCGAGAAGATCCGCGGAGGGGAGACCGTGCAGTCCGAGAACGCCGAGGACCAGCGCCAGGCGCTGGAGAAGTACACCATCGACCTAACGGCGCGCGCCGAGTCCGGCAAGCTGGATCCGGTGATCGGCCGCGACGAGGAGATCCGCCGCACCATCCAGGTCCTGCAGCGCCGTACCAAGAACAACCCGGTGCTGATCGGCGAGCCGGGCGTGGGCAAGACCGCGATCGTGGAAGGCCTGGCCCAGCGCATCGTCAAGGGCGAGGTGCCCGAGCAGCTCAAGGGCAAGCGCGTGCTGAGCCTGGACATGGGCGCGCTGATCGCCGGCGCCAAGTTCCGTGGCGAATTCGAGGAGCGGCTGAAGGCCGTGCTCAACGACCTGGCCAAGAACGAGGGCCAGATCATCCTGTTCATCGACGAGCTGCACACCATGGTCGGCGCCGGCAAGGCCGAGGGCGCCATGGACGCGGGCAACATGCTCAAGCCGGCGCTGGCCCGCGGCGAGCTGCACTGCATCGGCGCCACCACCCTGGACGAGTACCGCCAGTACGTGGAGAAGGACGCCGCGCTGGAGCGCCGCTTCCAGAAGGTGTTCGTGGGCGAGCCCAGCGTCGAGGACACCATCGCCATCCTGCGCGGCCTCAAGGAGCGCTACGCGGTGCACCACGGGGTGGAGATCACCGACCCGGCGATCGTCGCCGCGGCCACCCTGTCCAACCGCTACATCGCCGACCGCCAGCTGCCGGACAAGGCCATCGACCTGATGGACGAGGCCGCCTCGCGCATCCGCATGGAGATCGACTCCAAGCCCGAGGAGCTGGACCGCCTCGAGCGCCGCCTGATCCAGCTCAAGATCCAGCGCGAGATGCTGAAGAAGGAGAAGGACGACGCTTCCAAGCAGCGCCTGGCTGATCTCGAGGCCGACATCGAAAAGCTCGAGCGCGAGTTCTCCGACCTCAACGAGGTATGGAAGTCGGAGAAGGCCGCGCTGCAGGGCGCGACCAGGGTCAAGGAGCAGCTGGAGCAGGCCCGGATCGAGCTGGAAGCCGCGCAGCGCGCCCAGGACTACGCGCGCATGAGCGAGATCCAGTACGGCCGCATCCCGGCGCTGGAGAAGCAGCTGGCCGCCGCCGCCGAGGCCGAGAAGAAGGACTTCAAGCTGGTCCAGGACAAGGTCACCGAGGAGGAGATCGCCGAGGTGGTCAGCCGCTGGACCGGCATCCCGGTTAGCAAGATGCTCGAGGGCGAGCGCGACAAGCTGCTGCGCATGGAGCAGGAGCTGCACAGGCGCGTGGTCGGCCAGGACGAGGCGATCCGCGCGGTGTCCGACGCGGTGCGCCGCTCGCGTGCCGGCCTGTCGGATCCGAACCGCCCGATCGGCTCGTTCCTGTTCCTGGGCCCGACCGGCGTGGGCAAGACCGAGCTGTGCAAGGGCCTGGCCGAGTTCCTGTTCGACAGCAGCGAGGCCATGGTCCGCATCGACATGAGCGAGTTCATGGAGAAGCACTCGGTGGCCCGCCTGATCGGCGCGCCTCCGGGTTACGTCGGCTACGAGGAGGGCGGCTACCTGACCGAGGCCGTGCGCCGCCGGCCGTACTCGCTGATCCTGCTGGACGAGGTCGAGAAGGCGCATCCGGACGTGTTCAACATCCTGCTGCAGGTGCTGGACGACGGCCGCCTGACCGACGGCCAGGGCCGCACGGTGGACTTCCGCAATACCGTCATCGTGATGACCTCCAACCTGGGCTCGCACCAGATCCAGGAGCTGTCCGGCGACGGTTCGCCCGAGGCCTACGTGCAGATGAAGGCGGCGGTGATGGGCGTGGTGCAGGCGCACTTCCGCCCGGAGTTCATCAACCGGCTGGACGAGATCGTCGTGTTCCACCCGCTGGACAAGGCGCAGATCACGTCCATCGCCCGCATCCAGCTGCACGGCCTGGAGAAGCGCCTGCACGAGCGCGGCCTGAAGCTGGAGCTGTCGGACGCGGCGCTGGAGCTGCTGGGCAACGTCGGTTTCGACCCGGTGTACGGCGCGCGTCCGCTCAAGCGCGCGATCCAGGCCCAGGTCGAGAACCCGCTGGCGCAGAAGATCCTGTCCGGCGAGTTCGCCAGCGGCGACACCATCAGGGTCGACGCCGAAGGCGGCCATCTGGTGTTCGCGCGGACGTGAATTGGTGATTGGTGATTGGTGATTGGTGATTGGTGATTGGTGATTGGTGATTGGGCGGCGGCGGCCGGGGGCCGCCGCCTGCCTTTTGCGGAATGAGGACATTCCGCGTGGCGATGGTTGGCGCTGAAACCGTGCGCTCCGTCGCGCCTTTGCTCGGCTATCTTCGGCGCTCCCGTCCATGCAACCGCGAGCGCAGCGCATGAGTGCACCGAACTGGAAGCCCGAGACCCTTGCCGTCCATGCCGGCTACAGCCCGGATCCGACCACCCGCGCGGTGGCCGTGCCGATCTACCAGACGGTGGCCTACGCCTTCGACAACACCCAGCACGGCGCGGACCTGTTCGACCTCAAGGTCCCGGGCAACATCTATACCCGGATCATGAATCCGACCCAGGAAGTGCTGGAGCAGCGCCTGGCCGCGCTGGAGGGCGGCATCGCCGCGCTGGCCCTGGCCTCGGGCCAGGCCGCGATCACCTACGCGATCCAGACCATCGCCGAGGCCGGCGACAACATCGTCTCCTCCAGCGCGTTGTACGGTGGCACCTACAACCTGTTCGCCCACACCCTGCCGCAGTTCGGCATCGAGGCGCGGCTGGCCGACTACCGCGATCCGGATGCGGTCGCCAGGCTGATCGACGGACGCACCAAGGCGGTGTTCGTCGAGTCGATCGGCAACCCGCGCGGCAACATCACCGACATCGAGGCGGTGGCCAAGGTCGCGCACGCGCACGGCGTGCCGCTGATCGTCGACAACACCGTGGCCACCCCGTACCTGCTGCGCCCGTTCGACCATGGTGCCGACATCGTGGTGCATTCGCTGACCAAGTACCTGGGCGGCCACGGCAACAGCGTCGGCGGCGCCATCGTCGATTCCGGGCGTTTCCCCTGGGCCGAGCACAAGGCGCGCTTCCGCCGCCTCAACGAGCCGGACGTCAGCTACCACGGCGTGGTCTATACCGAGGCCCTGGGCCCGGCGGCCTACATCGGGCGCGCGCGGGTGGTGCCGCTGCGCAACACCGGCGCGGCGATCTCGCCGTTCAACGCGTTCCTGATCCTGCAGGGCATCGAGACCCTGGCGCTGCGCATGGACCGGATCAACCAGAACACCCTGGCCGTGGCCCGCTACCTGAAGCAGCACCCGAAGGTGGCCTGGGTGAACTACGCCGGCCTGGACGACCATCCCGAGCATGCGCTGGTGCGCAGGTACCTGCCGAAGGGCGCTTCCGGCCTGCTGACCTTCGGCCTGCCCGGCGGGCGCGAGGCCGGCGCGCGCTTCCTCGATGCGCTGCAGCTGTTCACCCGCCTGGTGAACATCGGCGACGCCAAGTCGCTGGCCACCCATCCGGCATCGACCACCCACCGCCAGCTGTCGCCGGAGGAACTGGAGAAGGCCGGGGTCAGCGAGGACACCGTGCGCCTGTGCGTGGGCATCGAGCACATCGACGACCTGGTCGCCGACCTGGAGCAGGCGCTGGCAGCGGCCTGACGCGAAACGGCCACCGCGGGCGGGTGCCGCGGTGGCCGTGGATCGACAGCGTGAACAGGCTTTCCACGCGTTTCCCGGGTCAGACCGGCGGCACCGTCATCTCCGGGCGGCCGGCGTAGCGGTAGGCCGGGGTCGACATGACCATCTCCGCCAGCGAGTAGGCCAGTTCGCGCTCGGCCATGACCGCGCCGTCGGCGCCATGGGCCAGCAGGTGCTTGACCTCGGCGTCGCTGTGGGCGCGCGCCAGCACCGGCAGGGCGGGGTTGAGCGCGCGCAGCTTGGCGATCGCCTCGCCGGCCTCCAGCGGCTGCGGGATGGCGAGGATGGCGATGCTGGCAGACTCCGGATGGGCCTCGGCCAGGACCTTGTCCGAGGCGGCGTGGCCGCGGATGCCGGGGATGCCGAGGGCGTGGGCGCGGTCCACGTGCAGGCTGTTGTCGTCGATGATCACCACCGGCACGCCGCGGTCGCGCAGCACGTTGGCCAGCTCGCTGCCGACCCGGCCGTAGCCGATCACGATGGCATGGTTGCCGGGCTGCAGTGGCGGGCCCGGCTGCACCTCCGGTTCCGGCTGCACCTGGACTTCCTCGCGGTGCGCCGCTTCCCAGCGGTCCAGCAGCATGAAGATCATCGGGTTGAGCATGATCGAGATCAGCGCGCCGGCCAGCACCAGGGCCTGGCCGGTTTCCGGCAGGATCCGCAGGCTCACGCCCAGGCCGGCGATGATGAAGGCGAACTCGCCGATCTGCGCCAGCGAGGCGGAAATGGTCAGCGCGGTCGACTTGGGATGGCCGAAGGCGCGCACGATCACGAACGCCGCCGCCGACTTGCCGAACATGATGATCGCCGCGGTGGCCAGCACCTGCCAGGGATGCTCGATCAGGATCCTCGGGTCGAACAGCATGCCCACCGAGACGAAGAACAGCACCGCGAATGCGTCGCGCAGCGGCAGCGAATCGTTGGCCGCCTTGTGGCTGAGCTCGGACTCGTTGAGCATCATGCCGGCGAAGAACGCGCCCAGGGCGAAGGACACGCCGAACAGGGCGGCCGCGCCGAACGCCACGCCCAGGGCGATGGCCAGCACCGACAGGGTGAACAGCTCGCGCGAGCCGGTGCCGGCGATGCGCTCCAGCACCCAGGGAATGACCCGGCGCCCGACCAGCAGCATCACCGCCACGAACAGGCCCAGCTGGACGAAGGTCCAGCCGATCGAGCCCAGCACGCTGCCGAAGCTGTGGCGCTCGCCGCCGGCTTCCGGACCGAACAGACCCGCGATCACCGGCATCATGACCAGGGCCAGGACGCAGGCCATGTCCTCCACGATCAGCCAGCCGACCGCGATCTTGCCGCGCATGGTCTCCAGCAGGCGCCGCTCCTCCATCGCCCGCAGCAGGACCACGGTCGAGGCGGTCGCCAGGGAGAAGCCGAACACGATGCCATGCAGGTGCGACCAGCCCATTACCCAGGCCACGCCCCAGCCGAGCAGGGTCGCCACCGCGATCTGCGCCACCGCGCCGGGGATGGCGATCCACTTCACCTCCAGCAGGTCGTCCATCGAGAAGTGCAGGCCGACGCCGAACATCAGCAGCATCACGCCGATCTCGGCCAGCTGGTTGGCGATTTCCTGGTCGGCGACGAAGCCGGGGGTGAACGGTCCCACGCAGATGCCGGCGATCAGGTAGCCGACGAGCGGGGACAGGCGCAACCGGTTGGCGATGGCGCCGAGCACGAAAGCCAGGGCCAGGCCAACCGCGACGATGTCGATCAGGCTGGTGTCGTGGTGCATCAGGGGTGGTCGTGTGCGGGAAGTCCGCGCGGCCCCCGAGTTTCGCTGATGGCGGTGTCCGCCGTAAATAAAACGTTGGCACGAATCGTGCCGGGCTTGCCCTACGCCGGGCCGGTGTCCAGTGGCGGGGGAGCCCGGCCCCACCTGCCTTTCGCCGCGGGCGGAGCGCCCGGGCCAGGCGGCAGGGCGGATCGCCAGCCGCGCGGCCCGCCCGGAAAGGGACAGGCCCCGGCGCGTGCCGGGGCCCCGTCGGGCGGGCCTGCAGCCGCCTTACCAGCGGTAGCCGACCCGGCCGTACACGTAGCGGCCGTTGAAGCCGAACGGCGAATACAGGCTGTACGGGATCAGGCCCGAGGTGGAGTTCGGGAAGATGGTCTCTTCCGGGTACTCATCCAGCACGTTGTCCGCGCCCAGGGTGAGGGTCCAGTTCGCGGCCGGCCGGAAGCTGACCGAGGTGTCCAGGGTCCACTTCGCGTCGTAGGTCTGGTCCTGCGCCGGGTTGGAGAGGTGGCGGCTGGTGAACTCGCCGTAACGGGTGGCATTGGCGCTGAAGTCCCACTGCGCCAGCCGCCACGTCGCCCCGAGGGCGAACTTGTCGCGCGGGGCGCCTTCCTCGATGCGGCCGCGCTCGTCGCGCGCGATGCGCTCCAGGTTGGCGCCCAGCGCGGCCAGGGCCGCCGGATTGGGCGCGATCCGGGTGACCTCGGTCTTGTTGTAGTTGTAGCTGGCGGTCAGGTCCAGGCTGGAGGCGGCCAGCGGCACCGACCAGGTGCCGACCACGTCCACGCCGCGGGTGCGGGTGTCGATGGCGTTGTTGAAGTAGCGCGCCGCGGTCACCCCGGTGATGCCCAGGCTGGCCAGCAGGTCCTGTGCGGCCTGGTTGTCGGTGAGATTGAGGTTGGAGGACAGCACGATGCGGTCGTCGATCTCGATCTGGTAGGCGTCGACGGTCACGTACACCCGCTCTGCCGGCTGCAGCACCAGGCCCAGGCTGTACGACAGCGAGGTCTCGGCCTTCAGCGGCTCGGCGCCCAGGGCCTGGGCGGCCGCGCCGGTGGCCGGGAAGGTACCGGTTTCGGTCACAACGCTGTTGTTGATGTTGGTGGTGACCGCCTGGTAGTTCTGCTGCGCCAGGGCCGGGGCGCGGAAGCCGCTGGCCACGGTGGCGCGCAGGGCGACCGCGTCGGTGAAGGCGTAGCGTGCCGAAAGCTTGCCCGAGGTCTCGCTGCCGAAGTCCGAATAGTCCTCGTAGCGCCCGGCCAGGCCGGCGGAGAAGCGCTCGCCCAGGTCCGCCTCCAGGTCAACGTAGAGCGCGTAGCTGTCGCGCTGGTAGCTGCCGGCGTTGCGCGGAGTGAAGCCGCCGAAGCCCTGGGCGCCGGAACCGAAGTAGGAGTCCGGCTCGCCCGGGCCCTGGCGCCACTCCTCGTCGCGGTACTCGGCGCCGAAGGACAGCGTCGCCGGGTAGGCCAGGCCGATGTCCAGGGTCTTGGAGAAGTCGGCGTTGAACACGTCCTGGGCGTAGCGGAGGTTGCCGGCATGGAAGCTGCGCGGGCTGTCCGGGCCGAGGGCGTAGTTGACGGTGTTCCGGGTGTGGAAGTCGAGGTCGTTGCTGCCGAAGCTGTAGCTCAGGTCCCAGGTCCAGCCGCCCGCGGTGTCGCCCCTGAAGCCCAGCACCGCGCTGCGGTCCTTCGAATACTGGTTGATCTCCGGCACGTAGCCGCCCGGATACACCTGCGCCAGCAGCGCGCCCTGGTCGCTGTGGTTGCGCGAGCGGTAGAAGGCGAACGAGGTGATGTCGCGGTTGCTGGCGATCGCGGTCAGGTAGATCCGCGCACGCTCGCCGACGTTGAACGCGGCATTGGCCGAGACCGCGGACTGGTCGACCTCGGCCTCGCCGAAGCGGAACGCGCGCTCGCCGATGCCGGGGAAGTTGCCGGTATGGGGGGCGGTGCCCTGGTAGCGGCCGGAACGGTTGGTCGGGTCCTGCTGCCCGGCCTGCGCGGCCAGGTGCACGGTGCCGCCATCGCCGGCCAGGCTCAGCCCGGCGTCGCCGGCCAGCTGCCACTGTGCGCCATCGCCCTCGGAATACTCGCCGCCGGTGGCCGACAGGCTGCCGCCATGGCCGGCGCTCTTGAGCACGATGTTGACCACGCCGGCGATGGCGTCCGAGCCGTACTGCGCCGAGGCGCCGTCGCGCAGCACCTCGACCCGCTCGATCGCCGCCACCGGGATGGCGTTGAGGTCCACCGCCGAGGAGCCGCGGCCGATGGTGCCGTTGACGTTGACCAGGGCCGAGACGTGGCGGCGCTTGCCGTTGACCAGCACCAGCACCTGGTCCGGCGACAGGCCGCGCAGCTGCGCCGGGCGCACGCCGCTGGTGCCGTCGGCCATGGCCGGGCGCGGGAAGTTGAGCGAGGGCAGGGCGCGGGCCAGGGCGGTGGCCAGCTCGGTGGTGCCGGTGGCGGCCAGCGCCTCGGGGGTGATGATGTCGATCGGCGACTGCGATTCGGCCACGGTGCGGTCGGCGATGCGGGTACCGGTGACGATCAGGGTGTCCAGCACCGTGGGCGTGCGGGAGTCGGTTCCACCGGGCTCCTGCTGGGCCTGGGCCGCCGGAGCGGCGGCCAGCAGGGCGGCGGTCACGGCGGAGGCGAGAAGATGGGGCTTGGATGCCATGGGCTAGCTCCTTGCTGCGAGGTACGGGATGCATTGCAGGATGCTGCGCGGGTCCGCGCTGCATGCTGGACCGATGTCATGTCAAGTATTCGTTAACGTAGAATGGGACGTCGCAGGATGCCTCGGCATCTGCTGATTCCTTTTCGTTCTGAAAGCAAACTCCCGATGATTTCCCTGCGCAACTTCGCCCTGCGCCGCGGCGAACGCCTGCTGCTGTCCAATGTCGACCTGGCCCTGCATGCCGGTTACCGCGTCGGCGTGGTCGGCCGCAACGGCACCGGCAAGTCCAGCCTGTTCGCCGCGATCAAGGGTGAGCTGGAAGCCGACAAGGGCGACGTCGACCTGCCCGGCAAGGTGCGGATCGCCTCGGTCGCGCAGGAGACGCCTTCGCTGCCGGATCCGGCGCTGGACTTCGTGCTCGGCGGCGACGCGGTGATCGCCGCGGTGTTGCGCGAGGAAGCCGAGGCCAATGCGCGCGAGGACTGGGAGGCGGTGGCTGCCGCGCACCAGAAGCTGGCCGAGCTCAACGGCTACGACGCCGAGGCCCGCGCCGGCAAGCTGCTGCACGGCCTGGGCTTCCCGGCCGATACCCACCAGCGCCCGGTGTCCTCGTTCTCAGGCGGCTGGCGCGTGCGCCTGAACCTGGCGCGCGCACTGATGATGCCCTCGGACCTGCTGCTGCTGGACGAGCCGACCAACCACCTGGACCTGGATGCGGTCTACTGGCTGGAGCAGTGGCTGCTGAAGTACCCCGGCACCCTGCTGCTGATCTCGCACGACCGCGAGTTCCTGGACAACGTCGCCACCCACACCCTGCACCTGCACGGCGGCAACGCCAGGCTGTACGTGGGCGGCTACACCGACTTCGAGCGCCAGCGCGCCGAGCAGCTGCGCCAGCAGCAGATCGCGCACGAGAAGGAGCAGGCCGAGCGCGCCCACCTGCAGAGCTTCATCGACCGGTTCAAGGCCAAGGCCTCCAAGGCGCGCCAGGTGCAGAGCCGGATGAAGCGCCTGGCCAAGCTGGCCGGGACCGAGGCGGTACGCGTGGAGCGCGAGTTCACGATCCAGTTCGCACCGCCCAGCCGCCTGCCGCATTCGCTGATCCGGATCCAGGACGGGCAGTGCGGCTACCCGGCCGAGCCGGCAAGCGGAAACGGGCCGGCGGTGATCCTGAAGAACGTCGGCTTCGGCCTGGAGGCGGGCGACCGCATCGGCCTGCTCGGCCCCAACGGCGCCGGCAAGACCACCCTGGTGCGCACCCTGGTCGGCGAACTGCCGCCGCTGGTGGGCGAGCGCAACGCGCACCCGGACCTGCGCATCGGCTACTTCGCCCAGCACACGGTCGAATCGCTGCACGAGGGCCAGTCGCCGATCGACCACTTCCGCGAGATCTCGCCCGACAGCCCGACCCAGGCCTTCCGCGATTTCCTCGGCAAGTGGAATTTCCCGGGCGACCGCGCCTTCGAGACGGTGGACGGCTTCTCCGGCGGCGAGCGCGCGCGCCTGGCCCTGGCCCTGATCGCCTGGCAGCAGCCGAACGTGCTGCTGCTGGACGAACCGACCAACCACCTGGACCTGGAGATGCGCGAGGCCCTGGCCGAAGCGCTGGCGGACTTCGATGGGGCGATCGTGATGGTCAGCCACGACCGCCACCTGATCGGCCTGGTCTGCGACACCTTCTGGCGCGTGGCCGACGGCGTGGTCGAGCCGTTCGACGGCGACCTGGACGACTACGCCGCCTGGCTGCGCACCCGCCCGGTGGCGCAGGGCACCCGCGCGCGCCTGGAGCAGGCCGCGGCCGAGGCTCCGGCACCCACGCCGGCGCCCGCCGCGCCGGCACCGGCGAAGAAGCCGGCCAACCCGGTCAAGCTGGCCGCTGCCGAGAAGAAGGTCGCCGAGCTGGAAGCGCAGCTGGCCGAGCTCGATGCCCAGCTTGCCGACCCGGCGGTCATGGCCGATGCCGCCCGCCTGGCCGATCTTGCCCGCGCCCGCGAAGCCCTGGCCGCGCGCCTGGAGCAGGCCGAGCAGGCCTGGCTGGAAATGCTGGACTGAGTCAGCGGGGCCTCGTTGCCGCGCCCCCACTCCGCCCGCGGCAAGCCAGGCGCGGGCCGCGACAGGCGTGGCCCTGGTCAGCCGCCCACGGCCTCGCGCCCCTGTTCCTCCAACCACAGGCGGAAGCGTGCGGCCGGCTCGCGCTCGGTGCGCGAACGCAAGCGCGTGAGCCAGTAACGTCCCAGCTCGACCGTCGCCGCGAACGGCTGCACCAGCCGGCCCTCTGCGATCTCGCGCTCGAACATGCGCAGCGGCAGCAGGGCCACGCCACTGCCACCCGAGGCCGCGGCCGCCAGCGCCAGCGATGAATCGAACACCGGCCCGCGCGCCTCCACGCCAGCGGCGCCTGCGGCGGCCAGCCAGCGCGGCCATTCGTCGGTGCGGTAGGAGCGCAGCAGCGGCACGCCGGCAAGGTCGGCCGGGTCGTGCAGGCGCGTGGCCAGGCCCGGTGCGCACAGCGGCGCGAACGGGGTGTCCAGCACGGCCGTGCATTCCTGGCCCTGCCAGTCGCCGTCGCCGAAGCGGATCGCCAGGTCCAGGCCCTCGCTGGCCAGGTCGATGCGGTTGTTGTGGGTCTGCACCCGCAGTTCGATGTCCGGGTGCGCGGCCTCGAACCGCGCCAGGCGTGGCAGCAGCCAGCCGGCGGCAAAGGTCGCCACCGCGCCCACGGTCAGCACCTGGCGGTCCTCCGCGCCGAGGAAGCGCTGCATGCCCCCGGCGATGCGGTCGAACGCATCCTGCAGCACCGGGTACAGCGCCGCGCCTTCATCGGTCAGCGCGACGCCGCGCGGCAGGCGGT
The DNA here is from genome assembly GCF_010093235.1 of Pseudoxanthomonas suwonensis. Lineage (GTDB taxonomy): Bacteria > Pseudomonadota > Gammaproteobacteria > Xanthomonadales > Xanthomonadaceae > Pseudoxanthomonas > Pseudoxanthomonas suwonensis. Next base: position 82,321 of record NZ_PDWP01000017.1, on the reverse strand, counting down.
GGAACAGGGCCACGCCCAGGCGCTGTTCCAGGGTCCGGATCTGGTGGCTCAGCGCCGCCTGGCTCACGCACAGTTCCAGCGCGGCGCGGGTCAGGTTCTGGTGGCGCGCAGCGGCCTCGAAGGCGCGCAGCGCATTGAGCGGAAGCGGCGGGCGGGGCATCGCGAGCGGGAAGGTGGCGGAATGCCGAGGCTACAGCAGCGGGGCGGGCGATGTTCCGTGCGACCGGGGCCGCTGCCTTCGTGGCGCATCATCCCGGGTGGGCTTCACCGCAACGCGTAGCCCGGATAAGGCCGAAGGCCGCATCCGGGGTCCCGCCATCACCCCCGATGACCCTGTCCTGCAATCCAGCGGAAACCCTGCGACGCGTGGCGACGCGCCAGACGTTCGTCCCTGGCGCCTGGCATTGCCGCGGCGCGGCGAGCTTCGCTTGCCCGGGCTATGACGCCACAAACGCAGCTAATGGCTGCTCCCGAAAACTTGTGGTGGTGGCGGTTCGCTGGCGCTGCGGATAATCGCCGTCCACCCCCGAGGAGGATCGATCCATGCCCGACCGCCGCCGCTTCCTGCAGTCCGCTGGCCTGGCCGCCACGTCCATGCTCGTCGCGCCGGTGATGGCGCGCGCTGCGGCGTTCGCACCCGCGTCCAGCGGCGACGCGGTGCGGGCACGCATCGCCGCGGCAGCGGACTTCGCCGCGCTGGAGGCAGCCGCGCAGGGCCGGCTGGGCGTGGCCGTGCTGGACGCCGCCGGCGGCCGCTACCTGGGCGGGCATCGCCCGGACGAGCGTTTCCCGATGTGCAGCACGTTCAAGGCGGTGCTGTCGGCCGCGGTGCTGGCCCAGGCCGACCGCGGCGCGCTGGAACTGGACCTGCGCCTGCCGGTGCGCCGGTCCGACATCGTTTCGCATTCCCCGGTGACGCGCCGCCACGTGGGCAAGGACCTGACCGTGCGCGACCTGTGTCGCGCGACCATGACCACCAGCGACAACGCCGCCGCCAACCTGCTGCTGGGCCGGATCGGCGGGACTGCCGGCCTGACCGCCTTCCTGCGCGGGATCGGCGACGAGGTCACCCGCAGCGATCGCATGGAGCCGGAGATGAACAGGTTCGCCCCGGATGATCCGCGCGATACCACCAGCCCGAGGGCGATGGCTGCCAGCCTGGCCCGTTGCGTGGCCGGCGACGTGCTTGCGCCGGCCTCGCGCCTGCAGCTGGCCGACTGGCTGATCGACAACCGCACCGGCGACGACTGCCTGCGCGCCGGGATCGGCGACGGCTGGCGGGTAGGCGACAAGACCGGCAGCAATGGCACCGATACCCGCAACGACATCGCCATCGTCTGGCCACTCGCGCAGGGACGTCCCTGGACGGTGGCCGCCTACCTGCAGGGGGCCAGGGTCGACAGCCCGGCCCGCGACGCGGTGCTGGCGCGGGCCGGGGCGCTGGCGGCGGAGCTGGTCGCGGCCGGTTGAGGCCTCGGTGGGGGCGGAACGGCCTCCCTGCCGCGCAGGCACGGACAGGGCGGGCGCTCCGCGAGCCTGCTGGGCCCCGGGAGCGCCTCTTCTGCACGGGCTACGGTTCCTCCCGGGGCGTGGGGATGCCGGGGGGCGCCGGCTGGTTGTTCCCGCGCTGCCCCCGGGCGCCGGATGAGCCCTTCAGGCCGCCCGCAGGCCTTGAATCGTGAATACGTGCCACCATATCGCCTGCGGTTTTCCCACTGTCGTGTGTGCCATGCCCATCTACGCCTTCCAGTGCGACGCCTGCGGTCACGCCTTCGACCGCCTGCAGAAACTGTCCGATGCCGACCCGGACACCTGCCCTTCCTGTGGCGCCCCGGGCCAGGTCCGACGCCAGGTGACCGCCCCCTCGTTCCGCCTTGCCGGCGGCGGCTGGTACGAGACCGACTTCAAGAAGGACGGCGACAAGAAGCGCAACCTGGCCGACAAGGGCGAGGGCGGCGGCTCCAAGGCCTCCGATACCTCGTCCATTCCGGCGGCGGCGGCGACCGCCAGCTGATGGCCCGCCGCGCGGTGGTTCCGGCCCTGCTGTCGCTGGCCCTGCTGGCGGCCTGCACGCCGGCCCCGCCGTCCACGGGCGATGCGCCCGGGGCCACCCCTGAATCGACCGGTGCCGGCGATGCGTCCGCGTCGCCGGCCGATGCTTTCCTGGCCGCGCTGGCCAGCCATTGCGGCCAGGCCTTTGCCGGCAGGGTGGTGGCCGACCAGCCGGCGCCGCCCGCGGGCCAGCCCGACCCGTTCGCCGGCAAGGCCCTGGTGATGCACGTGCGTGGCTGCGACCAGCCCCGGCAGGGGCTGCGGATCCCGTTCCATGTCGGCGAGGACCGATCGCGCACCTGGGTGCTCACCCGCACCCCCGGCGGACTGCGCCTGGAGCACGACCACCGCCACGAGGACGGCAGTCCCGACGCGGTGACCATGTATGGCGGCGACAGCCGCGCGCCGGGTACTGCGGCCCGCCAGGAGTTCCCGGTGGGTGCGTCGTCGGTGGCCATGTTCCAGGCCGCCGGGCTGCAGGCCTCGCTGCGCAATACCTGGGCGATGGAGATCGAACCCGGCCGCCGCTTCCGCTACGAGCTCTCGCGCCCGGACGGGCGCCTGTTCCAGGTCGACTTCGACCTGTCCACGCCGGTGGAGCCGCCGCCGGCGCCCTGGGGCGCCGGAACGCCCTGACGGGCAGTCCCGCCGCATCCGGGACATCCCGCCCGGAACGCCAGTGTCCCCACGCTTGCCGGACCCAGGACGCGCGTCGCTTGCCCGGACTACGGCATCCGATCTCCCGGGTCGCGCCATCCCCCCACCATGCGCCCTTGGTCTGGCTCGCGCCGGCCACGCCTGCCGGGCATGATCGGGGTCGGACACAACGGGGAGAGGGAAACATGCAGATCACGCCGTCGCCGGTGACCGCAGCCGCGGCCGGGGTCGTCTCGGCACTGGTGATGACCGCACTGTGGCCGCGCCTGGGAGACGACAGCCTGTACTGGGTGCTGGCCTTCCTCCTGGTGATCGCCCTGCCGGTGCACGTGTTCGTGGTCGGCTTTGGCCGCGCCCGTCCGGCCAGCAGCGCGGATCCGGCGATGATCCGCCGCGTTGCGGTCTGGCTGGTGGCCGGCCTGGCGACCGTGGGAATCGGCCTGCTGTTCGGGCGGTGATTGGTGATTGGCTTGCGGCGGGTGCGCCTGGGCGCACGGCCGGAAGCCGCGCCCGGGGATACCGTCGCAATGCGGCACGGGTGGCCGGGTGTCTGTTGCCGGATGCGCTTCGCTTGTCCGGGCCGCGAATGACCAATCCCGATCCCGGCCTTCAACGCACTCCGAAGCGCGCGCGGCAGCCGCCATCGACCCAGATCGAGCCGCCGCTCCAGCCCCAGTTGCGGTTTTCCTCGCAACGGGTGCTGGAGATCTGCTGCACCACCACCGGGCGGCCCTGGCGCCGGTCCCAGTCGCAGGTGCGACGGCGCTTGTTGTCGCTGCTGCAGGTCACGCTGTAGTCCCTGCCGGGCCCCGGGCCCGGGCGATGGCCCGGCGCGGGGCCGTGGCCGGTGGTGAATTCCGCGCGGCAGCCGTCGTCCACCCAAAGGGTGTCGCCGCGCTGGCCCCAGGTGCGGCCTTCGACGCAGGCGGTCCTCGACAGCTGCCGCACCAGCACGGCGCGGCCGCGGATGGCGCAGATCTGCCGCCGGTTGTCGCGGCTCTCGCAGCGCACCAGCTCGCCGTTGCCGCCGCTCCAGCCGCCGCGGCCCTCGGCGAAGCGTCCACGGCAGCCGTCGTCCACCCACATCGTGCCGCCGCCGCCGCCGAAGTTGCGGCCCTCGATGCAGCGCGTGCCGGAGATGTTCTCGACCAGCACCGGGCGACCCTTGAACGGGGGGCGGCATTCGCGCCGGCGGCGGTCGTTGCTGGAGCTCACCAGGGTGGCCCCGGACCAGCTGGATCCGCTCCAGCGCCGGCCGTCGCGGCCGCGGAGCGACCCGGAGATGTCGCCGCGTACCTCGGGCATGCCCCAGCCATCCTCGACCCGGTCCAGGTAATAGGCCAGCTGGTCGTCGGGGATGGTGCGCCCGCCCGACTGCGAGGCGTATTCGCGCTCGATCAGCAGCACGCGCTGCGACGACGGCAGGGCACGCAGGTCTTCGCCGAGGCCGCGCGCGGCCGCGGGCGCGATCGCGGCCAGGGCCAGGCAGGCGGCGAGGAAGGCGGGGAAGGCTCGGGTCACAGGCAAAGCTCCATGCAGCGCCGTCGGGAAGGCGGTCGGGCGCGAATATAGCCGCCGGCCGCCTTAACCATGCCCGACCCCAGCCCTCAGCCGCGCCGGCCGGGATTCCTGGTCGGCACCACGGCCACGCGCTCGACTTCCAGTTCCTCGGTGTGGTCCAGCCAGGCGCGGATCACCAGCTGGTCCACCGCCGAATCCAGCCACAATGGCAGGCGGATCTGCTGGCCGGCGCGGTCGGGATCGACCTGCACCCATTCGCGGGCGCGGACCACGGTGCCGTCGTCGGACACCGCCTCCAGCCAGAACGAATGCGAAGGCAGGTTCCGCGTCTGTACCCGCAGCTGGTACTGGCCCGGCTTCATCGGCCGCGTCTGCCGGGCGACGGTAAGCGCGCGCCGCGGGCGTGGCCGCGCATCGGCCGCTTCCTGCAGCGGCGCGTCGACCTGGATGCCGCGCTGCAGCTCCTCTTCCGGGTAGAGGGTCAGGGCGTTGTTGCGGTCGACCACCAGGGCGCACCACTCGCCCTTGCCCGGCTCGTCGAAGAAGGCGGTGCAGCGGTCGACGTAGGCCAGGATGTTGTCCGGATCGCGCTGCGCGAACTGGCGCGGCGCGTCCTCCAGCACGATCGAGGCGATGTTCCAGCCCTGGTCGTACTCCAGCATCACCGGCGGGCGGATGCGCTGCATTCCCGCCACCACGCGGTCCTCCTCCACCCGCAGGGTGCGGGTCTCGCTGCCGGTCCACAGCTGGCGGGCGAAGCCCAGGTAGAGCGGGTAGCGCTCGCCGCCCTCGCGCGCGGCCAGGCTGGCGCCATGGGCGGGCGGATCCTGCAGCAGCGAGCGGCCGAAACCCAGGGCGCCCAGCTCCGGATCCAGCAGGTTGAGCAGGGTGGCGCCGGTGTCCAGGGTGCTGCCGGTGGTGGCGACCTGGCGCGGCTCCAGGCCGCTGCCGAGGAACAGCAGCAGGTTCTCGCGCTTCATCCCGGCCAGCACGTCGCCCAGGTCGTTGGGCATGGCCAGGTGGTCGGAGGCGACCACCACCAGGGTGTCCCCGGCCCAGGGGCTCTGGCGGATACGCTCGACCAGGCGGCCGATCAGGCGGTCGCTGCAGGCGATCGCGCGCAGCAGGCCGATGTCGCCATGCGGGCTGCCGTAACGCACGTCACGGCAGGCCTGGGGCAGGTGGCCGGCCGGATGGTGGGTATCCATGGTCAGGGCGGTGAGCATGAACGGGGCGCCGGCCTGCGACAGGCGCTGGAAGTCCTCGAACACGCTGTCCAGCAGCACGTCGTCGTGCACGCCCCAGCTGGAGAAGTGCCGGCGCGGCACGCGGCGGGCGCGGAACCAGGCCTGGTCCTTGACCGTCCCGAAGCCATGGCTGGCCAGGAAGCGGTCCTTGGCGGCGAAGGCCGAATCCGCGCCGCCGCTGAACTGCAGGGTGTAGCCCTGCTGGGCGAGGTAGTCGGTCAGGCAGTGCGCGCCGGGGAGGAACTGCTCCATCCGGCCCATGCTGTTCTCGTCGCCGCGGGAGGCGGTCAGCGGCACGCCGCACAGGGAGGCGACCATGCCGGCGATGGTCCAGCCGGTGCCGGGCGGGGAGGCCACGTCGCGGAAATCCAGCGCCTCGGCGGCGAGCCGGGTCAGGTTGGGCATCAGCCCCGGGAACACCGTCTCGTCGAAGTAGGTGCGCTCCAGGCTCTCGGCATAGATCCAGACGATGTTGCGGCGCTGCCCCAGGGGGCGGTCCGGGACCAGGTACTCGGCCGCAACCTGGCTGGCGTCCACCGGGCGGCTGTGCTGGTACAGGCGCCAGCCGTCCCGGGCCAGCGGGCTGGCCAGGACCGCGACCACGAAGGTCGCCAGGAAGGCGGGGAACACCACTGGCCGGGCCGGGCCCGGCGCCGGGCGACGGCGCAGGCGCCAGGCCATCCAGGCCGGCAGGGCCAGGGACAGCAGCAGCAGGGCGGTGGTGATGGCCAGCGGCCCGCTGAAGTCCGCCACGCCGGCGCCTTCGATGCCGCTGTAGAGATGGTAGAGCGTGGCCGCGTCCAGGCCGTCGCCGCTGAGGCGGTCGACCAGCCACCACAGGCTCAGCCCGGCCAGCAGCAGGGCCAGCAGGGCGGCCTTAATGCGCACCAGGCGGGGTGAGGCAAGCAGGAGCCCGGCCAGCATGGCCAGGGCGAAGGCGAGCACCGCCCCCGTCATGCAGCGCTTCCCGCCGGAAGGGGGGCTGCCGTCACCGGCGTGTCATGCAGGGGTGTCAGGATCATCGGGGCACCTCGAGTCATGTTTCGACGCGCAAGCTGCCCGCACAATCCTGAACGAGATGTTTTGTCGCGGCCTGGCGCCCCGTGGCACCGGTGCGCCGCAGGCGCCCCGCGGGGACGGGGCGAGAGGGTAAAATTGCCCCTTTCCGCCCGGCAGCCGGGCGGTTGCCCCACTCGCGGAGCCTGCATGCGTACCCATTTCTGCGGCCTGGTCGACGAATCGCTGATCGGCCAGACCATCACCCTCGCCGGCTGGACCGACGTCGCCCGCAACCTCGGCGGCGTCTGCTTCATCGACCTGCGCGACCACGAAGGCATCGTCCAGGTCACGGTCGAGCCCGACAACGCCGAGGTCTTCGCCGTCGCCGCCTCCCTCGGCTACGAGGACGTGATCCAGGTCGAGGGCGTCGTCCGCGCCCGCCACGCGGTCAACGACAGGATCCGCTCCGGCAAGGTCGAGGTGATCGCCACCCGCATCACCATCCTCAACAAGGCCGCGCCGCTGCCGTTCCACGCGCACGAGAACCCGTCCGAGGAAACCCGCCTGCGCTACCGCTACCTGGACCTGCGCCGTCCGGAGATGCAGCGCATGCAGCGCACCCGGATCAAGCTGGTGCAGGCCCTGCGCCGCTACCTGGACGCGGCCGGCTTCCAGGACATCGAGACCCCGATCCTGACCAAGGCCACCCCGGAAGGCGCGCGCGACTTCCTGGTGCCGGCGCGCATGCACCCGGGCGAGTTCTACGCCCTGCCGCAGAGCCCGCAGCTGTTCAAGCAGATCCTGATGGTGGCCGGCTTCGACCGCTACTACCAGATCGCGCGCTGCTTCCGCGACGAGGCCCTGCGCGCCGACCGCCAGCTGGAGTTCACCCAGCTGGACATGGAGTTCGCCTTCGTGCGCGAGCGCGACGTGCAGGACTTCGTGGAAGGCATGATCCGCCACATCTTCAAGGAGGTCGTGGACGTGGAGCTGGACGCCCGGTTCCCGCGCATGACCTGGGCCGAGGCCATGCGCCGCTACGGCTCGGACAAGCCGGACCTGCGCATCGACCTGGAGCTGGTCGACGTGGCCGACCTGGTCAAGGACAGCGGCTTTGCCGTGTTCACCGGCCCGGCCAACGACCCGGACGGCCGCGTGGCCGCGCTGCGCATCCCCGGCGGCGCCAGCCTGTCGCGCAAGCAGATCGACGAGTACGCCGCCCACGCCGCCAAGTTCGGCGCCAAGGGCCTGGCCTACATCAAGATCGACGAGGCCGGTGCGGTCTCCTCGCCGATCCAGAAGTTCTTCGGCGAGGACGCCTTCGCCGCGCTGCTGAAGCACGTCGGCGCCGGCAACGGCGACATCGTGTTCTTCGGCGCCGGCGGCTACAACAAGGTCTCCGACTTCATGGGCGCGCTGCGCCTGAAGGCCGGCAGGGACTTCGGCCTGGTCGCCGAGGGCTGGCGCCCGCTGTGGGTCACCGACTTCCCGATGTTCGAGTGGGACGAGGAGGAGCAGCGCTACGTGGCCCTGCACCACCCGTTCACCGCCCCGGCCGTGGACGACATCGCCGAGCTGCGCGCGCACGCGAAGACCGCGGTGTCGCGCGGCTACGACATGGTGCTCAACGGCAACGAGATCGGCGGCGGCTCGATCCGCATCCACCGCCCGGAGATGCAGAGCGCGGTGTTCGAGCTGCTGGGCATCGGCGCCGAGGAGGCCGAGGCCAAGTTCGGGTTCCTGCTGGACGCGCTCAAGTACGGCGCCCCGCCGCACGGCGGCATCGCCTTCGGCATCGACCGCATCGCCGCGCTGATGGCCGGCACCGAGTCGATCCGCGACGTGATCCCGTTCCCGAAGACCACCTCGGCGCAGTGCCTGATGACCGGCGCGCCGTCGCCGATCCCGGCCGAACAGCTGGCCGAGGTCCACGTGAAGGTACGCGAAGAATCGCTGCACAAGTAAGGCCTGCCCTGCATCGCGCTGGCGCGATGCCGGGTGGGTTTCTCCCGCAATCCCCGCGGCTGCCGCCGCGTCCTCCCTTGACCCAAGGGAGGCTCCAATTGATCAGACGGAGCTGTTCGATGACCGAGTTTGCTTTTGCACTTGAATGGGAACGCCTGGGCAACGAGGGTTCCGACCCGGCCCTGGTGACCGAGCGCGCCCGCGTGTTCGGCGGCTGGCTGGTCCGCGTCGGCACCTCGCCGGCGTCGATGGCGCTGGCCTTCGTGCCCGATGGCGAAGGCCGCTGGGACGGCGAGGACTTCGGCGAGGAAGACTACGAGTACGACGAGGACGCCGAAGAGGAAGAGGACGAGGAAGAAGAGGACCTCGACGACGACGAGGACCTCGACGAAGAAGAAGACGAGGACGAGTGAGCCTGCTCATCCGGCGCGCGACGGTCGACGATGCGGCGACGCTGTCGTCGCTGTGCGCGCGCACCTTCACCGAGACCTTCGGCCATCTCTACCCGCCGGAGGACCTCGAGGCCTTCCTGTCCGAGGCCTATGAAGTGGGGCGCCAGGCGACGATCCTGGCGCACCCGGACTATGCGGTGTGGCTGCTGGAGGACGACGGCGTCGCGGTCGGCCATGCCGCCGCCGGCCCCTGCGGCCTGCCGCACCCGGAAGTGGCCCCCGGCGACGGGGAGCTGAAGCGGTTGTACGTCCTGGCCTCGCACCAGAATGCGGGCTGGGGCGGGCGCATCTTCGCCGAGGCCGAGCGCTGGCTGCTCCGCGACGGTCCGCGCACCCTGTGGATCGGCGTGTGGTCGGGCAACGACGGCGCCCAGCGCTTCTACGCGCGGCACGGTTACGAGAAGGTCGGCACCTACGAGTTCCCGGTCGGGCGCGTGCGCGACCTGGAATACATCCTGCGCCGCCCGGCGGCCTGAGCCGCGCTGGCGCGCGTTTGCCGCGCCAGTCTGGAGCCTGCGGCGCGACAAAGGAGGCGGTTATGGTCGATCGGCTGGCGGTACTGCTGGAGCGTTTCCCGGTAAGCGCGCGCGTGTTCAATGCCGGCGCGCTGTGCGGCATCAACCTGCTGGAGGACCGCGACACCGGCCAGATGCACCTGGTCCGGCGCGGGCCGCTGGAGGTGTCCCACGGCGGGCCGCCGGTTCTGGTCGAGGAGCCCAGCCTGCTGCTGTATCCGCGGCCGATGCCGCACCGCTTCAACAGCGATCCGGAGCTGGGCGCGGACATGGCCTGCGCCGACCTGCATTTCGACGGTGGCGCGCAGAACCCGCTGGCGGCGGCGCTGCCGGCCTTCACCTGCGTCCCGCTGTCCGCCCTGGCCGGGACGGGGCCCGTGCTGGACCTGCTGTTCGAGGAAGCCTTCGACCACCGTTGTGGCCGCCAGGCCATGGTCGACCGCCTGTTCGAGGTGGTCATGATCCAGTTGCTGCGCCATCTGATGGAGCAGGGCGAGGTGAAGGGCGGGCTGCTGGCCGGCCTGGCGCAGGCGCGCCTGCGCCATGCGCTGGTGGCCATGCATGAAGCGCCGGCGCGGGAATGGACGCTGGAGGAACTGGCCGAGGCGGCCGGCATGTCGCGCAGCGTGTTCGCCGAGACCTTCCGCGAGGTGGTCGGGCTGACGCCGGGCCAGTACCTGCAGGGCTGGCGCGTGCGCCTGGCCCAGCAGGCGCTGCGTCGCGGCCGGCCGTTGAAGGTGGTCGCCTCCGAGGTCGGTTATGGCAGCGAGGCGGCGCTGTCGCGCGCGTTCAAGTCGCATGCCGGGGTCTCGCCGCGGGCCTGGAAGCGCAAGCAGCAGGAGGCCGCGGCCTGATGGCGGCACCGGCCCCGGCCCGTGAAAGGGTGCTGCTGGTGCACGGCCTGTGGAACTCGCCCTGGTGGTTGCTGCCGCTGGCGCTGCGGCTGCGCAGGCTCGGGTTCGAGGTCGAAGGTTTCGGCTATCCCAGCATCCTCGGCGGGCCGGAGCCGGCGATCGCCGCCCTGGCGGAGCGGCTGCGCGCCGGCCCGCCATGCAACCTCGCCGGGCACAGCCTGGGCGGACTGATCGCGGTGGAGGTCCTGCGCCGCTACCCGGAGCTGCCGGTGCGGCGGGTGGTCTGCCTGGGTTCCCCGCTGTGCGGCAGCGCCACGGCCCGTTTCCTGGCCACGCACCGGGCCCTGGCCTGGGCGCTGGGACGCAGCGCGCCGCTGCTGCTGTGCGGCTGCCAGCCGTGGCGGGGGAGGGCGGAGCTGGGAGTGGTCGCCGGCGACTCGCCGCGTGGCGTCGGCAGGCTGCTGTCGGCCGTGGGGCCGGATTCGGACGGCCCCGGGGCCCTGGAGGAGACCCGGCTTCCCGGGGCCAATGCGTACTGCCGGATACGCGCCAGCCATACCGGACTGGTGCTGTCGGCCAAGGCTGCGCGGCAGGTGGCGGCCTTCCTGCGCACCGGCGCGTTCGTGCCGGCGTCGGCCGGCAGCGCTGGGGATGGTGGCGGCCGGCTATAATCCGTCGCTTCGCAACGCAGTACGAACGGTACGCCCATGGGTCGTGGTCCCTCGATCGAAGCGCGCAAGAACGCCAGCGACGCCAAGCGCGGCAAGATTTTCACCAAGCTGATCCGCGAGATCGGCGTCGCCGCCCGCGCCGGCGGAGGCGATCCGAACAACAACCCGCGCCTGCGCGCGGCGGTGGACAAGGCATTGTCGTCGAACATGTCCAAGGACGTGATCGAGCGCGCGATCAAGAAGGCCACCGGCGAGCTCGAAGGCGTCGAGTACGAGGAAGTGCGCTACGAGGGCTACGCCCCCGGCGGCGTCGCCGTGATCGTCGACTGCCTGACCGACAACCGCGTGCGCACCGTGGCCGACGTGCGACACGCCTTCTCCAAGTGCGGCGGCAACATGGGCACCGAGGGCTCGGTCGCCTTCATGTTCAAGCGCTTGGGCGTGCTCAGCTACGAGGGCGCCGACGAGGAGAAAGTGACCGAGGCGGCGATCGAGGCCGGTGCCGACGACGTGGTCGTGTATCCGGACGATGGCGCGATCGACGTGGTCACCGCGCCGGAGAACTTCGAGGCGGTGAAGCAGGCCATGGAAGCCGCCGGCCTGGCCCCGGGCTATGCCGAGGTGACCTTCCGCGCCGACAACGACGTCGCCGTGTCCGGCGAGACCGCGCAGCAGGTGCAGAAGCTGCTGCACATGCTCGAGGACCTGGACGACGTGCAGAACGTCTATTCGAACGCCGACCTGGGCGACGCCGGCTGAGCATGCATCCGGCCCGGGGCGAACAGGCGGCGGGCCGGAAGGCGCCGGGGGCGGGCGCATGAACGCCGCGCGCGTGCCGTTGCCCGCCATCCGCATCCTCGGGATCGACCCGGGTTCGCAGCGCACCGGCGTGGGCATCATCGACGTCGACCCGGCGGGCAGGGTGCGCCATGTGCACCACCAGCCGCTGGTGCTGCTGGGCGAAGGCGACTTCGCCGCGCGCCTGAAGCGGCTGCTGCACGGGTTGACCGGGCTGATCGAGGAGTACCGGCCGCAGGAAGTGGCGATCGAGCAGGTGTTCGTGGGCCGCAGCGCGGATTCGGCGCTCAAGCTGGGCCAGGCCCGCGGCGCGGCGATCAGCGCGGTGGTGCTGCGCGACCTGCCGGTGTCCGAGTACGCCGCGCGCGAGGTGAAGCTGGCCGTGGTCGGCACCGGCGCCGCCGACAAGGCCCAGGTCCAGCACATGGTCGCGGCCATGCTTGGATTGCCGGGCAAGCTGCAGGCCGACGCCGCCGACGCCCTGGCCATCGCCCTGACCCATGCACATGTGCGTGCCACCGCACAGAGGCTGGGGGTCAGCACGAAGCTGGCCTGGAGGAAATAGAGCCGTGATTGGTGATTCGTCATTGGTGATTCGTGGAAAGCGCGGGCGCCTTCCTGCCGTGCCGGCGCTTTCGCTTTTGCTTTCTCGAATCACCAATCACGAATCCCGAATCACGCTCCGTAGGAGCCCCCCATGATTGGAAGACTGCGCGGAACCCTGGTCCTCAAGCAGCCGCCGTGGCTGGTGGTCGACGTCAACGGCGTCGGTTACGAGCTGGAGGCGCCGATGAGCACCTTCTACGACCTGCCCGAGCTGGGCCGGGAAGTCTCGCTGTTCACCCACTACGCGCAGAAGGAGGACAGCGTCTCGCTGTACGGCTTCCTGCGCGAGGGCGAGCGACGGCTGTTCCGCGACGTGCAGAAAGTCAGCGGCATAGGCGCCAAGATCGCGCTGGCGGTGCTGTCGGGAGTGAGCGTGGACGAGTTCGCGCGGCTGATCCAGGCCGGCGACGTCACCGCCCTGACCCGGATCCCCGGCATCGGCAAGAAGACCGCCGAGCGCATGGTGGTGGAGCTGCGCGACCGCGCCGCCGACCTGGCCGGCGGCGGCGCCGGGGCCGGGTTGACGGCGGCCCCCGGCGACCCGCTGGCCGACGCCGCCACCGCCCTGCAGCAGCTCGGCTACAAGCCGGCCGAGGCCCAGCGCATGGCCCGCGACGCCGCGGCACCGGGCGACGAGGCCGCCGCCATCCTCCGCAAGGCGTTGCAGTCGGCCCTGCGCTGAGGCGCGCTCGCGCCCTGCTCACGCCCGACCGCGCTAAGGTTCGCCCGCCATGTCCGCAGCGTCATCGCCGTCCCCACATGCCGGCCACGGGCCCGGTGCCCACGGGCCGGGCGGCTCGCACCTGGCCCTGGTGCTGGGCGCCATCGGCGTGGTCTTCGGCGACATCGGCACCAGTCCGCTGTACACGCTCAAGGAAGCGTTCTCGCCGCACTACGGCCTGACCAGCGACCACGACACCGTGCTGGGCGTGCTGTCGCTGGCGTTCTGGTCGCTGATGGTGGTGGTCACGCTGAAGTACGTGACCATCATCATGCGCGCCGACAACGATGGCGAGGGCGGCATCATGGCGCTGATGGCCCTGGCCCAGCGCACCCTGCGCAACGGCTCGCGCTCGGCCTACGTGGTCGGCATCCTCGGCATCTTCGGCGCCTCGCTGTTCTTCGGCGACGGCGTGATCACCCCGGCCATCTCCGTGCTGGGGGCGATGGAGGGCCTGGAGGTGGCCGCGCCGGGCCTGCACCACTTCATCGTGCCGCTGACCATCGTCGTGCTCGTGGTGCTGTTCGCCGGGCAGCGTTTCGGCACCGCCAAGGTGGGCAAGGTGTTCGGGCCGGTGACCATGCTCTGGTTCGTGGCCATCGCCGCGATCGGCGCCTGGAACATCATCAAGGCTCCCGAGGTGCTCAAGGCGTTCAACCCGTGGTGGGCGGTGCTGTTCTTCGCCGACCACGGCTGGCACGGCGTGTTCATCCTCGGCGCGGTGGTGCTGGCGGTGACCGGCGGCGAGGCGCTGTACGCGGACATGGGCCACTTCGGCGCGCGCCCGATCCGCCACGGCTGGTACTTCTTCGTGCTGCCGTGCCTGGTGCTCAACTACCTGGGCCAGGGCGCGCTGGTGCTCGAGCACCCGGAACTGGTGCGCAACCCGTTCTACGAGTCGGTGCCGGCCTGGGCGCTGTACCCGATGATCGTGCTGGCGACGATGGCGGCGGTGATCGCCTCGCAGGCGGTGATCACCGGCGCGTTCTCGATCGGCCGCCAGGCCATGCAGCTGGGCTACATCCCGCGCATGCGCATCAAGCACACCTCCAGCGAGGCCATCGGCCAGATCTACGTGCCCGGCATCAACTGGATGCTGATGGTGATGGTGATCGGCCTGGTGCTGGTGTTCCGCAGCTCCTCCAACCTGGCCGTGGCCTACGGCATCTCGGTCTCGGCCACGATGCTGATCGACACCCTGCTGCTGGCCCTGGTGGCGCGCGCGCTGTGGCCTGCCGGGCGGCGCTGGATCCTGGCGCTGTGCGTGGCGTTCTTCTTCATCGACGTGGCCTTCGTGGTCGCCAACGGCGCCAAGCTGCTGCAGGGCGCCTGGTTCCCGGTGGTGCTGGGCCTGGTGCTGTTCACCCTGATGCGTACCTGGCGCCGCGGCCGCGCGCTGCTGCGCGAGGAGATCCGCAAGGACGGCATCCGCGTGGACACCTTCCTGCCCGGCCTGATGCTGGCGCCGCCGGTGCGGGTGCCCGGCACGGCGATCTTCCTCACCGCCGATCCCGGCCTGGTGCCGCACGCGCTGCTGCACAACCTCAAGCACAACAAGGTGCTGCACGAGCGCAACGTGTTCCTGACCGTGGAGACACTGCCGGTGCCGTATGCGCCGGTGGAGAAGCGGATCCGGGTCGACGCGATCGGCGACGACTTCTACCGGGTGATGGTCCGGTTCGGCTTCATGGAGCCCCCGGACGTGCCGCTGGCGCTGATGCGTGCCTGCGACCGCGACGGCCTGTCCATGGACCCGATGGATACCACCTACTTCGCCAGCCGCGAGAACGTGGTTGCCGGCGCACGCCGCGGCATGCCGACCTGGCGCGACAAGCTGTTCGCGGTCATGCACCGCAACGCGGCGCCGGCCACCGGCTTCTTCCGCATCCCCGGCAACCGCCTGGTCGAACTGGGCGCGCAGGTCGAGATCTGACGCCCGGGCTCGGCCCGGCCGCCAGGAGTCTCGGCACGCGCGACCGGCAACGGCCATAATCGCGGCATGAACGAACACCGCAGCATCCTCGGCGCCGGCGCCACCCGCGAGGACGAGGCCCTGGAAGCCTCGATCCGGCCGCAGCGACTGGACGAATACCTCGGCCAGCAGCCGGTCCGCGAGCAGCTGGGCATCTACATCGAGGCTGCCCGCGCCCGCGGCGAGGCGCTGGACCACGTGCTGATCTTCGGTCCGCCGGGCCTGGGCAAGACCACGCTGAGCCACGTCATCGCCAACGAGCTGGGAGTGAACCTGCGGGTCACCTCCGGCCCGGTGATCGAGAAGGCCGGCGACCTGGCCGCGCTGCTGACCAACCTGCAGCCGCACGACGTGCTGTTCATCGACGAGATCCACCGCATGTCGCCGGTGGTCGAGGAAGTGCTCTATCCCGCGATGGAGGACTTCCAGATCGACATCATGATCGGCGAGGGCCCGGCCGCGCGCTCGATCAAGCTGGACCTGCCGCCGTTCACCCTGATCGGCGCCACCACCCGCGCCGGCCTGCTGACCGCGCCGCTGCGCGACCGCTTCGGCATCGTCCAGCGCCTGGAGTTCTACACGCCCGAGGAGCTGACCCGGATCGTGCGCCGTTCGGCGCGGATCCTGGGCATCGACTGCGAACCGGATGGCGCCGGCGAGATCGCCCGCCGCGCGCGCGGCCCGCCGCGCGTCGCCAACCGCCTGCTGCGCCGGGTGCGTGACTACGCCCAGGTCAGGGCCGGCGGGCGCATCGACCAGGCGGTGGCGCAGGCGGCCATGGCCATGCTCAAGGTCGACCCGGAGGGCTTCGACGAACTCGACCGGCGGCTGCTCAACACCATCATCGGCCACTTCGACGGCGGCCCGGTGGGCGTGGAATCGCTGGCCGCGTCGCTGTCGGAGGAGCGCGGCACGCTCGAGGACGTGATCGAGCCGTACCTGATCCAGCAGGGCTTCCTGGTGCGCACCGCGCGCGGGCGCATGGCCACGTCCAAGGCCTATCGCCACCTCGGCCTGGTCGCCCCGGCGCGGGACACCGGCGAGCTGTTCTAGCGGCGTCGCCCCATCCTTGTAGCCCGGACAAGGCCGCAGGCCGCATCCGGGGGGGCATGCGCGGTCCATCGCAGCATTCCGGTAGCGCGCTCCATCCGCGCACGCGGGTGCGCTTCGCTTGCCCGCCTACGGCGGAAGACGGGAAGTCAGCCCTGCATCCGCCGGGCGGCCATCCGCGCGCAGGTAGCCACCGCCGCCTCCAGGCTGGAAGGATCGGCCAGGCCCTTGCCGGCCAGGTCCAGGGCGGTGCCATGGTCCACCGCCACGCGCGGGTAGGGCAGGCCCAGGGTCAGGTTCACCGCACGCTCGAAGCCGCTGTACTTGAGCACCGGCAGGCCCTGGTCGTGGTACATGGCCAGCACCGCGTCGAAACCGCGCAGCTTGCCCGGCAGGAAGGCGGTATCGGCCGGCAGTGGACCCACCAGGCGCATGCCCTCGGCGCGCAGCGCCTCCAGCACCGGGATGATGGTGTCGATCTCCTCGTGGCCGAGGTGGCCGTCCTCGCCCGCGTGCGGGTTCAGGCCCAGCACCGCGACCACCGGATCGGCGATGCCGAAGTCCTCGCGCATGGCCCGGTCCAGGATCCCAAGCACCCGTCGCAGGAGGCCGGCGTCGATCGCGTCGGGGACCTGGCGCAGGGGCAGGTGGGTGGTCGCCAGGGCGACCCGGACCACGTCGTTGGCCAGCATCATCACCACGTCGCGGCCGGCATGACCGGCCAGCAGTTCGGTGGTGCCGGTATAGGGGATGCCGCCCTCGTTGATCGTCGACTTCTGCACCGGGCCGGTGACCATGCCGGCGAAGCGGCCTGAAAGACAGCCTTCGGCGGCGCCCAGCAGGGCATCGACCACTGCCTGGGCATTGCGTGCGTCGGGACGGCCGAAGGCGACCGGGACGGAATTCCGGACTTCCTGCAGCGGCAGGTCACCGGGCCGGGTGGCCGGCTGGTCCGGGGGCAGCAGTTGCAGCGGCAGGCCAAGGGCCGCGGCGGCGGCGTGGAGCGCGTCGGGGTCGGCGAGGGCGACCAGGGTGCAGTCCTGGCGCGGATCCTGCGCCAGGCGGACGCAGAGCTCGGGGCCTACCCCGGCCGGTTCGCCGGGAACCAGCGCCAGCCGGGGGAGCATGGATCAGGTGCCCGGCGGCGTGCGCTGGTCGCTGGCGCCAGCGCCGACCGGATCCACTTCCTCGGCGCGGTCGCCAGTGCGGAACACGACGTAGGCTTCGCCGCGCATTTCCTGCAGGTAGCGCTCGTATTCCTCTTCCAGCTTGCGGCGGCCGATGGTGTCGCGCACCTGGGCGCGGCGGTTCTCGTCGGTCACGTCGGTCTCGCGCCGGGCCACGCGCTCGATGATGTGCCAGCCGGCGTCGGTGCGGAACGGCTGAGACACCTGGCCATCCTCCAGCGCGGTGACCTGGTTGCCGAAGTCCGGGCCGTAGGCATCGGCCGGGAACCAGCCCAGGTCGCCGCCCTGGCCGCGGGTGCTGTTGTCCTCGGACGCCTCGCGGGCCACGGCCTGGAAGTCGGCGCCGCCGGCGATGCGGGCGCGTAGCGTGTCGATCTTGGCGCGCGCGGTGGCGTCGTCCTGGCGGTCGTTGACCCGCACCAGGATGTGTCGCACGTGGTACTCGGTGATGGTCTGCGCCGGGGCCTCGTTGCTGTCGCGGACCTCGGACAGGCTCAGCAGCTGGAAGCCGCTGGGGCCGCGCACCGGACCCAGGATCTCGCCCGGCTGCATGCGCCCGATCTGCTGGGCGAAGGCCGAGGGGATCTCGTCCAGCGTGCGCCAGCCGAGGTCGCCGCCTTCCAGCGCGTTGGGGCTGTCCGAATAGCGGACGGCGGCGGCGGCAAAGTCCATCTCGCCCCGGTTGATCACGTTGAGCACGCCTTCGATCTTGCGCTGGCCGGTGGCGATCTGCTCGGCGGTGGCGCCGTCGGGCAGGGCGACCAGGATGTGGGCCAGGCGGTACTGGCGGCTGTTGCCGGCCTCGCGGGCGAGCGCGGCGTCGACCTCGCCCTCGCTGACGTTGATCCGCTGGATGAAGCTCTGGCGCAGGCGCTGGACCGTGATCTCCTCGCTCAGCGAGCGGCGGAACTCCTCGAAGGACAGGCCGTCGGCGGCCAGGCGCTGGCGCAGGCCGTCCAGGGTCAGCCGGTTCTGCTGGGCGATCGCGGCGACGGTCTGGTTGAGCTCCTGGTCGCTGACGCGGATGCCCTGCTGGCGCGCGCGCGCCACCTGCAGCTTGACCAGGATCAGGCGCTCCAGCACCTGGCGCTCGAGTACCGGACGCGGCGGCAGCTGGGCTTCGCGGCCGGCGTACTGGGCCGCGATGTTGCGCATGGCCACGTCCAGCTCGCTCTGCAGGATCACGTCCTCGTCCACGATCGCGGCGATGCGCTCGATGGGCTGCAGCTGCTGCTGGGCCACGCCGGCGAAGGGGAGGAACAGCAGGGCGGAGGCCGCCAGGAGAATCGCGGGAAGGCGTCGGCTCATGGACTCACGGAATGAGGTTCGGATCGTAGTCGTCCGGATCGGGCGTGGTGTTGCTGGGCGGGACCAGGTAGAGGTCGTCGCGGTGGTACCCGAGAATAGCACGGCGCAGGGTGCGCTCCGTGTCCTGGCCCGCCGCGCCCAGGCCCTTCAGAACGAATTCCACCTGCAGCGCGTTGTCCAGCTCGCCCTCGCGGTTGTGCACGAAGCGGCGGGCGATGGCGCGCACGGCCAGGCAGCAGCTGTCCCACTGCACGCCGGCGATGGCCTCCAGCAGCTTGTCGTCGGAGATGGAGTGGTAGTAGCGGCCGACCACGCTCCAGGTGGCATTGATCGGATACAGGAACGAGAAGTCGGCCTGCTCGAGCAGGTCGCGGCGATAGCGGTAGCTCAGGTTGACGACGCCGTCGTCCGGCCACAGGTAGCGGGCCCGGACGCTGACCAGGTCCTGGCGGCGGAACTTCGGGTCCCACTGGTACGAGGCGCCGAGGTTCCAGCGGTCGTTGATCATGTAGTTGCCGTCCGCCACCCACGCCGACTTGCCCTGCGGCACCTCGGTCTCGCCGGGCGCGGTGACCCGCGAGTCCTGGAAGTAGCGGATCTGGCCGACGCTGGCCGACAGCTTCTCGCGGCCGTCGGCCTGGCGGATCAGGCGGGTGCTCAGCGCGATGGTCAGCTGGTTGGCATCGGACTGGCGGTCGGCGCCGGAATAGCGGTTGTCGCGGAACAGCTGGCCCCAGCTGAAGGTGAAGGGGCGGGTATCGAACAGCGGCAGGTCGTCCTGGTCGCGGTACGGCGCATACAGGTAGAACAGCCGCGGCTCGAGGGTGTGCAGGAAGCGCTCGCCGCCCCAGCTGGCCTCGCGGTCGAAGTAGACGCCGGCGTCGAAGCTGGCGATCGGCAGGCTGCGCGAGGGATTCTCGTCGCCGCGCCGGCCCTCGGCGTCCACCAGGGGTTCCTCCAGCTGGTAGGCGGTGTGCCGCCATGCCAGGGTCGGGGTGACGTACCAGGCCGGGCCGCCAAGGCGTGCGGACACGAAGGGCTTGAGGTCCAGGCGCTCGCCGCCGGCCCTGCTCGAATCGGGATGCTCGAAGTGCACGGCCTCGGCGTACACGCCGGCATCCAGCCAGCGGCCCAGCGGCTGCTGCCAGGTGGCGTAGATGCGCGGCAGGCGGCTGAAGGGCAGGTGCCTGTCCTGCAGCGTGTAGTCGGTGCGCTGGAAGTGCTCGACCATGGCGCCGGCGCTCCAGTGTTCCCCGACGCCGTATACCCCCGCGGTGCTCTGCAGGTAGGACGCGGACACGCCGGCCAGGCGGTTGGAGAAGTCCTCGACGAAACGGTCGTCGCTGACCCAGCCGACATTGGCGCGTGCCTGCCAGTGGCGGTCGATGTTGTGGTAGCCGCTGTACTGGAAGCGGCCGCGGTCGCGGTTGCGCAGGTCGTCGTCGGGCATGTAGCTGCCCTCGAAGATGCCGCGACCACCCTCGTACAGGTAGCGGAACTCGGCGTCCAGCATCAGCCCGCGCTTGGTCATCAGGCGCGGCGAAAGGGTGGCGTCGTAGTTCGGCGCGAGGTTGAGGTAGATCGGCTGGCGGTAATCGAAGCCGTTGCGCCCGGACATGCTGGCCGACGGATACAGCAGGCCAGTGCGGCGCCGGTCGTCCACCGGGAACTTGAACCACGGCACGTACAGCACCGGGAACCGGCCCATGCGCAGCACCGCGTTGCGCGCCACGCCGAAGCCTTCGTCGTTGTCCACGTCGATGCGCTGGGCACGCAGCTCCCATGCCTGCTGGCCGGGATCGCAGGTGCTGTAGGTGGAGTGGTACATCTGCCCCACCGGGCCGCGCATGGCGATCGAATCGGCACCACCGTTGCCGCGCCGGTCGACCAGCTGGTAGCGGATGTTGGTGATGACGTGGCTGTCCTCGTCCTGGTTGCCCTCGGCGCGGTCGGCCACGATGCGGATGCCGGAGTCCTGGTAGCGGACGTTGCCCTCGGCCACGTAGCGGCCGGTCTCGGTGTCGAAGCTCAGCTGGTCGGTGCCCAGGAACTGGTCGCCGCGGACCAGGGCCACGTTGCCCTGGTACTGGGGGGTGGTCTCGGTGCCGCTGAGTTCGTCGCCCTCGATGTCGGTGGGCTGCTGGTCGCGGGCCTGGGCGATGGCCGGATCCGCCGGCGGCGCCTCGCTGAAAGGAGGCAGCACGTCGCCCACCGGGCACAGCCCCCAGTTCAGCGGCTTCTCGTCGGCCATGGCGGGCAGGCTCAGGGCTACGCCCAGGGACAGCGGCAGCAGGCGCAGGGGAGTTCGCAGGGGGTCTCGCACGAGGGCAGGGGCGTCCGGGCCGGAAATCGGCGGTAGCTTGCCGGATGCGGGGGCATGCGGGCAATGAAAGATGTGCGCGGCAGCCGGCGCGGGGTCAGCCGCCCAGGGCCTTGACATGCGCCACGGCGCATTCGGCCAGCGCGTCCAGGTTGTAACCGCCCTCGAGCATCGACACCAGCCGGCCCTGCGAATGGCGCAGGGCGATGGCCAGCAGTTCGGTGGTCAGCCAGGCGAAATCCTCCGTGTCCAGCATCAGGTCCGCCAGCGGGTCGGCCAGGGGCGCGTCGAAGCCGGCGGACACCAGCAGCAGCTGGGGGCGGAAGTCGTCCAGCAGCGGCAGCAGGCTGTCCGCCCAGGTGTTGCGGAAGCGGAAGCCGCCGCTGCCGGGCGGCAGCAGCACGTTGTGCAGGTTGCCCACCCCGCGCTCGCGGGAATGGCCGGTATGCGGGAACAGGCCGGACTGGTGGGTACTGAAGTACGCCACCGCGGGGTCCTCGCGGAAGATCGCCTGGGTGCCGTTGCCGTGGTGCACGTCGAAGTCGACGATGGCGATCCGCTCCAGCCCGTGCTGGTCGCGGGCGTAGGCCGCGGCCACGGCGATGTTGTTGAGCAGGCAGAAGCCCATCGGGGTGTCGGCCGTCGCATGGTGGCCCGGCGGGCGCACCGCGCAGAACGCGATCCGGTCGGGTCCGGCCATCACTGCATCCACCGCGGCGATCCCGGCGCCGGCCGCGTGCACGGCCGCGCGCGCCGAACCCGGCGAAACCAGGGTCTCGGCGTCGATGTGCTGCACGCCGCACACCACCGGCGCCAGCACCTGGTCGACCAGTTCGGCGGTATGCACCCGGCACAGGTCGCCGCGCCGCGCGGCCGGGGCTTCGCGCCACTCCAGGCCGGGGCATTCGTGCTGCAGGGCGTCGACCACCACCTGCACGCGCGCGGGCTGTTCCGGGTGGTCCGGGCCGGTGTCGTGGGACAGGCAGGCGGGGTGGGTCCAGGCGAGCATGGGCCCACGCTACCGCGGCGCGCTGGCCCGCGCCATAGAACCTCGGGAGGGGGTCAGCCCCCGGCGTGGCGCCGTTCGTGGCGCCACAGCACCTCGCCCTCGCCGGCGGCACGGGCCAGCACGCGGGCCAGCACGAACAGCAGGTCGGACAGCCGGTTGAGGTAGCGCAGGGCCTCGCCGCGGACGGCTTCCACCCGCGACAGGGCGACGGCCTCGCGCTCGGCGCGACGCACGATCGTCCGGGCCAGGTGGCAACGGGCCGCGGCCTCGCCGCCGGCCGGGAGGATGAAATCCTTCAGCGGGGGCAGGGCTTCGTTGTGCCGGTCCAGGGCCTGCTCCAGGCCGGCTACGTCGGCCTCGGCGATGGCGGCGTGGCCGGGGATGCACAGCTCCCCGCCCAGGTCGAACAGCTGGTGCTGGACGGTGGTCAGCAGGTCGCGGATGTCATCGGGTACGCCCGGCGCGGCCAGGACCACGCCGATGGCGGAGTTGGCTTCGTCCACGGTGCCGTAGGCGGCCACCCGCAGCGAGTCCTTGCCGGTGCGGCTGCCGTCGCCCAGTCCGGTCGAACCGTCGTCGCCGGTGCGGGTGTAGATCTTCGACAGCCGGTTGCCCATCGGCTCAGCCGGCGGTGCGGGTGCGGTCCAGGCGCAGCGCCGGGGCGATGCGTTCGGCAGCGACCTGCAGCGCCGTGGCGATGGCGGTGTAGGTGGCGGCGGTGCCCGTGTAGCCCGGCAGCCAGTCGAGGAAGTTCTTCCACCAGCCGGCCACGGTCGGCTCGGCGACCACGCCGCTGTACCAGTAGAAGGTGCCCTGGGCGACGAACTGGCAGGCGACCACGGCCACCAGGAAGGCGCCGAGCAGGCGGCCGGCCTGGACCAGGCTGGCGCCGGTGTAGCGGCGGCGCAGCCAGCTGCCGCCGGCCCACAGCAGGCCATAGGCCGGGACCAGTCCCCAGTACGCGGCCGAGACGCAGTAGTGGCCCCAGAACGAGGCGGCCTGGCGCGAGATCACCATCCAGTCGATGCCCATGGCCAGCGCCATCAGCAGCGGGAAGGCCCAGCGGCCCCAGCCGCGCAGGGCGAAGCCGGCGACGAAGAACACGGCCCAGCTGGCGTCCGGCGGGGAGAAGTGGTCGAACACGTGGGCGCGCGAGGCGGCCATCAGCAGGGCCAGGACGGACAGGACGAAGAGGCGTTGGCTGGTGGCGGTCATTGCACGGGGCCTGGTGGATAACGTGGCCGGCATTCTAGCGGAGCGGGCGGGCCCGCGTTGGCGGCGCCGCGGAAGAGGGGAGCGACGCCGGGCGGCGGCACGGCGTGCATGCGCCGCCGCGTATCATGTGCCGATGATCCGAACGCATGATGTCGTGATCGTCGGCGGCGGCCTGGTGGGCGCCAGCCTGGCGATCGCCCTGGACGGGCTGGCGCTGGACGTGGCCCTGGTGGAGGCCACCCCGGCCGGCGAGCTGCCGGCCGTCTTCGACCAGCGCAACCTGAGCCTGGCCCAGGCTTCGGTCAACGCGCTGGAGGCGCTGGGCGTGATGGCCAGCCTGCAGGCGCCGGCCGGCCCGATCCGCCGCATCCACGTCAGCCGCGCCGGCGATTTCGGCCGGGTGCAGCTGGACGCGGCCGACTACGGACGCGAGGCCTTCGGCCAGGTGGTGGTGGCGCGCGCCTTCGGCCAGGCGCTGGAGGCGAGGCTTTCGCGGGTACAGGGACTGGTGCGTTACCGTCCGGCGCGCTTCGCCGGGCTGGAAGACGGAGGCGACGGCCACCGCGGCCTGCGCCTGGAAACCGCCGACGGCGCTCTGTCCCTGCGTACCCGCCTGCTGGTGGCCGCCGATGGCCCCGGCAGCGCGGTGCGCGAGGCGCTGGGCATCGGCGTGCGCCGCCATGACTACGGCCAGACCCTGTTCGTGGCGCGCGTGCGTGGCGAGCGGCCGGCCGACGGCACCGCCTGGGAGCGTTTCACCGACAGCGGGCCGACCGCGCTGCTGCCGCGCGGAGACCGCGCCTACGGTGTGGTGCATGGCGTGCCCACCCACGAGGCCGCCGCGGTGGCCGCGCTCGACGAAGCCGGCTGGCTGGCGCGGATCCAGTCCGCCTTCGGCTGGCGTGCCGGGCGTTTCCTCGCGTCGGGCGAGCGCAGCGCCTACCCGATGGCCCGGGTCGTGGCCGAAAGCCTGGTCGCGCCGCGTGCGGTGCTGCTGGGCACCGCCGCCCAGACCATCCACCCGGTGGGCGCGCAGGGCTTCAACCTCGGCCTGCGCGATGCCCTGACCCTGGCCGAGCTGCTGCGCGACGCGCCCGGCGGCGCCGCCGGCGCCGATGCGCTGCTGGCAAGTCACGCCGGGCGCCGCCGCGAGGACCGCGAACGCACCCTGGCCTTCTCCGATGGACTGGCGCGGATCACCGCCAATCCCTCGCCGCTGCTGCGGCCGCTGCGCAGCCTGGGCCTGGTCGCCGCCGACCGCGCGGCCTGGCTGCAGGCCTGGCTGGTGGGCGGGGCCATGGGCTTCCGTGGCGACGTGCCGGAGCTGTGCCGATGAGCCGCGTGCGCCTGGATGTCGTCATCGCCGGCGGCGGCGTGGTCGGCGCGGCCTGCGCCCTGGCCCTGTCGCGCGCAGGCCTGGAAGTGGCCCTGGTCGAACCGCGGCCGGCGCCATGCTGGTCGCGGGAGCAGCCGGACCTGCGCGTCTACGCGCTGGCTCCGGACAACGCCGCCCTGCTGCAGCAGCTGGGCGTGTGGCCGCAGGTGCTGGCCGCGCGCGCCCAGCCCTACCGCTGCATGCGGGTGTGGGACGCGGCGGGCGGCGACGAACTGGGGTTCGAAGCCTCGTCGATGAGCCGGCCGGAACTGGGCTGGATCGTCGAGAACGACCTGCGGGCCGACCGCCTGTGGTCGGCCCTTGCCACGGCCGGCGTGCGCTGCATCACCCCGGCACGGGTCGAGGCGCTGGAGCAGGACGAGGCCGGCGTGCGCCTGCGCCTGGATGACGGCAGCCGCCTGGAATCGCGCCTGGCGGTGGCTGCCGATGGCGCGGGTTCGGCATTGCGGCGGCTGGTCGGACTGCAGGTCGATGCCCACGACTACGGCCAGCGCGGCGTGGTCGCCTATATAAGGACGGAGCATCCGCACCAGGCCACCGCCTGGCAGCGTTTCCTGCCGACCGGCCCGCTGGCGCTGCTGCCGTTCGCCGATGGCTTGACCTCGATCGTGTGGAGCCTGCCCGATGCCGAGGCGGCGCGCGTGCTGGAACTGGACGAAGGCCGGTTCGCGATCGAGCTGTGCGATGCCTCGGCCGGACGCCTGGGCAGGGTGGAGCTGGCCTCGAAACGCGCCGCCTTCCCGCTGCGCCGCCAGCTGGTGCGGCAGCAGGTGGCCGGGCGCGTACTGGTGCTGGGCGATGCCGCCCATGTGGTGCATCCGCTTGCCGGCCAGGGCGTGAACCTGGGCCTGCGCGACGTG
Organism: Pseudoxanthomonas suwonensis; assembly: GCF_010093235.1. Classification (GTDB taxonomy): domain Bacteria; phylum Pseudomonadota; class Gammaproteobacteria; order Xanthomonadales; family Xanthomonadaceae; genus Pseudoxanthomonas; species Pseudoxanthomonas suwonensis. The sequence goes on along the minus strand of NZ_PDWP01000017.1, from coordinate 56,946 downwards.
GCCGCGCTGCAGGAGGAAGTCGCCGGCGCGCTGCGCCGCGGTTCCGACTGGGCCGCGCCACACCGCCTGCAGCGCTGGGAACGGCGCCGGCTCAGCGACAACACCGTGTCCGCGCATGCCTTCGAGGCCATCAATACGGTGTTCTCGAACGCGCATCCGGTGCCCACGCTGCTGCGCGGCCATCTGCTCGGACTGGCCGGCCGCCTGCCGCCGCTCAAGCGCGCGCTGTGGCGGCACGCGGCCGGGATCTGATCAGCGGATCCAGCCCGACAGTTCGTTGCGGTCCAGGCGGCCGTCGCCGTTGTCGTCCACGGCGCGGAATTCGTCCGCCAGGGTGGAATGGGCGGCGGCCTCGCGGCGGTCGATGACGCCGGCCCCGTTGGCATCGAGTGCGTCGAAATCGATGCGGTAGTCGCCGACCACGCTGTCCGGTTCGTACGAGCGCACCACGGTGCGTTCGTCGTGGTCGCCCTGGATCACCACCATGCCGCTCTGGCGCTGCATGGGCGCGGCGGTCGGCGGCGGGTCGGGCGGGGGCAGCGGCAGGGTCGAGGCCTGCGCCAGCGCGCCGCCACTGGCGGCAGCAAGTAGCAGCGCCATGGTGCATGCACAGGTACGTCTCATGCGTGGCTCCTGTTCCGGACCGGGTGCCTGAAACTAGGAGCCAAGCGGTGAAGCGCCGGTTAACCCGGCGCCGCCGTTACAGCACGATGCGCTTGCCGCCTTCCCGTGCCGAGGCATGCACCGCGTCGACCACGCGCATGTCGCGCAGGCCTTCCTCGCCCGGCACCAGCGGCGGCCGTTTTTCCAGGATCGCCAGCGCATCGTTGTCCATCTGCAGTGCCTGCTGGTGGGGAACGCCACCGTCGTCGAAGCTGCCGCCGTCGCTGGTGCGGCCGCCGATGCCCTTGTACGCCTGGAACGGCGACACTTCGTACCAGCCGCGCTCGCAGTCGGCGCGCAGGGTGTTCATGTTCTTCCCGAAGCTGGTCGAGCACTCGGCGACCAGGCCGTCGGCGAACTCCAGGGTGAAGTAGGTGGTCTCGTCGACCCCTTCGAACAGGTGCGGGCGGTGGATCTCGCTGCGGGCGGTGACCGCCATCGGCTCCTGGCCGGTGATGTAGCGGGCGCCCTGCAGCGAGTACACGCCCATGTCGTACATCGCGCCGCCGCCGTGCTGCGGCAGCAGGCGCCAGGGCTTGCTGGACGGGTCGACGTCGTCGTAGGCGTGGAAGCCGGCGTCGGCGCTGACCTTGAGGATGCGGCCGTAGGGCCTGTCCTTCGCCATCGCCCGCAGCCGCGCGGTACTGGGCTGGTGCTGCATGCGGTAGCCGATGGCCAGCTGCACGCCGGCGGCGCGGCAGGCATCGATCATTTCCTGTGCCTCGGCGGCATTCATCGCCATCGGCTTCTCGCACCACACATGCTTGCCGGCGGCGGCCGCGCGCCGGGTCAGCGGCAGGTGCAGGTCGTTGGGCGTGACGATGTAGACGGCCTGGATGTCCGGGTTGTCGGCGATGCGGTCGAAGTCGTCGTAGCTGTAGACGTTGCGGTCGGCGATGCCGTACTGCTGCTGCCACTGCGGGATCTTCTCCGGCGAGCCGGTGACGATGCCGGCGAGGTGGCAGTTGCGGGTCAGCTGCAGCCCCGGGGCGAGCAGGTGGGTGGCGTAGTAGCCGAGGCCGACCAGCGCCACGCCGATCGAGTCGGGACGGCGACCGGCCGCCGCGCCATCGCGTGCCGCGGCGGAGGCTCCGCGCGGGCCGGCTGCCGTGGCCGGCAGCGCAGCGCCGAGTCCGGCAGCGGCCATGGCGGCCAGCAGGTGGCGGCGGGTCATTCCGGTGTCGAGCATGTTCCCTCCAGATGGGTGCGGGTGGTGCGCGTCGCGCGGGACTGTCGCCGGCTGGCGGACGGCACACGATGCCACATGCCGGAGCGGGGCTGGGACGCCGGCGTATGCCCGTGGCCGGTGCGCGCCGCGCCCGTGCGATCCTCCGCCGGCGGCGGGAACCGGGACGTGCGTTGCAGCCGCATCCCAGCCCCTGCGACGGGCCGTGGCCATACTGCAGCACCGGAGGAGAAGCCCCCAATGCAGCAGCTCGAACTAAAAGACCCGGCGGCCTTCGCCTCCGAATTCCTGCGCCAGACGCAGCTGCAGGGCTTCGGCGCGCTGAGCAAGCGCGACCTGGAGCTGCTGGTGTTCGTGCTGCTGGAGCGTGACGGGGCGATCGACCGCAATGCCAGCAACCACGCGGCGGCGGCCCAGCTGCGGGTGACGCCGGCGAAGCTGCGCGCGCTGCGGCGCGACGGCTACGCGCGCTGGCGGCAGCTGGTGGCCGAGCCGGCCGACGAGGCGCTGCGCCGGATCCTCGGCAACGTCCTGACCGAGGCCAACCTGCGTGCGGGCAGCAGCCATGTCAGCGAACGCAGCCGCAAGGAGGGCTTCCTCGCGGTGCGCATCGAGCATCCGGATGATCGCCAGCAGTTCGAGCAGGCGGTCCTGGACTCCGGTGGATTGCCGGTCTACGAGCGCAACCGCGAAGTGCTGGCCGTGCGCTTCGACACCCTGGTCGCGCTGGCCGAGCGCAGCGGCTTCCTGCAGCCGGACACCGAGGCCGTCGTCGCGGCCCTGCGCGGGCTGGCCCCGGCCTCGCAGGAGCTCGCCGAGCTGCTGCGCAAGGACATCACGCGCATCACCTGGGCCGACGTGCGCAACACGCTCAACAGCCTCGGCGCCAAGGCCGTGGCCGGCAGCGCCGAGGGCGCGGTCCGCGGACTCCTGCGGGTGGTGTTTCCGTTCCTGCCCTGAGGTGCGTGCCCATGGCCAGGCCCCCATCGGGTCGTGGCCCGCCGCCCGTGCGCCAACGGCACGCGTTTCTGTTCGCGGAGAGTTGTGCTGCGACGCACAACAAATGTCGTCCGCTGTCGTCGGGCGCGGCCGTTTCGCGTGCCTGGCAGGTCGCGGAACGCCATACCGCATGGCATGGGGGGCGGTATGCGGACTTGCATCACGCAATGCCTTGATTGTGATGCTCTTTCAAAACATGCCTGCGTATTAAGGAAAACGCGGGTATCGGCCTGCATGAAGCGATGGCCTGCGGTGTCAATCTCCTTTCGTTTTCTCCGCGTGAATGTCACGTCCGCAACCGTGAAAAAACTGTTGCGCTGCATCGTGGACACCCTGCAAAACAGCTGCTATCCATTCGCCCCGCGTTAACTGGTACCGCTAACTGTTTCATGTGGATTTCAGTTTCCGGCCAGCGCACGGGGCGCCATGGAACGAGAAGTGTGCTCCGTTTCAAATTGCCGGGGGAGATCGTTCGACCCGGCGCGGCCTGGCGAAGACTCCAGGGCCAAGTGCAGGTGCCGCCCTGGGTAGCCGAAGGCGGAAGGATCCACCGATTCGAAAAACTGAGAGAGGGGAGGTTTACCAGGATGTACACGTGTCTCCGATGTCCAGCGCTGTCTATCGGCGTGACCGCGGCCGGTTCCGGGTCGCCCACGCGCCAGCGCACGCCGACAGCTGTCAATTCCCAGTGCTGAGGACCAAGCAATGAACCACAAGCTGAAGAAGCTCCGCTCGCGGGCGATGTTCACCATCGTCGGCGGCATGATCGTCATCAATCCCGCATTCGCGCAGGAAGCCACGCAGCTGGACACCGTGCAGGTCACGGGCCTGCGGAGCAGCCTTGACCACGCGATGAACATCAAGCGCGACACGCCCGGCGTGGTCGACGCGATCAGCGCCGAGGACATCGGCAAGTTCCCGGACACCAACCTGGCCGAGTCGCTGCAGCGCATCACCGGCATCTCGATCGAGCGCCGCGACGGCGAAGGCGCCCAGGTCACCGCGCGTGGCTTTGGCCCGGGTTACAACCTCGTCACCCTCAACGGCCGCCAGATCCCGGGTGCCGACGGCTTCGGCGGCGGCGGCCTTGAGGTCGGCGGCGTTGGTTCCGGTACCCGCGGCTTCAACTTCGCCCAGCTCGCCTCCGAGGCGATCAACGGCGTCACCGTGTACAAGACCGGCCGCGCCAACGTGGCCAGCGGCGGCATCGGCGCGACCGTGGACATCCTGACCGCGCGTCCGTTCAACAACCGCGGCGGCGAAGTCGTCGCCAGCGCCGGCGTCAAGGGTGTCTACGACGACTCGCAGCTGTTCGATACCGATTTCACCCCCGAAGTGTCGGGTATCTTCAGCTACGCCAACCCGGACAAGACCTGGGGCGCGAGCATCAACGCCAGCTACCAGAAGCGCCACGGCGGGTCCGTGCAGGCCACCCAGAACACCTGGAACGTGGCCCGCTGGACCGGTACCGACGAGAAGCTGCTGCCGGGTGCGGTGGTCGAGAACGCGCCGCAGGAAGGCCAGCTGTACAGCATGCCGAACGACGTGCGCTACGCGTTCCAGGATTTCGAGCGCGAGCGCATCAACGCCCAGGGCGTGCTGCAGTTCGCCCCGACCGACGCCCTGACCCTGACCCTGGACTACGTCTACTCGACCAACGAGATCGCCCAGGACCGCGGCGAGCAGACCCAGTGGCTGCAGAACAAGCTGACCCACGTCACCTTCGACAGCGATCGCGCGGTCGCCACGCCGACCTACATCCGTGACCTGGCCGGCAGCGGCAAGGACTTTGGTTTCGAGCAGCAGCGCGAGGAGCAGAAGTACAAGCTCGATTCGATCGGCTTCAACGCCAAGTGGCAGGTCAACGACGCCTTCAGCCTGAACTTCGACGCCCACCAGACCAAGGTCAGCAGCCGGCCGAACGATCCGATCACCGGCGGCAGCTCGACGGCGTTCAGCTTCGGTGGCGTGGCTCCGGACCGCACGAACAACGACTGGACCCAGGAGTACTGGTTCACCAACGGTCTGCCGATCATGACCCGTACCCTGTATCCGACGACCGCCGACGCGCTCGCGAATACCAACGGGGTCACCAACCGCGACTTCACCGGCGACGAACTGGGCAGCCAGATCATGCGCATCTGGTCGACGCGGCAGGATACGGAGGTCAAGGAAGCCCGCATCGATGGTGCGTTCGACTTCGACAACGGCCGCTTCCTGTTCGGTGCCGCCAGCTCGAAGAGCTCGATGCGCCGCCTCAACGTGGACGGCCACGCACAGCTGATGACCCTGGGCAACTGGGGCGTGGACGACGCCGGGCAGCTGCAGGGCATGCTCCCGCTGCTGCGCCAGTTCAGCATCACCAGCATGTTCGACGACTTCAACCCGGGCATCGCCCGGAGCAACGTCTGGGCCGGCAACGCCAGTGAGCTGGCGCGGTGGGCGGAGCAGGTCTGCGCCGACGGCACTGCGCCGGCGGCCTGGGGCGACAACTGCAACACCATCAGCTCGCAGGTCTCCACCCGGCTGAACAACGACGACCTGGTCGAGGAAGACACCAAGTCGCTGTACGTGCAGTGGGAGCAGGACGGCATGCTGGGCCCGTGGTCCACCTATACGGTCTTGGGCCTGCGCTATGAGCGCACCGACGTGCGTGCGCGCTCGGTCATTACGGCTCCGTCCGGCATCAACTGGCTGTCCAACAACGACTTCGGTCCGAACATGGACAACGCCCAGGTGCTGACCGAGTACGGCGACGGCCGCTACAGCTTCATCCTGCCGAACCTGGACTTCAGCATCGACTTCCGGGATGACCTGAAGGGTCGCGCCTCGTTCAGCAAGACCATCGCCCGTGCGCCGTACGGCAACCTGTATCCGGGCGCCACGGTCGGCAATCCGAGCGGCTCGGTGCTGTTCGGCGAGCAGTACCGCGCTACGGGTGGTCGCCAGAACACCGGGCTGCTGCCGCTCGAGTCCGACAACATGGACATCGGCCTGGAGTGGTACTTCGCGCCCTCCAGCTATGTTGCGGTGACCTACTGGAACAAGCGGGTCAAGAACTTCATCGGCAACAGTGTCAGGCAGGAGAACCTGTACGGAATCACCGACCCGACCTCCGGTCCCGACGCGCAAGCGGCCCTGGCGTTCCTGAACAGCGACGCCTGCCAGCTGCAGGTCACCACGGCCGGCAACGACCCGGCCACGGCCTGCAATGGCGACTACACGACGCTGTTCACCGCACTGGCCATGCTGCGGAACGAAGCCGCGACCGGTGGCCTGGGTGCGTACAACGGCAGCCAGGCCCAGGTCCTCGACATGGAGTCGCGGTTCGACATCACCGGCACGGACGCGGACCCGCTGTACGTGTTCGACGTGAACATCCCGGTCAACCAGCGTGCCGCCACGCTGCACGGCTGGGAGATCGGTGGCCAGTACTTCTTCGGCGACAGCGGCTTCGGCATCCTGGCGAACTACACCATCGTGGAGGGCGACGTCGGCATCGACCGCGCCGCCGACCCGAATGCGGACGTGTTCGCGCTCACCGGCCTCAGCGATACCGCCAACGTCGTGCTGATGTACGAGAAGTATGGCTGGTCGGCCCGCCTGGCCTGGAACTGGCGTGACGAGTACCTGCTTGCGGCCAACCAGAACGGCAACAACCGCAACCCGTACTTCGTCGAGGAGTACGACCAGTTCGACCTGAGCGTCAGCTACCGTCTGACCGACAACCTGTCGCTGGGCTTCGAGGCGATCAACCTGACGGGCGAGGACGTGCGCTGGCACGCCCGTTCCACCAGGCAGTTCGTGCGCCTGGTCGAGCAGTCGCCGCGCTATATGGTCGGCCTGCGCTACACCTTCTGAGGCAAGCCAGGAAGGAAATGCAGGTGCATTGATGCACGGGGACCGTTGCTTCGGCAGCGGTCCCTTTTTTTGCCGGGCCGCGGCTCCACGGCACTCCTTGCGGAGCCCACGGTCTGTGGCTATGGTCGAACGATCCAGGCGTCCCGGTGCGAAGCGCCGGTGCAGCGCAACCCATCCGAGATTCCCGATGCCCCGCTACGAGCTGCTCAACAACATCACGCACAAGGACCTGCGCGTCAGCACCCACTTCGGCGCCGAGTTCGGCGACCAGGTCGGCATGGTGGCGGCCTATCCGACCGAGTTCGCGGAGCTGCAGCGCGAATACCCGATCTTCCTGCGCAAGGACCCGAAGGGCTCGTACCACGCGGTGGCCCTGCTGGGCTTCTCCGAGGACGAGAACCTCTACCTGCAGGGCGACCGCTGGACGGCGAACTACCTGCCCGGCGCGGTGGCCAAGGGTCCGTTCCTGATCGGCTTCCAGGAGCAGATGGTCGACGGCCAGCTGCGCACCGAGCCGGTCATCCACGTGGACGTTGAGCACCCGCGCGTTCGCAACGGCGAGGGCCGGGGGCAGGCGCTGTTCATGCCCCATGGCGGAAACAGCCCCTACCTCGATTACATCGCGCGCGTCCTGCGCGGCATCGACGTGGGCGCCCGTGCGGCGGAGGAGATGTTCGCGGCGCTGGACATCGCCGGCCTGATCCAGCCGATGGACCTGGAAGTGCGGGTCACCGAGGACTACGTGGCCAAGGTGACCGGCCTGCATGGCATCGATCGCGACGCGGTGGCCGCGCTGGGCGGCGAGCCGCTGCAGGAGCTGCACCGCAAGGGCTGGCTGGAAGGCGCCTTCCTGCTGTTGGCCTCGGTCAACAACGTGTCGCGCCTGATCGCGGAGAAGCAGCGCCGCCTGCGCATGGCCGAGGAACTGGCAGTCCCCGCCTGAGCCATGTTCGACACGCTACTTCCCGTACGCGAAATCCAGGGTGGCCGGCGTGACGACCTGCCCCTTGAGCGGTTGCTGGATGATGCCGTGCCCACGGTCATGCGCGGGCTTGCCGGCGACTGGGGGCTGGTCCAGGCCGGATTGCAGGGACCGCAGGCAGCCATGGATTACCTGCGCGGCCACTACAACGGCAACCCGGTCCATTACTCCTGGGGCGATCCATCCACCGAGGGCCGCCCGTACTACAACGCCGATTTCACCGCCCTGAACTGCGAGGTCAGGCGCGGACAGCTCGACCAGGTGCTGGACGACCTGGCTTCCCACCTGGACGATCCTGCACCGCCTACCTACTACGTGGCCTCGCTGCTGGTGGACTACTGCCTGCCGGGCATGCGCCAGGAGAACGACCTGGAATTCGCCGCCAAGGGCGTGCAGGCGCCGCCGGCGATCTGGATCGGCAACCGGGTCACCGCGTCCTGCCACTATGACGCGCCGAACAACATCGCCTGCTGCGCGGTGGGGCGGCGCCGCTTCACCCTGTTCCCGCCCGCGCAGATCCACAACCTGTACCCGGGGCCGCTGGAGCCTACCCCGGGTGGCCAGGCGGTGAGCATGGTGGACTTCCGCGACCCGGATTTCGAGCGCTACCCGCGCTTCCGCGAGGCGCTGGCGCATGCGCAGACCGTGGTGCTGGAGCCGGGCGACGCGCTGTTCATCCCGAGCATGTGGTGGCACCACGTCCAGGGGCTGGACCCGTTCACGGTGCTGGTCAACTACTGGTGGGCGAGCATGCCGGCGTGGATCCCCACGCCCATGCATGCGCTCTACCACGCCATCTGGACCCTGCGCGACCGCCCCGAGGTGGAGAAGCAGGCCTGGCGGGAGGTCTTCGAGTACTACGTCTTCGGCGACAGCGGGCGCGCCGCCGAGCACCTGCCCGAGGCGGCGCGCAACTACCTGGCGCCGTTCGACGAGGTGCAGGCCAGGCGGATGCGCGCCCTGCTGATCAACAAGCTCAACCGGTAGCGGCGGCGGCCGCCCGGGGAAAATCCAGCGGGCGCGCGGCCCTTGCCGCCGCCCGTCCAGACGCGCCACTGCGCGGCACCAGAGAGAGGGGAATGGCTTTGGAAAAGAACCGGATTCGCAAGGTCGTCATCGCCGGCGGCGGCACCGCCGGATGGGTCGCCGCGTGCGCGCTGACCCACCAGTTCCGCGGGCTGCTGGACATCACCCTGGTGGAGTCGGAGGAGATCGGTACCGTCGGCGTGGGCGAGTCGACCATCCCGACCATCCGCACCTTCCACCGCCTGCTGCAGATCGACGAGCGCGAGTTCATGCAGGCGGTGGCCGGAAGCTTCAAGCTCTCGATCTCCTTCGAGAACTGGCGTCGCCCGGGCGACCACTACTTCCACCCGTTCGGCACCACCGGCGTCAACACCTGGTCCTGCGACTTCCACCAGTTCTGGCTGGAGAGCCGCCGCCGTGGCGCCAAGTCGACGCTCGGCGACTACTGCCTGGAGACCGCCGCCTCGCGCAAGCAGCGCTTCGCGCTCTTCAACCAGGGCGATGGCGACGCGCAGCAATGGTCCATGCGCTGGGTCCAGTCGCCCACGACCATGAGCCGCAGCAACGTCAGCTACGCCTACCACTTCGACGCGGCGTTGTACGCGGCGTTCATGCGCAGCAAGTGCGAGGGCCGCGGCCTGAATCGCATCGAGGGCAAGATCCGCGAGGTGCGCCAGGATCCGGAGAACGGTTTCGTCCAGGCCCTGGTGCTCGAGGACGGCCAGGTGGTGGAGGGCGACCTGTTCATCGACTGCACCGGTTTCCGCGGCCTGCTGATCGAGCAGACCCTCAAGACCGGCTTCATCGACTGGAACAACTGGCTGCCGTCCAACCGCGCCGTGGCCATGCAGGTGGAGACCGACGAGCCGCCGGTGCCGTATACCCGCGCCGTCGCCCACGAGGCCGGCTGGCGCTGGCACATCGCCCTGCAGCACCGGGTCGGTTGCGGCTGGGTGTTCTCCAGCGCGCACATGTCCGACGACGAGGCGGCCGCGAAGCTGCGCGCCTGCTATCCGGACGCCAACATCGTGCGCGATCCCTGGATCGTGCCGTTCCGCACCGGCCGCCGGCGCAAGGTGTGGAACAAGAACGTGGTCGCGCTGGGCCTGGCCAGCAGCTTCATCGAACCGCTGGAGTCCACCAGCATCCACGTCAGCCTCTCCGCGGTGACCAAGCTGATCCAGATGTTCCCGATCGCCGGCATCGACGAATCGGTGGCCGAGCGGTTCAACGACGTCTGCTGCGCCGAGCTGGAGCACATCCGCAACTTCATCATCCTGCACTACCACCTCAACGAGCGCGACGAGCCGATGTGGAAGGCGTGCCGCGAGATGGAGGTGCCGAAGGAGCTGGCCGAGCGCATCCGCATCTTCCGCGAGAGCGGCTATGCCTGGCAGGGCGAGGACGAGCTGTTCCGCCTGGATTCGTGGACCCACTGCATGCTCGGCCAGGGCGTGGTGCCGGAGAAGCACCACCTGATCACCCGCGCGCTCGGCGACGCCGACATGAAGCGGCTGATGGATGGCGTGCGCGCGCCGATCGACCAGATGGTCGAGGCCATGCCGCCCCACCACGAGTTCCTCAAACGCTACTGCCCGGCCGATCCTTCGGTGTGGACCATGCGCCGCAAGTCCGTGGTGGGTTGAGCCTGCCGTGATCATCGAGCTGCCCCCGCAGGTCCGCGTCCAGCGCCTGTCCATCGGCAGCGAGGGCGCCCCGTTGCTGGTGGTCGACCAGTTCGTGGCCGATCCGGAGCGGCTGGTGCGCAAGGCCACGCGCCTGGAGTTCGCGCCGCAGGGCGCGTTCTTCCCGGGGCTCCGGGCGCGTGCGCCGGCGTCCTACGAAGCCTTCCTGGAGCGGCTGGTGCAGCCGCTGCTGGGAGAATTCTTCGGCCTGCGACCCGGGCGCCTGCGGTTCCCGATGTGCCATTACTCGCTGGTCACGCAGGCGCCGGAGAAGCTGGCCTTCCTGCAGCGGATCCCGCACATCGACTCGGCCTCGCACCAGGGGCTGGCTTCGGTGCATTACCTGTTCCGCGGGCAGTGGGGCGGCACCGCGTTCTACCGCCACCGCGCCACCGGCTACGAATACGTGGACGAGGCGCGGCAGGAGGCGTACTACCGGCAGCTGGAATCCGAAAGCCGGGGTCCCGATGCGCCCGGTTACGGCTACATAGGCGAGGACACGCCAATGTTCGAGCGCATCGGCCAGGTCGAAGGCGTGTTCAACCGGCTGGTGATGTACCGGCGCAACTCGCTGCACTCGGCGACGATCGACAACCACAACGTGCCGCCGCCCGACCCCCTGACCGGTCGGTTGTCGATCAACACCTTCATCGACGTGATTCCCTAGCTCGCGGCCGGGAAGCATGTAATCCGCAGCGGCCCCCACGCCCACCGACGCGCCAGGGTGTGCCTGGTGGCACGTCCAGGCGCCCCGTATTCATCGATTCGTGGCGGAAAGCGCATGACACGCAGATATGGTGCTGCGCCGCACAATAATGGATAGCGCTGTCGCCCGGAAATGCTTCCAAGCACGGATGCGCGCGTTGCCGAAGCGCATGAATCCATACCCGGATACACGGACGGCTGCATACAGCGGCGTATTCCGCAAATTGCTGATTGGCATGTCGTTTTGAAATGCCAGGACACATCTGAGATCAGCAAAGCACGAACAACTCGTCAGAATGATCTGATGCAGTTTCCCGGTTTGTTTTCTGTGCGTGAACGTCTCACGCGTAACCGTGGAAGAACTGTGCAACGCGTTGTTTACACCCTGGAAAACAGCTGTTATCCATGCGCCCCGCGTTAACGGTACCGCCGGTTTCCCAGCCCGCAGTGCCAACACGCGGGATGCAGGACGTAGAGCCTGCATCTGGTTCTTCCGCCGGCAGGCGTCGGCCGCGTAGCTACCCGCCGAGGCTGGTGCGGGTCGTGCCCGGTGAACCGGGCGGCGGAGGACTCACCCAGGAGAAACATGGAGAGGGCTTACAGGATGTGCATGTTCCCCGATGTCCAGCGCTGTCCATCAGCGTGACAGCCGCCCCCGATCGCATGCGCCTTCGCATGCCGACAGCTGTCAATCCCCCAGTGCCAAGGATCCCCCAATGAGCCAGAAGCTGAAGAAGTTCCGCTCGCGGGCGATGTTCACCATCGTCGGCGGCATGGTCGTGATCAATCCCGCTTTCGCCCAAGATTCCCAGGAAGCCACCCAGCTGGACACCGTGCAGGTCACGGGCCTGCGGAGCAGTCTCGACCAGGCGATGAACATCAAGCGCGATTCCGCCGGCATCGTGGACGCGGTGAGCGCCGAGGACATCGGCAAGTTCCCGGACACCAACCTGGCCGAGTCGCTTCAGCGTATTACCGGTATCTCGATCGAACGCCGCGACGGCGAGGGCGCGCAGGTCACGGCGCGCGGCTTCGGCCCGCAGTTCAACATGGTCACCCTCAACGGCCGCCAGGTGCCCGGCGCCGACGCGTTCGGCGCGCCGCGCCAGGTTCCCGTTGGCGGCGTGGATGGCGGCACCCGCGCGTTCAACTTCGCCCAGTTGGCCTCAGAGGCGGTGAACGGGCTGGAGGTCTACAAGACCGGCCAGGCCCACGTCCCGTCCGGTGGCATCGGTGCCACGATCAACATCCTCACCGCGCGCCCGTTCAACAACCGCGGCGGCGAGGTGGTGGCCAGCGCGGGCGTGAAGGGCGTCTACGACAAGTCGCAGCCGTTCGACAACGACATCACGCCCGAGGTCTCGGGCATCTTCAGCTACGCCAATCCTGACAAGACCTGGGGCGTGAGCCTGAGCGCCAGCCAGCAGAAGCGCCGCGGCGGCTCGGTCCAGGCGACAGAGAACAAGTGGAATGTCCAGGAATGGACGGGTTCGATGCCGGGCAATCCCACCATCGTGAACGAACCGGAATTGGGCGAGCTCTACGCGCGTCCGAACGACATCCGCTACGCCTTCTCCGATTTCGAGCGCGAGCGCGTCAACGCGCAGGCCGTGCTGCAGTTCGCTCCCCGCGAGGACCTGGTCTTCACCCTGGACTACACCCACTCGACCAACGAGATCACCGAGAAGCGCGGCGAGATGGGTATGTGGTTGCAGGACGACAACTACACGCACATCGAGTTCGACCGCAGCGGCGCCGTCGCCACTCCTGTGTACATCCGCGAGATATCCACCGCCGGTTCCACGCCGTTCAAGGATTTCGGCATGGAGCAGCAGCGCAATGCGCAGAAGTACGAGTTCAACCAGATCGGCCTTAACGCGGACTGGCAGGTCAACGACAGCCTGCGCCTGAGCTTCGACGCGCACAATTCCAAGACCGAGAGCAATCCCAATGATTCCCTGACCGGGGGCGGTGCGCTGTACGTCAGCGTGGCAGGCACCAACCGCTGCACCGGCGTGCCGAACTGCGGTGGGCACTATGCCCAGGAGATGCGGTTCAACAACGGCGTGCCGATCGGCGCCCGAACCTGGTATCCGACCCTGGCGGATGCCCAGGCGGGCACCAATGGCGATGTGAACCCGCCGTGGCAGGAAGGGCAGGTCGGTACCCAGGTCCTGCGGGTCAACGCGCAGCGCCAGGAGTCGGAGATCAAGCAGGCGCGCATCGATGGCGAATGGGTGTTCGACGAGGGGCGATTCCAGTTCGGCGTGGACACCAGCAAGATCACCTTGCGGCAGCAGAACAATTCCGAGAACCAGCAGGTCCTGGGCAACTGGGGGGTGGCCAACGTCGCCAGCGACGTCCAGAACGGCCTGATGGACCTGCTAACCCCGTACGACGTCGTTGGCATGTTCGACGACTGGAGCGTGCCGGGCGCATTCCGCAGTGGCTTCCGGGGGGATGCCGGGGAGCTGGCCAAGTGGGCCAGGGATGTCTACGGCGCCGACATTGGCCTCAACCCGATCCTGAACACCAACAGCTTGGTGGAGGAGAAAACCCACTCGGCCTATTTCCAAGTGGACCTGGAAGGCCAGCTGGCGGGTCGACGCACCAATACCCGCCTGGGCCTGCGCTATGAAACCACCGATGTCGAGTCGGTCAATGTCGTGGCCAATCGCGCGGCGGTGGTCTGGCAGGCCAACAACGACTCCAGGATCCAGGATGGCGAGCCGGGCGACACGACGGTCTATCGCGACACGAACAGCTACAGCTACATCCTGCCGAACCTGGACTTCTCGATCGACTTCACCGATACCCTCAAAGGCCGCGCTTCGTTTGGTCGTACCATCGCGCGTGCGCCCTTCACCAGCCTGGCCGCGGGTCCGGGCACTGTGAACGGGCCGAACGGATCGGTGCTGTTGAACGAGTCCAGCCGCGGTTCGGGTACCGAGCAGAACACCAAGCTGCGGCCGCTGGAGTCGAACAACATCGACCTGGCGCTGGAGTGGTATTTCGCCGATGCCAGCTACCTGAGCGCGACCTACTGGAACAAGTCGGTGAACAACTTCCTGGGCACCTCGGTGTACCAGGGGAACATGTATGGCCTGACCGACCCGACCTCGGGGCCGGATGCACGCGCGGCGCTCGCCTTCCTGGACAGCGCGGACTGCGTGACCCAGGTGCAGGCGGCAGGGGGCAATCCGGACGGCGCCTGCGCGGCGAGCGACACCAACCTGTTCACCGCGCTGGCGATGCTGCGCAACGCGGATGCCACGGGTGGCCTGGCCGCGTACGACGGAACCCAGGCGCTGCAGATGGAGGAGGCCTACGACCTGGTCGGCGAGGAGGGCGATCCGCTGTACATCTTCAACATCAGCCGCCCGGTCAACCAGCACACCGCCAAGCTCAATGGCTGGGAACTGGCCGGCCAGTACTTCTTCGGCGACACCGGCTTCGGTATCTACGCCAACTACACCATCGTCAATGGCGACGTCGGCTTCAACAACGCGTCCATCGCCGAGCAGTTTGCCCTGCTGGGCCTCAGCGACACCGCCAACGTGATGCTGATGTACGAGAAGTACGGCTGGTCGGCGCGCCTGGCCTGGAACTGGCGCGACGAGTACCTGATCCTCAGCAACCAGGACGACGCCTCGCACAATCCGTACTACGTCGAGGAGTACGACCAGATCGACCTGAGCGTGACCTACCAGCTCGACGACCACTGGGCCTTCAGCGTGGAAGCGATCAACCTGACCGGCGAGGACGTGCGCTGGCACGGCCGCACCGGCAGCCAGATCGTCAGGCTGGTCGACCAGGAGCCGCGCTACATGGTGGGCGTGCGCTACAAGTTCTGATCGGGGCACGCTGCCGTCGTGGTGGCGCCGGGGACCGCTGCCTGTGCAGCGGTCCCTGCACTTTGCCGGGGCGGTGGGCAGGGAACGCCCGCGGCCCCGTGTTGACAGGGAACAGGAGAGGGGATGGCGCGCTACGAGCTTCTGAACAACGAGGTCCACAAGGACCTCAGGGTGGCGGTAGGCTACGGCCCGCAGTTCGGTGACGCGGTGGGCGCGGTGCCCGCGTTCCCGACCGAGTTCGCCGAACTGGTGCGTGACTACCCGATCCTGCTCAAGCGCAATGCCGAGGGATCGGGCTGGGACGCGTTCGCCCTGCTGGGCTTCGACAAGGACGAGAACCTGTTCCTCCAGGACGGACGCTGGGACGCGGGCTACCTGCCCGGGTACGTGGCGAAGGGGCCGTTCCTGATCGGGTTCCAGGCGCAGGTGGACCAGGGCGTGGAGACCTTCGAGCCGGTCATCCATGTCGACATGGACCATCCGCGCGTGGGCGCCCCCGACGGCGTGCCGGTGTTCCTGCCCCAGGGCGGCCATGGCCCGTACCTGGAATACGTCATCCGCGTGCTGCGCGGGATCCACGACGGGGTGCAGGCCGCACGACCCATGTATGCCGAGTTCGAGCGGTTGGGGCTGATCCAGCCGGTGGAGCTGGACCTGCAGTTCAACGCCACCACGACCGGTCGCCTGCGGGGATTCCACGCGATCGACCGCGAGCGGCTGGCCGGGCTCGCGGACGCGGACGTGGTGTCGCTGCATCGCAGCGGCTGGCTGGAGGGCGCCTACCTGATGCTTGCCTCGCTCTACAACGTCAACCGGCTGGTGGCGCGGAAGCGGGCGCGGCTGGCGGCGCAGGGCTGAGGCCGCGGCGCACCGTGCGACGGATTCGAGCGGAAAGGGCTGCCCATGCCGTGCATCGGCATGGCGCCCTGGCGGACGCGCCAGCTCAGACCAGCGCGTAGCGCAGCGCGAACAGCACGGCCACCAGCCAGACCGCCGGGTGTACCTCGCGCCAGCGGCCGGTGCCGGCCTTCAGCACCGCATAGGCGATGAAGCCGAAGGCCAGGCCGTTGGCGATGGAGTAGGTGAAGGGCATGGCCAGCGCGCACAGCGCGGCCGGGACCGCTTCGGTCAGTTCGCTCCATTCGATCTCCACCAGCTCGCGCAGCATCAGCCCGGCCACGAACAGCAGCGCCGGGGCGGTGGCATACGGCGGCACCATCGCCGCCAGCGGCGAGAACAGCAGCGCGGCCAGGAACAGTGCGGCGACCACCAGTGCGGTCAGGCCGGTGCGGCCGCCGACCTGCACGCCCGAGGCGCTTTCGGCGTAGGCGGTGGTTGAACTGGTGCCCAGCAGCGAGCCGGCCAGGATCGCGGTGCTGTCGGCCAGCAGGGCGCGGCCGAAACGCTTCTGGCCATCCGGCAGCTTCAGCAGGCCGGCGCGGCTGGTCACGCCGTAGAGGGTGCCGGTGGCGTCGAACACCTCCACCAGCACGAAGACCAGCACCACCTGCAGCAGCACCGACAGGCCCGCGCCTTCCTCCCAGTGCAGCAGGCCCGGGAGGTCCAGCTTGAGGAAGGTCGGCTCCAGGCTGGGCGGCAGCGACACCAGTCCGTTCCACTGCACCAGGCCCAGGGCCCAGGCAGTAGCGGTGACGGCGAGGATGCCGACCAGGATCGCACCGCGTACCCGGCGCGCCTCGAGGATCGCGATCAGCAGGAAGCCGCCCAGGGCCAGCAGCGGTTCCGGTTCGGTCATCGGTCCCAGCCGCACCAGGGTGTCGGCGTCGCCGATCACCACGCCCGATTTCTGCAGGGCGATGATCGCCAGGAACAGGCCGATGCCGGCCACGATCGCGCTGCGCAGCGACACCGGGATGCCGTCCACCAGCCAGCGGCGCACGCCGGTCACGGTCAGCAGCAGGAACACGATACCCGACAGCAGCACCGCCGCCAGCGCCTGCTCCCACGGCAGCCCGGCCGCGCCGACCACGGTGAAGGCGAAGAACGCGTTCAGGCCCATGCCCGGGGCCATGCCCACCGGGAAATTGGCCGCCAGCGCCATCACCGCCGAACCCAGCGCCGCGGCCAGGCAGGTGGCCACGAACACCGCGCCCGGGTCCATGCCCGTGGTGGCCAGGATCGCCGGGTTGACGAAGACGATGTAGGACATCGTCAGGAAGGTGGTCAGGCCGGCCAGCACCTCGGTGCGCGTGCTGGTGCCGTGCTTGCTCAGCTTGAACAGGCGTTCGGGCAGGGACATGGCGGGCTCCGGCCTTGCGGGGGCTGGAAAAGACACCGGCCGCACTGGGCGGCCGGTGGAAGCTTACTTCAGGGCCTTGAAGCGCAGGCGCTTCGGGCCGGCCTCGTCGCCGAGGCGGCGCTTCTTGTCCTCCTCGTACTCGCGGTAGTTGCCCTGGAAGAACTCCACGTGCGAGTCGCCCTCGAAGGCGAGGATGTGGGTGGCGATGCGGTCCAGGAACCAGCGGTCGTGCGAGATCACGAAGGCGTTGCCCGGGAACTCCAGCAGCGCGTCTTCCAGCGCACGCAGGGTCTCGATGTCCAGGTCGTTGGACGGTTCGTCCAGCAGCAGCACGTTGCCGCCCTGCAGCAGGGTCTTGGCCATGTGCAGGCGGCCGCGCTCACCACCGGACAGCGAGCCGACGCGCTTCTGCTGGTCCTGGCCCTTGAAGTTGAAGCGGCCGATGTAGGCGCGCGACTGGATCTCAACGCCGTTGATGTTGAGGATGTCCAGGCCGCCGGACACTTCCTCGAACACGGTCTTGTCGCCTTCCAGCTTGTCGCGGCTCTGGTCGACGTAGGCCAGGTTCACGGTCGGCCCGATCACGATCTGGCCCGAATCCGGCTTCTCCTGCCCGGTGATCATCTTGAACAGGGTCGACTTGCCGGCGCCGTTGGGGCCGATGATGCCGACGATCGCGCCCGGCGGCACGATGAAGCTCAGGTCGTCGATCAGCAGGCGGTCGCCGAACCTCTTGGAGACATTCTTGAACTCGATCACCGAGTTGCCCAGGCGCTCGCCCGGCGGGATGAAGATCTCGTTGGTCTCGTTGCGGCGCTGGTACTCGACCGACTGCAGCTCGTCCAGGCGGGCCAGGCGCGCCTTGCCCTTGGAGCGGCCGCCCTTGGCGTTCTGGCGGGCCCATTCCAGTTCCTTGGCGATCGCCTTCTGGCGCGCCTTCTCCTGGTTCTCTTCCTGCTTGAGCCGCTCTTCCTTCTGCTGCAGCCACTCGGTGTAGTTGCCCTTCCACGGGATGCCACGGCCGCGGTCCAGCTCGAGGATCCACTCGGCGGCGTTGTCGAGGAAGTAGCGGTCATGGGTCACGGCCACCACGGTGCCGGTGTAGCGGGCCAGGAACTGCTCCAGCCACTCCACCGACTCGGCGTCCAGGTGGTTGGTCGGCTCGTCCAGCAGCAGCATGTCCGGCTTCTGCAGCAGCAGGCGGCACAGGGCGACGCGGCGCTTCTCGCCGCCGGACAGGTTGCCGATCTTCGCGTCCCACGGCGGCAGGCGCAGGGCATCGGCCGCCACTTCCAGCTGCTGCTCGAGGGTGTGGGCGTCGCCGCTGGCGAGGATCGCCTCCAGGCGCTCCTGCTCCTTGGCCAGGGCGTCGAAGTCGGCGCCTTCCTCGGCGTAGGCGGCGTAGACCTTCTCCAGCGCGGCCTGGGCCTGCAGCACCTCGCCCACGCCTTCCTCGACGGCTTCGCGCACGGTCTGCTCTGGATCCAGCTGCGGCTCCTGCGGCAGGTAGCCGACCTTGATGCCAGGCTGCGGGCGGGCCTCGCCCTCGTAGTCGGTGTCCACGCCGGCCATGATCCTGAGCACGGTGGACTTGCCGGCGCCGTTGAGTCCGAGCAGGCCGATCTTGGCGCCCGGGAAGAAGCTCAGCGAGATGTCCTTGATGATCTGCCGCTTGGGCGGGACCACCTTGCTGACCCGGTTCATGGTGTAGATGTACTGCGAGGACATGGTCTCTCCGTGCGCAATCCGCCTGCCCGCAGGGACAGGCGGCATGGGAATCTGGGGAATCGCCAATTATAGCCCCGTCCCGGGGCGGGCCGCTGGCCGGCGGGGCCGGCCTTGCTGGATGCTGAATGCGGCTTTCACGCGCATCGGCTGGAACCGGTTTCGCGGGGAAACCGTTCAGGCGGCGTCGGCAAGATGGAGCCGTCACCACAGCGAGAGCCGCCCCATGAAGCGCACTCAACTGATCGCCCTGACCGTCGCCGCCCTGCTGGGGCTTGGCGCCGCGGTTCCCCGGGCCGAAGCCGCCGGTGACCGCCACCACGACCGCCATGGCCTGAGCCGGGGCCATGACCGTGGCCCGGCCCATCACCGCGACCACGGCCGCAAGGAACGCGCCCATTACAACGCCGGCTACCGGGAGGGCTACCGCGATGCCCGCCACCATTCCCGCCCGGTCGTGGTCCACCACCGTCCGGCGCCGCCCCCGCCGCCGCGCCATGTCTGGGCGCGTGGCCAGCGCTTCCATGACCACTACCATGGCCCGGTCTACGTGGTGCACGACTACCCGCGCTACCACCTGCGCCACCCGCCGCACGGCCACCACTGGGTGCGCGACGACCGCGGCAACATGCTCCTGGTGGCGATCGCCACCGGCGTGATCGCCGACCTGATCCTGCACCACTGAGCCACCCCGCCAGGGGCGGGCGGCCACGACCGGCCACCTTCGGGTGGCCGGTCGCGTTTCCAGGGGAGGGAGCGGGCGCGGGACCGGCCGGCCGGCTTACAATTGGCGGGCCTTTCCCCTTCCTGCCTGCTGGAGCCGCCGATGTATTCGCGTGATGCCCGTATTGCGTCCTACGACCCCGAACTGGCCCAGGCCATCGCTGACGAGGCCCGCCGCCAGGAGGACCATGTCGAGCTGATCGCCAGCGAGAACTACGCCAGCCCGCGCGTGATGGAAGCCCAGGGCAGCGTGCTGACCAACAAGTACGCCGAAGGCTACCCGCACAAGCGCTACTACGGCGGCTGCGAACACGTCGACGTGGCGGAGCAGCTGGCCATCGACCGGGTCAAGCAGCTGTTCGGCGCCGACTACGCCAACGTGCAGCCGCACAGCGGCTCGCAGGCCAACCAGGCGGTGTACTTCGGCCTGCTGCAGGCCGGCGACACCATCCTCGGCATGTCGCTGGCGCACGGCGGCCACCTCACCCACGGCGCCAAGGTCAACGCCTCCGGCAAGCTGTTCAACGCCGTCCAGTACGGCGTCAACGACCAGGGCCTGATCGACTACGACGAAGTCGAGCGCCTGGCCGTGGAACACAAGCCGAAGATGGTGGTGGCCGGCTTCTCCGCCTACTCGCAGGTGATCGACTGGGCGCGTTTCCGCGCCATTGCCGACCAGGTCGGCGCGTACCTGTTCGTCGACATGGCCCACGTCGCCGGCCTGGTCGCCGCCGGCGTGTACCCGAACCCGCTGCCGTACGCGCACGTGGTCACCTCGACCACCCACAAGACCCTGCGCGGCCCGCGCGGCGGCATCATCCTGGCCTCCGCCGGGGGCGCGGGCGACAAGTTCGAGGACATCTCCAAGAAGCTGCAGTCGATCGTGTTCCCGGGCATCCAGGGCGGTCCGCTGATGCACGTGATCGCGGCCAAGGCCGTGGCCTTCAAGGAGGCCCTGGAGCCGGAGTTCAAGGCCTACCAGCAGCAGGTGGTGAAGAACGCGCAGGCCATGGCCAACACCCTGATCGCGCGCGGCTACAAGATCGTCTCCGGCGGCACCCAGAACCACCTGATGCTGGTGGACATGATCGGCAAGGACGTGTCCGGCAAGGATGCGGAGGCCGCACTGGGCAAGGCCCACATCACCGTCAACAAGAACTCGGTCCCCAACGACCCGCGTTCGCCGTTCGTGACCTCGGGCCTGCGCCTGGGTACCCCGGCCGTGACCACCCGCGGCTACACCGAGCAGGACTGCGTGGACCTGGCCAACTGGATCGCCGACGTGCTCGACGCGCCGAACGACGACAGCGTGATCGAGGCGGTGAAGGCCAAGGTCACCGAGCAGTGCCGCAAGTACCCGGTCTACGGCTGAGCCGCGGCCGGTCCCGGGCGGTCGCCGCCCGGGACCCGGCGATGTCCGTGGCGGCGGCCGCCGCGGCCGGCGCGACCATGGCCAGCAAGCCGCGCGCGGGCCGCGCCCGCTGAGGAACACCCATGCATTGCCCCTTCTGCCAGCACAACGACACACGCGTGATCGATTCGCGCGTGTCCGAGGACGGCGCCACCATCCGCCGCCGCCGCGAATGCGAAGCCTGCGGCGAGCGCTTCTCGACCCTCGAGACCGTGGAACTGAAGCTGCCGTCGATCATCAAGAGCGACGGCCGCCGCGAGCAGTTCGACGCCAAGAAGCTGCGCCAGGGCTTCGACCGCGCGCTGCAGAAGCGCCCGGTGGCCGAGGAGCAGGTCGAGGCCGCGGTGCGCGCCGTGGTGCATGCGGTGCGCATGAGCGGCGAGCGCGAGCTGCCGTCGCGGCGCATCGGCGAATTCGTGATGGACGAGCTGCGCAAGCTCGACCACGTGGCCTACGTGCGCTTCGCCTCGGTGTACCGAAGCTTCCAGGACGTGGCCGATTTCCGCGAGGAGATCGAGAAGCTGGAGCGCGGGCTGCCGTCGAGCGAGCAGCTGCCGCTGCTGGAAGCGGCGGGCGTGGTCCCGCCGGGCCACGGGCGCGTCGCCGAGCGGGCGAAGAAGCGCTGAGCACGCCGGTGCGCATCGACTGGCTCAGCGCGCATCCAGGGCATGCCGCCGGGCTGGCGGCGGCCCACGTGCAGGCCTTCGGCGCGCTGCTGCCGGACTGGACGGTGGAGGAGGCGCTGGTCGAGCTGCGTTCGCACGACCGCGCCGCGACCATCCCCTCGACCCTGGTCGCCCTGGACGAGGCTGGCGACTGGCTGGGCTCGGTGAGCCTGCTGGCCGAGGACCATCCGGACATCCCGCAGTATTCGCCCTGGCTGGCCAGCCTGTACGTGCGCCCGGAGGCGCGTGCCCGTGGCGTCGGCCGCGCGCTGGTGGCGCGCGCCGTGGCCGAGGCCGGCGCGCTCGGTACGCCGGTCCTGTACCTGTACTGCAGGCCCGACGTCGCCGGCTGGTACCAACGGCTGGGCTGGCGCCGGCATGAAGTGCTGCGGCTGGGCCCCCTGGAGGTGCATGTGCTTGCGATCGACTGCGGGAACCACCGATGAGCGATGTCTTCGACGCCTTCGACCACGCCTGCATGGCGCGCGCACTGCGGTTGGCCGAGCGCGGGCTGTACACCGCGCGGCCGAACCCGGTGGTCGGCTGCGTGATCGCACAGGGCGGGGAAATCGTCGGCGAGGGCTGGCATCCGCGTGCCGGCGAACCACACGCGGAGGTGTTCGCGCTGCGCGAGGCCGGCGAACGCGCGCGCGGCGGCACCGCCTACGTGACCCTGGAGCCCTGCGCCCACCATGGCCGCACCCCGCCGTGCGCCGAGGCGCTGGTGCAGGCCGGCGTGGCGCGGGTGGTGGCGGCCATGCGCGATCCGTTCCCGCGGGTGGACGGGGCCGGCTTCGCCCTGCTGCAGGCGGCGGGGATCGAGGTCGCCGCCGGCCTGATGGAGGCCCAGGCGCGCGACCTCAACCGCGGTTTCCTCTCGCGCTTCACCCGTGGCCGGCCATGGCTGCGGGTCAAGCTTGCCGCCAGCCTCGACGGCCGCACCGCGATGGCCAGCGGCGAGTCCAAGTGGATCACCGGCGGGGCCGCGCGCGCCGACGTGCAGCGCCGGCGCGCACGCAGCGGCGCGATCCTGACCGGTGCCGACCCCGTGCTGGCCGACGCCCCGGCCCTGACCGTGCGCCTGGGCGACGACACCCCGTTCCAGCCACCGCTGCGGGTGGTGCTCGACAGTCGCCTGCGCAGCCTGGCCATGCCCAGGGTGCGCGACGGCTCCGCGCCGACGCTTTACCTGCACGGCCCGGACGCGGTGCCGCCGCCGGGCCTGGACGCGGAGTTCGCCGTCGTGCCGCTGCGCGATGGCCACCTGGACCTGGAGGCCGCGCTGCGGCTTCTGGCAGGACGTGACATCAACGAGGTCCAGGTCGAGGCCGGTCCGGCCCTGTGCGGCGCGCTGCTGTGCGCGGGCCTGGTCGACGAACTGCTGCTGTACCAGGCGCCGGTGCTGCTGGGCGACGGCGCGCGCCCGCTGTTTGCCGGCATGGGCATCGAGACGATGGCCGGAACGGTCCGCCTGCGGCTGGTCGAGTCGGTGGCGGTGGGGGCGGACCGCCGCCTGCTGCTGCGCCCGGAATGACGAAGGGCCCCGCAGGGCCCTCCGTCGCAGGTACGCGCGCGGCGCGCTGCCTCAGAAGCTGGCGCGCACGCCCACGCTGTAGCGGGTGGCGTCCTCGATCACTTCCACTTCGCCCACCAGGCCCCAGGTGCGGTTGAAGGCGACCTGGCCGCCGAGGTAGCCGGCGAAGGAACCTTCGACGTCGCTGCCGTCGATGTAACCGGCCCTGGCCCACAGCTCGGTACGGGCGGACGGCTTGCCGCGCAGGCCGACCGTGGCGCGTCCGCCATTGACGTGATCCTTGTAGCTGCCGTCCAGTTCCGCATCACCGGTGCCGGAGATCCGTGTCTTGGCTTCCAGGCGCATCCACGCCAGGTCGGCGGTGAAATCCAGGCGTTCGGTGAACTCCTGGTGGTAGCCGATGCCGAACTCCGGCTGCGCCACCTCGTACTTCACCCGCGCCGGGGCGTAGCGGTAGCTGGTGGAGACGACCGAGTAGCCACCGAACAGGTGCACGTTCTCGGCGATGGCGAACGAGCCGCGCAGGTAGCCACCGTCGCCATCCGGGTCGCCCAGCCAGTCGTCGTTGACCTGGAGCTGGGTCCAGCCGGCCTCGACATAGGTGTAGCTGACGCCATCGGCGGCGGCCGCGGTGAAGGGCAGGGCGGCCAGCAGGGCGGCGGCAATGAGGGTACGCATGTGGGGAATCTCCGAAGGAAGTCCATGTCGCCGGCCCCGTTGCGGGATCGGCAAGAGCGGTCGACCGTGACCGCGTGCGAATGTTAACAAATACTTCACGCTCTGGGTGGGCGGATGCGCGGTGGTAGAATGCCGCGCCGGTCCGCCGGCATCGACAACCACAAACCAACGTCTTCAGGGCGGGGTGGAATTCCCCACCGGCGGTAGGTGCCAGGTCCGGCGACGGACACGGTGCGAGCCCGCGAGCGCCTCCGGCCATCCGGAGGGTCAGCAGATCCGGTCAAATGCCGGAGCCGACGGTCGTGGCGCGCTGGTCGCGCCCTAGAGTCCGGATGAGAGAAGACGCCGCGCCCGGCCGCAAGGCCCTGGGCGTGCGTGCTTTTGCCCCTGGACGTTTTTCGCCATCGAACGCGGGAGACGCTCCATGCTGCAACCGACCACCATCCTCCATGCCGCGCCGTCGCACGCGTGCCCACGCGGAGGATTGCGCTGATGTTCACCGGGATCATCGAAGGCGTCGGCCGCCTGGCCGCGCGCGAGCCGCGTGGCGGCGACGTCCGCTTCGGCTTCGCCACGGGCACCCTGCCGTGGCTGGGCAGCGGGGCCGACGACATCCGCATGGGGGAGAGCATCGCGGTCAATGGCGTGTGCCTGACCGTGATCGCCTTCGATGCGCAGGGCTTCCAGGCCGACGCCTCCACCGAGACCCTGGCCCTGACCACCCTGGGTGAGCTACCGGTGGGCGCGGCGCTGAACCTGGAGCGGGCCATGCGCCCGACCGACCGCCTCGGCGGCCACATGGTCAGCGGCCATGTCGACGGCATCGGCCGGGTGCTGTCGGTGCACGAGGATGCGCGCGCGCAGCGCTGGCGCTTCGCCGCCCCGCAGCAGCTGCTGAAGTACATCGCCAAGAAGGGCTCGATCTGCGTCGATGGCGTCAGCCTGACCGTCAACGAGGTCGACGGCGAAGGCTTCGAGGTCGCACTGATCCCGCACACCGTCGCCCATACCCGCTTCGCGGAGACGAAGGTCGGCGAGGCGGTGAACCTGGAGATCGACCTGGTCGCGCGCTATGTCGAGCGCCTGCTGGGCGAGCGCGGAGGCCAGGCATGAACTTCGCCCCGGTCCCCGAGCTGCTGGAGGAGATCCGTGCCGGGCGCATGGTGGTCATCGTCGACGACGAGGACCGCGAGAACGAGGGCGACCTGATCATGGCCGCCGAGCTGGTGCGGCCGGCCGACATCAACTTCATGGTCACCCACGCGCGCGGCCTGGTGTGCCTGTCGCTGACCCGCGAGCGCTGCGCCCAGCTCGGCCTGGCGCCGATGGTCCAGCGCAACACCGCCCAGTTCCATACCAATTTCACCGTCAGCATCGAGGCGGCCGAGGGCGTGACCACCGGCATCTCCGCCTACGATCGCGCCCACACCATCCGCACCGCGGTGCGCCCGGACGCCAAGCCCACGGACCTGAGCCAGCCCGGGCACGTGTTCCCGCTGATCGCCCAGCCCGGCGGCGTACTTACCCGCGCCGGCCACACCGAGGCCGCCAGCGACCTGCCGATGCTGGCGGGGCTGGAGCCGGCGGGCGTGCTGGTCGAGGTGATGAACCCCGACGGCACCATGGCCCGGCGCCCGCAGCTGGAGGAGTTCGCGCGCCAGCACGGGCTGAAGATCGGCTCGATCGCCGACCTGATCGCCTGGCGCCTGGCCAACGAGCACACGGTCGAGCGGGTCGACGAGCGCGACATCCAGACCGAGTTCGGGCCGTTCCGGCTGGTCACCTACCGCGACCGCATCGCCCACGAACTGCACTTCGCGCTGGTCCGCGGGGCGCCCGACCGCGAGACGCCGACCCTGGTCCGGGTCCAGGTGGAGAATCCGCTCGCCGACCTGCTGCACTGGCGGCGCGAGGACTTCGGCGTGGCCGGCACCGATGCGCTGCGCGCGATCGCGGCCGAGGGGCAGGGCGTGATGGTGGTGCTGTCGGCCCCGCGCGATCCGGAGGCCCTGCTGGCGCGCCTGCGTGCCGAGCCGGAGGCCCGCCGCGATCCCAAGGACGTGGGCCAGTGGCGGCGCAACGGCGCCGGCGCCCAGATCCTGGCCGACCTCGGCCTGGGCCGGCTGCGGGTACTGGGCATCCCGCGCCGCCAGGTCGGCCTGGCCGGCTACGGGCTGGAAGTGGTCGAGTACCTGTCGCCGTAAGCCGGCGGTCCCCGCGAACGGCCCCGGCCGGCCATGTCCGGTAAACTGTCCGACCCCTGAGGATCACCGAACCCATGACCCTGTACGAAGGCGACCTGCGCGTGCCTGCCGGCGCCCGCTTCGCGATCCTGGCCAGCCGCTGGAACGCCCGCATCACCGACGCCCTGGGGGCCGGCGCCCGCCGCAGCCTGGCCGACAACGGCGTGCCCGAGGACGCGGAGGACGTGGTCCGCCTGCCCGGCGCCTGGGAACTGCCGATGGCCGCGCGCAAGCTGGCGACCGCCGGTACCCATGCCGCGATCATCGCCCTGGGCTGCGTGGTCCGTGGCGATACCCGCCATTACGAACACGTCGCCGACCTGTGCGCCGAGGGCCTGATGCGCGTGGCGCTGGACACCGGCGTGCCGGTGCTCAACGGCGTGCTGGCGGTGGAGCGTTTCGAGGACGCAGAGGCCCGCGCCGGCGGCAGCCACGGCAACAAGGGGGAGGAAGCGGCGATGGCCGCGCTGGAAATGGACAATCTGCTGGAGCGCCTGCCATGAACCGTCCGTTCCGTTCCCGCACCGGCGTCGATCCGGTCCTGCGCGCGCGCGCGCGCCGTCGCGCCCTGCAGGCGATCTACGCCTGGCAGATCTCCGGCGGCAACGCGCAGCAGGTGATCGCCCAGTTCGCCCACGAGCAGGCGCCCGAGATCGCGGACCTGGCCTACTTCGAGGACCTGGTCACCGGCGTGCTGGCGCATCGCGCCAGCCTCGACGAGGCCCTGGCCCCGCACCTGGACCGCGGCGTGGAGGAAGTGGACGCGATCGAGCGCGCCGTGCTGCGCCTGGCCGCCTACGAGCTGCTGCACCGCATGGACGTGCCGTACCGGGTGGTGATCAACGAGGCGATCGAGATTGCCAAGCGCTTCGGTTCCGAGCACGGCCACACCTACGTCAACGGCGTTCTGGACCGCGCCAGCGCGCAGTGGCGCGAAGCCGAGGTCCAGGCTTCGCGCAACGGCCGCTGACCCAGCGCCGATACGCGCCGCCGGCGACCTGCCGGGCGGCGCGCCCAGCCTCCCGCACGCCGGAGCCGCCATGGCCGAGTTCGACCTGATCGGGCTGATCCGCGAGCGCGCTGCCACGCGCGACGACGTGCTGCTGGGCATCGGCGACGACGCCGCCTTGCTGCAACCGCCGCCGGGCCATGCCCTGGTGGTGACCGCCGATACCCTCAACGAGGGCGTGCATTTCCCGGCCGGGACCGCGGCCGCCGATATCGGCTGGAAGGCGCTGGCGGTGAATCTGTCCGATCTGGCCTCGATGGGGGCCAAGCCGGCGTGGTGCACGCTGTCGCTTTCGCTGCCGCGTGCAGACGCTGCGTGGGTCGTGGCTTTTATCGACGGATTCCTGGACCTGGCCGGTCGCCATGGCATCGCCCTGGTCGGTGGCGACACCACCCGCGGTCCGCTATCGATCGGCGTGACCGCGATGGGCCTGGTCGAACACGGCGCTGCACTGCGCCGCGACCGCGCGCGGGTGGGCGACGATATCTGGGTCACCGGCACGCCTGGCGATGCCGCCGGCGCACTGGTGCTGGGCGGACATATGCCTGGTCCGCAGCCAGCAGGCGAAGTGTCTGCCGCTGCACGCGCAATGCTCGAGGCCCGTCTGGCGAGGCCCACCCCGCGGGTGGAGGCCGGCCGCGCCCTGCTGGGCCTGGCCCACGCCTGCGTCGATGTCTCCGATGGCCTGCTGGCCGACCTGGGCCATGTCTGCGTCCGCAGCGGCGTCGGCGCCGAGCTGCGGCTGGACGCGTTGCCCGCATCGGCCGCGCTGCGCGAGGTCTTCGGCGATGCCGCACGGGTGCTGCAGGCCGCCGGTGGCGACGACTACGAACTGTGCTTCACCGCGCCGGCCAACCTGCGCGAACAGGTCCAGCTTGCGCTGGAGCACGTGGGCGTCGATGGCGCCCGTATCGGCCGCATCGTCGCGGGGCCGGGCGTGCGCGCGCTGGATGCGCAGGGCCAGCCGTGGCAGCCGCCACGCGCCGGCTACGAACACTTCGGCTGAGCCGACTCAGCTGCGTCCTGCCACCGCGTCGGCCATGCGCCGCACGGCCTCCTCCAGCAGCGGTCGCGGCATGGCGAAGTTGAGCCGCACATGGCCGTCGCCACCTTCGCCGCATTCGGCGCCGTCGGTCAGGGCGACATGGGCGTGGCGGCGGAAGAACTGGGCCGGTGGCTGGTCCAGGTCCAGCGGGCGGCAGTCCAGCCAGGCCAGGTAGGTGCCCTGCGGCGCGATGTATCCGACCTGCGGCAGCAGTTGGGCCAGCAGCCGCCCGAGCAGGTCGCGGTTGCCGCGCAGGTAGTCCAGCACCGCCAGCCGCCATGGATCGCCCTCGCGCCAGGCCGCGGTGTGCGCGACCACGCCCAGGGTGGCGGTGCTGTTGCCGGCGAAGTGGCCGATGCGCCGCCAGGTTTCCAGGTCGGCCGGATTGGTGAACACCATCTGCGCGCACTTCATCCCGGCCAGGTTCCAGGCCTTGGACGCGGAGATGGCGGTGATCGCCTGGCGTGCGGCTTCCCCGCCGAGCGAGGCATAGGGAACGTGTCGTGCGCCGGGGTACACCAGCGGTGCATGGATCTCGTCGGCGAACACGCGCACGTCGTGGCGCGCGGCGATCGCGGCGATGCGCTCCAGCTCCCTGCGCGAGTAGACCTTCCCGATCGGGTTGTGCGGATTGCACAGCAGCAGCATGCGTGCGCCGCCGGCCAGCGCGGCCTCCAGTGCATCCTCGTCCAGCGTCCACTCGTCCCGGCCGCGGTGCATGGGCACCGGCACCACCGGGTTGCCGAGCAGTTCCAGCAGCGGCACGAACGGCATGTAGCACGGCATCGGCAGCGCCACCGGCGCGCCGGCGGGCAGGTAGTGGCGCAGCACGATCTCCAGCGCGGCGATCACGTCCGGGACCGCGCGCACCTGCGAGGCATCGATTTCCCAGCCATGGTGCGCGCGCTGCCATTGCGCGCAGGCTTCGGCCAGGGCGCGCACCGGCGCGGCGGAGAGGTAGCCGAGCTGGCCGGCGTCGACCGCCTCGTGCAGGGCCTGGCGGATCGGCGTTGCCACGCCGAAGTCCATCTCCGCCACGAAGGCGCCGATGCAGTCCGGGAAGGCGCGCCACTTCAGGCCGCCGGCCTGGCGCAACTGCTCGAGGGTGATGCGGTCGAACTGGCTGGTATCCACGCGCGTGCTCCGTGCCGGCGGACGATGGTCGGTGGCGCCTCAGCCCCGCGGGGGCGGCAGCACCTTGCCTGGATTGAGGATGCCATCCGGATCCAGCGCCGCCTTCACCGCACGCATCGCCGCCAGGGTGGCCGCGTCGAAGGCGCGATCCATCCAGTCGCGCTTGGCCACGCCGATGCCGTGCTCGCCCGACAGCGTGCCGCCCAGGGCGATCACTTCGGCGAACAGTCCCGCCAGCGCCGCATGCGCGCGCGCGTCCTCGTCCGGATCGTCCGGGTGGTACATGATGTTGACGTGCAGGTTGCCGTTGCCGGCATGGCCGAAGGCCACGATCGGAAGCGCATGCTTCGCCGACAGCGCCTCGACCGCGGCGACCAGGTCGGGAATGCGCGACACCGGCACCACCACGTCCTCGTTGATCTTGCCCGGCGCGATGCTGCGCAGCGCCGGCGAGAGCGCGCGCCGCGCCGCCCAAAGGCGATCGCGCGCGGCGCCGTCCATGGCCACGTCCAGGTCGAGCATGCCGTCGCCTCCGGCGGCATCGGCCAGCGCCTGCAATGCGATCGGCAGGGTGTCCTCGTCGCCGTCGGCCTCGACCAGCAGCATCGCGCCGGACTCGGGCACGTCGCTGCCGTTGCGTCGGAGCAGGGCGATCGCGCTGCGGTCCATGAACTCGAGCATCGCCGGCACCTGCGGCTGCCGCATCAGTCGCGAGACCGCCGCCGCGGCGCTGGCCGCGTCGCGGTAGAACACGCGCAGCCCGGCCTGCGCCTTCGGCCGCGGCAGCAGGCGCAGGGTGGCTTCGACGATCAGCGCGAGCGTGCCTTCGCTGCCGACGATGAGATGGGTGAGGTCGTAGCCGGTGGCGTCCTTGGTCCAGGGACCGCCGCAGCGGATGACCTCGCCCGTGCCGGTCACCGCGACCAGGCCGAGCACGTTGTCGCGGGTGGTGCCGTACTTCACCGCGCGCGGCCCGCCGGCATTGCAGGCAAGGTTGCCGCCGATGCTGCAGCGTTCGGCGCTGGACGGATCCGGCGCCCAGAACAGCCCGTGCGGCTGCAGCGCCTGCTGCAGGTCGTTGTTGAGGACGCCGGGCTGGACCACGGCGCAGCGGTCGTCGGGGCGGATGTCGAGGATCCGGTCCATGCGCGCGAACGAAACCACCACGCCGCCGGAAAACGGCACCGCGCCGGCAGCGGTGCCGGTGCCCGCACCACGAGGGACCACGGCCACGCCATGGGCGCGGCAGGCGCGCACGATCGCGGCGACCTGCTTCGTGTCGGAGGGCAGGGCGACCGCGTCGGGCATGGCCCAGCGCCGCGAGTCGTCCTCGCCGTGGGCGCGGCGCGCGGCCTCGTCGGTGCGCCAGCCCGCGGGGCCGAGCAGGGCGGAAAGTTCGGCGGCGAGCGCGTGGGGCAGGGCGGCTGTCATCCGCGGATTGTAGGCCCGCGCCGCGGGGCGTCAGGCCTCGTCCACGCGGAAGGCATCCTTGAGCCAGTCGATACGCGGACTAGCCGGATCGCCGCTGGCCTCGGCCACGTCGAAGCGGCAGGGCTGGCGCGCCAGGCGGGGATTGGCGGCCAGGTAAAGCTGGGCGGCCCGCACCAGGCGCCGGCGCTTGCCGGTGTCGACCGAGGCGAAGCCCCCGCCGAACGTGGAGCTGGAACGGTAGCGCACCTCGACGAAGACCACGATGTCGCGGTCGAGCATCACCAGGTCCAGCTCGCCGCCGCGGTAGCCGACATTGCGCGCCAGCGTGCGCAGGCCCGCGCGCTCCAGGTGCGCCTGCACCGCGTCCTCGACCAGCGCGCCGCGGGCGCGGCGGTCGACCTGTCCGGAGCCCGTCCCTGGGCGCCGCATGGACCTGGCCTCAGTTCCCCAGCGGGATCGGCTGGCCGCCGCTGAAGGTGGCCCATGCCGGCTGGCGTACGACGTTGCCGAAGCCATCCAGGCGCAGGTCGCCGGTGGCGCCGCGCAGCTGGCCGTCGGCGGCGGTCACCAACTGTTCCAGATAGGCGCTGATGCGCCAGGCGTCGTAGCCGAAGGCGAACAGGCGTGCCGCCGGGCCGCGCGCGGTCGGCAGCATCTCCGCCGCGCGCCCGGCGGTGGGCAGGCCGCTGGTGCCACGGGTCGGCCAGGCCTCGGTCGGGTAGACGATGCCGTCGAGCACCGCATCCTCCTCGGCCCTGCCGGTGCCGGAGGCCAGCTGCGACGTACCGATCCGGGTGCGCGAGGCGAACCCGGCCAGGGCCAGCTGCGGCGCCAGCGCCCGCGCCTGCGGGCCGCGGACGGCCAGGAATACCGAGTCGGCGCCGGCGGCAGCGGCTTCCACCAGGGCCGCGGAGAGGTCGCCGGGCTGCTCGCCCACCGACAGGGTGGCGGCGATGCTGCCGCCGCGGTCGGCCAGGCGGTTGCGGAAGGCTTCGACCGTGCGCAGCGCGTTCTCGTCGGTGCCGGCCAGCACCAGCACCCTGCGGCGCTCGCGCGCCAGCAGGTAGTCGGCGGCGGCAAGGCCATCGTCTTCCGGTGCCAGCGAGAACATGGCATGGCCCGGCGGCGGTGCGCTGGCGCCACGGTTCAGGGCGAGGCTGGGCACGTCCAGCGCCGCCTCGCGGAAGACCGCGCCCACCTCGTCGCGGCCCAGCGGGCCGACCACGAAATCGCTGCCTTCGGAGACCGCGCGGGCGTAGGCCGCCTGGGCCCCGGCTGGCGTGCCGGTGGTGTCGTAGAACACGACCTCCGGGCGCTGCCGGGTCTCGCCGTAATAGCCGGCCAGCAGGCCGTCGCGCACCGGAGCCGCGGCGGTGGCCAGCGGGCCGGACAGCGGCAGCAGCACGGCCAGCCGGCGCGGCGGGCGATAGCCATCGGCGGCGGCCGGCGGACGCGAATCGAAGTTCCAGCCCTCGCCGCGGTTGAACGGGCGCGGCAGCGGCAGGCCGCGCTGGACCAGGGCGCGCGCGGCGAAGTTGTAGAGCGGATCGCCTGCGGGCAGGGAGGCCGCGTATGCACCAAGGGTGGTGTTGTCCAGCGAGGCCAGCAGGCGGTCGATCCGGCGGCGGTTGTCCAGGCGGGCCTCGCCGTTCAGGCCGGCGTCGGCACGTGCGCGCGCCGCGGCGGCAGCGCGCGCGTCACCGGTCGCCTCGAGCGCCCCGGCCTGGGCCAGATGCCAGCGCGATTGCAGTGCCGGCGGCAGCGTCGTGGCATCGCCACCGGCGAGGGCGGTCACGGCCTCGGCCGGACGCCCGTCCTCCAGGGCCAGCTCCGCGTTGAGGAGGGCCAGGCGTCCACCGGTGGCGCCGCCGACCCGGCGCGCATCGACCTGGGCCAGCAGGCTGCGCGCGCGTGCCTGGTCGCCGGCCTCGCGCCAGGCGAAGGCGGCGTCGGCTAGGAGCGCGGTGCGGCGGGCCCCGGTCGCGGTGCTGGCCGGGGCCTCCAGCCGGGTCGCGGCTTCCCGCGCCTGGCCGCTTTCCAGCAGGGCGATGGCCGAGGCGTATTCCGGGGGGGGGCCGGCGGTCGTGGCGGCGCTGGCGCAGCCGGCGGCCAGCAGCATGGCCAGGCCCGGGGCCAGCCAGCGCAGGCGGTGGGACGGGGACTTCAGCGGCACGTGGTTCGGCATATCCATCCGTTGGGCCGGAGGCGGGTTCTGAAAGGGCTTAGGATTCTACCTTTCCCCTGCTTCCCGGACCCGTGATGCCCGCCGCCACCCTGCATGTCGTCGCCACGCCCATCGGCAACCTCGGCGACCTTTCGCCGCGGGCGCAGCAGGTGCTGCGCGAAGTGGCGGCGATCTGCGCCGAGGACACCCGCCGCAGCGGCCAGCTGCTGTCGCACTTCGGGATCTCCACGCCGCTGGTCGCGCTGCACGAGCACAACGAGCAGCAGATGGCCGAGCGCCTGGTGGCGCGGCTGCTGGCCGGCGAGTCGCTGGCCCTGGTCAGCGATGCCGGCACGCCCCTGGTCAGCGACCCCGGCTTCCGCCTGGTGCGCGCCGCGCGCGAGGCGGGGGTGAGGGTCAGCCCGGTCCCGGGACCGTCGGCCCTGATCGCCGCGCTGAGCGTGGCCGGCCTGCCCAGCGACCGCTTCGCCTTCGAGGGCTTCCTGCCGGCCAAGGCCAGCGCCCGCCGCGAGCGCCTGGCCGCGCTGGCCGGCGAGCCGCGAACCCTGGTGTTCTACGAGTCCTCGCACCGGATCGAGGAATCCCTGGCCGACCTGCGCCAGGCCTTCGGCGAGGAGCGCCCGGCCGTGCTGGCGCGCGAGCTGACCAAGCTGTTCGAGACGGTGCTCGATGGCACCCTGGCCGACCTGCACCGGCGGGTCCAGGACGATGCCGACCAGCGCAAGGGCGAGTTCGTGCTGGTGGTGCAGGGTGTGGGCGAGGATGCCGACGCGAAGCTGGCCGAAGGTCGCCGCGTCCACGCCATCCTGGCCAGGCAGCTGCCGCCGTCGACCGCCGCCAAGCTGGCCGCCGAGATCACCGGCGCCCCGCGCAAGGCGCTCTACGGCGCCGGCCCCGGGGAGTAAGCCGCGGCTGCGTGCAGGGCTGGAGGAGCGGCCGCAAGTCGCCGGCTCCGGGCGGAGCCGCGGCGCTCCGGAACCGGGTTACCCCGCTGCACGCCCCCCGGCCGGGTACACATATGCATGTACGCCCTTCCTTGCCACCGCTCCGTTCGCCCCAGGCCCCCTTGGTAAGGGGGCCGCCGCGGCAGCGACGGGGGATTGGAGGTGAAGATTCGAGGGGCCCGCGCTTTGCTTCAGCAAAGCGTGGGGTATTCGTACGGCGAAGCCGTAGAATACGTCCCCGCGGAGTCGGCCAGACAGTCGCGTCATGCGCAAGCATGCCGAGGAAAGTCCGGGCTCCACAGGGCACGGTGCCAGGTAACGCCTGGGCGGCGCGAGCCGACGGAAAGTGCAACAGAGAGCAGACCGCCGATGGCCCGGCACGCCGCAAGGCGGGTCGGGATCAGGCAAGGGTGAAACGGTGCGGTAAGAGCGCACCGCGAGCCTGGCAACAGGCCGGCACGGCAAACCCCACCGGGAGCAAGACCAAATAGGGAGACCATGCCGCGGCCCGCGGTGTCTCCGGGTAGGTTGCTTGAGCGTCGCGGTGACGCGGCGCCTAGAGGAATGACTGTCCACGACAGAACCCGGCTTACCGGCCGGCTCCGCACCTCATCCAGCAGCCCCCGCCCCCGGCGGGGGCTGTTCTCGTTGGGCCCGCCGTGGCGGTGGGGCGCGCCCGGCCGGCGGTCTGCCCCTGAGACGGCCGCCCAGGCACGGTTGCCATGGGGCGTCGGGCGTGCCGTCCGGGCGCGGTGGGTCGGCAGGCTGCTGCGCCGCGCAAACTTCCGGGGGTCCCGACCGGGGCGTATGTCCGGGCTGGCCGACTGCTACACACCGCGTTAACACGGCCGGCTTCGGGCCGAATCTCAAAATTTGAGACTAAACAGCGACTTGTGGAAAACCCTTGAACTTGTCTGTGAACATCTTCGCAAACCATTGACGCTACAGGCGATTTTTCGTTCCACGGCCTGTTGACAACCCTGTTGGTGGTGCTAAGGTGGGCGCCAGTGGGAAACCTGGGTATTTGGTGGTTTTCCGTGGTGAACAACCTCCCAGCAGCCGATGCGGGTAGTACGACGTGTTCCAGGGCGAGACCGCCATCACAGTGGACGACAAGGGACGGGTGGCCATTCCCACGGCCTACCGTGACCTTGTCGCGCGCGAGTGCGGCAACCGCCTGGTCATCACCTACAACCCCTTCGAAGCCGGCTCCCTCTATCTGTATCCCCATGCCGAATGGGAGCGGGTCCGCGATTCGGTCATCAAGCTGCCCAGCACCCGCCTGGCCCACCGCCAGCTGCAGCTGAAGCTGGTCGGCGCTGCCGCGCCGGTGGAGCTGGACGGCAACGGTCGCATCTCCATCCCGGCCAGCCACCGCAGCGCGGTCGGCATCGAGAAGAAGGCGGTGCTGCTGGGCATGGGCGACAAGTTCGAACTGTGGAGCGAGCAGGCGCACCACGCCCAGATCCGCCGGACCCTGTCCGACGAGGACCTGAGCGAGCACATGCTCGACCTGAGGTTGTGATGGCGGGGGACCGGATGCGGACCGCGCAGCCCGGCCACCCCGCGGACCCGTCGACGCCGGCGGCGCACCTGCCGGTGCTGTTCGCCGAGGTCCTGGATGGTTTGCGCGTGGTGCCCGAGGGGCGCTACCTGGACGGCACCTTCGGCCGCGGCGGGCATGCGCGCGGCGTGCTGGAGCGACTCGGCCCCGGAGGCCGCCTGCTGCTGATGGACAAGGATCCCGAAGCGATCGCGGTGGCCGAGGCCGGTTTCGGCAGCGACCCGCGCGTCTCGATCCGCCGCGGCAGCTTCACCGGCATGGCCGACTGGGACGAGGCGCGCGACCTCGACGGGATCCTGCTCGACCTGGGCGTGTCCTCGCCGCAACTGGACGTGGCCGAGCGCGGCTTTTCCTTCGGCAAGGACGGCCCGCTGGACATGCGCATGGACCCCGACTCGGGCGAGAGCGCCGCCGAGTGGCTGGCGCGTGCGGACGAGCGCGAGATCGCCGACGTGCTGTGGACCTACGGCGAAGAGAGGCAGAGCCGGCGCATCGCCCGCGCGATCGTGGTCGCGCGGGCCCAGCAGCCGATCACCCGTACCGCCCAGCTGGCGAGCCTGATCGCCAGCGTGGTCCCGCGCGGCAAGGACCGCAGCAACCCGGCGACCCGCAGCTTCCAGGCCATCCGCATCCACATCAACCGCGAGCTGGCCGACCTGGAGGCCGGGCTGGATGCGGCGCTGGCCGCGCTGCGCCCGGGCGGCCGCCTGGCGGTGATCAGCTTCCACTCGCTGGAAGACCGCATGGTCAAGCAGTTCATCGCCCGCCATTCCAAGGCGCCGCCGGCCAACCGCCGGTTGCCGGAGGCGAGCGTGTTCGTGCCGGCGCTGGCCGCCCTGGGCGGCGCGATCCGTGCCGGCGCCGAGGAGCTGGAGGCCAACGTGCGCTCGCGCAGCGCGGTGCTGCGCGTGGCCGAGAAGCTGGACGGGCAGGGGAGGCGCGCGGCATGACCCGCTTCCTCGTCGGCATCCTGCTGCTGGCCGTGGTCGCCACCGGGATCGCGGTGGTGTACGAGCGCTACCGCCATCGCCAGCTGTTCGTCGAGCTGACCCGCCTGGAGCGGCAGCGCGACGAGCTCAACATCGAATTCGGCCGCCTGCAGCTGGAGCAGGCGACCTGGGCGCAGGCCAACCGCATCGACCAGGTCGCGCGCGAGCGCCTGGGCATGAAGTTCCCCGATGCGGAAGACATCGTGGTGGTGCGCCCATGAGCGATCGCCGCCCGGTCCGCAACCGCAACCGTGCCCCGTTCAACCTGCGGGGCCGGATGATGCTGGTCGGCGCCGCCCTGGGCCTGTGCTCGGTGGCGCTGGTCGGCCGTGCGGCCTGGGTGCAGCTGGTGGACGCCGAGTTCTACCAGCGCCAGGGCGAGGCGCGCTTCGTGCGCGAGATCCCGATCCCGACCTCGCGTGGCATGATCACCGACCGCAACGGCGAGCCGCTGGCGGTGTCCACGCCGGTGGAGTCGATCTGGGCCAATCCCCAAGAGCTGCTGCGCTACCCGGAGCGCCTGCCGGAACTGGCCAAGGCGCTGGACGTGCCGCTGGACCAGCTCACCACCCGGCTGTCGCAGCGGGCGGACAAGGAGTTCGTCTACCTCAAGCGCCGCATCAACCCCGACCAGGCGCACGCCATCCTCGCCCACAACGTGCCGGGCGTGTTCTCGCAGCGCGAGTTCCGCCGCTTCTACCCGCAGGGCGAGGCGATGGCCCACGTGCTGGGCTTCACCAACATCGACGACCGCGGCCAGGAAGGACTGGAGCTGGCGTTCGACGAATGGCTGCGCGGCAAGCCCGGCGCCAAGCGCGTGATCCGCGACCGCCACGGCCGCATCGTCGAGAACATCGACCTGGTGCGGGCCGCCGAGCCGGGCAAGGACCTGGTGCTGAGCATCGACCGCCGCATCCAGTTCCTGGTCTACCGCGAACTGCGCAACGCGCTGGAGAAGCACAAGGCCGCCAGTGGCTCGGCGGTGGTCCTGGACGTGGCCACCGGCGAAGTGCTGGCGATGGTCAACCTGCCCAGCTACAACCCCAATGCGGTCACCGGGGGCAACCCGGACAGCCGCCGCAACCGCGTGGTGACCGACCTGATCGAGCCTGGCTCGACCATGAAGCCGATCACCGCCGCGGCCGCCCTGAGCGCGGGCAAGGTCCACGCCGCCACCAAGTTCGACACCAGCCCCGGCTACATGGGCCTGGGCCGCTTCACCATCCGCGACCACCGCAACTACGGCGTGCTGGACGTCACCGGCATCATCACCAAGAGCTCGAACCTCGGCGCGGTGATGCTGGCGCAGCCGCTGGACGACCAGTATTTCTACGACTTCATCCGCGGCTTCGGCTTCGGCAGCCCGCCGCGCAGCGGCTTCCCGGGCGAGGCCGCCGGCGTGCTGCGTCCACCGGCGCGCTGGGACGGGCTGACCAAGGCCACGATGTCCTACGGCTATGGCCTGTCGGTCACGCCGTTGCAGATCGCCCAGGCGTACGCGGCGCTGGGCAACCATGGGCGCCTGACCCCTCCGACCTTCGTCAAGGGCCAGATCAACGAGTCGCGCCAGGTGGTCGCCCCGGAGATCGCCGACCAGGTGGTGCGGATGATGCAGACGGTGACCGAGCCGGGCGGCACCGCCACCCAGGCCGCGATCCTCGGCTACCACGTCGCCGGCAAGACCGGCACCGCGCGCCAGGCCTCCGCGGGCGGCTATTCGCGCCGCTACACCACGACCTTCGCCGGCCTGGTGCCGGCGTCCAACCCGCGCTTCGCCACCGTGGTGGTGGTCAACGATCCGCAGGCCGGGTCCTACTACGCGGGCCTGGTGTCCGGCCCGGTGTTCCGCGCGGTTATGGAAGACGCGCTGCGGGTGATGGACGTGCCGCCGGACGACATCGACACCTGGCTGGCCGCGCAGGCCAAGGGCGAAGCCAAGCGCAATGCCGCGCTGGCGCCATTGCCGGAGGCGATCGACGATCCCGGCGCCGAGGATCCCACCCTGCCGCCGGCGATGTCCGGCGTGGGAGGGCTCCCATGAGCCGGTCGATGCCGCTGTCGCGCCTGCTGCCCGACGTCGCGCTGCCGCGCGACCTCGTCGTTTCCGGGCTGGTGATGGACAGCCGCCAGGTGCAGCCGGGCGATGCCTTCGTGGCGATCGCCGGGTTCGGTACCCATGGCCTGGCATTCGCCGCGCAGGCGCTCCAGGCCGGTGCGGCCGCGGTCCTGTTCGAGCCGCCGGCGCCGGCCGAGTACCCGGCGCCCGCCGGGGCGATCGCCGTGCCAGGCCTGCGCTCGCGCCTGGGCGCGATGGGCGACCTGTTCCACGGCCACCCCTCGCACGCCATGACGATGGTCGGGGTCACCGGCACCAACGGCAAGACCTCGACCGTCCAGCTGCTGGCCCAGGCCTGGCACCAGCGGGGCCTGCGCGCCGGCAGCATCGGCACGCTCGGCGCGGGCCTGCATGGCGAGGTGCGCCCGACCGGTTTCACCACGCCGCTGGTGCTGCCGATGCACGCGCTGCTGGGCCAGCTGCGCGACGCCGGCGCCGAGGCGGTGGCCATGGAGGTCAGCTCGCATGCTCTGGACCAGGGGCGTGTCGACGGCGTGCACTACGACGTCGGCGTGTTCACCAACCTCACCCGCGACCACCTCGACTACCACGGCGACATGGCCACCTATGGCGAGGCCAAGTCGAAGCTGTTCTTCCGCGACGGCCTCAGGGCCGCGGTGCTGAACCTGGACGACGACTACGTCCAGGCGCTTGCGGCGCGGATCCCGGCGGGCGTGCGCGTGGTCGGGGTCAGTTCCCGCGGCCGCGCCGGCGCGACCCTGCAGGCGCGCGCGCTGCAGTTCGACGCGCGCGGCATCTCCTTCGAGCTGTGGGATGGCAGCGAGGCCCACCCGGTGCGTTCGCCGCTGCTGGGCCGCTTCAACGTCGACAACCTGCTGGCCGTAGCTGGCGTCCTGCATGCGCTGGGCGACAGCGCGTCCTGCGTGGCCGCCACGCTGTCGCGGTTGCAGCCCGTGGCCGGGCGCATGAACCGCCTTGGTGGCGACGGCGTGCGTCCGCTGGTGGTGGTCGACTACGCCCACACCCCCGACGCGCTGGAACAGGCGCTGGCCAGCCTGCGCGCCCATGCCGGCGCGCGGCTGACCTGCGTGTTCGGCTGCGGCGGCGAGCGCGATCGCGGCAAGCGCCCGATGATGGCGCGCATCGCCGAGGCGCACGCCGACCAGGTGGTCGTCACCGACGACAACCCGCGCGGCGAGGATGGCGACGCGATCGTCGCCGGGATCATGGCCGGCTTCGCCGCGCCCGAAGCGGTGCAGGTGGAGCGCGACCGCGCGCTGGCCATCGCCCGCGCCATCGCCCGCTCCGGCGCGCAGGACGTGGTCCTGGTCGCCGGCAAGGGGCATGAGCCCTACCAGGAGATTGCCGGAGTGCGGCATCCATTCGACGACACCGAGGTGGCGCGCGCCGCCCTGGATGCGTGGAGCCCGGCGGAGGTGCAGGCATGAAGCGCACCCCGCTGTCGCTGATCGCGCACTGGGCCGGCGGCGAGCTGCACGGCCAGGACGTGGCGGTGGACGCCATCGCCCACGATACCCGCGCGCTGTCTTCCGGCAGCCTGTACCTGGCCCTGCGCGGCGAGCGCTTCGACGGCCACGACTTCGCCGCCGACGCGCTGGCGCGCGGAGCGGTCGCGCTGCTGGTCGAGCGCCTGCTGGACCTGGATGCGCCGCAGGTACTGGTGGAAAGCAGCGAGCTTGCCCTGGCGCGGATCGCCGCCGGCATGCAGCGCGGCCGCGACGCGAAGGTGGTGGCCATCACCGGCAGCAACGGCAAGACCAGCGTGAAGACCCTGGTGCTGTCGGTGCTCCGGCAGGCCGGCCATGCCTACGCCAACCCGGGCAACCGCAACAACGAGATCGGCCTGCCGCTGGCGGTGATCGATGCCCCGGAGGATGCGGATTTCGCCATCTACGAGATGGGCGCCGGCAAGCCGGGCGACATCGCCTACCTGACCGACGTCGCCCGTCCGGACGTGTCGGTGGTCAACAACATCGCGCCGGCCCACCTGGAGCGGATGGGCGACCTGCTGGGCGTGGCCACGACCAAGGGCGCGATCTACACCGCGCTGCCGGCAGGTGGCACCGCCGTGGTCAATGCCGACGACGCCTTCGGTGCCTGGTTCGAGCAGCAGCTCGTGCGTCCGGCCGAAACCGGACGCCGGCTGCTGCGCTTCGGCCTGGACGCCAGCGCCGAAGTGACCGCGCGCGACGTGCAGGCCGGTGCCGAAGGCAGCCGTTTCGTGCTGGTCACGCCGCAGGGCGAGGCCATGGTCGAGTTGGCGCTGCCGGGTCGCCACAACGTGCGCAACGCGCTGGCTGCGGCCGCGATCGGCCTGGCCTGCGGCGTGCCGCTGGCGGCCATCGCCGAGGGGCTGGCACAGGCGCGTCCGGTCGCAGGCCGCCAGGTCGCGCACGGCCTGCCCGGCGGCGTGGTGCTGGTGGACGACAGCTACAACGCCAATCCCGGCTCGGTGGCAGCGGCGATCGATGCCCTGGCCGGCAGCGGCGACGAGGCCTGGCTGGTGCTGGGCGACATGCGCGAACTGGGCCCGGAGGCCGCGGCGCTGCACGCCGACGCCGGCCTGCGCGCGCGCCAGGCCGGGATCGCCCGGTTGTACGCGCTGGGCGAGCTGAGTGCCCACGCGGCGCGTGCCTTCGGCGACGAAGGCCGGCATTTCGACAGCCACCAGGCGCTCGCGGCGGCCCTCGCCGCGGACCTGGCGGCACGCGCGCCGGCGGATGCGGCCGGCGCCGGGGAGCGGCGCCTGCGGGTGCTGGTGAAAGGGTCGCGCGGCAGCGCGATGGACCGGATCGTGAACGCGCTGCTGGCGCAGGGAGACGCTACGCATGCTGCTTGAACTGGCGCGCTGGCTGCAGGGCCTGGAGAACTTCTTCGGACTGTTCGCCTATCTGACTTTCCGCGGCATCCTGGCTGCGCTGACGGCGCTGTTCCTGTCGCTGTGGCTGGGCCCGGCGGTGATCCGCAAGCTCGGCCAGCTCAAGGGCGGCCAGCCGATCCGCAAGGACGGCCCGCAGTCGCACTTCTCCAAGGCCGGCACCCCGACCATGGGCGGCTCCATGATCCTGATCACCGTCATGCTGGCGGTGCTGATGTGGGGCGACCTGCGCAACAAGTACGTGTGGACCGTGCTGCTGGTGATGCTGGCCTTCGGCGCGATCGGCTGGTACGACGACTGGATCAAGATCGTCAAGCGCGACCCCAACGGCCTGAAGTCGCGCTGGAAGTACCTGCTGCAGTCGATCTTCGGCCTGGCCGCCGGCCTGTACCTGTACCTGTACGCCGACGTGCCGGCGGCGACCACCTTCTACGTGCCGCTGTTCAAGTCGATCGCGCTGCCCCTGGTGGGCATCTCGTTCGTGGCCATCGCCTACTTCTGGATCGTGGGCTTCTCCAACGCGGTCAACCTGACCGACGGCCTGGACGGCCTGGCGATCATGCCCACCGTGCTGGTGGCCGTGGGCCTGGGCGTGTTCGCCTACGCCTCCGGCCACGCCGTGTTCGCCAACTACCTGCAGATCCCGCAGGTGCCGGGCGCCGGCGAGCTGGTGATCATCTGCGCGGCGATCGCCGGCGCGGGCCTGGGCTTCCTCTGGTTCAACACCTATCCGGCGATGGTGTTCATGGGCGACATCGGCGCGCTGGCGCTGGGCGCCGTGCTCGGCACCATCGCGGTGATCGTGCGCCAGGAACTGGTGCTGGTGGTGATGGGCGGCATCTTCGTCATCGAGACCCTGTCGGTGATGATCCAGGTCGCCAGCTTCAAGCTCACCGGCAAGCGCGTGTTCCGGATGGCGCCCATCCACCACCACTTCGAGCTCAAGGGCTGGCCGGAGCCGCGCGTGATCGTGCGTTTCTGGATCATCTCGGTGGTGCTGGTCCTGGTCGGCCTGGCGACGTTGAAGGTGCGCTGATGAACGACCTGTCCCGCCAGGCGACCCGGCTGGAGGCCATCGGAGGCCGCTACGACCCGTGGCTGTGCGGCGCCGCGCTGGCGCTCGGCGCGCTGGGCGTGGTGATGGTCGCCTCGGCCTCGATTGCCATCGCCGAGAACCTGGGGGCGGGGCCGTTCCACTACCTGGTCAGGCACGTGCTGTTCGTGGGCGTCGGCGCCGTGCTGGCGGTACTGGCCATGCGCACCGAGCTGAAGCTGGTGGAGAAGTACAACCAGCAGCTGCTGCTGTGCTGCTTCGTCCTGCTGCTGCTGCCGTGGCTGCCGGGGCTGGGCGTGAGCGTCAACGGCGCGCGCCGCTGGATCAACCTGGGCATCTCGCGCTTCCAGGTGGTCGAGGCGGTGAAGGTCATCTACATCGTGTGGCTGGCCAGCTACCTGGTCCGCTTCCGCGACGAGGTCAACGCCACCTGGCCGGCGATGCTCAAGCCGCTGGGCGTGGCGATCCTGCTGGTGGGCATGCTGCTGGCGCAGCCGGACTTCGGTTCGGCCACCCTGCTGCTGGGCATCACCGCCGGCATGCTGGTACTGGGCGGCGTCAACCTGCCGCGCATGTCCGCGCCCATCCTCGTGCTGCTTCCGGCGCTGGTGGCGATCGCGATCATCGAGCCGTACCGCATGCGCCGCATCACCTCGTTCATGGATCCGTGGCAGGACCAGCTCGGCGCCGGCTACCAGCTGTCCAACGCGCTGATGGCCGTGGGCCGCGGCGAGTGGTTCGGCGTGGGCCTGGGCGCCTCCGTGCAGAAGCTCAACTACCTGCCGGAGGCGCATACCGACTTCATCTTCTCGGTCATCGCCGAGGAGTTGGGCTTCGTCGGCGTGTGCGGCGTCATCGGCCTGTACGTGCTGCTGGTCGGCCGCGCCCTGTACATCGGCATGAAGTGCGTGGAGATGCGCCGCCACTTCGCCGGCTACATCGCCTTCGGCGTCGGCCTGTGGCTGGGCATGCAGAGCTTCGTCTCGATCGGCGTGAACCTGGGCCTGCTGCCGACCAAGGGCCTGACCCTGCCGCTGATTTCCTCCGGCGGCTCCAGCGTGATGATGACCTGCGCGGCGATCGGCCTGCTGCTGCGCGTGTCGTCCGAGCTGGAGCGCGCCGAACGCCAGGTGGCGCGCCTGCGCCCGGACGCGGTCGCGCCGGTGGCCGCCGCCGAGGAGCCGGCGGCACCGTCGCCGGTGGCGGCGCGTCCGGCCGCGGTCCGCACCGCGCCGCGCGCCGCGCCCGCTTCCGGTCGCGGCACCTCGCGCGTGGAACCGACCTTCGGAGGCTTCGCATGAGCCGCGCCGTGCACGAAGACGCCCAGGCGCGCCCGGTCATGCTGATGGCCGGCGGTACCGGCGGCCACATCTTCCCGGCGCTGGCCGTGGCCCATGAGCTGCGCGCCATGGGCGTGCCGGTGGTCTGGCTCGGCGCGGCCGGCGCGATGGAGACCCGCCTGGTCCCGCAGCACGGCATCGAGGTCGACACCCTCCCGGTGGCAGGCGTGCGTGGCAAGGGCGGCGCGACCCTGCTGGCCGCGCCGCTGCGCCTGCTGCGCGCGGTGCGCGCCGCCAGCACGGTGCTGCGCCGCCGCCGTCCGCGCGCGGTGATCGGGTTCGGCGGCTTCGCCTCCGGTCCCGGCGGCCTGGCCGCGCGCCTGGCCGGCATCCCGCTGCTGGTGCACGAGCAGAACCGTGCGCCCGGCATGACCAACCGCGTGCTGGCCCGCCTGGCCCGACGCACCCTGTCCGGCTTCCCCGGCGCGTTCGCGCGCGAGGAAGTGGTGGGCAACCCCGTGCGCGAGGTGATCGCCGCGCTGCCGGAGCCGCAGCAGCGCCTGGCTGGCCGCAACGGTCCGCTGCGCCTGCTGGTGCTGGGCGGCAGCCAGGGCGCGCGTGCGCTCAACGAGGCGGTGCCGGTGGCGCTGGCGGCGCTGGCCGACGTGGCCATCGAAGTGCGCCACCAGTGCGGCGAGCGCCTGCACGAGGAAGCCCGCGCCGCATATGCGGCCGCCGGCGTGCAGGCGAGCGTGGAGCCGTTCATCGCCGACATGGCGGCGGCCTATGCCTGGGCCGACCTGGTGGTATGCCGTTCCGGCGCATCGACCCTGGCCGAACTCTGCGCCGCCGGCGTCGGCAGCGTGCTGGTGCCGTTCGCGGCCGCGGTGGACGACCACCAGACCCGCAACGCCGAATACCTGGTCGAACACGGCGCCGCGCTGTTGTTCCAGCAGGGCGAGGGCCTGGCCGGGAAGCTGGAGCAGGCGCTGCGCGGACTGGCCGCCGATCCGCAGCGTCGCCTGGCAATGGCCGTGGCCGCGCGTGGCCTGGCGCGCCCGGATGCCGCCCGCCACATCGCCGGGATCGTCCTCGACGAAGCCCTTCCTTCCCCCGATTCCCCTGGAGTTTCCCCATGATCCGCCGCCTCCACGACACCGACAACCTGGTGCGTGCG
The DNA here is from genome assembly GCF_010093235.1 of Pseudoxanthomonas suwonensis. Lineage (GTDB taxonomy): Bacteria > Pseudomonadota > Gammaproteobacteria > Xanthomonadales > Xanthomonadaceae > Pseudoxanthomonas > Pseudoxanthomonas suwonensis. The sequence goes on along the minus strand of NZ_PDWP01000017.1, from coordinate 11,958 downwards.
TTCCCGCGCGTGCACTTCGTCGGCATCGGCGGCACCGGCATGAGCGGCATCGCCGAAGTCATGCTGACGCTGGGCTACGAAGTGTCCGGTTCGGACGCCGCCGAGAACGCCGCCACCCGTCGCCTGGCCAGCCTGGGGGCGCGCATCGTACGCGGCCACTCGGCCGCCAACGTGCTGGGCACCGACTGCGTGGTGGTGTCCTCCGCCATCCGCGAGGACAACCCCGAGCTGATGGAAGCGCGCAGCCAGCGCATCCCGGTGGTGCCGCGCGCGGCCATGCTGGCCGAGCTGATGCGCTTCCGCCGCGGCATCGCCGTCGCCGGTACCCACGGCAAGACCACCACCACCTCGCTGACCGCGGCGGTGCTCAGCGAAGGCGCGCTGGACCCGACCTTCGTGATCGGTGGCCAGCTGCTGGCCGCCGGTGCCAACGCCAAGCTCGGCGGCGGCCAGTGGCTGGTGGCCGAGGCCGACGAGAGCGACGGCAGCTTCCTGCGCCTGAACCCGCTGATCGCGGTGATCACCAACATCGATGCCGACCACCTGGAGAACTACGGCGGCGATTTCGCGCGCCTGCGCTCGGCCTTCGCCGAGCTGCTGCAGCGCCTGCCGTTCTACGGCCTGGCGGTGCTGTGCATCGACGACCCGGAGGTCGCCGGCCTGGCCGCGGAGACCCCGCGCCACGTGATGACCTCCGGCACCGCCGAGAACGCCGACGTGCGCGCCGAGGACATCGTCCAGGAAGGCGCGCGCATGCGTTTCACCCTGCGCCTGCCCGAGGGCGCCAGCGTGCCCGTGACCCTGGCCCTGCCGGGCCGGCACAACGTGCTCAACGCGCTGGCTGCCGCCGCTGTGGGCTGGCAGCTGGGCGTGGCGCCGCAGGCGATCGCCGCGGCGCTGGAGAAGTTCGCCGGCATCGGCCGCCGCTTCAACGACCTGGGCGAGGTCGCCACTGCCGCCGGTGCCAGGGTGCGGGTGGTCGACGACTACGGCCACCATCCGCGCGAGCTGGCCGCAGTGTTCGCCGCCGCCCGCGGCGGCTGGCCGGACAAGCGCCTGGTGGTGGCGTTCCAGCCGCATCGCTACACCCGTACCCGCGACCAGTTCGATGCCTTCGCCGCGGTGCTGTCCGAGGCCGATGCGCTGGTGCTCAGCGAGGTCTATCCGGCCGGCGAGCAGCCGATCCCCGGTGCCGACTCGCGCGCCCTGGCGCGTGCGATCCGCGCCCGCGGCCGCAGCGAGCCGGTGGTGGTCGGGCGCGCGGCCGAGCTGCGCGAAGTCCTGCCGGACGTGCTCCAGGACGGCGACCTGCTGCTGATGATGGGTGCCGGCGACATCGGCTACATCGCCCAGCAGGTGGCGGCCGAGGGCTTCATCGGCAAGGAGGGCAAGGCATGAGCGCGATCGCCCTGCCGCCGCCGCGCTTTGCCGACCCGGCCGTGTTCGGCCGCGTCGCGGTACTGATGGGCGGCACCAGCTCCGAGCGCGAGGTCTCGCTGAATTCCGGCAGCAACGTGCTGGAGGCGCTGCGCGCGCGTGGCATCGACGCCCAGCCGGTGGACGGCATCCCCGCGCTGGTGGAGTCGCTGGCGCAGAAGCGCTTCGATCGCGTCTTCAACATCCTGCACGGCGGCGACGGCGAGAACGGCGTGGTCCAGGGCCTGCTGCAGGGCCTGGGCGTGCCGTACACCGGTCCCGGCGTGCTGGGCAGCGCGCTGACCATGGACAAGATCCGCACCAAGCTGTTGTGGATCGCCGCCGGCCTGCCGACCGCGCGCTTCGTGCGCATTCCCCCCGGCGGCGACCTGGCCGCCGCGGTTCGCGAGCTGGGCCTGCCGGTGTTCGTGAAGCCTTCCTGCGAGGGCTCCAGCGTCGGCGTGTTCCCGATCCGCTCGGAAGAAGAGCTGGCGCCGGCGCTGGAATTCGCGGCCGGCTACGAGGGCGAGCTGCTGGCCGAGCAGATGCTGACCGGTGGCGAGTACACCGTGGGCATCCTCGGCGAGGTGGCCCTGCCCAGCATCCGCATCGTCCCGGCCTCGGGCTGGTACGACTACCACGCCAAGTACATCGCCGAGGACACCCAGTACCTGTGCCCCGGGGTGGAAGGCGCGGAGGAGGACGAGATCCGCGCCCTGGCCCTGGCCGGCTTCCGTGCCGCCGGCTGCTCCGGCTGGGGCCGCGTGGACGTCATGCGCCACGCCGACGGCCGCTTCATGCTGATGGAGGTCAACACCGCGCCGGGCATGACCAGCCACTCGCTGGTCCCCAAGGCCGCCGCCCAGCTGGGCATCGGTTTCGAGGAACTGTGCTGGCGGATCCTGGAGCAGACGGTATGAAAAAGCCGGGATTCGTGATTTGTGATCTGGGATTCGTCAAGGCGGAGCTGCCGCGGGCTGGACGTCGGCTGGACGTCGTGCGCGTTGGCCTTGCTTTCCCGAATCACCAATCACCCATCACGAATCACCCGGCAGCCCGGAGGGCCGCCGCATGAACGCGCTGCTGCGCCTCTCCGCCTGGCTCCTGGCACTGGCGCTCGTCGCCCTGCCGGTGGTCGCCGTGCTCAACGGCTGGGTCGGCGCCGAGCGCTGGCCGTTGTCGCGCCTGCGCGTGACCGGCCAGTTCGAGCGCGTCCAGGCCGAGCAGCTGCGTGCAGCGGTGGCGCCGTATGCGCGCGCCGGCTACTTCGCGGTCAGGCTGGAGGATGCGCAGCGTGCGGTCGAGCGGCTGCCCTGGGTCGAAAGCGCCCATGTCGGCAAGCATTGGCCGGACGTGCTGGAAGTGAGCGTGGTCGAGCACCGTCCGTTCGCGCACTGGGGCGAGGACCGCATGCTTTCCGAGCGCGGCCGCCTGTTCCTGCGTCCGGCCGAGCTGGCCGGGGCGCGCCTGCCGCACCTGGATGGTCCGGATGCGCGTACCGCCGACGTGGTCGAGGTCTACAACGAAAGCCAGGCGCTGTTCACGCCGCTGGGCTTCCACGTGACCCACGTGGCGCTGGACGCGCGCGGCAGCTGGTCGCTGGTCCTGGACAGCGGGCTGGAGGTGCTGGTCGGCCGCGACGACGCGCGCGCGCGCCTGCAGCGCTTCACCCGCGTGCTGCCGCAGCTGCTGGCGCACCAGGCGCGCCCGCTGGAGCGCGCCGACCTCCGCTACACCAACGGCTTCACCCTGGCATGGGGGCAGCCGCGCACCTCTTCCAATCCTCCTTCTGCGCTTCCCACGGCCCTGGCCGCAAGGACGCAGGCAGCACAGGCGAGCAGTACATGAACCGCAAAGGCGACAAGTCCCTCATCGTCGGTCTCGACATCGGCACCTCCAAGGTGGTGGCGCTGGTGGGCGAGTACTCGCCGGGCAACCCGATCGAGGTCATCGGCATCGGTTCGCATGAGTCGCGCGGGCTCAAGCGCGGCGTGGTGGTGGACATCGAGTCCACCGTGCAGTCGATCCAGCGCGCGGTCGAGGAGGCCGAGCTGATGGCCGGCTGCGAGATCCGCTCGGTGTACGCCTCGATCTCGGGCAACCACGTGCAGTGCAAGAACTCGCCGGGCATCGTCCCGATCCGCGAAGGCGAGGTGACCTGGCAGGACCTGGACCGGGTCCTGGACGCGGCCAAGGCGGTGGCGATCCCGGCCGACCAGCGCATCCTGCACGCGATCCCGCGCGAGTACGTGCTGGACGACTCGCAGGAAGGCATCCGCAATCCGGTGGGCATGACCGGCGTGCGCCTGGAGGTGCATGCGCACCTGGTCACCTGCGCGCAGTCGGCGGCGCAGAACATCACCAAGTGCGTGCAGCGCTGCGGCCTGCAGGTGGACGACCTGATCCTGTCCTCCCTGGGTTCCTCCGTGGCGGTGCTGACCGCCGACGAGCGCGAGCTGGGCGTGGTCCTGGTCGACATGGGCGCCGGCACCACCGACATCGCGGTGTTCGTGCAGGGCGCGATCTGCCACACCGCCTCGCTGCCGATCGCCGGCGACCACGTCACCAACGACATCGCGCACATGCTGCGCACGCCGACGCCGGAGGCCGAGCAGATCAAGGGGCGCTACGGCTGCGCGCTGGCGCAGCTGGCCACCGCCGAGGAAAGCATCCAGGTGCCCTCGGTCGGCGACCGGCCGCCGCGGCGCATGCCGCGCGCCTCGCTGGCCCAGGCGGTGCAGGGCCGTTACGAGGAGATCTTCGAGATGGTCCAGGCCGAGCTGCGCCGCTCCGGTTTCGAGGAGCTGGTGCGTGCGGGCATGGTCCTGACCGGTGGCGCTTCGAAGATGGAAGGCGTGATCGAGCTGGCCGAGGAAATGCTGCAGATGCCGGTGCGCATCGGCATCCCGCAGCACGTCTCCGGCCTGGGCGAGGTGGTGGGCAACCCCGTGCATGCCACCGGCGTGGGCCTGCTGCTGATGGGCAGCCAGATCGAGCATCCGCGGCGGCCCTCGCTGCCCAGCGGGCGCGCCGGCAGCTTCCTGAAGAAGCTGCGCAACTGGTATCGCGGGGAGTTCTAAAGGCCGGGATTCGGGATTGGTGATTCGTGATTGGTAACAGCGCGGATTGCCGGTTGTGGCAGGGAATCACGGCCCGGTGGGTTTGGAAGCGGAGCGGAAGAAGTACGGCAGGAAGGCGGAAGGGAAGGCAGAAGGCAACTGGCAGCAACTGGCAGTAACGGGCGCGGCGGGTCGGCGGATGCAGACCAGCCACGCGGACAAAAAACCAAGAAGAACGCCGGAGAGGCGAGGGCGGATTCATCGAATTACGAATCCCGAATCACCAATCACGGCTCCAAAAGAGGACAACGGACATGGCATGCTTTGAACTGATCGAGAAGATGGCTCCAAACGCGGTGATCAAGGTCATCGGCGTCGGCGGCGGCGGCGGCAACGCGGTCGCGCACATGGTCAACAGCAGCGTCGACGGCGTTGAGTTCATCATCGCCAACACCGACTCGCAGGCGATCAAGAACTGTGGCGCCAAGCTGCAGCTGCAGCTCGGCGGCAACGTCACCAAGGGCCTGGGCGCCGGCGCCAACCCGGAAGTGGGCCGCCAGGCGGCGCTCGAGGACCGCGAGCAGATCATCGCCGCGCTGGAAGGCGCGGACATGGTGTTCATCACCGCCGGCATGGGCGGCGGCACCGGCACCGGCGCCGCGCCGGTCGTGGCCCAGCTGGCCAAGGAGATGGGCATCCTGACCGTGGCCGTGGTCACCAAGCCGTTCCCGTTCGAGGGCCGCCGCCGCATGCAGGTCGCGCTCAAGGGCATCGAGGAGCTGAGCCAGCACTGCGACTCGCTGATCACCATCCCCAACGAGAAGCTGATCACCGTGCTCGGCCGCAACGCCACCATGGTGCAGGCGTTCCGCGCCGCCAACGACGTGCTGCAGGGCGCGGTGCAGGGCATCGCCGACCTGATCGTGCGCCCGGGCCTGATCAACGTCGACTTCGCCGACGTCCGCACCGTCATGTCCGAGATGGGCCTGGCGATGATGGGCACCGGTTCGGCCCGCGGCGACGACCGCGCCCAGGCCGCCGCCGAGGCCGCCATCCAGAACCCGCTGCTGGACGACGTCAACCTGGCCGGCGCCAACGGCATCCTGGTCAACATCACCGCCGGCCCGGACTTCACCATGGCCGAGTTCGACGAGATCGGCCGTTCGATCGAGGCCTTCGCCTCCGAGGACGCGACCGTGGTGGTCGGCACCGTGCTGGATCCGGACATGCAGGACGAGGTGCGCGTGACCGTCGTCGCCACCGGCCTGAACCGCGCCGTCGCCCGCCAGCCGGTCCGCGACCGCGAATACGGGAGCCGCGACATGGGCATGCGCCAGGAAGCGCAGCGTCCGATGCGCGTGGTCCGCGACGGCACCACCGGCCTGCCGATCGACGACGGCTTCAACGCCGACCCGGTCGCCAGCGCGGTGAACGTGCTGGGCCTGCGCCGCTCCGGCAGCGCCGCCGCCCCCAGCGCTCCCGCCAGTGCCCCGGCCGCGGCCGACCTGCCCAGCGACTACCTGGACATCCCGGCCTTCCTGCGCCGCCAGGCCGACTGAGCACCAACCCCCTGGCGGAACGCCATGTCCGCCGGTGGGGGATCGCCCGGTGCCGTCCGTACCGGCATCGCCGGGCGGCGTATGTCCTCTTGCTGCCGGGCCGCAAGGCCCGGCAGGTTTTCGCCCCCGCGGCGGAGGGCATGCGAAAGGTCCCGGAACCCGTGTCCCTGCTGCATCCCGCCGCCGTTGCTCGGCCGGGGTTCATGCGTTCGCGTGCTATTCTCATCGCGTCAAGCGACCACCACCCGACGTCGCAATATTCACCCAATGACCCGGCAGCGCACCCTCAAGAACACGATCCGCGCCACAGGCGTCGGCCTGCACAGCGGCAACAAGGTCTACATGACCCTGCGCCCGGCCCCGGTCGACCATGGCATCGTGTTCCGCCGCATCGACCTGGACCCGGTGGTCGAGGTGCCCGCCGCCGCCAGCCTGGTCACCGAGACCACGCTCTGCACCGGCCTGACCTGCGGCGAGGCCAAGATCCAGACCGTCGAGCACCTGATGTCCGCCGCCGCGGGCCTGGGCGTGGACAACATGATCGTCGAGCTGTCCTCGGCCGAACTGCCGATCATGGACGGGTCCGCCGGCCCGTTCGTGTTCCTGCTGCAGTCCGCCGGCATCGAGGAGCAGGACGCGCCCAAGCGCTTCATCCGCATCCTCAAGGAAATCGAGGTGCGCGAAGGCGACAAGATCGCCCGCTTCTCGCCCTACGACGGCTTCCGCCTGGATTTCACCATCCAGTTCGACCACCCGATGATCCCGGCGCGGCAGTCGCACCACGTGCTGGAGTTCTCGGCCGCCGCCTACATCCGCGAGATTTCCCGCGCGCGCACCTTCGGCTTCATGCGCGACCTGGAGTACATGCGCGACCTCAACCTCGGCCTGGGCGGTTCGATGGACAACGCCATCGTGCTGGACGAGTTCCGGGTGCTGAACGAGGACGGCCTGCGCTACGCGGACGAGTTCGTCCGCCACAAGATCCTCGACGCGATCGGCGACCTGTACCTGGTCGGCGGTCCGGTGCTGGGCGCCTACGAGGGCTACAAGTCCGGCCATGCGCTCAACAACAAACTGGCCCGCGCGCTGATGGCCGATGCCTCGGCCTGGGAGCGGGTCAGCTTCGAGGACGCCGGAACCCCGGCTCCGCTGGCCTACGGCACCGCCGCCCTGGCCTGATCACTGCGCCGCTGCCTGCGGCGCGTTCCCCTGCCGGTCCGATCCGCCGCTTTTCAAGCCGTGGCGGGCAGTTTGCGCTGCCGGATTGCGCCCGGTGCCTGCGTGGGACCGCTTGGTCCCGGCGTCGGATTCCATCCTTTGCACCAGATTGGTGCGTTCACCGCGCCTGCCCCCCGGTGAACCTGATGTCGGAATCTCGACGTGTATAACGACTTTTTAACGAATCGCTAACGACGTGAGCGAAATGTGAGGCTAGGATGCCTCCACCTGCCCGGTTGGTTGCGTTATCAACGACCCGACCGGCGGGGGGCGGTCCTGGATGTGGGGAAACTTCCAGGACCGTCGGGATCTTCCGGAAGGGGATCCCGCAAGGATGCCAATGCGTCGCCCACGGCTTTGAGGGCGGTCGCTGAAACCAAGGGGGACGTTGCCTGCGCCGGTGGCGCATGCAATGGCACGGTGGTCGTTTTGAGGATGACTGCGGTGGGGTTCAGGCCGACGGAACGGGCCGCATCGAGGAGTTCGGCTTCTGCCAGGCGCAGCCGCGCCCGCCAGACCGGCGAATCGGTGACAAAAACGAGTTGTCCGCCGGAAACGTTGGCCAGCCTGCAGTGGGCTGCCGCACCGGGGGGCAGCAGGGGACGCAACTGCTGGTCCAGCGCATCGAGCCAGAGGGCACGACGCAGGGGAGCGCCAGTTTCACCCGCCAGAGCGGCTTCGGCCGCGGGAAGTGGATTGGTTGCCCTGCGGGCGTTGGACTTCAAATCAGGCATACCTAAAGCATGAGCTACAAACTGATCGTAAGGAACCCGCTGCCGGGCCAGAAAGCCGGGCTGTGGGGCCGGATCCAGGCCTGGAGCGCACAGCGGCCGGGCGTCATGGCTGGTGTCCTTCTGGCGGCGGGCGGCCTGGCGGGATTCGGCGCAGGTGCCGGCGTAGGCATGGCCAATGCGTCGCACACCGACATCGAGCTGGCGCGCCAGCAGCAGGAGCTGGAGCAGGTCCGCCGGCAGTCCCAGCAGGAAATCAACGCGCTGGCCGCGCGCCTGGGCGAGCTGCAGGCGCAGGCCAACCGCCTCAACGCCCTGGGCGAGCGGCTGACCGAAGCCGGCCAGCTCGACGACGGCGAGTTCGACTTCCAGGGCACGCCTGGCCAGGGTGGTGCGGAAGTTGCGCGCGACATGCCGAAGGAAGAACTGCTGCAGGGCCTGGACGAGGTCGAGCGCCAGTTTGCCGCCTCCGGCCGTCAGCTCTCGGTGATGGAGGCGCTGCTGTTCGACCTGCAGCTTGAGTCCAACGCCGTGCCTTCGCGCTCGCCGGTGCGCCGCACCTACATCACTTCCAGCTTCGGGCGCCGTGCCGACCCGTTCGGCCGGGGTGGCCAGTTCCACAAGGGCATCGACTTCAACGCCAACGTCGGCGACCCGGTGATGGCGGTGGCCGACGGCGTGGTCAGCTTCGCGGACAACCGCAGTGGTTACGGCAAGACCATCGAGATCGACCACGGCAACGGCTACGTCACCCGCTACGCGCACAACTCGCGCCTGGTGGTGAAGGCCGGCGACCTGGTCCGTGCGGGACAGGAGGTGGCCAAGGCCGGCTCCACCGGACGTTCCACCGGCGCCCACGTGCATTTCGAGGTCTGGGAGAACGGCAAGGTGGTCAACCCCCGCCAGTTCCTCGGCGACAACCGCGCCCCGGGGGCGCGTCGCAGCCGGGGCTGAGCACGCTCCCGGCCGCCAGGGCCCGCCCGCGAGGGCGGGCCTTTTCGTTTCCGGAAACCGCGCCGACGGACGGCGCCGCCGACGCTTGAGTTCGGCCATCGGCGTCCCAAGTTACAATGACCAATTGCCGTGGGCCGGGCTTCGTGCCCCTGCCCAGGGGCGCCCGGAGGCGCCCGCGGCGCTCATTCCCAACCGGCCTTTTCGATGATCAACAAACTGCTCACCCGTGTCTTCGGCAGCCGCAACGAACGGCTCCTGCGCCAGCTGGACCGCATCGTCGCCCGGATCAACGCCCTGGAGCCGGAGATGCAGAAGCTCTCCGACGAAGAGCTGAAGGCCAAGACGCCGGAGTTCCAGAAGCGCATCGCCGACGGGGAGCCGCTGGACAAGATCCTGCCGGAGGCGTTCGCGGTCTGCCGCGAAGCCAGCTCGCGCGTGCTGGGCATGCGCCACTACGACGTCCAGCTGATCGGCGGCATGGTCCTGCACATGGGCAAGATCGCCGAGATGCGCACCGGCGAGGGCAAGACCCTGGTCGGCACCCTGCCGGTGTACCTCAACGCCCTGGAAGGCAAGGGCGTGCACGTGGTCACCGTGAACGACTACCTGGCCCGCCGCGACGCCGCCTGGATGGGCAAGCTGTACAACTGGCTGGGCCTGAGCGTGGGCGTGGTCTACCCGGGCATGCCGCACGCCGACAAGAAGGCGGCCTACGCCGCCGACATCACCTACGGCACCAACAACGAGTTCGGCTTCGACTACCTGCGCGACAACATGGCGCTGTCGAGGAACGACCGTTTCCAGCGCGGCCTGCACTACGCCATCGTCGACGAGGTCGACTCGATCCTGATCGACGAGGCGCGTACCCCGCTGATCATTTCCGGCCCGGCCGACGAGTCGCCGGAGCTGTACATCCGGGTCAACCGGATCGTGCCGCAGCTCAAGCGCCAGGAGGTCGAGGACGGCGTCGGCGACTACTGGGTCGACGAGAAGGGCAAGCAGGTGCACCTGTCCGAGGCGGGCATGGAGCACGCCGAGGAGCTGCTGCGCCGCGCCGGCATCCTCGCCGAGGACGAGAGCCTGTACGGGGCCAACAACCTGTCGGTGGTGCACCACCTCAACGCCGCCCTGCGCGCGCACGCGCTGTTCCAGCGCGACGTGGATTACATCGTGCGCGACGGCGAGGTGGTGATCGTCGACGAGTTCACCGGCCGCACCCTGGCCGGCCGCCGCTGGTCCGACGGCCTGCACCAGGCCGTGGAGGCGAAGGAAGGCGTGCCGGTCCAGCGCGAGAACCAGACGCTGGCGAGCATCACCTTCCAGAACCTGTTCCGCATGTACAAGAAGCTGTCCGGCATGACCGGCACGGCGGACACCGAGGCCTACGAGTTCCAGAGCATCTACGGCCTGGAAGTGGTGGTCATCCCGACCCATCGCCCGGTGCAGCGCATCGACCACCCGGACCAGGTGTTCCTCAACCGCGAGGGCAAGTTCCGCGCGGTGCTGGCCGACATCCAGGACTGCCACAAGCGCGGCCAGCCGGTGCTGGTCGGCACGACCTCGATCGAGACCTCGGAGATGCTGTCCAACTTCCTGCGCAAGGCAGGGGTGGCGCACGAGGTGCTCAACGCCAAGCAGCACGAGCGTGAAGCGCAGATCGTCGCCAACGCCGGCCGCCCCGGCGCGGTGACCATCGCCACCAACATGGCCGGCCGCGGCACCGACATCGTGCTCGGCGGCTCGCTGGAGGCCGAACTGGCCGCGCTGGGCGAGGACGCGGCCGATGCGGAGAAGGAAAAGGTGCGCGCCGCCTGGCGCGAGCGCCACGAGGCGGTCAAGGCCGCCGGCGGCCTGCACATCATCGGCACCGAGCGGCACGAGAGCCGTCGCATCGACAACCAGCTGCGCGGCCGCTCCGGCCGCCAGGGCGATCCGGGCTCGTCCCGCTTCTACCTGTCGCTGGAAGACAACCTCATGCGCATCTTCGCCTCCGACTGGGTGCAGAAGGCCATGCGCATGATGGGCATGAAGGAAGACGACGTCATCGAGGACCGCCTGGTCACCCGCCAGATCGAGAAGGCGCAGCGCAAGGTCGAGGCCCACAACTTCGACATCCGCAAGAACCTGCTGGACTTCGACGACGTCAACAACGACCAGCGCAAGGTGATCTACGCCCAGCGCGACGAGCTGCTGGAAGCCGACTCGGTCAAGGAGAACATCGACGGCATCCTCGGCGACGTGGTCAACGAGATGGTCACCCGCTTCGTGCCGCCGGAGTCGGTGGACGAACAGTGGGACCTGCCGGGCCTGGAAGCCACGCTGGAGTCCGAACTGGGCCTGCGCCTGGACCTGCAGGGCCTGGCGAAGTCCAGCGAGGAACTGGACGCCGAGGGCGTCGAGCGCCACGTGCAGGAAGCGGTCGTCGCCCTGTTCGAGGAAAAGGAGAGGCAGCTCGGCGCCGAGACCATGCGCGCCCTGGAAAAGCACATCATGCTGACCGTGCTCGACCAGAGCTGGAAGGAACACCTGGCGCGCATGGACTACCTGCGCCAGGGCATCCACCTGCGCGGCTACGCGCAGAAGCAGCCCAAGCAGGAATACAAGAAGGAAGCCTTCGAGCTGTTCTCGGAGATGCTGGACAACGTCAAGCGCCAGGTCATCAGCCTGCTGGCGCGGGTCCGCATCCGCAGCGAGGAGGAGGTCGCCGCGCTGGAAGCCCAGGAGCGGGCCCAGGCCGAGGCCAAGCTGCGCCAGGCCCAGTTCCAGCACGCCCGGGAGGAGGGCTACGGCACCGAGGACGAGGTCGCCGGCATCGTTGGCGCCCAGGCCGCCTCGGGCGGTACCGTCGTGCGCGAGGAGCCGAAGGTCGGCCGCAACGACCCGTGCCCCTGCGGCAGCGGCAAGAAGTACAAGCACTGCCACGGCCAGCTGGGCTGAGCCCGGATGTGCGCCGGCCCTTGGGCCGGCGGCGGCAGGACGGACGCCCCCGCAAGGGGGCGTTCGCGTTCGTGGGCGGTAGGC
>NZ_PDWP01000016.1 GCF_010093235.1 Pseudoxanthomonas suwonensis | reverse complement strand
CGGGCTGGGCCCCCGGCTGCCGTCCCGGCCGGCCGGGCCCGGGCCCCTCCCCCATCGTGTTCGACCGGCCCCCGCCGGCCGCCACCCTGCCCGTCCGCCCGGACCCGACCGCCGCCGGGGCGCGCCTGGTGATCGGGTGGCCCGGCGATGGCCCGGCCGCGGCCTCGGCGCCCGAGCCGAAGCCCGCCGTGCCGGCAGCCGCTACGACCACCGCGGCGGCCGCTCCGTCCCAGGCGCCGGCCAGCGACGCCGAGGCCCGTGCCGAGGCCGCCCGCGCCACTGCGCTGCTCACCGCCCAGGTGGTGCAGGCCGGCAGCGCGGACGCGCCGGCTTCGCAGCCGCCGGCACCGGCATCCAGCTCCGTATCGCCGCAGGCCATCCTCGAGGGACGTGCGGTCGCCACCGCCGTGACCCCCGGTGCCGCTCAGGCGCCCGTCACCAGCACCTCGCCGGGCGCCGGATCCCAGGAGGCCGGCGGGCAGCCGGCTCCGGCGGCGACTGTTGCCTCCACTCCGGCTCCCGCCCCGGTGCGGCCGGCCGCCATCCCCGCCGGCGCCCGCCCGCTGATCGTGGCGATCGACGCCGGCCACGGCGGCCAGGACCCGGGCGCGGTCGGCCCGACCGGCAAGCGCGAGAAGGACGTGACCCTGGCGATGGCGCGGGAACTGGCGCGCCAGGTCGATGCCACGCCGGGACTGAAGGCCTTCCTGGTACGCGACAGCGACGTGTTCATCCCGCTGCCCATGCGTGCCCAGCGCGCGCGCGCAGCCAAGGCCGACATCTTCATTTCCATCCATGCCGATGCCGCCGAGAACCGCAACGCGCGCGGCTCCTCGGTCTACGTGCTGTCCACCAAGGGCGCGTCCTCCCAGCGCGCACGCTGGCTGGCCGACAAGGAAAACGCCGCGGACCTGGTCGGCGGCGTGCGCCTGCAGAAGACCGAGGCGGTGCTGGCCAACGTCCTGCTGGACCTGGCCCAGAGCGGGCACATGCGCGCCTCCGAGGACGCGGCCAACCACGTCCTTGGCGGCCTCAAGCGCGTGGGCAACAACCACAAGCCCAACATCGAGCGCGCGAACTTCGCCGTGCTGCGCACGTCCGACATGCCGGCGATGCTGGTGGAGACGGCCTTCATCTCCAACCCCGAGGAGGAGAAGCGGCTCTCCGACCCGGCCTTCCAGCGCAAGGTGGCCGGTGCGGTGCTCGACGGCATCAGCACCTACTTCACCCGGCAGCCGCCGCCGGGCACGCTGTTCGCGATGCGCGCCGAGGCCAGCCTTGCCGCGGCCGGCGCCGGCGGCACGCCCTGATCCGCGCCAGGCGCCCGCGCGGCGCCGGCGCGGCGGCTATCATCACGCCTGTTCCTCCTGCCGGCCGACGTGCCGCCGTGATGCCGTGCCGATCCGACCCCTGCCTGACACCCTGATCAACCAGATTGCCGCCGGCGAGGTGGTCGAACGCCCCGCCTCGGTGGTCAAGGAGCTGGTGGAGAACGCCCTCGATGCCGGCGCGACCCGGGTGGACATCGACCTGGAGGAGGGTGGCATCCGCCTGATCCGGATCCGCGACGACGGTGGTGGCATCCCGCCGGAGGAGCTGCCGCTCGCGGTCAGCCGCCACGCCACCAGCAAGATCGCTTCGCTCGACGACCTGGAGGCGGTGGCCACGCTGGGCTTCCGCGGCGAGGCGCTGCCCTCGATCGCCTCCGTCAGCCGCTTCATGCTGGCCTCGCGTCCGCGCGATGCCGAACACGGCGCCGCGCTGCACGTGGACGGCGGCCGGGTCGGCGAGATCGTGCCCAAGGCGCATGCGCCGGGCACCACGGTCGAAGTGCGCGACCTGTTCTACAACGTGCCGGCGCGGCGCAAGTTCCTGCGCGCCGAGCGCACAGAGCTGGGCCACATCGAGGAATGGCTGCGTTCGCTGGCGCTGGCGCGTCCGGACGTGGAGCTGCGGGTGAGCCACAACGGCAAGCCTTCGCGCCGCTACCGCGCCGGCGACCTGGATGCGGCCGCGCGCCTGGGCGAGACCCTGGGCGAGGACTTCGCGCGCAGCGCGCTGCGCATCGACCACAGCGGCGCCGGCCTGCGCCTGCATGGCTGGATCGCGCAGCCGCATTATTCGCGCGCCAGCGCCGACCAGCAGTACCTTTACGTCAACGGCCGCGCGGTGCGCGACCGCAGCGTCGCCCACGCGGTGAAGCTGGCCTACCAGGACGTGCTCTACCACGGCCGCCAGCCGGCCTACGTGCTCTTCCTGGAGCTGGACCCGACGCGGGTGGACGTCAACGTGCATCCGGCCAAGCACGAAGTGCGTTTCCGCGATGCGCGCCTGATCCATGACTTCGTGTTCCGCACCCTGCAGGAAGCGCTGGCGCACACCCGCGCCGGCGTCGAGACCGGCGTCGCCCCGGCGACCGGCGCGCAGCCATCCGGCGTGGGCCCGTCCTATCCAGCGTCGTACCCGGCACCTGGCACGGAAGGCAATGGCGGCGCGCGACCCTTCGTGCCATGGACGCCGGCCCCGCAGCCCCTTGGCCTGCGCGTGGACGAGGCGGTGGGCGCCCTTGCCGCGCTGTAGGGCACCCCCGGCATCGGCCCGACGCCCGCCATGCCGCCGCTGCCGCCCCAGGAAGCGGTGCTGCCCGAGGGCAACGGCGAGGTGCCGCCGCTGGGTTACGCGATCGCGCAGCTGCATGGCATCTACATCCTGGCCGAGAACGCCGAAGGCCTGGTGGTGGTGGACATGCACGCCGCGCACGAGCGCATCGGCTATGAGCGGCTCAAGGCCGCGCACGACGGCATGGGCCTGCGCGCGCAGCCGCTGCTGGTGCCGCTGTCGCTGGCGGTGGGCGAGCGCGACGCCGACGTCGCCGAGCGCGAGGCAGAGACCCTGGTGCAGCTCGGATTCGAGGTTACCCGCAGCGGTCCGCAGACCCTGGCCGTGCGCAGCGTGCCGGCCCTGCTGGCGCACGCCGACCCGGAGGCGCTGCTGCGCGACGTGCTGGCCGACCTGCGCGAGCATGGCGCCACCCGCCGCGTGGCCGCCGCGCGCGACGAGCTGCTTTCGACCATGGCCTGCCATGGCGCGGTGCGCGCCAACCGGCGCCTGACGATTCCGGAAATGAACGCCCTGCTTCGCGACATGGAAGCCACCGAACGCTCGGGGCAATGCAACCACGGGCGCCCGACCTGGGCGCGTTTCAGTCTGGGGGAGATCGATCGATGGTTCCTGAGGGGAAGGTGAAACCCGTCCTTGCCATGGGGATGGCGCTGCTGCTGGCCTTTGCCGCCGGCTGCGACAGGCACGGAACGGCCGAAGGCGACGCCACTGCCGTCAATTCGGCGTTCCAGGCCGAACACCGGGCCTGGCGCGACCAGCGCCTGGCAGAGTTGCTGCGCCCGGACGGCTGGACCAGCCTGGTCGGCCTGCACTGGCTGGAGCTGAAGGCCCACCACATCGGCAGCGGCGAGCGCATCGGCAACACCATGCGACTGGCCTTCGGTCCGGAACGCATGGGCCTGGTCACCCGCGACAACGACGGCAGCTACTGGTTCACCCCGGAGCAGGGCGTGGAACTGACCTACAACGGCGAGCCGCTGAAGGGGAGGGTGCGCCTGTACAGCGACCGCGACGGCGTGCAGTCGGTGATCGGCTTCGACGAGGACAAGGGCAAGCTGACGCTGGTGCAGCGCGGCGACCGGCATGCGCTGCGCGTGCGCCATTCCGAGGCGCCGACGCGGGTGCAGTTCGCCGGCCTGCAGTACTGGCCGGCGGATCCGTCATGGCGGATCGAGGGCCGCTTCATCGCCCATCCGCCGGGCAAGACCCTGCCCATCGCCGATATCGTCGGCACCCAGAACAATTCTCCCAACCCCGGCGTGGTCGAGTTCGTGCGCGACGGGCGTACTTTCCGCCTGGAGGCCCTGGCCGACGGCGACGGACTGTTCTTCGTGCTGGCCGACCGCACCAGCGGCCATGGCAGCTATCCGGCCGGCCGGTTCCTGGATGCGGCGGGGCCGGACCCCAGCGGCCGCGTGGTGCTGGACTTCAACCGGGCCTACAACCCGCCGTGCGCCTTCACCCTGTTTGCGACCTGCCCGCTGCCGCCGCCGGAGAACCGGCTCGACCTGGCCATCACCGCCGGCGAGAAGAACTACGTGGGCAAGGTCCACTGATGGGCCGCCGCGCACCGCGGGCCGGCCGCTGGGCCGCCCTGCTGCTCGGCCTGCTGCTGGTCCTGCCGGCGCTGGCCGCGCCGCCGGTGCCCTTGCTGTGGAAGGTTTCCGACGCCGACAACGCGGTCTACCTGCTCGGTTCCTTCCACCTTCTGCGCCCGGACGACTATCCGCTGGCCGCGGAGGTGCAGGCCGCGTTCGACGACGCGGCGGCGGTGGTGTTCGAGCTGCCGCCGGAGGAAATGGGATCGCCCGCGGTGGCTTCGGGCATGGCCCGGGCCGCGCAGCGCCGCAGGCCGGGCACGTTGCGCGAGGACCTGGGGCCAGGGCTGTGGTCGCGCCTGGAGGCCTACGCCGGGCCCAATGGCCTGCCGCTGGCGCAACTGTCGCAGGTCGAGCCCTGGTACGTGGGGCTGGTGGTGACGCTGGCCAGCATGCAGCGCCAGGGCCTGGATCCGGCGCTGGGCCTGGATCGCCACCTGATGGAGGCGGCCGTACGCGCCGGCAAGCCCACCGCCGGCCTGGAGCGGGCGGAGCAGCAGATCGCCGTGCTCGCGGGCATGGCGCCGGCCGAGCAGGTGCAGATGCTGGCCCAGGCGCTGGAGCAGGCCGAGGAGGGCCCCGACCTGGTGGACGGCCTGCACGCTGCATGGCGGGAGGGCGACGATGCGCGCCTGTGGCGGGAAATGGGCGAGCCATTGCGGCGCGGCTACCCGGACCTGTACGCGCGGGTCAACGTCGATCGCAACAATGCCTGGTTGCCGCAGATCGAACGGTATCTGGCACGCGACCGGGGCGACACGCTGGTGGTGGTCGGTGCGCTGCACCTGCTCGGCGACGATGGCCTGGTCGAGCTGTTGCGCGCGAAGGGCTACCGGGTCGAACGCGTCTGCGACGCCTGCGCGGCGCGCCGAGCCGGCCCTCGCACTTAGGGCGCCGGCTCCATCACGATGCAGTCCACCGGGCAGGCGGGCACGCACAGCTCGCAGCCGGTACACAACGGATCCAGCACGACGTGCATCAGCTTCGGCCCGCCGATGATCGCGTCCACCGGGCAGGCCTGGATGCACTTGGTGCAGCCAATGCAGTCCGCTTCCACCACCACCGCGACGGCCGGTGGCTTGCAGCTGCCGCGGTTGCGGTCGTAGGGCACGGGCGGTACGCCCAGCACCCGCGCCAGCGCCCGCGCGCCCTCGTCGCCGCCCGGCGGGCAGTGGTCCGGGTCGGCCTCGCCGGCGGCCATGGCCTCCGCATACGGACGGCAGCCGGCATAGCCGCACTGGCCGCACTGGGTCTGCGGCAGCAGGCGGTCGAGACGTTCGACCAGTGGAGGAAGCGGAGCGGACATGCGCGAGGGATGCGGCGGGCCGGCCATTATCGCCGCTGCGCAGGTTGTGCACACGCGCCAGCCCGCGCCATCCTCGCTGCAGCCTGGACAAGGAGGATGCGATGCGCCTGGAAACGATGCTGGTGCTGACGCTCTGGGCCACGCCCGCCGCGACGCAGGAGGCCGTGGCGCCCGGACACGCGGCGTACGCGGTGCAGGTGCAGGACTTCGCCACGGCGGCGGTTCCGCGCATCGCCGATGACGCCGCGGACGGACTCGGACCGCTGTTGGCCGAGGTCCTGTCGGGCGCGCCGGACTTCGCCGGTGACCAGGTGCTGGTGCAATGGGGTTGCGGTACCGACTGCCTGCGGCTGCTGGCCGCCGACCGCGGCAGTGGAAGGCTGGTGCCGCTGCCCGGTGCGGCCTGCTGCTGGAACGGAGCCGGCGAAATGCTGGACTACCGGCCCGACAGCCGCCTGCTGGTCGTTGGAGGAAAGCTCGAAGGCTTCCCCGGCCACGGCCGGCATTACTTCGTGTTCGAGGGCGGCCGTTTCGTACGGGTGCATTTCGAGCCGGTGGCGGAGACCGGCCCGCTGGCCGACTGACTCAGGCGCAGGCGCGCCGGCCGCGCCACCAGCGTTCGTGGGCCAGGGCGAGCATGGCGCGGTCCTCCCGGCTGTCGCCGTAGGCATGGACGCGCTCGTAGCGGGACAGGTCGTAGCGGGCGAGGATGTCGGCGACCTTGTGCCCCCCGCGGTCGCCGCCGGCGTAGCGGCCGGTGAGGCGGCCGTCCACGCTTTCCAGGCTGTTGCAGATCAGCTCCAGCCCATGCCGGCGGCACCAGGGCGCGAGGTAGACGTCCAGCGAGCCGGAAACGATCACGACGGTGTGGCCGCGTTCGCGGTGCGCGGCGATGCGCTCCATCATCTCCGGCCGCACCAGGCCGGGCAGCTCGCGTCCCGCGTAATCGGCGCCGGCGGCCTTGATCTCCGAGGCCTCGCGGCCGGCGAAGACCAGGCGGGTGGCGCGGACGCGCAGGGCGGTGGCGGAGACCACGCCCAGCCGGTACCCGGCTACCCAGGGGCCGATGCTCCAGCGGGAGCTGGTGATCTGTTCCGGCGTGGCCACGCGGCGCAGGAAGCGGGCGTAGGTGTCGCAGGTGGTGACGGTGTGGTCGAAGTCGACCAGGGCCAGTTCCATTGGCGTCCTTTGCGGGTGGCGAACACTCGTAGGGACTTCTTTCCCGGGCTGCGGCTCCCTTGCCGCATGCCCCTGCGGAAGCCGGCCACGGGCCGGCGCCGCTGGCGCCCCGCCGGTCGCGGGGCGCCGTGGCAGGTCAGCGTACCGGCATGCCGGCCTGGGCGCCCTCGTCGGCGTCCAGCAGGGCCAGCGCGCCGCCGTCGAAGCCGGCCGACAGGATCATGCCCTCGCTGATGCCGAAACGCATCTTGCGCGGGGCCAGGTTGGCGATGAATACCACGTTGCGGCCGACCAGCTTCTCCGGCTCGCCGTAGCTGGCGCGGATGCCCGAGAAGATCTGGCGCTGGCCCAGCTCGCCGGCGTCCAGCAGGAAGCGCAGCAGCTTGTCCGATCCCTCGACGAAGCCACATTCCAGCACCTTGCCGATGCGCAGGTCGAGCTTGGCGAAGTCCTCGATGCCGATGTACTGCGGCGCGTCCGCGGCCGGGGCGGCCGGCGCGGCCTCCTTCGTCCCGGCCTTCTTCTCGGGCTGGGCGGGGGCGGGGGCGGCGGCGAGGGTGTCCTTGGAGGCTTCGGTCATGGCGTCGATCAGCTTGGGGTCGATACGGGTGAACAGGGGGGTATAGGCGGCCACGGCGCGACCGGCCAGGTCCACGCGGCGGTCCACCGCCAAGGTGGCGCCCAGCCAGGCCTCGGCACGGGCGATGGTCGCCGGCACGATGGGCTTGAGCACGCCGGCGATGTCGGCGAAGGCCTGGATGGCGGTGCTCAGCACCAGGTGCAGGTCGGCGCGCCGCGACGGGTCCTTGGCCAGCGCCCAGGGTGCGGTACGCGCGATGTACTCGTTGGCCAGGTCGGCGGCGGCCATGGCGTTGCGGGCCACGGCGGCGAAGTTGTCCTGCTCGTACAGCGCCGGAGCCGGTGCCACGGATTCGTGCACCTGGGCCAGCAGCTGCCCGGCCTCCTGCGCCCAGCCTTCGCTGAGGCCGGCATAGTCGCCGGGCTTGCCCAGCACGTTGCTGAAATGCACGTCCAGCAGCTTGGCGCAGCGGCTGGCGATGTTGGCGAACTTGCCGACCAGGTCGCTGTTCACGCGGGCGACGAAATCGGACAGGTTGAGGTCCAGGTCGTCCACGCCGCCGGAGGACTTGCACGCGAAGTAGTAGCGCAGCGCGTCCGGCTCCAGTCCCACGTCCAGGTAGGTGCGGGCCATGATGAAGGTGCCGCGCGACTTGGACATCTTGGCCCCGTCCACGGTCAGGTAGCCGTTGACGTGCAGGCGGTCGGGCTTGCGTAGGCCGTTGCCTTCCAGCACCGCCGGCCAGAACAGGCCGTGGAAATTGACGATGTCCTTGCCGATGAAGTGGTGCAGCTCGCCATGCACGCCGGGCTGCAGCAGCGCTTCCATCGCGGCCTCGTCGAAGCCGGGCTTGTTGCCGCTGCGGGCCAGGGCCAGCAGGCTGGAGAAGTAGCCGATCGGCGCGTCCAGCCACACGTAGAAGGACTTGCCCGGGTGGCCGGGGATCTCGAAGCCGAAGTAGGGCGCGTCGCGGGAGATGTCCCAGTCGCGCAGGCCGCCTTCGCCGTCGATCCACTCGGCCAGCTTGGCCTTGACGCCGGGCAGGGCGACGTCGCCCTTCAGCCACTCGCGCAGGCCTTCGGTGTACTGGCCGAGCTTGAAGAAGAAGTGCTCGGAGGCGCGCAGCTCCGGGGTGGCGCCGGAGACGGCCGAGCGCGGGTCGATCAGGTCGGTCGGTCCGTAGGTGGCGCCGCAGACCTCGCAGTTGTCGCCGTACTGGTCCGGGGACTTGCACTTGGGGCAGGTTCCCTTGACGTAGCGGTCGGGCAGGAACATCGCCTTGACCGGGTCGTAGAGCTGCTCGATCGAGCGGCGCTCGATGCTGCCGCGGGCGTCCAGGGCGGCGTAGAAGCGCTCGGTCAGGATCCGGTTCTCGTCCGAATGGGTCGAGTGGTACCAGTCGAAATGGACGCCGAAGTCCTGGAAGTCGCGCTCGTGGCTGGCCTTGGTGGCGGCGATGAAGGCCTCGGGGGTCACCCCGGCCTTCTCGGCGGCCAGCATGATCGGCGTGCCGTGGGTGTCGTCCGCGCAGACGTAGTGGACGGTTTCGCCGCGCTCGCGCCTGGCCCGGACCCAAATGTCGGCCTGGATGTAACCGACCAGGTGGCCCAGATGCAGCGGGCCGTTGGCATAGGGCAGGGCGTTGGTGACCAGGGTGGAGCGGGACATGGGGAAACCGGACGCGGAGGGCCGGCCATTATCGCATGCGTGCGCCGCTGGCCCGAGCCATGCCCGGCCTCCCGAACGAAGCGACCCGGCCGGGGCCGGGTCGCGGTATCGCATGCGGGTCGGGTGGCAGGCGGTTTACTGCCGTTCCCAGACCTGCGACTTGCAGATGAAGGTCACGCAGCCGGACACCTCCAGCTTCCTGCCGCCCTCGATCAGCGCCATCTTGGACTTGTAGACCTTGCCCTCGTCGGGCTTGAGGATGGTGCCGCCGGCGTACTTGCCGCCGCCCTCGGCCTTCATGCCGCGGATGATCTCCATCCCGGTGATCGGCTTGTCCTTGCGGTCGTCCTTGCACTTGTCGCAGGTCGGGTTGGGCTTGCTGGGGTTGATCAGCTCGACGATGCGGCCGTTCAGGGTGCCGTTGGCCGCCTGGGTGATCTCCACGTAGGACTTGGGCTTGCCGGTCTCGCCGTCGATGGTCTTCCAGCGGCCGACCACCGGATCGGCGGCCTGGGCCAGCGCCGGGAGCAGCACCAGGGCCGCGAGGAGGATCGATTGCCTGAGCTTGATCATGTGCACTCCGTGACTTGGGTCGATGCGGCTTCTATATACCATTCGGCGGCGGATGGTCACGGGCGGCCGCAACAAAAAAGAGCCCGGCCGAGGCCGGGCTCCTGTTCGCAACCCCAGGGGGCGGCTTACTTGCCGAAGCTGTACTTCGCTTCCAGGTACACGGCACGACCCAGGATGTCGTAGTAGTAGTTGTTCCACGGCGTGCTGCTGGTGCCGGGGTAGTTGCTGGCCTGGTGGTCGGGCATCTTGTTGGTGAGGTTGTTCACCATCAGCGAGAAGGCCAGGTCATCCGTGGCACGCCAGTTGACGCTGGCGTTGTAGGTGACGTACGGGCCCCACTTGCCGGCCTTGGCGCCGCTGGAGTGGACGTAGTCGTAGCCCTCGCCCGCATACGCGAGGTAGTTCGGGGTCGAGCCGATGCGGTTCGCGTACAGGGTGGTGGTCCAGTCGTCCTTCGCCCAGGCGATCGAGGCATCGACGCGGGTCTTGGCGTAGGAGTCGTAGTACCACATGGCGTACGGGTCACGCAGCAGGTCGATGGTGCCGGCACCCGGGGTCGGCTCCAGCTCGTGGCTCACCTTGCTGGTGTAGTTGCTGGAGAAGCTCAGGCTGCCGAAACGGCCGATGTCCAGCATGTAGTTCGCGCTGGCCGTCACCACTTCCAGCTCCTGCCGGGCGATGTTCACCTTCGGGGTGTACAGCGAGACGAGCTTGCCGTTGGCGTCGCGACCGACCCACGACAGGATGTCGTCGCAGCTGGCGACCGGCGAACCGGCGGCGCCGGTGCGGCAGTAGTACTCGCCGCGCATCAGGTCGTTGTCGTTGATCGAGTCGACTTCGTTCTCGATCTTCCAGCTGTAGTAGTCGACCGCGAACGACAGCTTGGCGGTCGGCGACCACACCACGCCGGCGTTCCACACGTCGGCCTCGATCGGCTTCAGGTCCGGGTTGCCGGAGGACTGGCCGAAGTAGGACTCGTTGTCCCAGGAACAGTCGTCGGTGTCGCCCGGCAGGTAGCCGTCCAGGCTGCAGCGGTAGTAGTCGACGGTGGAGTTGTAGTAGCCGCTCAGGCCCTGGAACGCATCGGCCAGGGACGGCGCGCGGAACGCGGTGCCGACCTTGCCGCGCAGCAGCAGGCTTTCGACCGGGCGGTATTCGACGCCGATGCTCCAGGTCGGCTTGTCGACCGTGTTGCCGGCGATGTCGAAGGCGTCGTAGCGGCCCGAGGCGGAGACGGTCAGCGACTCCAGCAGCGGCATGCGCAGCTCGGAGGTCACGGCGTAGCGGCTGCGGTGGCCGGCGCCGCTGACCGCGGTCATGCCCCAGATCTCGGAGACCAGGGTTTCCGGACCCTCGATCATGCGCGAGTCGGGGCTGTAGTCCCAGCCCTCGTTGCCGACCTCGGCCACGATCGCGAAGCCGGCGTCGCCGCCCGGCAGCGAGAACAGCGAGGTATTGCTGAACTGGACGTGGGCCAGGTTGTCCCAGGTGCGCGACTTGGTGTCGACGAAGCCGGTGAAGCTGCGGAAGTCGGCCGGATCAATGCTGCTGTAGAACGCCGCGTAGTCCGGGGTGAACACCGGGTAGGCGCCGTAGATCGGATCCAGGCCCTGCTCCGGACCCAGCACGCGGTCCAGGAAGTAGTTGTCGATCTTGTCGCGGAAGCGCACCCACGAATGCTCGGTGAGGCGGTATTCGGCGCGCGACACGTAGGCGCTGTAGTCCCAGTCGCCCAGCTGGCCGTTGGCGCCCAGGGTCACGGTCAGGGCCTTGTTGGTATCCGTGCTCATGATGTCGCGGTAACCCTTGCCGCCGATGTCCTCGGGGGCGAAGGCGCGCTGCAGGTTGAGCAGGGTGTCCGGGTAGGCCGG
The DNA here is from genome assembly GCF_010093235.1 of Pseudoxanthomonas suwonensis. Taxonomy (GTDB): domain Bacteria; phylum Pseudomonadota; class Gammaproteobacteria; order Xanthomonadales; family Xanthomonadaceae; genus Pseudoxanthomonas; species Pseudoxanthomonas suwonensis. Next base: position 87,719 of record NZ_PDWP01000016.1, on the reverse strand, counting down.
GTCGTAGTAGGCACCGAACGTGGAGCTGGTGCCCCACCAGGCGTAGTTCGAGCCGGACGAGTACTCGGACTCCTCGTACAGGCCCATCACCTCGGCGTACACCTGGGTGGTGTCGCTCACGTCGAGGGTGGTGTAGGAGTAGACCTGCGCCGACTCCTTGCCGTTGCGGATGGTGCGGTAGCCGGGGCTGATGAACGAACCGCAGTAGCTGCCGTAGCCGGCGCGGGTGTGCTTCTGGGTGGTGCCCTTGAAGTTGCCGGTGGTGTTGGCGCAATCGTTCGGATCGGCGAACACGTAGTCGCTGGTCAGCGCGTCGATGACCACGAAGTCGCGGGCGGCGACCGGGGCGCTGTAGCCGTTCTGGTTGTACTGGCGCGACAGGTCGCGCTGGTAGCCCCAGACCGGGGCGCGGTCGTCCACCTGGATGCCCAGCAGCGAGTTCAGGCGGCCGTCCATCGCCGAGAAGTTGTCGGCGAAGGTCAGGCGCAGGCTGTTGCCGCCGCCCTCGCTGAAGGCGCCGCCGCGGATCGAGAACTCGCCCTTGTCGACGTTCTTCTTGAGGATGACGTTGACCACGCCGGCGATGGCGTCGGAGCCGTACAGCGACGACTGGCCACCGGGCAGGATCTCGATGCGCTCGATCAGCGCGACCGGGATGCCGCTGATGTTGTTGAAGACGTCCGAGCCGTTGTACAGGGCCGGGTAGCTGGCCATCGGGCGGCCGTTGATCAGGTACTTGGTGTAGCCCGGATCCAGGCCGAACATGCTGGCGGCTTCGGCGCCCTGGGTGAACGAGGCGCTGACCTGGCCGCCCTGGATGCCACCGGTGGCAAAGCTCGCCTGCTGCAGTACGTCGGCGACGCTCTGGAAGCCACGCATCTGGATGTCTTCGGCCGAGATGACCATCACCGGGGTGGCGGTCTCGATTTCGGTCTGCGGGATCAGCGAGCCGGTGACGGTGACCGCGTTGAGATCGCGGACGCGGTCCGAATCGGACTCCTGGGCCAGGGCCACCGCGGAGGCGGGGATCAGGAGAGCACTGAGCACTGCCCGGCTCAGCAGGCTCGGCTTGAAGGTGGAAGCGTGGGGCGTCATTTCGAATTCCAGAAAAAAGGGACGTTCTTCGCCCCGTCGCGCTGCGATGCCTGCAGCCGGTGGGGCGATTGGCAAGAGCGGATTGGTTGCCCAGATCAACAGTTGCGTCCCGAACTTAACATGTGGTTAAGGCGCTGGAACAAGTTCTTAACTATCGCCCCGGGCGGTTGGATTGGCCCACTGCATGACGCATAGGTATGCGTACCTAATGGTAATTAGGCTATTCAGCCATCCTGACTGGATCGGATTTCAGGACAATGCGCGGGCGCCGGATTACCCCTCGGGCCCCGCGGGAGAAGGAGTTTCGTGATCCTTCGCGGCAGGAGGGACCGAGTCCGATCAATGCGGCCGATGGCCACGGTGCTTCAGCTGAGTCATTCAGTCAGCGCGCTCGCCGCATGTCGGTGCATGTCCCAACCGCGGGCCGGGTGCAGGCCACTTCGCGCCGCGAAGCTTTGCGGCCTTCGCCCCCGCACCCTCTCCCAAAGGAGGGAGGGCAGCACGGCGCGTAGCCCGGACAAGCCATGCCCGGGCGCGGCGCGACAGGTGTGGCCGGCCGCCGGCGGGAGAAGTGGGAACCCTGGGACCGTCAGGGCGCGTGCGTCCCTGCGAAGTCGTCCTGCAGCCTGGCGTGCTGCACGACCGCGGCCCTGGACCGTAGGACTGTTGCCTGTCCCGCGACGCGGCACCAAACGGGAGGCAGGCGCGCAGGCGTCGAAGGCTGTGCATGGCTTGTTGCGGCGGGAAGCAAGCGCCGGCCGTGCGGCCGGCATCTTCCATCCACTACGCGGGCATGCCCGCGGCCCGCAGGTCAGGCTCCGGGCCTGGATCCGAGGCCGCTCTCGTCGCGTTCCGGCGTCTGCGGTTCCTCGGCGTCGACTTGCGGTTCCACCTCCGGGACGCGGGAGCCAGGCACGGCTTCGAGCTCGCCCACGCTGACCTTGCCGATCCTGGGCTTCATCCAAATGCTGTCGTGCTAGGCCAGGTACTTGTCCGGATCCCAGTAGCGCTCGTCGTAGAACTTCGAGCCGTCGATCGGCTGGTAACCGTCGGGTCCGGGCACATAGATCTGCACGTTGCCGGCGAAGCCGGTGCGGCTGCCAGTGACCTGGCTGCGCTCGCGCCGGAGCACCGTGGCCAGGCGCGGCCGCGCGGCGGCGTCGCCGTACCGGGCGTACACGTCACGGCCTTCGGCGACCGCGCGCTTGCGCTCCCGTTCGTCCAGGGCGTTCCAGTAGCGCTCGCGCAGGCCGAGGAAACCCTCGTAGCCACGCTCGGCGGCCAGGTCCATCCAGGCGTAGGCCAGGGCCGGGTCGCGGGCGACGCCCTGGCCGTTCCAGTACATCTCCGCGACCATGCCCTGGGAGGGCTTGTCGGCGTAGAACGCGGCGCGCAGGAAGAAGCGGAAGGCTTCCTCGTGGTTGCCCTTGCGGAACTCCTCCAGGCCGAGCAGGCGGTAGCGCAGGTCGGGGTGCGCGGCGAGGAAACCGGCCCCCATCATCATCCTGTCCTCGGTGGGGTCGGGTGGGCTGGCCAGCAGGGGTGTGGCCTGGATCGCGCCGGCGAGCGCGAGCAGGCAGATGGCGGTACGGATATTCATCGGTTGCCTTGTCTTCCGTGTCGGGCGGGACCCCGATGGGGGCGATGAGGACGGCGGCAGGAAACCTGCCGCCGTCGCCGTTCCTACTGCCTGCCGATGTGCCGGTCGAAGAACTCCAGCATGGTCGTGTACAGCTTGACCCGGTTGTCCACGTCGTAGAAGCCGTGCATTTCGCCGGACTGGATGATCATCCCCTCCGGCGGGTTGCCCGCGGCCTTCAGCGCCTTGGCCATCAGCTCGGTCTGCTCCGGGACCGCGCGCATGTCGCGTGCGCCGGCGGCCAGGTACACCGGGATCCCCACCTCCGCGGCGCGGCGGGCCGGCGAGTTCTCCGCCCAGGACTTCGAGTCCGTGCCATGGGTGCGGCGCAGGTAGCGCAGGCCCGAATCGCGCTGCGGGATGTCGCCCTTCTTGAACATCATGTCGATGTCGTACACGCCGACGTAGCCGAACGCGCACTTGAACAGGCCCGGGGCGCGGATCGGCGCCATCAGCGCCGAGTAGCCGCCGAAGCTGCCGCCGTAGATGCACATGCGGTTCCTGTCGGCGTAGCCGTTCTGGACCGCCCAGTTGGTGGCGTCGATGATGTCGTTCTGGATGCCCTGGCCCCACTGCCGGTGGCCCGCATTGCGGAACGCGCGGCCATGGCCGCCGGAGCCGCGGAAGTTCACCTGCAGCACCGCATAGCCGCGGCTGGCGAACAGCTGCGCCTCGGGGTTGAAGCGCCAGTCGTCGCGCGGGCCGATCGGGCCGCCGTGCGGATTGACGATCAGCGGCAGGTTGCGGCCGTCGGAGCCGTGGGGGATGGTGAGGAAGCCATGGACCGTCATGCCGTCGCGGGCGGTGAAGGAGAACGGCTTGACCGAGGCCATCCTGGCCGGATCCAGTTGCGGCATGCGCTTCATCAGGAAGCTGGCCTTGCCGGTGTCGCGGTCGTAGAGGTACAGCTCGCCGGGATTGCGGTCGCTGTACACCGAAACGATGATCTTGCGCCCGTCCTCGGTGAAGCTGGAGAAGCGGACCATCTGGCCGTCGAAGGCGGACGCCAGCGAGGCATAGAGCTGCGCGTCCGGATGGCCCTCGTCGATCAGCTTGACCACCGGCGCGCCGGCGTCGGTGACCACGCCGATCAGCCGGGTGTCGTCGGTGGACCAGATGAAGTCGGAGACCTCGGCGACCTTGTCCTGGAACAGCGGGGTGAACGTGCCGGTCTCGAGGTCCAGCGTACCGATGGCCGGCGGCGCCTTGCCATCGTCCTGCTCGGCGTACACCGTGCCGTCGCGCGTGACATGGGTGACCGACAGGTGCTTGCCGTCGGACGCGGAGGCGTTGAGCAGCTTCCAGCTGCCGCCTTCCAGGCGGTACAGCTCGCTGCGCTCGTCGTACTCGCCGCTTTCGTCCTTGCTGGAGGAGCAGATGGCGAACCGCGGCTCCTTGCGGGAGTCCAGGGTGATGGAGCAGTTCTCCTTGGGCGCCCGCGCCAGGCGCAGCCGCCTCCCGGTCTGGGTGTCGAGCCGGACCACCTCGGAGCCGGCGCCCTCGGCCGAGCGCTCCGAGAGCGTCTCCATGATCACGTACTGGTCGTCCTGGCGCAGGCTGTCCAGCAGGGTGAAGTACTCTCCCGCGACGGTCTTGCCGCGCTGGGTGGCATCGCGGGTGCCGTGGAAGATGAGCGGTCGCGGCTGGCTGCCGTCCGCATTGACCGCGAACCATTCGCCGGTCTGCCGCGGTGCCGCGTAGCCGCCGATCTTGTCCACCGCGTTGAACAGCAGGCGCTCGGGACTGGTCCAGTAGAAGTCGCCGACGCTGCGGCCGCCCGGAAGCTGGTTGACCTTGACCAGGCTCAGGTCGCTGGTGCGCAGGACGGCCAGGACATCCTGGTCGCCCTTGTCGACGGTGATGGCGAGGTATTCCCCGTTGGGCGATATCTTGGTCACCCCGTAGGCCGGGCGATCCACGAAATCGCGGACGGACTGGAGGGTTTCGGCTGGCGCCTGGGAGGCCGCCATACAGGCCCCCGCTGCCAGCAGCAGTTTCAGGATATTGCGCATGGTCGTTCCCTGGGATGCGTGCCCCGCGTTCCTCGCGGAGCTGGAAGATTAGCAGGCAGGCGAGGGGACCCGGCGTGGCCGCCGGGTCCCGTGCCCGTCCCGGTTACCGGAAGCGGTAGGCGAACGTCGCGAACACCTCGCGTCCGATCGGGCTGTAGGCGCGCCAGAAGAACGGATACGAGTCGAATGTGTCGTCGTTCGGGTGCAGCTTGTCGAACAGGTTGTTCACGCTCAGGCCCAGGCTGGCCTTCTCGGTGATCTTCTTCTCGAACCGCGCGTTCCAGATGATGTACGGCGCGATGCGGTGCGTCTCGGCCCAGTTGGGCAGGGAGCCCCAGCGGTAGCCGTTGACGTTGAACTGCCAGTCGTCGATTTCCCAGTTCACCTCCCAGCTGGCGCGGCTGCGGAAGTTGAAGAACTGCATGTGGTCGCGCAGGTTGCGGATCTCGTCGCCCGGGAACTCCTGCTCTTCCATCTTCAGGACATGGGTCCAGCCGGCCAGGAAGTTGAACTGGCCCAGGCGGTCGGTATCGAGGCGGTAGCGGAACCGCGCGTCGACGCCGGAGGTCTCCAGCATGGACTGGTTGAACGGATACGACAGGTAGGTGTCGATCTCGTCGTCGTTGATCTGGTCCACGCCCAGGCGGTCGACCAGCCCGGTGAAGAACGCGCAGGACGCCGAGTTCGGGTCGACGGGGGCGCCGGCCCGGTCGCTGCCCAGCAGGCACGCCGCCTCCTCGCGCATCAGGTAGGCCGGGGCGATGTCGCTGACCGCGCCCTCGAGCTTGATGCGGTACGCGTCCAGGCTCACCGACATGCCGTCGGTGATGTCCCAGACCACGCCGATGGTCGAGGACTCGCCCTTCTCCTCCTCCAGTTCCTTGCTGCCCTGGCGGGTGGCGAAGACGCTATAGGTGTAGGGCGTGTTGGAGCCGCAGCCGCCGTTGGTCGTGGTCGGGTCGAGGCCATCGCGGCGGCAGCGGTACTCGTCCAGCACCGTGATGAAGAAGCCAGATTCCTCGGCGAACACGTAGTGCATGTCCGGGGCGCGGAAGCTGGTGGCGTGGCTGCCGCGGAGCAGCAGGCTGTCGACCGGGCGGTACTCCAGGCCCACCGACCAGGTAAAGGCGCCATTGACGTTGGTCACGTCGTCGTACTTGTCGTAGCGCCCGGCGAGGTTGGCCTTGAGGGTGGAGAAGATCGGCAGGCTGAACTCGACGCCCAGTGCATAGCGGTCGCGCTCGCCGCCACCGCCGGTACCGGTGAGGTTGTAGATCGGGTCCGGGCCGTCGTAGTTCGGCGCGATGCGCGGGTCGTTGTCGAGGTCGTAGCTCTGGCGCGCGGCCTCGATCACCGCGGCCATGCCCACCGGGCCGGCCGGCAGGTCGAACAGGTCGCCCGACAGCACGAAGGTGCCCTGCGAGACCTCCGCATCCGCGTCGGTCTTCACGATGGTGGTGAGCGAGCGGTAGGTGTCCGGGGCCAGCGGCGAGAAGTAGCGGTCGATGTCGAAGCTCACGACCGGGTAGGCGCCGAAGTAGGGATCAAGCAGGCCGGTCTCCGGGCCCATGAAGTACTCGTTGATCCGGTTGGCCAGGAAGCGTGGCTGGTCGACGGTCAGGCTGTAGCGCGCGTGGGAGAACGTCAGGTCCCAGTCGAAGCGGTCGCCGAAGGCCACGCCGCGCAGGCCGACGGCCACGTCGAACGAGCGCTCGCGGACCTCGGTCTGCTGCGCGCCCAGGCCGCCCAGTTCCGAGGGGGTGAAGATGCGCTGGGTGTCGACGATGGTGTCGAGGTTGGCGTCGTACACCAGCGGCGACTGCCAGAACTGCGTGGACGAGGCGATCTTGGCATCGGCCTGGGCCGCGCTCAGCTGGGCGAAGCCCTGCATGCCGTTGTCGAAGTCGTAGGTGCCGTACAGGTAGGCGGTGAGGTTCTCGTCGGAGTTGCGGATCTGCTGGGTGGCCGGATAGCCGAAGTAGCCGCAGGTGCCGCGCGTCTCGAGCTCGAACTCGCTGAAGCGGGCGCAGGTGGAGGCCGCGGTTTCCCCCTGCGGGTAGATGTACGAAGCCAGGCCGGTGCCGACCAGGCGGTCGCGCATGCGGATGCCGATCGTCGCGACGGCGTCCTCCGGATCCACCGAGGGGTCGTCGCGGTAGGAATCCATGAAGTCGCGCTGCGAGGCGAAGATCTCCTCGCGGGCCAGGTATTCGGCCGCGTAGGTCAGGCTCCAGCGCTGGCCGACCTTGCCGCCGATCCACTGCAGCCGGCCGCTGTCGCCGCCGCCCCGGGTGGTGGTGCCGGCACGGGCGGTCAGCAGGTCGCCCTCGTAGTTCGTCTTGAGGATGACGTTGACCACGCCGGCCACGGCGTCGGAGCCGTAGATCGCCGAGGCGCCGCCGGACAGCACTTCGATGCGCTCGACGGCCGAGGTCGGGATGTTCGCCAGGTTCACCGCATTGGACTGGCTGTTGTAGGGCAGCGGGTAGTCGGCCGTGCGGCGGCCGTTGACCAGGACCAGCTGGTAACCCGGGCCGAGGCCGCGCAGGTTCAGGAAGCTGGCGTTCGGGGTGAAGCCGTTCTGGTTGAGCTCGTTCTGGACCGAACCGGTGAATTCGGTAAGGGTGTTCAGCGCGTCGTATACCGTCGAGAATCCCTGCTTCTCGATGTCGTCGGCGGTAATGACGGTGACCGGAGCCGGGCCCTCGATCTCGACGCGCTTGATGCGCGAGCCGGTGACCGTGACCCGGTCGAGGCTGGTGGCGCCGGCGGATGGGGTGCTTTCGGTCTGGTCCGAAGCCTGGGGGGCTTCCTGGGCGAAGGCAGAGGCGGCCAGCGGCATGATCATGGCGGCAAACAGCGCCTTGCTCAGGAGATTGCGCTCGGGTGTGTGCTTCATCTCTGGGTCCTTTTGAGTTTTTTTGTGCTGCTCTTTCCTACTCGCGATGCTCCACTTCCCTGAACCGGGGCAAAATGAATCGAGCCCTTGCGCGACGCTAACACGGTTTTAATTACTGACGCATCAGTTGCATAAATAACTTTCTCGTCCAGCGAACAAAGCTCATGACTCCTGTCTCCCCCCTGCTGCAAATCCTTGATGCCATTGAAGATCCTGCCGACGGGCGGCCTCTGGTCGCGCCGGCCATGCGCTGGGAGGTGGGGCGCGGGGACCGCGGCGCGACGGTCCAGGGCACGACTGGTTTCACGTTTTCTCCTGAATGGGCCGGGCAAGTACGTGTGCGTGCCGAGGCCGCACTGGCGGCGCGCGGCGAGGCGCTGGAATCGTTTGCGTTGCGCCCCCGGATCGCCGCGCACGCCGTGCAGGGCAGCCTTTCTCCGCATCCGCGCATCCGCAATGTGATCGCGATCGGTTCCGGCAAGGGCGGGGTGGGCAAGTCCACCACCGCGGTGAACCTGGCCCTGGCGCTGCAGAAGCTCGGCGCGCGCGTGGGCGTGCTGGACGCCGACGTCTACGGCCCCAGCGTGCCGGCGATGCTGGGCCTGTCCGGCCGGCCCGAGAGCCCGGATGGCAAGTCGATCGAGCCGATGCGCGCGTTCGGGATCGAGGCCATGTCCATCGGCCTGCTGGTGGACCAGGACACGCCGATGATCTGGCGCGGTCCGATGGCCACCTCGGCGCTGATGCAGCTGTTCACCGACACCCTGTGGGGCGACCTGGACTACCTGGTGGTGGACCTGCCGCCGGGTACCGGCGACATCCAGCTGACCCTGGCGCAGAAGATCCCGGTGGCAGGCGCGGTGGTGGTGACCACGCCGCAGGAGATCGCCACGCTGGACGCGCGCAAGGCGGTGGCCATGTTCAACAAGGTCGAAGTGCCAGTGCTGGGCATCGTCGAGAACATGGCCGTGCACGTGTGCAGCAACTGCGGCCATGCCGAGCACGTGTTCGGCCAGGGCGGAGCGCAGGCCATGGCCGAACGCTACGGGGTGCCGCTGCTGGGCTCGCTGCCGTTGGACCTGCGTATCCGCGAGCAGGGCGACGCCGGCGCGCCGGTGGTGGCCGCGGCGCCGGAGTCGGCGCCGGCCCTGGCCTACCTGGCGGCCGCGCAGGCCATGGCCACCGAGCTGGCCCGCCGCCCGCGCGCATCGATCCCGATCGCCTCCACCCTGGCCTGAGCGGCCAGCGTCGCGACCCGCGGCCATGTCGCCGCGGGGTCGCACCGCCGCGGGCCGCACCCTACAATCGCGCGTTCACGGGCATCGCCCCAGGAAACCACTGCATGAGCATCAAGAGCGACCGCTGGATCCGGCGCATGGCCGAACAGCACGGCATGATCGACCCGTTCGAGCCAGGCCAGGTGAAGCAGGCCGACGGCAAGCGCATCGTCAGTTACGGCACATCGAGCTATGGCTACGACGTGCGCTGCTCGCGCGAATTCAAGGTGTTCACCAACATCAACTCGACCATCGTCGACCCCAAGCACTTCGACCCGAAGAGCTTCGTGGACGTGGTCGGCGACGAGTGCATCATCCCGCCCAATTCCTTCGCCCTGGCGCGCACGGTGGAGTATTTCCGCATCCCGCGCGACGTGCTGGTGGTGTGCCTGGGCAAGAGCACCTATGCCCGCTGCGGCATCATCGTCAACGTGACCCCGCTTGAACCGGAGTGGGAAGGGCACGTGACCCTGGAGTTCTCCAACACCACGCCGCTGCCGGCGCGCATCTACGCCAACGAGGGCGTGGCGCAGATGCTGTTCTTCCAGTCCGACGCCAACGACGTGTGCGAGACCTCGTACCGGGACCGCGGCGGCAAGTACCAGGGCCAGACCGGCGTCACCCTGCCGCGGACCTGAGGGCCGGGTACCCAGGCAAGGCCAGGAATCACCAAAGGAAAAGGGCGCGGGGATACCGCGCCCTTTTTTCGTTTGACCCCATGCTCAGCAGGAGCGGGCGGTTCCTTGCGGTGCCGGAAGCAGGCGGGCGATGCCGAGGGCGATCAGCAGCACCGGCCACCAGGTCGCAAGCAGGCGTGCGGCGTCGATGCCCACGCCCAGGTTGTCCAGCAGGAACAGGGTGCCGAGACCGATCAGGATCACGGCGCTGGCGGTGCGGCGGCAGTGCATGGCGGCTTCTCCGGTGTGGGTGCCGCAAATCCTGCGTCGCCGGACCGCTCCAGTCAGGTGACAGTCGTCAGGCGTTTGCCTGGCGGCCCGTCATCGCGCCGGGGCCTTACTTGCGTCGCAGGAGCATGGCCACGCCGATCACCACCAGGCCCACGGGCCACCAGGTGGCGAGCAGCGCGCCGATCCCGGTGTTGATCCACCCCAGGTTGCGGGCCAGGAAGAACAGGCCCACGACGATCAGGACGAGGGCGGCGAACAGGTTGGAACCCATGGACGTAACCGGCTGTGGAAAGGGCGCCTATCCTAGCCGCGAACGCCACTCCGCGGCAGCTGCCGCCAGCGCCTCCGGGGCGTGCCGCACGGCGCTGCCGCTGCCCCAGACCGGTCCCGGCCAGGCCGGGTCGCCCGGATGGCGGCCGACCAGGTGCACGTGCAGCTGCGAAACCACGTTGCCAAGGGCGCCAATATTGAGCTTGGCCACCCCGGGGGTCGCACGCAGGACCTGCGAGGCGCGGTTGATCTCGGCCAGCAGCAGGCGCTGCTGGTTGCCGTCCAGGTCGATCCACTCGGTCACGCCCGCCACCCGCGGCACCAGCAGCAGCCAGGGGAAGCGGGTGTCGTCCATCAGCCGCACCTGCGACAGCGGACCGTCGGCGACGAACACGCTGTCCCCGGCCAGGCGCGGATCCAGCTCGAACGCCGCGCTCACTCCAGGTGCTCCGCGAAGAAGGCCAGGGTGCGCTCGCGCGCCAGGCGCGCGCTGGGCTTGTCGTAGGCCTTCGGGTCCACGTCGCGATTGAAGGCGTGGCCGGCGGGGTAGGTGTGGACCTGCATCGTCGGCAGCTTCAACCGGTGCTGCTCGACCGCCTCGGGCGGGATCGACGGGTCCTGCTCGCCGAAGTGGAACATCACCGGCGCCCTGGGCGCGTCGACCAGGGCCGGGTCTTCGAGGAAGGCGGTGTTGCGCGCGCCGTAGTAGCTGACCGATGGCAGGCCCAGCTTAAGCGCGCCGAGCATGGCCAGGGTGCCGCCCCAGCAGTAGCCGACCGTGCCCACGCCCCCACGCGGCTCGTTGAACGCGGCCAGGTAGCGCCGCAGCCGCCGCGCGGCGGCGTCGAGGATCTGCACGGCCGCGTCGAAGCCCAGTTCCCCGGCCAGCTTGCGGCCATGGGCGTAGCCGGCCTCGTCGTAGCCCAGCTCCACCCCGCGCTCGACCGGGTCGAAGAACGACGGCACCAGCACGGCGTAGCCCTCGGACACGAAGTCCTCGGCCACCTGGCGCATGTGCGGGTTGACCCCGAAGATCTCCTGGATCACCACCAGGCCTCCGCGTGGCGCGGTCGGCGGGCCAGCCTGCCAGGTCGCGACCTGGCCGCGGGGGGTATCGAGCTGGATCCATTGGCCCATGGCGTCATCCTCGGGTGGGGGGCGCCATTATGCGGCCGGAGGGCGTTCCGGCCGCGTCTGCTGCGGCAGCCGCGCCGGGCCGGGCGACCGGAAGCGGCGCGGCGGGCCGGGTATAATCGCGCGCCCTGCGCACCGCCCGCGGTGCAGCGTCCGTCCGTCTCCCCGAGTTCCCCATGTCCGTGCAAAACCCCAAGGTCGGCTTCGTCAGCCTCGGCTGCCCGAAGGCGCTGGTCGATTCCGAGCGCATCCTCACCCAGCTGCGGGTGGAGGGTTACGACATCGTCCCGACCTACGACGACGCCGACGTGGTGGTGGTCAACACCTGCGGCTTCATCGACTCGGCCGTGGCCGAATCGCTGGACGCCATCGGCGAGGCGATGAACGAGAACGGCAAGGTCATCGTCACCGGCTGCCTGGGCAAGAAGTCCGAGCTGATCCGCGAGCAGTACCCGGACGTGCTGTCCGTGTCCGGCCCGCAGGACTACACCAGCGTGATGGAAGCGGTACACGCGGCGCTGCCGCCGAAGCACGACCCGTTCCTGGACCTGGTCCCGGACTACGGGTTGAAGCTCACCCCGCACCACTACGCGTACCTGAAGATTTCCGAAGGCTGCAACCACCGCTGCAGCTTCTGCATCATCCCGTCCATGCGCGGCGACCTGGCGTCGCGTCCGGTGGACGAGGTGCTGCGCGAGGCCGAGCGCCTGGTCAAGGGCGGCGTGCGCGAGCTGCTGGTGGTGTCGCAGGACACCTCGGCCTACGGCGTGGACCTGAAATACGCGCCGCGCACCTGGCGCGGGAAGGAATACGCCACCCGGATGAAGGCGCTGTGCGAGGGCCTGTCCGAGCTGGACGCCTGGACCCGCCTGCACTACGTCTACCCGTATCCGCACGTGGACGACGTCATCCCGCTGATGGCCGAGGGCAAGGTGCTGCCGTACCTGGACATCCCGTTCCAGCACGCCAGCCCGCGTATCCTCAGGCTGATGAAGCGCCCCGGCGCGGTCGACAAGACCCTGGAGCGGATCCAGCGCTGGCGCGCGATCTGTCCCGAGCTGACCATCCGTTCGACCTTCATCGTCGGCTTCCCCGGCGAGACCGAACAGGAGTTCGAGGAGCTGCTGGATTTCCTCGACGAGGCCCAGCTCGATCGCGTCGGTGCGTTCGCCTATTCGCCGGTGGAAGGCGCGGCCGCCAACGACCTGCCTGGAGCGGTGCCGGAAGAGGTCAAGCAGGAACGCCTGGCCCGCTTCATGGAGCGCCAGGGCGAGATCTCGGCCGCACGCCTGGAAGCCAAGGTCGGCACCGTGCAGCGCTGCCTGGTGGACTTCCTTGACGGCGAGCTGGCGATCGCCCGCTCCATGGCCGATGCGCCGGAGATCGACGGCACCGTGCAGATCCAGGACGGCCGCGATGCCGGCCTGCAGCCGGGCGAGTTCGTCGACGTGCGGATCATGGGCAGCGACGAGCACGACCTCTACGGCGAGGTCGAGTACGCCGAGACCGGCGACACCTCGCCGCTGGCGCTGCGGGGGCTCTGATCCCATCTGGCGGCGGCATGCGGCGCCGCCTGCGGGTGCGTGCGGCAGGAAGGAATCCTGCGGCGTGATTGCCGGGACGGGCGGGGCTGCGGGCAGTGGGGCATGCCCGCCGCGGACGGGCCAGGCATGCACGGGCTAGGCAGATCCGCAGCGGCCAGGGCCGCCGCGGAAGGCCGCCTCAGGGCACCCCGCTCTCGACCGGCCCGGAATAGGCGAGGGTGAGCCCGCCGGGGCCGATGTTCATCATCCCGGTGATGCTCATCTGCAGCACGTGCAGGGACACGCCCGCGCGCATGCAGGCCTCGCGCAGCTCGGCCAGCTCCGGGGTCGCGTGCAGTTCCTCCATCGCGCCGGCGTAGGACACGATCACGTGCGGGGTGTGGAGCCGTCCCTCGGCCACCCTCTCGGCGGCGAAGCGGAACAGGCGCCCCCAGGACTGCTTGCGGCCGCGGTACTTGCTCACCGGCTGGGTGTCGCCGTCGTAGCCGCGGATGATCGGCTTGATGTCCAGCGCGCTGCCCAGCACCACGCTGGTCAGGTGGATGCTGCGGTCGCCGCGCACGCGCGAGCGGGTGCGCGCATAGCCCAGGTCGTCGGGGATGTAATAGGTGTAGGTGCTGTCGACGATCCGCAGCAGCTCGGCGCGGACGTCCTTGGGCGACATCTGCGCGGCGAGCATGTCGCGCAGCGCAAGCGCCGGGATGCCCGAGCCGGCGAACATGTTGCGGGTATCGATCACCCGGAACTGGAACGGCCGCCGCATCTCGGCGGCCTGGCGCAGCCCGCGGATGTGGGTCAAAGCCAGCGCGCTGCCCTCGCTGCAGGCTTCGTAGATCGGGCTGCGGGTCGAGGTGATGGTCAGGCAGTAGACCGAGTCGTAGTCCAGGGCGAAGCGCTCGATGAAGAAGTCGCGCATCTGCGGGGCATCGAGCGGTATCGACTGGCCTTCCACGCCCTCGCCATTGCCGTTCTCGCGCATGTAGCGCGCGCTGGCCTCGGGGTCGTGCTTGTCCACGTAGGTGCGGCCGCTGATCCTGATCGGGATCGGGATCACCGCAACGTCCGGATCGGCCAGGAAGTCCTGGGGAACGTCCACGGAGGCATCGATGACGATGCCGGTGCGTGCGCGATGCGGGCCGGTTGCCGGCTCGGATGCCGCTGCGACGGCGGTTGGTACGGCGAAGCCGGCTTCGGTGGCCGTCATGCATTTCCCCTGATGCGATGGCTATTCAGGGGTGTGAAGTTCGCGGTTTGGCGAGGGGGCGTCAAGCTCCGCCCCCGTATGGACTCCGGGCGGGCCTCAGCCGTACGCCACGTCCACGACCACGAAGCGCGCCGGCCCGCCCGGCAGCTGCACGTCGACCTCGTCGTCGATCCGCTTTTTCAGCAGGGCCCGGGCCAGCGGCGAATCGATGCTGATATGGCCCTGGGCCGCGTCGGTTTCGTCGGGGCCCACGATGCGGTAGCGCGCGACCTCGCCGGTGTCCAGCCGCTCCACCTCCACCCATGCGCCGAAGAACACCGCCTCCGGGTCCGAGGGCGCGGTCTCGACCACGCGCAATGCCGGCAGGCGCTTGCTCAGGTAGCGCACCCGCCGGTCGATCCCGGCCAGCTGCTTCTTGCGGTAGGTGTACTCGGCGTTCTCCGAGCGGTCGCCCTCCGCTGCGGCGGCCGCCAGCGCCTTGACCACTTCCGGGCGCTGCACGCGCCACAGGTCGTCCAGCTCGGCCTTGAGCCGGTCGTGGCCTTCGCGGGTGATCAGGGCGGTGCTTTTCTCGGGGGGCGGACGCCAGCGCGACATGCGGATGCGACGGGTAATGCGGAGGGGCCGTGATCCTAGCGCCTGGTGGCGTCGGCGTGGAGTCGCGGCCGGTCCGTATCAGCGTCGGCCGAGGATGCTGCCGACGATGCCGCCGAGGATGCCGCGCGCGATCTGGTTGCCGATCTGGCCGCCGTACTTCTTCCCGGTCTTGCCGGCGACCGATTCGCCGATGCTGCTGCCCACGCTGCGGCCGACCGAGCCGCCGACGTTGCGCGCGGTCTGCTTGGCCACCGTCTGGACCACGCCCTGGCGGCGCCGGGTGCCGAACAGGAACTCGCCGATCTTCTGGCCGATGCCGCCTTCGCCGTCCTGCTGCGCCGCCGGAGTGCCGGCGGGCGTGCCGGCCTGCACCCGGGCGGCCAGCATTTCCGCGGCCGACTCGCGGTTGATGGGCGTGTCGTAGCGGGTGCCGACCGGGCTGCCAGCGCGCACCCTGGCCCGCTCGGACTCGCTGATCGATCCCATGCGGCAGCGCGGCGGCGCGATCTTCGTCACCTGCACTGGCGATGGGATGCCGCCGGCCTGCAGGGTGCTGACCAGGGCCTCGCCCGTTCCCAGCTGGGGCAGGGTGGCGGCCACGTCCAGCTTCGGGTTGGGCACGAAGGTCTCGGCCGCGGTCTTCACCGCCTTCTGATCTCGCGGGGTATAGGCGCGCAGCGCGTGTTGCACGCGGTTGCCGAGCTGGCCCAGCACGTTGGCCGGCACGTCGTCGGGAAACTGCGAGCAGAAGTACACGCCCACGCCCTTGGAGCGGATCAGCCGCACCACCTGCTCGATGCGCTGGCGCAGCGCCGGCGGTGCATCGTCGAACAGCAGGTGGGCCTCGTCGAAGATGAAGGCCAGCCTCGGTTTTTCGAGGTCGCCCACCTCCGGCAGGTTCTCGAACAGCTCGCTCAGCAGCCACAGCAGGAAGGTCGAATACAGCCGCGGCTTGAGGATCAGCTGGTCGGCGGCAAGGATGCCGATCACGCCGCGGCCGTCGTGGTTCACCCGCATCAGGTCGGCCAGCTCCAGCGCAGGCTCGCCGAAGAACTGGCCGCCGCCGTCCTGCTCCAGGCGCAGCAGGGCGCGCTGGATCGCCGCCACGGTCTGGGCACTGACCAGGCCGTACTCGGCCGAGACCGCCTTGCGTTCCTCGGCCACCAGGTTGAGCAGGGCGCGCAGGTCGTCCAGGTCCAGCAGGAGCAGGCCGCGGTCGTCGGCCAGCTTGAACACGATGTCCAGCACCCCGGACTGGGTGTCGTTGAGCTCCAGGATGCGCGCCATCAGGGTCGGTCCCATCTCGCTGACGGTGGTGCGCACCGGATGGCCCAGCCTGCCGTACAGGTCCCAGAACACCACCGGGCTGGCTTCCGGCGCGTAGCCTTCCACGCCGATGGCCGCGGCGCGTCCTGCCAGCTTCTCGCCGCCTTCGCCGGCTACCGCGAGCCCGGCGACGTCGCCCTTCACGTCGGCCACGAATACCGGCACGCCGATCCGCGAGAAGCCTTCGGCCAGGGTCATCAGGGTCACGGTCTTGCCGGTACCGGTGGCGCCGGCGACCAGGCCGTGGCGATTGGCGAGGGACGGCAGCAGGGTGACCGGGATGTCGTCGGTGATGCCCTTGCCGAGCAGGATCGGGTCCATGGAGGCCTCGCGGGGTGGATTGCCGGCGATTCTAGCGGCGCGCGCGCGGGTTGCCCCTGCCGCGCGGCGGGGGCTACCCTGCCTGTCGCTTCCGGAACCTGCTGCCGATGTCCTCCCGCCTTCCGATGTTGCGGCTGCTGCTGGCCGCGTTGCTGTTGTCCTGCTTCGTTCCCCCTGCCTTCGCCCAGCGCGTTTCCGCGCGTGACCGGGCCGCCGCCGAGGCCCTGGTGGCCCGCATGGGCCAGGCCGAAACCCGCTACCGCGCTGCCCTGGTCCTGGCCGCCAACGGCGATCCGCGCGGTGCGCAGGAGGGCAACGCCGCGCTGGAGGACATGGAGGACGTGATCGACGCCTGCGTGAAGCAGCGCGGCTGCCCACTGTCGGACCTGCTGGCCAGCTACAAGCGCCTGCTCAAGGACGGCGTCGACGCCAGCGGGGCCGGTCCGGACGAGGCCGGCGAAGACGACGAGCTGCTGGAGGCCGATCCGGCGCTGGCCGCCGACGTGCCCGAGGCGGTGCGCGCCGCGCGCCTGCTCGGCGACGACCGCCTGCACGCCTTCGACCGCATGGTCCGCTACAACCCGGCGATCCAGGCCGGCATCCGCCGCTGGCTGACCGACATGCGCCCGCAGCTGATGACCAGCTACGAGAACTACCAGGTCATGCGCCACCTGATGTGGCCGGAGTTCGAGAAGCGCGGCCTGCCGGAGGCGCTGCTGTTCGGCATCCTGGCCAAGGAGTCCAACGGCCGCGTGCATTCGGTCTCCCGCGCCGGCGCCGCAGGGCCCATGCAGTTCATGCCCAGCACCGGGCGCCGCTTCGGCCTGGGGCCGGACGGCACCGGTTTCGACACCCGCTACGATCCCCGCTCGGCCGCCGAGGCCAGCGCCGCCTACCTCAACGAGCGCCTGCGCGAGCTCAACAACGACGTGGAGCTGGCCCTGGCCGGCTACAACGGCGGCGAGGGCAGGGCCCTGCGCGTGCACCGCTCCAGCGGCGGCTCCGGTTTCTGGGATGCCGCGACCTATGGACAGTTCCCGCCGGAGACCCGGGACTACGTGCCGATGGTCATCGCCGCGGCCTGGATCTACCTGCATCCACGCAAGTTCGGCGTGACCTTCCCGAAGGTCGAGGCGCAGCCGGCGGCGTTCAAGCTGGTGCGCCCGGCCAGCATCTACGAACTGACCGTATGCCTGGGCAATACCGGCAACCGCGACGGCTACATGCGCACCCTGCGCAACCTGAACCCGCGCTTCGAGGCCGAGACGGTGATCCCGGCCGGCACCGTGCTGGCGGCCACCGCGCGGGTCGCCAGCCTGTACCACCGCCATTGCGAGGGCGGGCCGCGCGCCGAGCTTGCCCATGCCCTGGTGACCGCGGATCCGAACGCTGCGCTGGAGGGCGCGGGACCGCTGGGCACCGTCGCCGTCGGCAACGTCACCCCGGTTCCCGGCGTGGCCACCACGGTCGCCACCGGCCGGCCGCAGCCGGCCCGGCCAAGGTCCGCGCAGGTGCGCACCTACACGGTGGCCCGCGGCGACACACTGGGCAGGATCGCCCAGCGCCACGGCTGCAACGTCAAGCAGGTCGCGGCCGCCAACGGGCTCAAGGCGCCGGCCTACGCCCTGCGCCAGGGACAGAAGCTCAAGCTCGTCGGCTGCTCGAAGTAAGCAGGTCCCTTTCGCGCATCAAGGAAGGCCCGGGCAACGGCGCGGGGCCGCGCACGTAGCCGGGTAAGCGAAGCGCACCGCGCCCCTGCGACGTCGGGGCGCTGGCGAGGTCTGGCGCGTCGCCACGCGTGGCATCCCCGGATGCGGCCTGCGGCCTTATCCGGGCTCCGCCGGAGCCCGTGCATGCGAAGCGCTCCGGGCGCGATGCCGGAGCTGCCGCCGATCAGTGCGCCAGGTGCGCCAGCGCCTGGCCCAGCCGCACCGGCGACTCGGCCTGCAGGCCGGGCGCAAGGTTGGCGGCGCCCGGCGGCAGCAGCACGATCACGGTCGAGCCGTAGTTGAAGCGCGCCATCTCGGCGAAGCGCTCCAGCACGATGCCCTTGCCGCGGTAGTCCTTGCGGGTGATGGCATCGCCGTATTCGGGGATCTCCACGCCGCTCCAGACCGTTTCCACGCCGGAGACCAGCATCGCCCCGACCATGACCGAGGCCATCGGCCCGAAGTCGGTGTCGAAGTGGCAGACCAGGCGCTCGTTGCGCGCGAACAGGCGCGGCACGGTGCGCACCGCGGCCGGACCCACGCTGAAGAGCCGGCCCGGCACGTGCACCGTCTCGCGCAGCACGCCCGTCCAGGGCATGTGCACGCGGTGGTAGTCGCGCGGGGACAGGTACACGGTGGCGAAGCTGCCGCCGGCGAACACGCGCGCGGCCTCGGCGTCGCCCAGCAGCTCGGCGGCGGTGAACGACTGGCCCTTGGCCTGGAAGATGCGGCCATCGTCCTCGATCCGGCCCA
Source organism: Pseudoxanthomonas suwonensis (assembly GCF_010093235.1). Lineage (GTDB taxonomy): Bacteria > Pseudomonadota > Gammaproteobacteria > Xanthomonadales > Xanthomonadaceae > Pseudoxanthomonas > Pseudoxanthomonas suwonensis. The sequence continues at coordinate 69,031 of NZ_PDWP01000016.1, read as the reverse complement.
GCTGGCTGATGCGGCCATCGGCCGGCATCAGGAGCGCGCGCGGATCCGGATCCGGCGTGCGCGCGCCCGGCTTCAGCGCCCGGGTAAAGAACGCATTGAAGGTGGGGTAGGCGGTCGGGTCCGGTTCGGCCGCCTCTTCGAGGTTCACGTCGAACTGGCGCACGACCGCGTCGATGAAGCGCTGCTTGATCTTCGGGTTGTCCGAATAGGCCAGCTGGCGGGCCAGCGAGGACAGCAGGCGGTGGGGCAGGGCCCAGGTCAGGTAGGTGCCGAGGCTCACTGTCCACGCTCCATCGCGGTCAGGGTGGCCAGGTCCGCGGCGATGGCCTGCGGCTTGAACGGCGGGCGGACCAGGCCGGCCAGGCGGCCCTTGCTGTCGAGCACGGCGATGTTGGCCGAATGGTCCACGCTGTAGTCCTGCGGGTTCTGTTCGTAGTTCCTGCCGGGCACCTTCATGAAGACGAAGCCCAGGGAGGTGGCGAACTTCTCCAGCGCCGGCACGTCGGCGGTGGCGGCAAGGGTGTCCGGGTGGAAGGCGCGGGCGTACTCGCCGGCCTTGGCCGGGGTGTCGCGCTCCGGATCGACGGAGACGAACAGCACGCGCGGACGGACCGCCTCCGGCAGCGCCTCCCCTTCCTTCTGCGCGCCGGCCAGCTCGGTCAGCGTGGTCGGACACACGTCCGGGCAGAAGGTGAAGCCCAGGAACACCAGGGTCCAGTGCCCGGCCAGTTCGCCCTGCAGCAGCGGCGTGCCGTCGGACTGGCGCAGGTTGAACGGCGGCAGCTCGCGCGGCTGCGGCAGCAGGGTCACCGTCTGCAGGGCCGGACCGGCGGGTGCGGCGTCGCGGTCGAGGAGGTGGCGCGCGACCAGCAGCCCCAGGCCTGCGGCGAGCGCGGCAGCGAGGATGTAGCCGAAAGTGCGGTTGAACATGGCGTCAGCGTCCGTGGGGCGTGGCGTCGGGCCGGCCATGATAGCCGTTGCCGGGGAAAAGGCGGCCGTTGCCCTATAATTCCCGGCCCTTCCGAGCCGGCGCCGCAGGCGCGCAGACCCCATGACCGACGCCGACGTGGCCAGCGAGCTGCATACGATCATCGACCTGATCCGCTATGGCGGCAGCCGCTTCAACGAGGCCGGGCTGACGTTCGGCCACAGCTACGACAACGCCATGGACGAGGCGACCCAGCTGGTGCTGCACGCGCTGCACCTGCCGCACGACCTCAGCCCGGTGTACGGCCAGTCGCGCCTGACCTCGGCCGAGAAGGCGAAGATCCTGGAGCTGTTCCGCCGCCGCATCGAGGAGCGCATCCCGGCCGCCTACCTGACCGGCGAGGCCTGGTTCGCCGGCCTGAGCTTCAAGTCCGATTCGCGCGCCCTGGTCCCGCGCTCGCCGATCGCCGAGCTGATCGAGAACGGCTTCGAGCCCTGGCTGGGCGGGCGCGAGGTGCGCCGCGTGCTGGACCTGTGCACCGGTTCGGGCTGCATCGCCATCGCCATGGCCCACTACAACCCGGACTGGCAGGTCGACGGCGTGGACATCAGCGACGACGCCCTGGCCCTGGCCGCGGAGAACAAGGGGCGGCTGCACGCGACCAACGTGGAGCTGGTCAAGTCCGACCTGTTCTCCGGCCTGGCCGGTCGCCACTACGACCTGATTGTCACCAATCCGCCCTACGTCACCGACGACGAGACCGACGCCCTGCCGCGCGAGTACGACTACGAGCCGGAGCTGGGCCTGCGTGCCGGCCCGGACGGGCTGGACCTGGTGCTGAAGATCCTGCGCGACGCGCCGCTGCACCTGAGCCAGGACGGCCTGCTGATCTGCGAGGTCGGCGAGTCCGAGCAGCACCTGGTCAAGCTGCTGCCGGAGCTGGACCTGGCCTGGATCGAGTTCAAGGTCGGGCAGATGGGCATCTTCGCGGTCGAGTGCCGCGAGCTGATCGCGCACAACGCGCGCATCGCCGAGCTGGCCGCCGCCCGCGGCTGAGCCGGCTGCCTGCGTCCCGCGGCCGGCGCCGCGGGACGCCTGGCGCGGACCCGCGCGCCGCGCCTAAGCCGTTACCACGGCAACGTTTTTCCGTGTGCTGACGCGCTGCAGCACCCGCGCCGATGTGCGATGCTTGGCGGCCTTGTAGAGGTCCGCACGCGGGGCGCGTCTTGAGCAGCAACACCTTCGGCAGGCTGCTGTCGGTCACCACCTTCGGCGAGTCGCATGGCCCGGCCATCGGCTGCGTCATCGATGGCTGCCCCCCGGGCCTGGAGATCGCGCCGGAGGAGTTCACCCACGACCTGCAACGGCGCGCCACCGGCAAGAGCCGCCACACCTCGGCGCGGCGCGAGGCCGACGAGGTCGAGATCCTGTCCGGCGTGTACGAGGGCCGGACCACCGGCACCCCGATCGCGCTGCTGATCCGCAACACCGACCAGCGCAGCAAGGACTACGCGAACATCGCCGCGCAGTTCCGGCCTGGCCATGCCGACTACAGCTACTGGCAGAAGTACGGCATCCGCGACCCGCGCGGCGGCGGCCGCAGCTCGGCGCGCGAGACCACCATGCGCGTGGCGGCGGCGGTGATCGCCAAGAAGTGGCTCAGGCAGCGCTACGGCGTGACCGTGCGTGGATTCATGGCCCGGATCGGCGACGTGAAGCCGGCCGGCTTCGACTGGAGCGCGGTCGAGGACAACCCGTTCTTCTGGCCGCACGCGCCGCAGGTGCCCGAGCTGGAGGCCTACATGGACGCGCTGCGCAAGTCCGGCGATTCGGTCGGCGCGCGGGTCACCGTGGTTGCCGACGGCGTGCCGCCGGGCTGGGGCGAGCCGATCTACGGCAAGCTCGATGGTGAACTGGCCGCGGCGCTGATGAGCATCAATGCGGTCAAGGGCGTGGAGATCGGCGACGGCTTCGACGTCGTCTCGCAGAAGGGCACCGGACACCGCGACCTGATCTCGCCCGAGGGCTTCGCCAGCAACCATGCCGGCGGCATCCTTGGCGGCATTTCCACCGGCCAGCAGGTCGTGGCCTCGATCGCGCTCAAGCCCACCTCCAGCCTGCGCCTGCCCGGGCCCACCGTGGACGTGCACGGCAATCCGGTCGAGGTGATCACCACCGGCCGCCACGATCCCTGCGTCGGCATCCGCGCCACGCCCATCGCCGAGGCGATGGTGGCCCTGGTGCTGATGGACCAGGCCCTGCGCCACCGCGCCCAGTGCGGTGACGTCGGCACGATCACCCCGCGCATCCCGGCCGGCGCCGGCGCGCTGGGCGAGGGGAGCTGACCGCACGGCCATGGCCAGTCCGCGTCCGCGCATCTGGGTCTCGCAGCCGCTGTTCGACGACATCGTCGACCAGTTGGCGGCCCATTGTGACGTGGACGCGGTGCGCGAGGTGACCGTGCACGCACCGGAGGCGGTGGCCGCGGCGCTGCGCGAGGCCGACGGCGCCCTCGTCACCCTCAACGAACGCATCGGCGCGGCCGAGCTGGCGCAGGCGCCGAAGCTGCGCGCGGTGGCCAACGTCGGCGTGGGCTACAACAACCTGGATATCGCCGCGCTCGACGCGGCCGGGGTGATCGCCACCAACACCCCCGACGTGCTGACCGAGACCACGGCCGACCTGGGTTTCGCCCTGCTGATGGCGGCCGCGCGCCGCATCACCGAGTCCGAGCGCTGGCTGCGCGAAGGCCGGTGGCGGCAGTGGTCGTTCTCGACCATGCTCGGCGCCGACGTGCACGGCAGCACCCTGGGCATCCTCGGCATGGGCCGCATCGGCCAGGCCATCGCCCGCCGCGGCCACCACGGCTTCGGCATGGAGGTGCTGTACCACAACCGCTCGCGCCTGCCGGAAGACGTCGAGCGCGGCGTCGGCGCAAGCTACGTGGAGTTCGACGCCCTGCTGGCCCGGTCCGACCACCTGGTACTGGTCCTGCCGTACTCGAAGGACAGCCACCACATCATCGATGCCGCCGCGCTGGCGAGGATGAAGCCGACCGCCACCCTGGTGAACATCGCCCGCGGCGGCCTGGTCGACGAGCTGGCCCTGGCCGACGCGCTGGCCGGGGGCCGCCTGGCCGCGGCCGGGCTGGACGTCTACGAGGGCGAACCCGAGGTGCGTCCCGAGCTGCTGGCGCTGCGCAACGTGGTGCTGACCCCGCATATCGGCAGCGCCTCGCTGGCCACCCGCCGGGCCATGGTGCAGCTGGCCGTGGACAACCTGCTGGCGGCGCTGGGCCTCGGCGACAACGCCGGCCGTCCGGCCAATCCGGTCACCGCGAAGAAAGCCACCGGCGCCATTACCGGCGCCGGCAAAGCCGCGACCGGCAAACGATAGGGAACCTCCGCCCGCGCCGCGCACCACCGGCGCACATCCAAGGCAGAGGTTCCCCGAACCCCGCTGACGCGCACCCCGCCTTTGCTTTCCGAATCACCAATCACCAATCACGAATCACGGACATTCCAATGAGCAACGCAGAACGCCGCTTCACCGTCGCAGTCGTTGGCGCCACCGGCGCGGTCGGCGAGACCATGCTGAACATCCTGGCCGAGCGGAAGTTCCCGGTCGCCGAGGTCATCCCCCTGGCCTCCGAGCGCTCGGCCGGTGGCGAGGTCGAGTACGCCGGCCGCAAGGTCACCGTGCGCGACCTGGCGACCTTCGATCCCAGGGGCGTGGACATCGCCCTGTTCTCGGCCGGTGGCAGCGTGTCCAAGGAATACGCGCCGAAGTTCGCCGCCGCCGGTGCGGTGGTGATCGACAACTCCTCGGCCTTCCGCTACGACGACGACGTGCCGCTGGTGGTGTCCGAGGTCAACCCGGAGGCGGCGAAGAACCGCCCGCGCGGCATCATCGCCAACCCCAACTGCTCGACCATGCAGATGCTGGTGGCGCTGGCGCCGCTGCACCGCGAGTACGGCATCGAGCGCATCAACGTCGCCACCTACCAGTCGGTGTCCGGCGCCGGCCGCTCGGCGCTGGAGGAGCTGGGCCGCCAGACCGGCGCGCTGCTCAACTTCCAGGACGCCGATCCGCAGCGCTTCCCGGTGCAGATCGCGTTCAACCTGATCCCGCACATCGACGACTTCCTGGACAACGGCTTCACCAAGGAGGAGATGAAGCTGGTCTGGGAGACCCGCAAGATCCTCGGCGACGACAGCATCCAGGTGAACCCGACCGCGGTGCGCGTGCCGGTGTTCTACGGCCACTCCGAGGCCGTGGCCATCGAGACGAAGAAGAAGGTCACGGTCGAGGCCGCGCGCGAACTGCTGGAGCGCTCGCCGGGCGTGGAAGTGGTCGACGAGCGCAAGGCCGGCGGCTACCCGACCCCGGTCACCCACGCCTCGGGTACCGACCCGGTGTACGTGGGCCGCATCCGCGAGGACATCTCGCATCCGCGCGGCCTGAACCTGTGGATCGTCTCGGACAACATCCGCAAGGGCGCCGCGCTCAACGCGGTGCAGCTGGCCGAACTGGTCGCCGCCGGCGGCTGATCCGGCAGGGTGGGGTGGGGCGTTGCCCCCCCCTCCACGGCACAGTCGAAGCCGGGGCCTAGCCCCGGCTTTTTCGTTTTCGGCGGCGTAGCCCGTAGCCCGGATAAGCGAAGCGCATCCGGGACTGGCCAGGAACGGACCCTTGCCGGCGCCGCCCCCTTGACCCGGCGTCCCCGGACCCGGCCCTTGCCCATATCCGGTCGACGCCCCGGACCATACCGCGGGGCACGGCGCTGCGGTCATAACCATGAAACGGCTATAGTTCGCGCCATGGAAAACAGGGGAAAGGGCGCGCGACGCCCGTTGCAATGGCTGGTGGCGACCGCCCTGCTGCTGATAAGCAGCAGCGCGCTGGCGCTGGGCCTGGGACAGATCCGGGTGCTGTCCGGCCCGGGCCAACCGCTGCTGGCCGAGATTCCGATCATCTCCAACCAGCCCGGCGAGCTCGAGAACGCCCGGGTGCGGCTGGCTTCGGCCGAGACCTTCGCCCGCGTCGGCCTGGCGCCGCCCAGCGGCCTGGTGCGCGACCTGCAGTTCGAGATCAGTGCCGACGCCAACGGTCGCGCCGTGGTGCGGGTGACCAGCGCCGCGCCGGTCGACACGCCGTCGCTGTCCTTCCTGCTGGAAGTGGACTGGGGCCAGGGCCGGCTGGTGCGCGAGTACTCGGCGCTGGTCGACGCCCCGCAGAGCGCGGTGGCGATCGATGCGCCGGTGATCGAGGCGCCGGTGATCGAGGCGCCGCAGGCGCTGCCGTCGGACATGATCGTGCGCGAGCCGGAACCGGCCATGCCGCTGCCGCCCCCGGCGCCCGCGCCGGCGCCGGCCACGGAAGCCCCGGCGGCTCCCGCCCCGGTGCGCGCGCCGCCGGCGCCTGCCCCGGTCGCCGCCAGCGCCGCGCCTGGCGAGGTCCTGGCCCGGGTCGAGCGCGGGCAGACGCTTTCGCACGTGGTGGCCGCCATGGACCGCCGCGGCTACAACCGCGACCAGGCGATGATCGCGCTGCTGCGCGCCAACCCCGAGGCCTTCATCGGCGGCAACATCCACCGGGTGCGTGCGGGCGCCGTGCTGCGCATGCCCGGGCAGGAGGACTTCGCCGACCGGACCACCGCCGCGTCGCTGGTGCGCGAGCAGACCGCGCAGTGGCGCCAGCTCTCGCAGCCGGTGCCGCAACCGGCCGTGGCCGGCGCCCCGGACCAGCAGGGCACCATCGAACGCGGAGCCGCTCCGGCTCCGGGGCCCGGTGCCGGAGCCGCGCCCTCCGGGGCACGGCTTGAGATCGCGCCGGCCGTCGCGGCCGAGGGCACGCAGGCGGCGACATCCGGACTGGGCAATGGTGGCGAGGGCGACATGCTGGCTAACGAACAACTGCGCCAGGCTCAGGAAGACCTGGCCGCCCGCGAATCGGAGGTGCAGGAACTGCGCAGCCGGCTCGAGGAACTTGAGAAGCTGCAGCAGCAGCAGATGAAGCTGATCGAGCTGAAGGACAGCGAGCTGGCCGCGGCGCAGCAGCGCCTGGCGCAGGTGGACAAGGCGTCCGGCGGCGATGGCCTGGGCCTGTGGCCGCTGGTGCTGCTGGTGGTGGCCGCGGGTGCGGTCGTGGCCTGGTGGTTCGCGCGCAAGCCCAAGCCGCTGCCGATCCCGGTCAGCCGCAGCCCCGGCCGTTTCGATGCCGCCTCGCTGGCTGCCGCCGCACCGTCCAACCATGTCGTGGCCGACCCGGTGGTCGCCGTCGATGCGCCGGAACTGGAGCCGCATCCGGTCGAGCATGACGCGTATGCCGACGAGGGGCCGGTGCAGGAACTGGCCTTCCCGCCGCACGAGGACGAGCCGGTGGAGGAAGCCCCGCGGGTGGAGCCGGCTCCGGCCCCGCGCGCCCCGGCGCCGGCCTGGCCTGACGACGCCTCGGCCTTTACCCCCTTGAACCCGGCCCCGGCCGGCCGCGAGCGCCTGGAACTGGCGGTGGCCTACCTGGACCTGGGCGACGTCGACACCGCGCGCACCCTGCTTCGTGAGGTGCTGGCCGGCCAGGATCCGGCCGCGCGCGACGAGGCGGCGCAGCTGCTTCGCGAGATCGGCTGACGGCGGTGCGCTACGCGCTGGGCGGCGAATACGACGGCGGCGGGGTCCAGGGCTGGCAGGGCCTGGGCCCGTCCGGTCCGCCGACGGTGCAGGCCACGCTCGAGCGGGCGCTGTCCTCGGGGGCCGACCAGGAGATCACCGTCAGTTGCGCCGGGCGCACCGACGCCGGCGTCCACGCCGAATGCCAGGTGGCGCACTTCGACAGCACCGCCGAACGCGACCCCAGGGCCTGGACCCTGGGCGTGACCGGGCGCCTGCCGCCGACGGTGTGCGTGCGCTGGTGCGTGCCGGTGGACGGGTCTTTTCACGCGCGCTTCTCCGCGCGCGCCCGACGCTATCGCTACACCCTGGTCAATCGTCCGGTGCGGCCCGCGCTGTACCGCACGACGATGGCCTGGGAACGGCGCCCGCTGGATGCGGACGCGATGCACCGTGCCGCCCAGGCGCTGCTGGGCGAGAACGACTTCAGCGCCTTCCGCACCGTGCATTGCCAGGCACCCCACGCGCGCCGCAACCTGCAGGACATCCAGGTACGCCGCAGCGGCGAAACGGTCTCCATCGAGGTACAGGCCAACGCGTTCCTGCACCACATGGTCCGCAACATCGTCGGTTCGCTGCTGGAGGTGGGGGCTGGAGCCCAGGACGAGGGCTGGATCGCCCGCCTGCTCGCGGGACGCGATCGCGCCCTGGCCGGGCCGACCGCGCCGCCCCAGGGCCTGGTATTCCTGCGTCCGCTGTACCCTGCCGAGTGGGGCCTGCCGTCGGAGGTGACGCTGTGAGCCGAGCGCTGTACCGGACAAGGATCAAGTTCTGTGGCATGACGCGCCCGGGCGACGTACGCCTGGCCAGCGAGCTCGGCGTGGATGCCGTCGGTTTCATCTTCGCGGAAGGAAGCCCGCGCCAGGTGACCCCCGTCGCGGCGCGCCAGCTGCGCCTGGCGATGGCGCCGCTGGTCAGCGCGGTGGCCCTGTTCCGCGACAACAGCGCCGAGGAAGTGCGCGAGGTCGTGCGGCAGATCCGTCCGGCGCTGCTGCAGTTCCATGGCAACGAGGACGACGCCTTCTGCCGCTCGTTTCGCGTGCCCTACATGAAGGCCGTCCCCATGGGCGAGGGCAACGCCTGGGACGCGCAGACCCTGCAGCAGCGCTGGCCCAACGCCGCCGCCTTCCTGTTCGACAGCCACGCCACCGGCGGCGCCGGCGGCAGCGGCCATGCCTTCGACTGGCGGCGGCTGCCTACTGGCCTGCACCGGCCCTTCGTCCTGGCCGGCGGCCTGACTCCCGACAACGTCTACGAGGCCATCGCCGCGACCCTGCCGTGGGCGGTGGACGTGGCCAGCGGCATCGAGCTTTCCCCCGGCATCAAGGACGGCGACGAGATGCGCCGCTTCGTCGCCGAGGTGCGCCGCGCCGACTGCGCCGAGCTGGACTGACATCCACAGCCGCGTGCGCCGTGTGCGCGCACGTGGCTTCGCGGAGTGCATGACGTCCAGGCCGGCTCGACCCGACCGGATGGCCAGGCCGCATCCTCCAGTCGGGTCGCCCGCCTCAGGCCCGCCGGCGTTCGCCGACCAGCTGGATCTCGGCCAGGCGTTCCAGCATCCGTTGCACCGGCCGGCTGGAGGCCCGGTAAGCCTGGACCAGGCGGCGCTCGGCCGGGTCGGCCACCCATTCCCCTTCCGCCGTGGGCTCGGCCGCCTTCTCGTAGGCAACCGGACCACGGCCGGTGGCCAGCCATTCGAAGCAGACCCCGGTGACCTGGGCAAGGCGCTCCAGGCGCGTGGTCGCAGGCATGACACCCACCGAACATTCCCAGTTGGCGACCGCGCCCCGGGTCACGCCGAGCTGCGCGGCAAGGGCCTCCTGCGACAGGCGCGCCCGCTGACGCGCGATCCTTATCCTCATGGAAAGCTGCATGCGTCCTCCTGCCGATCCGTGGCAGTGGCCGAAGCCTAGCGCCACGATCGAGCGCAGGGCAACGGCAGTGGCAAGTGTTCCTGGCCAGGTTGTCCAGTTCCGCTTGCAGCGGTTTCAGCCCGGTAGAAGTGCCAGTGCCTCGGGGGCGCGAGTGCAAACGCCCGTTGCAGGAACGCCGTCGTCGGCGCCTTGCCGCCCCCGCGGACCGGCGGCAGTATCGATCGCCGATGACACGGAATGTCGTCGATATCGGCCGGACGCATGGAGGCGTCCGCCGGCAGTCCAGGGAGTGGGCGATGAGGAAACATGCGGCCAACCAGTGGGCGCGTGTCCGCATGCCGGGCGCGACCGCTCGCGGCGTCCGGTATTGCCGACAAGGTCGGGGAGCGCGCAAGGCGCTCCGGCGTTCCCGGGGGCGGCGGCCATGACCCTGGAGCTGTTCCGCAGGGAAGCGCTGGAGGCCAGGCGGGGCCAGTGGCTGGGCGCCGTCTCGCTCGCGCAGCCGCTGGGACTGTGGCTGCTCACCGCGGCCGCGCTGCTGGCGGCATCGGCGGTGCTGCTGTTCCTGCTGCTAGGGACCTATACCCGGCGCTCCACGGTATCCGGGCAACTGGTGCCGACCGATGGCATGGCCATGGTGGTCGCACCCGCCACGGGCGTGGTTGTCGCGGTCGACGTGCGCGAGGGCGCACGCGTGGAGGCTGGCCAGCTACTGGCGACCGTTGCAGTGCCGCGCGTCACCCGCCAGGCCGGGGATACGCTGGCCGCGCTCGAGGAGCGCCTGCGCCGCAGGCGGGAGGGGCTGGAAGCGGCTTATGTCGCGCAGAGGGCGCAGCTTTCGGCCCAGGACGCCGGCCTGCGGAACCAGCTGGGCGCGGCGCGCCAGGAGCTGGCGCAGGTGGAGGCCGAGATCGCGACGCGCCGGGCGCAGGTACGGCTTGCGCGGGAAACCCTGCATAGGCTGCGCCAGTTGCAGGACGACCGGTACGTGAGTCTCCTGCAGATCAGGCAACAGGAGTCGACTGCACTGGCCCAGCTGGCCGAAGTCCAGGCGCTCGAGCGCCAGGCGGTCGCCACGCGCCGCCTGCTTGTCCAGTTGCAGCAGGCGCTGGACGAGCTCCCGGCACAGCGTGATGCCCTCGAAGCCGGGCACCTGCGCGACCTGGCGGCACTGGAGCAGGAACAGGTCGAGACGCGCGCAAGGGGCGAACTGGTCGTGAGCGCGCCGGTCGGCGGGATCGTGTCCACCCAGCTGGCCAAGACCGGACAATCGCTCCAGGCAGGACAGCCGCTGCTGTCGATCCTGCCAGGCGAGGGGCGCCTGGAAGCGGAGCTGCTCGTGCCAAGTCGCGCGATTGGATTCATCGCCCCGGGGGATGCGGTGATGCTCCGCTACCAGGCCTTCCCGTACCAGAAGTTCGGACACCAGCGCGGTACCGTCACCCGCATCAGCCGCAGCGCCCTGCGACCCGACGAGCTGGTTGCGCTGCTCGGCAGCGGACAGGCACTCGAACCCTTCTATCGCGTGACCGTGGCCGTTCCCGCGCAGGACATCCGTGCCTATGGAAAGGCGGAGGCGTTGCGGCCGGGGATGCTGCTGGAAGCGGACATCCTCGGCGAGGAGCGCAGGCTCGTCGAATGGCTCCTGGAACCGCTTTGGACGGTAAGGGGACGGATGGCCGGGTAAGGGGAGTGGACCGGGGGAGCCCATGGCACGGGGAACGTGCCGCAACGCGCAAGGAGGCGCATATGAGAACGCTGGAGCATCCGGATATCACCGTCATCTCGGAAGGCGTCGTGGTAGCGACGCCCCTCCGGCCCGTGCATGGAGGTGGCCTGGGCTACCTCCATGACAGGTGGTTGAAACTGGTCGCCGTCCTCCGGGAACGGGAGCCCGGTGACGACACGGTGTGAGCGGCAGCCTGCGGAGCGTGTGCGGCCCCCGGACGCCGACTCCGGGGTTGCCGCGGACGTGATGCGCAGTCGTGGATCCGTGGCGGCAGGTGGCTTCCATCCGCCGCCACGGCCCAGTGCCTGCGCGCCTGCACGTCGATCCGCCGACCCGCACGGCCGTCACCGGAAGACTGGTGCGGCAAGGCTGCTGCGGAATGACAGCCACGCTCCAACGGCTGCGCGCATGGCGCCGAGGCCTACGGCGCGAATGCGATACGCAGGGAGGAAACATCATGCTGGGCAAGCTGCGACCCGTGCTCCAGGCGGAAGCGGCCGAATGCGGACTGGCGTCGCTGGCGATGGTTTGCGCGGCGCATGGCCTGTCTGTTTCGCTGGCGGAACTGCGCCGGAAGTTCCCGCTTTCGTTGAAAGGTGCACGTCTGGACCAGCTGATCCGGGTATCGCAACAGCTCGGCCTGGCGGCGCGTCCCTTGCGCCTGGAACTGGATGAGCTGGGGAAGCTGCGCCTGCCCTGCGTCCTGCACTGGGATTTCAACCATTTCGTGGTGCTGGCCAGGGTTGGGCGCTCCGGCGCCGTCATCATGGATCCGGCCATCGGCGAGCGGCGCCTGTCGTTGCAGGAGGTCTCGAACCACTTCACCGGCATCGCCCTGGAGCTTGCGCCAAGCCCTGGATTCAAGCCGCGCAGGAGTGCTCCGAGCGTGCGTGCAAGCCAGCTCACCGGTCCTGTGCGCGGGCTCTGGGCTGCGCTCGCGCAGCTGCTCACGCTTTCGGTGGCCCTGCAGGTGTTCGTGGTCCTGGCCCCGTTCTTCATGCAGTGGGTGGTCGACCAGGTACTGGTATCGGCGGACCGGGAACTGCTGACAGTGCTTGGCCTGGGTTTCGGCCTTGCGCTCCTGCTGCAGGTCGGTATCGGCGTGCTGCGGGGCTGGTCCGTCGTCTACCTGTCCAGCCGCCTGGGGATGCAATGGGCCGGAAACGTGTTCGCCCATCTGCTGCGGCTGCCCCTGGACTTCTTCGAGAAGCGGCACCTTGGTGACATCACCTCGAGGATGTCGTCGGTGCAGGCGATCCAGAAGACGCTCACCACAAGCTTCGTGGAAGCGATCATCGATGGGCTGATGGCCGTGGCCACCCTGGCACTGATGCTTCTGTACAGCTGGAAGCTCGCACTGGTCACGCTTGCCGCGGTGGGCGTGTATATCGGAATCCGCGCACTGGCCTACAGGCCGGTGCGGGAGGGCACGGAGCGGCAGCTGGTCGCCGCGGCGAAGCAGCAAAGCCACCTGCTCGAATCCCTGCGGGGCATGCAGAGCCTCAAGGTTGCCGGCGGCGAGCCCGGTCGGCGCGCCGCCTACGAGAACCTGCTCGTCGAGACGGTCAACCACGAGGTCCGCCTGGCGCGCATGGGGTTGGGTTTCAGTGGCGCAAGCCAGCTGGTCTTCGGCGTCGAACGCATCGCGGTGATCTGGATCGGCGCCGCGCTGGCACTTCAGAACGTTTTCTCTGTGGGCATGCTGATCGCCTATCTCGCATACAAGGACCAGTTCGCCGGACGGATGGCGGCGCTGGTCGACAGATGGGTGGAGTTCCGCATGCTGCGGCTGCATGGCGAGCGGCTGGCCGACATCGTGCTGCAGGAGCCGGAGGAGGACGAGGCGTTGCCCGAACTGCCAACGCCGCCGGATATGCGCATCGAGGTGGAAGGGGTGTCGTTCCGCTACGGGGAAGGGGAGCCGTGGGTCCTCAGGGACTGCAGCTTCACCATCGAGCCCGGCGAATCCGTGGCGATCGTGGGCGCCTCGGGCGGGGGCAAGACAACATTGCTCAAGCTGATGCTTGGCTTGCTGCGCCCCAGCGAGGGGCGCATCTGCATCGGTGGTTACGACCTGCAGAAGGTCGGGCCGCGCAACCTGCGCGTCGTCGTTGGAGCCGTCATGCAGGACGACCAGCTGTTCGCGGGCAGTATCGCCGACAACATCAGCTTCTTCGATCCGCAGGCCGACCAGGAGCGGCTCGAGCAGGCCGCGCGGCTCGCCGCGATCCACGACGACATCGTGGCCATGCCCATGGGTTACCACGGCCTGATTGGCGACATGGGCAGCTCACTATCCGGCGGACAAAAGCAGCGCATCATCCTGGCGCGCGCGCTCTACCGGCAGCCGAAGCTGCTGTTCCTGGACGAGGCCACCAGCCACCTGGACGTGGCCAACGAGCGCCTGGTCAACGAGGCGGTCAAGGGTCTGCTGCTCACCAAGGTGATCGTGGCCCATCGCCCGGAAACCATCGCCAGCGCCGACCGCGTCCTGGTCATGGACCAGGGGCGGATCGTGCAACAGTTGCGGAACGAGGTCGAGGACAGGGGGCTGGTGCCCGTGCCGGGCTGACACGGGCCACGAAGAACTCCGCCATGTGGTTGGCGGACTGGTTGGAGTGACGTCCGGCTCCAGGCCGCTGGTGCGCGACGAAGCCACCGGGGCCTGGCTGGACTGCTGGCCGCGGCAGGTCCCACGCCCGAGCCGTGCGAGCGTTTCGCGGCGACCTGAGGCTGTTGCCACCGCTATGCCCGGCCGCGGCGGGAGTCCGGCCTGCGGGCAGACCCATCTGGTGTTGGTGCTTCCGTGGCGGACCCCGTATGTCGCAGAACGCGTCGGTTATTCGCCGCCCCGTAAGGGCGGGGCACGGGAAGCCCCTGACTTGGCCGTCTCCATCTCGTTCGAAGGGCGTTACGGCCACTGAAGTGGCGTCCTCCGGTCCCTGCGGTCGGCATCCGGCTGTTGGCTGCGGATGCCTTTATCAGCGATATTCCGTGGACAAGGACCAGCTCGGGAAATGAGGATGCAGGCGGACTCGGGATTCTTCGTGGGTTGGGGCACGCTATCGTTGATCAATGCGGGCTTGGCACAGTCCAAGGGCCGCAGTGGACTGGGCTGGTGGCTGGGCTCGATCCTTGTCGGCCCGTTGGCGACGCTGCTGATCGTGGTGCTTCCGCCAGCAGGGCGGGTGGGCGCATGAGCCGCGTTGCCGCGTTTTTCCTGCTGATCGCGCTGTGTCCGGTCGCTGCCGCGCAGGATGCCAGGGCCGCAGCGCAGGCGCTGTTTGCCGAATACCAGAAGCGCGGGAACGCGTTCGATACGGGCCTGGCGGACCTGTATTGCGATTCGGCGGTCGTCCGCAGCACGCGGATCTATCCGGACGGGAACCGGCGCGCACCTACTCGCGGATCACATACGCGCGCGGGAGGGCGCGAACGTGCGCATCAGCGCCACGCGCTATTCGGAGCTCAAGCGCTACTCCAGTCCCTTTCGCTGCTGGTGGGCCAGTGCGGTGGGCGCTGGGGCGTGCTGGAGGAAGTCACCGAGACGCGGCCGTAGCAGCCCACAGCCCGCGGAGCAGCTGCCGCACCTGTGGCGGCGCCGACCGGAAACCACGTGGCCGGCATCCACCGGTCGCGTGCCACGCGAGCGGTGGCCACGCGAGGCGACGCACCGGGACACGCGATTTCCGCATGCCGGGCCTGGGCGCGCGGCGCGGTCCGCTGCTAACTGTTTCTTTCGCAACGGAAATTTTCGATCGATGTGGCGTTGCAACACTTGACACGGGCCCTCGCCATCGTGTCCTCTTGACGCCCATGTCGAAGCCCAACGCCACCACTGCGATGTTCCTTCCGCCTCCGCGGCGGACGCATGCGTGCGCTTCGGCCGCCGGCATTACCGCGATTACCACCGCCACCGGTATTACCCGCCCGGTGCGGCCCGTCGTGTTCGTGTAACTGCGAAACCCACGGCCCCGCACCTGGATCAGGCGCGGGGCGACCCGCACCGATACGCGCGCTGGGCCTCACAACCGAGGTCTCCGATGTCGTCTGCCGCTGTCGCTAGTCCGTCCGAATCGAGCAAACCGTCCGCCGCCGTCCGCACCGTGGTGCACAAGTTCGGTGGCACCTCCGTGGCCGACGCCGAGCGCTACCGCCACGTCGCCGGCCTGCTGCTGGCCCGGGACGAGGAGGTCCAGGTCACCGTGGTCTCGGCGATGAAGGGCGTCACCGACGCCCTGATCGGCCTGGCCCAGGCGGCGGCCGTCGCCGAATGCGAGGGCGCGCCGGACTGGGAGGAGGCCTGGCACGACCTGCGCGCACGGCATCGCAGCGCGGCGGTGGCGTTGCTGGCCGAGCGTGCGGGCGAGGCGGTGGAATGGATCGACCAGCGCTTCGACGAGCTGGCGCGCGTGCTCGAAGCGGTGCATGTGCTCGGCAGCCTGCCCGAGGAAGTGCTGCAGCGGGTGCAGGGCCTGGGCGAGGTGTACTCGGCGCAGCTCCTGGGCCTGCACCTGCGCGCGCTGGGCGAGGACTGCGCGGTGCTGGACGCACGCGACGTGCTGGTGGTCAGCCACGGCGAGCTGGGCGTGGACGTGGACTGGGCGCGCAGCGCGGAGAAGCTGGCGCAGTGGCGCAAGGCGAACCCGCAGCGGCGCGTGGTCGCCACCGGCTTCGTGGCGCGCGATACGCAGGGGCGCATCACCACGCTCGGCCGCAATGGCAGCGATTTCTCCGGCGCCATCTTCGCCGCGCTGTTCGAGGCGGACGAACTGCACATCTGGACCGACGTGGACGGCGTGCTGTCGGCCGACCCGCGGGTGGTGCCCGAGGCGGTGCAGCTGGAGTCGCTGAGCTACGACGAGGCCTGCGAGCTGGCCTACTTCGGCGCCAAGGTCGTGCACCCGCAGACCATGTATCCGGCGATCGAGCGCGGCCTGCCGATCGTCATCCGCAACACCTTCCAGCCCGAGCACCCGGGCACCCGCATCAGCGCCGGGCGCGATCCGAGCCGTCCGGTGAAGGGCCTGACCCTGAGCCCGAACCTGGCCCTGGTGAACCTCGAGGGCACCGGCCTGATCGGCGTGCCCGGCACGGCCGAGCGCGTGTTCGCCGCGCTGCGCAACGCGCGGGTCTCGGTGGTGATGATCTCGCAGGGCTCGTCCGAGCACTCGATCTGCTGCGTAGTCCGCCAGGACGACGCCGAGCGGGCCCAGGCGGCGCTGCTCAACGCCTTCGCCCACGAACTGGCGATCGGCCAGGTGCAGCGCGTGCAGCACGTGCCGGGCATCAGCGTGCTGGCCGCGGTCGGCGACGGCATGGCCGGGCAGCCGGGCATCGCTGCGCGCCTGTTCGGGGCGCTGGGGCGCGCCCAGGTCAACATCCGCGCCATCGCCCAGGGCTCGTCCGAGCGCAACATCTCGGTGGCGATCGACAGCGAGCAGGCCACCCGTGCCCTGCGCGCGGCGCATGCCGGCTTCTGGCTGTCGCCGCAGACCTTCGCCGTCGGCGTGATCGGACCGGGCAACGTCGGCGGCGCGCTGCTGGACCAGCTGATGGCCGCGCGCGGCAAGCTGCTTGAGCGCGCGCGACTGGACCTGCGCCTGCGCGCGATTGCCTCGCGCAGCCGCCAGCTGCTGGATCCGCGCGGGATCGAGGGCGCCTGGCGCGAGGCCTACGCCGCCGCGCGCGAGCCGCTGGACCTGGACCGCTTCACCGCGCACCTGCTGGATTCGCACCTGCCGCACATGGTGATCGTCGACTGCAGCGGCAGCCCGCAGGTGGCCGACCGTTACGCGCAGTGGCTGGCCGCCGGCATCCACGTGGTCACCCCGAACAAACAGGCCGGCTCCGGTCCGCTGCAGCGCTGGCGCGAGATCCGCGCCGCGGCCCAGGGCAGCGGCGCCCGCTTCCGCTACGAGGCCACGGTGGGCGCCGGCCTGCCGGTGATCTCGACCCTGCGCGACCTGCTGGACACCGGCGACAAGGTCATCTCGATCGAGGGCATCTTCTCCGGCACCCTGGCCTGGCTGTTCAACCGCTTCGACGGCAGCGTGCCGTTCTCCAAGCTGGTGGCCGAGGCGCGTTCGCTGGGTTACACCGAGCCGGATCCGCGCGACGACCTTTCCGGCACCGACGTCGGCCGCAAGCTGGTGATCCTGGCGCGCGAGGCCGGATGCGAGCTGGGCATCGAGGACGTGCAGGTCGAGAGCCTGGTCCCGGCCTCGCTGCGCGAGTCCAGCGTCGACGACTTCATGGCGCGCCTGCACGAGGTCGACGCCGGCTTCGCCGCGCGCCTGGCCCAGGCGCAGGCCAACAACAGCGTGCTGCGCTACGTCGCGCGCCTGGATGCCCAGGGCAAGGCCTCGGTCGGCCTGGTCGAGGTGCCGCGCGACCACGCCTTCGCCAACCTGCGCCTGACCGACAACATCGTCCAGTTCACCACCCGCCGCTACTGCCAGAATCCGCTGGTGGTGCAGGGGCCGGGCGCCGGTCCCGAGGTGACCGCCGCCGGCGTGTTCGCCGACCTGCTGCGGGTGGCCGCCGGCCGCGGAGCGCGCCTGTGACGGCCGATCCGATGCCGCGCCAGGCCACGGCCTTCGCGCCCGCTTCGGCCGGCAATGCCGCGGTGGGCTTCGACATCCTCGGCTTTGCGCTGGCCGGCGCCGGCGACACGGTCACGGTGCGCCGCATCGCCGAGCCGGAAGTGCGGATCCGCGAGATCCGCGGCGCCCCCCATCCGCTGCCGCTGGAAGCCCCGCGCAATACCGCCGGCGTGGCCCTGGAGGCGATGCGCCGCGCCCTGCAGCTGCCGTTGGGCTTCGAGGTCGAGATCGACAAGGGCATCGCCCTGGGCTCGGGCATGGGCGGCTCGGCCGCGTCCTGCGTGGGCGCACTGGTGGCGGCCAACGCGCTGCTGGATCGGCCGCTGCCCCGCCACGCGCTGTATCCGTTCGCACTGGAAGGCGAGGCGGTGGCCAGCGGTGGTCGCCATGGCGACAACATCGGCCCGATGCTGCTGGGTGGCCTGGTGCTGGCCACGGCCGACCGCCTGGTGCGGATCCCGGTGCCGGAGGAATGGCACAGCCTGCTGGTGCATCCGGAAGCCGTGCTGGAAACACGCAGGGCGCGCGAGGCGCTGGCCGGAAGCTACGAGCTGTCCGGGTTCGTGGCCCAGAGCGCCAACCTGGCCCTGGTGCTGGCCGGCTGCCATGCCGGCGATGCCACGCTGGTGCGCGCGGGCCTGCGCGACGTGCTGGTCGAACCGCGCCGCGCCGCGCTGATCCCCGGCTTCGCTGCGGCCAAGGCGGCGATGCTGGATGGCGGGGCGATGGGCGCGAGCATCTCCGGCGCCGGCCCCAGCGTGTTCGGCTGGTTCGAGAACCGCGCCAGCGCCGAGGCCGCCGCGCCGGCGGTGCAGGCCGCGTTCGCCACCGCCGGCCTGGAGAGCCAGGCCTGGGTCGCGCCACTGGACAGCCCCGGCGCCAGCCTGCTGTAACCGTCGCGCAGCGGCGTGGGCGATGCCTGCGTCCCTGCGTCCCGTTCCACCGCCGGCCGCGAAGCGGTCGCCCCAAGGCCCGACGGATCCACGATGAACTTCATTTCCACCCGCAATGCCGCGCCCGCCGTGAACCTCAGCCAGGCCATCGCTGCCGGCCTGGCGCCCGATGGCGGCCTGTATGTGCCGCAGGCGCTGCCGGCACCGCGCCAGCTGCACGCCGGCGCCAGCCTGGCCGAGACCACCGCCGGGCTGCTGGCGCCGTTCTTCGCCGGCGATGCGCTGGAAGCGGAGCTGCCGGCGATCTGCGCCGAGGCGCTCGATTTCCCGGTGCCTCTGGTGCCGCTGGCGACCCCGGGCGACCACGTCCTGGAGCTGTTCCATGGCCCCACTGCCGCGTTCAAGGACGGCGGCGCACGCTTCCTGGCCGCCTGCCTGGCGCGCATCCGCCGCGGCGCGGAGCGGCCGCTGACCATCCTGGTGGCGACTTCCGGCGATACCGGCGCCGCAGTGGCCGCCGCGTTCCATGGCCAGCCGGGCCTGCGCGTGGTCGTGCTGTATCCGGACGGGCGGGTCTCGCCGCGCCAGGCGCACCAGCTGGGCTGCTTCGGCGACAACGTCTCGGCGCTGCGGGTGGCCGGCTCGTTCGACGACTGCCAGGCCCTGGTCAAGCGCGCGCTCAACGACGCGGAGCTGCAGGCGCAGGTGCCGCTGAGCTCGGCCAACAGCATCAGCCTGGGCCGGCTGCTGCCGCAGATGAGCTACTACGCGCACGCCTCGTTGACCCACCACGCGGCGACCGGGCGCGAGCTCAACTTCGTGGTGCCCACCGGCAACCTCGGCAACGCCCTGGCCGGGATCCTGGCGCGCGCACTGGGCGCGCCGCTGGGGCGGATCGTACTGGCGACCAATGCCAACCGCGTGCTGCCCGAGTTCTTCGCCGGCGACGCCTACAGCCCCCGGCCCAGCGTGGCCACCATCGCCAACGCCATGGACGTCGGCGCGCCGAGCAACTTCGAGCGCCTGCTGTGGCTGTACGGCGGCGACGAGGCCGCGCTGCGCGAGGGCTTCACCGCCATCGCCGTGGGCGACGACCTGATCCGCACCACCATCCGCACCCGCAGCCAGCTGCATGGCGAAGTGTTCTGCCCGCATACCGCCACCGCGGTGCACGTGCTGCAGGAACTGCGTTCCGATGGCACCGACGGCGACTGGGCCGTGGCGGCCACCGCGCATCCGGCCAAGTTCGAGTCGGTGGTCGAACCGCTGGTCGGGCATCCGGTGGAGGTGCCGCCAGCCCTGGCCGAACTGCTGGCGCGGCCGGCCCATGCCGACCCGGTCCCGCCGGAGTACGAGGCCCTGCGCGACCAGCTGCTGCGCTGATCCTCCGCTGGCGGCCCGGGGCCGGCCCGGGCCACTGGCTAGAATGCCGCTTTCCGCCAAGGCTCCATCCCGATGCCCTATACCCCCATCGTGGCCACGCTCGGCTACGTGCTTTCGCCGGACCGCTCGAAGGTCCTGATGATCTACCGCAACGCGCGCCCGGACGACCACCAGCTGGGCAAGTACAACGGCCTCGGCGGCAAGATCGAGCGCGACGAGGACGTGGTCGCCGGCATGCGCCGCGAGATCCGCGAGGAAGCCGGCATCGAGTGCACCTCGATGCAGCTGCGCGGGACCATCAGCTGGCCGGGCTTCGGCAAGCACGGCGAGGACTGGCTGGGCTTCGTGTTCGTGATCGACGGCTGGACCGGCACGCCGCTGCAGTCCAATCCCGAGGGCACCCTGGAGTGGGTGGAGGTCGCGCGCCTTGGCGAGCTGCCGATGTGGGAGGGCGACCGCAACTTCCTGCCGCTGGTGTTCGACGCCGACCCGCGTCCCTTCCATGGGGTGATGCCGTACCGCGACGGGCGCATGCAGTCCTGGAACTGGTCGCGCGTCTGAGCCGATGTTCCACGCGCCTCCGCGTTTTCCACACCGGGTGTGGAAAGCGTCGGGAAAAGCATGTGGATAAGCGTCGCGCGCGCTTGCGGCGCTAGCGTGTCAAGATGGGTGGCGAAGTTTTCGCCACCCCTTGCGGGCGCAGGCTCGAGGTTTTCCACACCGCCTGTGGATGGTTCGCGGACAAGTGTGTGGATAACCGCCGCGACGCCTTGCGTGACGGACTCGTCAAGATGGGTGGCGAAAAATTCACCAGGCCTTCGCGTCGGTCCCGGCAGCCCGCCGATGTTCCACGCGGCGGTCGCAGATCCCGCGATTCACGCCATGGATCAATCGTGGCCTGGCGGGCCGGCATGGGCCGCGAGCCGTAAACGCGGGCGGGGCCGCGGATGTTTACGGCGCATCGCGCCCGCATCCGTTATTGCGCGGTCCAGCCGCCATCCAGCACCAGGCACTGGCCGGTGAGGTTGCGCGCGGCCGGCGAGACCAGGAAGGCGGTGGTGCCGGCCAGTTCGTCCATGCCGATGAACACGCCCTTGGGCATGGGCTTGAGCATCACCTGCGACACCACCTCGTCCTCGGAGATGCCGCGCGTGCGCGCCTGCGCCGCGATCTGGCTGTCCACCAGCGGGGTCTTCACGTAACTGGGGCAGATGGTGTTGATGGTGATGTCGGTGTCCGCCGTCTCCAGCGCGATCACCTTGGAGAAGCCGACCAGGCCGTGCTTGGCCGCCACGTACGCGCTCTTGTAGGGGCTGGCGACCAGGGCGTGGATGCTGCCGATGTTGACGATGCGGCCGTAGCCGCGCTCGCGCATGCCCGGCAGCACCGCCCGGGTCAGGCGGGCCACGCCGACCAGCATGACCTGGACCAGGAAATCCCACTTGTCGATCGGGAACTCTTCCAGCGGCGAGACATGCTGCAGGCCGGCATTGTTGACCAGCACGTCCACCGGGCAGGAGATCGTGGTCAGCGCATGGGCGATGCTGGCATCGGAGGTCACGTCCAGCACCACGGACTCGGCCGAGCCGCCCGCGGCCCGGATCTCCGCGGCGACCGCCGCGGCACCCTCGGCCGACAGGTCGCTGACGACCAGGTGGTGGCCGGCGGCCGCCAGCTCGCGGGCGATGCCGGCGCCGATGCCGCTGGCCGCGCCGGTGATGAGGATGTTGCGCATTGGGGATCCTTCTCCGGTGGCTCGTTGCGACTTTAGCAAGCGGCCGGCGCGACGGAAGGGCGGGCGTGTCGGCGGCCGTGACCCGCGTGGGCGTATCCTGTGCGCGATTCCACCCAGGTCCCCCGCATGTCCCGCCACTTCTCGATGCTGCGCGACTTCCAGCTCGCCGACTGGTTCACCCTCGCCAATGCCTTCTGCGGCACCGGCGCGGTGTTCGCGTCGATGCGCTTCCTGCAGGACGGCCGGGTGGCGGACCTGCTGGCCGGCATGGCCCTGATCCCGCTGGCCTTCATCTTCGATGCGCTGGACGGCCGCGTGGCGCGCTGGCGCAAGTCGTCCTCGACCCTGGGCCGGGAGCTGGACTCGCTGGCCGACGTCATCTCCTTCGGCGTGGCCCCGGCGGCGCTGGCCTATGCCTGCGGCATGCAGGGCGGCTGGGACTGGCTGGTGCTGTCGTACTTCGTCGGCTGCGGCGTCAGCCGCCTGGCCCGCTACAACGTCACCGCCGAGCAGCTGGCTGGCGACGAGGGCAAGGTGAAGTACTTCGAAGGCACGCCGATCCCGACCAGCCTGGTCCTGGGGGTGGTGCTGGCGGTGGCCGCCTGGCAGGGCCATATCGGCGCCGGGCTGTGGTGGGGCCAGTGGCAGCTGGGGCCATGGCAGCTGCACCCGCTGGTGCTGCTGTTCGCCCTGTCCGGCTCGCTTATGATCAGCAAGACCATCCATATTCCCAAGCCGTAGGAGGCGCCGCCGAAGCCGCTGCTAGAATCGGCGGCGACACCGGAGGGCTCATGGCCAACGCATCTTCGCCCGGCGACCTCGACTCGCTGGCGCGCCAGTACTGGGACACCTGGGGCGGGCTGCTCGGCGTGGGGCCGTCCACCGCGACATCGGACGCGTTCGGCTTCGGAGGTGCGACGCCCGGCGAGGGGCCAGCCCCGGCCGCCTTCGACTGGTATGCGCGGATGCAGCAGGTGGCCGCGCAGTTCGCCGAGGGTGGCGGCAGCGCCGCCGACGTCGCCGGCGCCTGGCGGCAGATGCTCGGCGGACAGGCGGGCAATCCCTTCGCCGGCGTGCTCCACGGCCTGCCCGGCGGGCTTGGCGCAGCCGCGGCCGGCTGGCCGGACCAGGTGCGCCCGATCGTCGAGGCCCTGCTGCGGCCGCTGCGGCAGCAGGCTTCCGAATGGTTCGGGCGCCCCGGGCTGGGCCCGGGACGCGAGCACCAGCAGCGCCTGCAGGCGCTGGCGGCGGCGTGGCAGGAGTGGGAGGAGCGCAACGAGGCGTTCACCGCGCTGCTGTCGCGCATCAGCCAGGACGCCTTCGCCCGCTTCGAACGCCTGCTGGAACAGCAGGAAAGCCCGGAGCAGCGGCTGGCCACGGCGCGGGCGCTGTTCGACCTGTGGGTCGAAGCCGCCGAGGAGGCGTGGTCCGAGGCCGCGCTGTCCGAGGAATACCAGGAAAACTATGCCGCCCTGACCAATGCGCTGATGCGCGTGCGCAGGGGCCTGCAGCACGAGGTCGAGCGCCTCGGCGAGCTGCTCGGGTTGCCCGGGCGCACCGAGGTCGACTCGGTGCACCGCAAGGTCGCCGAGCTGGAGCGCACCGTGCGCGAGCTGCGCCGCGCCGCTGGCCTGGCGCAGGGCAGGGCGGCGTCCGCCGGCGCACCGGCTGCGCGTCCGCGCAAGGCCGCGGTGGCCGGTGCGTCGGCCGACACCGGGACGAGGAAGGCCGCGGCGCCAGCCGCGCGCAAGCCGGCCACCCGCAAGCCGGCATCCTCCGCGGAAGCCAGGCCTGCCACTCGTACCGGGGCGGCCAAGGTATCCGCGCCGAAGAAGGTGGCCGGCAAGGCCGGGACCAGGGCCGGGGGCAAGGCGCAGGCGGCAAAAGCTGCCGCCATGCCGAAGGCCGCCGCATCCGTCGCCAGGCCCGTCGCGGGCAAGCCGGCGAAGGCGGCCGCGACCAACGCCGTGGCCAGCCCGAAGCGGGCTGCCGCTGGCGCCCGGCCCGCGGCGAAGCGCGGCGGCGCGAAGGCTGCCGCCGCGGCGGGGCAGTCCGTGGCCGCGAAGAAGCCCGCCGCACGCAAGGCCGCTGGCGCGGCGTCCGCGCCCGCGAAGGCGCCCGCCACGCGCCCGGCGAAGGCGGCAGCCGCCGGCGTCCCGCGTCCGCGCAAGGCGCAGCCGGCGGCCCCGGCGCAGGCCGGCGCCCGGGTGGTCTCGATCAAGGACTGGGTGAGCCGCAACCTGGCCGCTGCCAAGCCTGACGGCGGACGCGGAGGCCGGGGCCGATGAGCGGGCAGGGCGGTCCGCTGCAGTTCGATCCGCTGGCGCTGGCACAGGAGGCGATGCAGTTCCACCGCCGCCTGACCCAGGGGCTGCGCGTCCTGGGCCAGGTGGGCGAGGTCGACTACGGCGCCACCGAACGGCAGGAGGTCTGGCGCGACGGCAAGACCGTGCTTTACCGCTTCGTCGGCGAGCGTGAGCCGACCGGGCCGGCGCTGCTGATCGTCTACGCGCTGGTCAACCGTCCGTACATGGTCGACCTGCAGGCCGACCGTTCGCTGGTGCGCGGGCTGCTGGCGCTGGGCCTGGACGTGTACGTGATCGACTGGGGCTACCCGGACCGGTCCGACCGCTACCTCACGCTCGACGACTACATCAACCGCTTCATCGACGGCGCGGTGGACCATCTGGCCGACGCCACCGGCGGCCCGGTGAACCTGCTGGGCGTGTGCCAGGGCGGTGCGTTCTCGCTGTGCTATTCGGCGCTGCACCCGGAGAAGGTGCGCAACCTGGTCACCATGGTCACGCCGGTGGATTTCCAGACCCCGGACAACATGCTGTCCGGCTGGGTGCGTGGCCTGGACGTGGACCTGTTCGTGGACGCGCTGGGCAACATCCCGGCCGACCTGATGAATGCCAGCTACCTCATGCTCAAGCCGTTCCGCCTGAACCTGCAGAAGTACGTCGGCCTGGTGGACGCGCTGGAGGATCCGAAGGCGGTCGAGGATTTCCTGCGCATGGAGAAGTGGATCTTCGATTCGCCCGACCAGGCCGGTGAAGCCTTCCGCGAGTTCATCAAGCAGTTCTACCAGGGCAATGCCTTCGTCAACGGCACCGCTCGCATCGGCGACCAGCCGGTGGACCTGGGCTTCGTCGACATGCCGGTGCTGAACATCTACGCCGAACAGGACCACCTGGTGCCGCCGTCCGCGTCGCGCGCGCTGGCTGGCCTGGTGGGTACCGACGACTACACCGAGCTGGGTTTCCGTGGCGGCCATATCGGCCTGTACGTGTCCAGCCGCGCCCAGCGCGAGGTGCCGGCGGCGATCCAGCGCTGGCTGGCGCAGCGGCAATGATGGCCGCGCGGCGCGCCCACCGGCTGGCGGGCGTGGTCGCGGCGCTGTGGCTCGCGGCCGGTGCCGCGCCTTCCGTCGCCGCCCGGGATCCGGATCGCGACGGCCAGGCCGACAGCGAGATCCGCGCCCTGGTGTCCGCCCTGGGCGAATCGGGCTGCCGCTTCCAGCGCAACGGCCGCTGGCACGACGCCGGCGCCGCGCGCGACCACCTGCAGCGCAAGTACGACCATGCCCGCCGGCGTGGACTCGACGGCACCGCCGAGGATTTCATCGAGCGCGCCGGCAGCCGCAGCAGCATCACCGGGCGCCCGTACAAGGTGGCCTGCCCGGGCCAGCCCGAGCGCCCGGCCGGGGAGTGGCTGCGCGAACGGCTGGCGCGACTTCGTGGCGGCGCCGGCCAGCGCTAGACTGCGGCCAGGTCACATCGGAGACGGACATGAGCGCAACCTCCACCGGCGGCGGCCTCACCCGCTCGCTGAACGACCGCATGATCGCCGGGGTCATGGGCGGCATCGCCCGGCGCTACGGCTGGAGTTCGACCTGGCTGCGGATCGCGTACGTGGTCGGTTCGATCATCTCGGCCGCCTTCCCGGGCGTGCTGGTCTACCTGATCCTGTGGCTGCTGATCCCGAACGAATCCGACTGAGCATGCCGGCCCGCCTCGTGCGCGGGCTGGCGCTGCTGCTCGGCTTCGCCTGGGCCTCGCCGTGGACCGCGGCCGGCCTGCTGGCGGGCATCGCCGGCCTGCCATGG
Source organism: Pseudoxanthomonas suwonensis (assembly GCF_010093235.1). GTDB lineage: Bacteria > Pseudomonadota > Gammaproteobacteria > Xanthomonadales > Xanthomonadaceae > Pseudoxanthomonas > Pseudoxanthomonas suwonensis. The sequence continues at coordinate 43,105 of NZ_PDWP01000016.1, read as the reverse complement.
GGCGCACGCATCCGGCTGGATCGACGCGACCTGGCCATCGTCTTCGTCCGCTGGCCCTGGGGGCCGGGCGGGGCGATGACCCTGGGCAACGTGGTCCTGGCCACCGGTCCCGGCCTCGACGTGCGCTGCAGCACCTACGAGCATCGCGCCGGGCGCTGCCTGCACCCGCAGGTGCGCCTCGGCGACCACGAGCGCGCCCACGTCTACCAGTACATGCTGCTGGGGCCGCTGTTCGTGCCGGTCTACTTCCTCTGCGGCGGCATCTCCGTGCGCAATCCGCTCGAGCGCGCCGCCGACCATTACGCACTGCACGGCCATGGCTGGTGGCCGTGGCGCTAAACGCAGGCTGACTGTCGCCTCCACGAAATGTCCTTGTCGCGCAGTGGAAACACGGTATGCGCACATTGGTTGCACGAGTTCCTAACGCCGGGTTGCGCAGAATCCCGCCGCCTGGTCAGACAAGAACAAGAAGAGGACAACGGCCATGTCGATCGTGCTTTACGTTGGCGGCAGCAAGGACGGGACCCGCGGCTTCATGCCGAACGGCTTCACCAAGTCCATGCTGGAAACCGTCGAATACGGACGCGAGATCTATGTCGAGCGGCTGGTGCGCCTGGCCCACTTCGGTACGGTGCGCATCATGGCGCTGGAATCCCTGTGCGAGGAACTGGTGGCCAAGCTCGCCGGGCGCCATTACGAGGCGGCCGTTAACGCGGCCTGACCTCCCAGGGGGCCGGCCGCCCGCGGAGGCCGCCGGCCCCAGGGGCAGCGGGGATGCCCACTGTCACGAAACGAAGAAGGCCCGCGCAAGCGGGCCTTCGTGCATTCCGGGCTGGAACTTCCGTTCCTACCAGTCCGCGTCGCGCGGCGCGCGCAGGATGGCCTCGCGCAGTTCGATGCCCAGGTCGTGGAACGCCCGCTCCAGGTTGGCGCGGTCGCGCGAACGGCTGATCGGCCCGTCGTAGGCCGGTTCGCCGCGGCCATCCTCGAATGATGCCGGCCACATCACGTTGAGGTTGGAGAAGGTCATCCGGTAACGGCCGTCCTTGACGTCGATGCGCAGGGTGAAACGCGCCTTCCATTCGGTCTTGCCCATGCACGCGAACAGGCTGTAGCACGGGTAGCCGATCACGCCGTTGCCGATCAGGATGCCTTCCTCCGGGCTCTCGAAGTCGATCGCGCCGCGCGAGGAATTGAGCTTGCCCAGCGCCCACAGCTTGGCCGCGGCGTAGATGCGGTCGCGCGGCGTGCCGGGAACCTCGAAGGTCTCGACGACCTCCTCGCCGCCTTCGCGTGGACGCGCGGCCTGCGCCGCATCGGCCACGGCAAGGAACGACAGGAGGAAGGCGGCGAGGATGCGTGCGCAGGTCAGGTACATGGAGGCTCCGCGGCTACTGCGCCCGCGGGCGTGGCCGCCGGCGCAGGCGCGTGGTGGGGAAGAACGGCTGGAATCTCCCATGCCGCCGCCGGTCTGTACCTTTCCGGAGAATTACAGGTTGCGCCTGATTCAGCCGCGCTGCCGCGGGCGCTGGATCGCACAAACGAAAACGCCCCGGTGCGTGGCCGGGGCGTTTCCTGCAACTGGTGCCGAAGGTGGGACTCGAACCCACACGCTTTTAAGGGCGGCGGATTTTGAGTCCGCTGCGTCTACCATTCCGCCACTTCGGCGCGGGGGCGCAGTATAGCGGACGCGGGCCGCTAGGCGCCCGGATCCGTGCAGAGCTGGCGTTCCTCGCGCCGGGTCCAGCCTGCGGCGCCGGTGTCCTCCTGCTCCGGGACGAAGACATGGCAGCGCAGCAGCGGGTGCTGGTAGACGTGCAGCGAAACGGCGACGGCCTCGTCCTGCGGATTGCGGATGGCGTGGTACTCGTGCGGCGGGATCAGGCTGCCGGCCGATCCCGGCGCAGCCTCGATGTCGTCCACCGCCTCGAAGCGCCAGCGCTCGCCCTCGCGGGCCAGCGGCTCGTAGCGGGTGATGGCCAGGCGCCCGTGCCACACGCCTTCCACGCACCAGGCGCCGTCGTGGTCGTGGATATGGGTGCCCTGGCCGGGTCCCCAGGTCATCGCCACCACGCTGTAGCCCAGGTCCGGGCTGGTGTAGAGCTCGCGGCGGGCGTAGTGGTCGGCGATCGGCTGCAGGATCTGTGGCGGCAGGCCGACCTCGCGGTCGGCGAACAGCGAGACCAGGGCGCCGCGCAGGGCGGCCGTGACCGCATGCCCGTCGCCGAGCGCCACGGCCGCGTCCAGCGCGGCCACCATCTTGTGCTTGCCCGGGAAATCCACACCAGTTGCCTGTGCCGTACGTCGCGGCGGCAGGGTAGCGGCGCGGACGTTAGAAGAATGTTTCGCGGGAAACGATCATAGCCGATCCAGGAAGCCCTGGACCGCCGGACCGAAACGGGCGAAGTCCACCAGGAAGGCGTCGTGGCCCTGGGGCGAGTCCATGCCGAGGAACTCGGCATCGGCGCCGCCGCGGGCCAGGCCCTCGGCCACTTCCTGCTGCTGCTGCACCGGGAACAGGATGTCGGTGTTGGCGCCGATCGCCAGGGTGCGCTCGATGCGGATCGTGGCCAGCCCGGCAAGCACGTCGCCGTCGCCGTACTCGGCCGCGTCGAACCAGTCCATCGAACGGCTCAGGTAGAGGTAGCAGTTGGGGTCGTAGCGGCGCACGAAGCGGCGCGCGTGGCCCTCCAGGTAGCTCTCGACCTGGAATTCCAGCCCGAACGGATCCTCCTCGCCATTGCCGTTGGCGAAGGGCGAACTCTGGTCCAGGCGCACGCGCCCGAAGCGGCCGTCCCATTCCAGCGCAGAGCGGTAGGTGATCACGCCCAGCTTGCGGGCGATGCGCATGCCCGACTCGGGCCAGGTGTCGTGGTCGTAATTTCCGCCGTTCCAGTTCGGATCCAGGCGGATGGCCTCGCGTTGCAGCGAGCGCACGGCAATGGAGAACGGCAGGGCGCGCGCGCTGCCGGAGATGTTGATGTGGCTGCGGGCGATGCCCGGATGCCGCAGCAGCAGGCCCAGCGCGGTCATGCCGCCCATCGAGTTGCCGATCACGCAGGCCAGCTGTTCGATGCCCAGCCCGCGCACCACCGAGGCGGCGGCATCGGCCACGTCCTCGATCGACAGTTCGGGGAAGGCCAGGCGGTACAGCTGGCCGGTGGCCGGATCCAGCGAGGCCGGGCCGGTCGAACCCTTGCAGCTGCCCAGCGCGTTGACGCAGACCACGAACCAGCGGTTGGTGTCGATCGGCTTGCCGGGGCCGAGCATCGATTCCCACCAGCCCGGTTCCGGGTGGTGCGGGCCGGAGGCGGCATGCGCGTCGGGTGACAGGCCGGTGAGGACCAGCACCGCGTTGCCGGCGTCGGGCGCCAGCGTGCCCCAGGTCTCATAGGCCACGCGCGCGCCGTGCAGCGCGCCGCCACGCTTCATGGGGAACGGCGAGGGCAGCGCATGGAAGCGGCTGCCGGGGGGGATGAACTCGTAATCGGATGCCGGCATAGGCGGCGCAGTGTAACGGCATCGTCCCGGCGCGGGTGTCGCCGGTGACGGCTGAAACGATCCACTGCCGCACCGGCGGGCCGGCGCAAGGCCGGCCCATCCATTGCGCAAGCTCAGGGCGCGGGCGCGCCCAGGGTCAGCTCCACCGTGCCTTCGGCCGGCAGGCGCACGCGCACCGGGGCCGATTCCACGTCGCCTTCGCCGCGGTTGGCGCTGCCGGCGGCGGAGATCCGCGCCAGCACTTCGACCTCGTCCATCGTCGACAGCTTCTGGGTCGGCATCGGGCTGTCGCGGTCGTCCAGCACCACTTCCAGCGGCAGGTCGCGCACGCGGTGGCGTTCGACCGCCACCGGCATCGGCGGGCCGTCGGGCACGCGCGCCAGCACGAACACCGCGGCCTCGCCGTCCAGGCGTGCGCGTTCGGCGAAGGCGGGATCCAGCGCGACCCTCACCTTCAGGCCCTGGCCGGGCGCCACCGCGGCCGGCGCGTCCAGCGGCGGCAGGCCGGCATCGGCACGGGCGGCGTCGATCTGTACCCGCAGGCTGCGCGCGGTGGCCTCGTCGACCCCGGACAGCAGCGATTCCCAGGTGCGCGCGGCCTCGGCGGCCTGGCCGGCCTGGCGCTGGGCGACGCCGATGAACCAGCCGGCGCGGGCATGGTCGGGGCGGAGCTGGCGTGCGCGCTGCAGCCAGGCCATGGACTGTTCGTCGAGCAGGCGCTGCGGATGCGCAAGGGCGCGGGCCTCGGCGGCGTCGACCAGCAGGTCGGGCTCGTCCGGCGCCAGCTGCAGCGCGCGCGCGTAGGCGTCGCGGGCGCCGTCGTGGTTGCCGAGGGTGGAATAGGAACGGGCCAGCAGCGCCCAGCCTTCGGGCTGGTCGGGATTGCGTTCCAGCTCGGCGGCCAGCTGGGCCACGGCCTCTTCCAGGCTTGCCGGCTCGGCGATGTTCGCGCTCGGATCGCGCAGCGCCTCGGGCGTACCGACCATCAGGTAAAGGGCGAAGGGGCCGGCGCACAGGGCCGCCACGCCGGCGACGATCGCGCCGCGGCGGGCCAGCGGCAGCAGGACCCAGGTCGAGACCGCCAGCACCACGCATAGGGCCAGCAGGCCGAACAGCAGGACAGGGGTGCTCACCATTCCTGCTCCGAGGTGTCGTCGTCGCGCTCCGGGGCGACCTGTGCACGGCGGCGCACGATGGTCCACACCACCGCCGCGCCGCCCAGCAGGACCAGGCCCGGACCGAACCACAGCAGCCAGGTGTGGCGGTCCACGGCGGCCGGTACAGCACGAACTCGCCGTAGCGCTCGACCAGGTGCTGGCGGATCTGCGCGTCGCTGCGGCCCTGGCGCATCAGCGCCAGCACCTCGCGGCGCATGTCATGGGCGATCTGTGCGTTGGAATCGGCCAGCGACTGGTTCTGGCACATCACGCAGCGCAGTTCGGCGGTGAGGGCGCGGAAGCGCGCCTCCTCGGCGGCGTCGCTGAAGGCCAGCGGGGCCGGATCGCCGGCCACCTGGGCCAGCGCCAGCGGCGCATGCGCCGCGGCCAGCAGGGCGGCCAGCAGCAGGCGCCAGGCGCGGGCGCGCACGGTGGTGCTCATTTCGTCCGCTCCACCTGTTCCAGCGCCGGCAGCAGGCGCTCGGCCACGACCTCCTCGGTCAGCGGGCCGGTGTGCTTCCAGCGCACCACGCCGGCGCCGTCGACCAGGAAGGTCTCCGGTGCGCCGGCCACGCCCCAGTCCAGCGCGTAGCGGCCCTCGTAGTCGGCCAGGACCACGAAGAACGGGTTGCCGAACTGTTCCAGCCAGCGCAGCGCGTCGTCCGGCTCGTCCTTCCAGTTGTAGCCGACCACGCGCACGCGGCGGGTCTCGGCGAACCGGGTCAGCACCGGGTGCTCCTCGCGGCAGGCCGCGCACCAGCTGCCCCAGACGTTCAGCACGTAGGGCGCGCCGCGCAGCTCGGCCGAACCGATCCGCCCCGACGGGTCGTGCAGCATCGGCAGCACGAATTCCGGCGCGGGCTTGCCGATCAGGGCCGAGGGCAGCACGTCGCGGTCGGCATCGCCGGAACGCATCACCCCGTGCAGCATCAGGCCCAGCAGGCCGACGAAGAACAGGGCGCCGATCACCACGGCGACCACCGGCAGGCCCTGCGGTTTCTGCGGAGTGTTCATGCGGTCTTCTCCTTGCTCACGCGGCGGAAGCGGCGGTCGCCGGCGGCCACCAGGCCGCCCAGCGCCATCAGCGCCGCACCGCCCCAGATCCAGCGGACGAATGGCTTGATGTGCACGCGCACCGCCCAGGCACCATCGCCCAGCGACTCGCCCAGGGCGACGTAGACGTCGGCGGTCACGCCGGGACGGATGCCAGCTTCGGTCATCACCTGGCCGCCGCTGGCGTAGGCGCGTTTCTCCGGATGCAGCAGGGCCAGCGCACGGCCGTCGCGCAGGACCTGCACGTGTCCGCGGTCGGCCAGGTAGTTCGGGCCCTGCAGCTGGTCCACGCCCTGGAACAGGAAGGCATGACGGCCGACCTCCAGGGTCTGGCCCGGCTTGAGTGCCACTTCGCGCTGCACGTTCTGCGCCTCCACCAGCAGGGCGCCGACCACGAACACGGCCAAGCCCAGGTGGGCCAGGACCATGCCCCACATCTCTGCGGTCAGGCGGCCGCTGTTGCGCAGCCGCGCCCACACGAAGCGCAGCGTGCCCAGCCCGACCCAGGCCGCGCCGGCGACGCCGAGCGCGGTCTTCCACGCGCCCTGCGGCGCGGTGAAGTAGGCGGCCACCCCGGCGCCCAGGGCCACGCCCAGCCACGGCAGCAGCGCGGCGGCCAGCTTCGACGGCTGCTCGCGCTGCCAGCGCGCCAGCGGGCCCAGCGGCACCAGCGCCAGCAGCGGCGCCATCAGCACGAAGAACAGCAGGCTGAAGTAGGGCGGGCCGACCGAGATCTTGCCCAGGTCCAGGGCATCGGCCAGCAGCGGGTAAAGCGTGCCCAGCAGGATCATCGCGCAGGCGCTGGCCAGCAGCAGGTTGTTGAGCAGCAGCAGGGTCTCGCGCGAGACCGGCTGGAAGCCGGCGCCCGGGTCCAGGCGCCCGGCGCGCAGCGCGTACAGCAGCAGCGAGCCGCCGATCACCAGGCCCAGGAATACCAGGATGAACAGGCCGCGCGACGGATCGGCGGCGAAGGCGTGCACGCTGGTCAGCACGCCCGAGCGCACCAGGAAGGTTCCCATCAGCGACAGCGAGAACGCGGCGATGGCCAGCAGCAGGGTCCAGCCGGGGAAGCTGCCGCGCTTCTCGGTCACGGCCTGGGAGTGGATCAGGGCTGCGCCCACGAGCCATGGCATGAATGCCGCGTTCTCCACCGGATCCCAGAACCACCAGCCGCCCCAGCCCAGTTCGTAGTAGGCCCACCAGCTGCCCAGGGCGATGCCCACGGTCAGGAAGGCCCAGGCCACGTTGGTCCACGGCCGCACCCAGCGCAGCCAGCGCGCATCGATGTGGCCGTCCAGCAGCGCGGCGATGGCGAAGGCGAACGGCACCGAGAACCCCGCCCAGCCGACGTACTGCATCGGCGGGTGGATGATCATCCCCGGGTCCTGCAGCAGCGGATTGAGGTCGCGCCCTTCCATCGCCGCCGGCAACAGGCGCTCGAACGGGTTGGAGGTGAAGATCAGGAAGGCGAGGAAGCCGCAGCCGACGATGCCCAGCACGCCCAGCACCCGCGCCACCACCGCCTGCGGCAGGTTGCCCGAGAGGGCGGCCACCAGCGCGTTCCACACGCACAGCACCAGCACCCACAGCAGCAGCGAGCCCTCGTGCGAGCCCCATACCGCGGTGTAGCGGTAGACCATCGGCAGCAGCGAGTTGGAGTTGGTGGCGACGTAGCGGACCGAGAAGTCCTGCGACACGAAGGCCCAGGTCAGCAGGGCGAAGGCGCCGCCGACCAGCGCCAGCATCGCGTAGCTGGCCGGGCGGGCCAAGGCCATCAGCCGCGGATCGTTGCGGTGGGCCCCGGCCAGCGGCAACAGCGCCTGCACGGCGGAGACCAGCAACGCCAGGGCCATCAGCACCTGGCCCAGTTCAGGCAGCATGGTTGCCTCCTGCGGCATGACAGGAAGCATGCGTCCCCCGGATGGACGACCTGGCGCGGGCCAGGACCATCACTGCTGTTCGGTCCCGGGCGCCGGCACCTGCACCTCGTGCTTCTGGTGCGCCACGCCCATCTTGTCGGCCACTTCCTTGGGCATGTAGGTCTCGTCGTGCTTGGCCAGCACGTTCTCGGCCACGAACACGCCGCCTTCCATGCGCCCGGTGGCGACCACCGCCTGGCCCTCGCGGAACAGGTCGGGGAGGATGCCGGTGTAGCGCACTGGCAGCTGCGCGTCGCCATCGGTCACGCGGAAACTGGCCTCCATCGAGCCGGCGGGGCGCTCGAACGAGCCTTTCTCGACCATGCCGCCGAGGCGGAAGCGGGCGCGTTCGCCGGCCTCCCCGCGCAGCACTTCGGCCGGGGTATAGAGGTAGGCGACATTGCGCTGCAGGGCCATGGCGACCAGGGCGGTGGCCAGGCCGGAAGCCAGTACCAGGACCAGCACCAGCAGCAGCCGGCGGCGGCGTTGCGGATTCATCGGGTCAACTCCACGTCCGCGGCGGAGCGCCCGGACGGTTTGCGGTCGCGGCGCGCGCGCAGGCGGGCGGCGCGCAGCTGGCGCCGGACCTGCAGCCGCGGCGCGAGGAAATCCCACAGGAACACGGCGGCGAACACGGCGTACGCGCCGATCACGTAGGGCAGGTAGCTCATGCGTCGCCTCCGGCCAGCTTGCGCACCCAGTCCTTGCCGGCCTCGCGGCGCAGGTTGTCGGCGCGGGCACGCGCCAGCAGCGAGCCGGCGAACCAGAACTTGGTGCCGATCACCATCCACCACAGCGGCGCCATCATGCTGGCGTCCATGCTGGACTGGCCGAACACGCGGATGGTCTGGCCCTGGTGCAGGGAATCCCACCACTCGACCGAGTAGCGGATCACCGGCAGCAGGGCGACGCCGACGATGGCCAGCAGGCCGGCGGCGCGGGCCGAGGCGCGGCGGTCGTCGCCGGCGTGGTAAAGGCCGATCACGCCCAGGTACAGGAACAGCAGGATCAGCTCGGTGGTCAGGCGCGGGTCCCAGTCCCACCAGGTGCCCCACATCGGCTTGCCCCAGATGGAGCCGGTGGCGAGGGTGATGACGGTGAAGCCGGCGCCGATCGGCGCGCAGGCCATGGCCAGGATCTCGCACAGCTTGATCCGCCAGACCAGGGCGATGGCCGCGTACAGTGCCATCAGCGCGAACACGAACATGCTCATCCAGGCCGAGGGCACGTGGATGTAGAGGATCCGGGCGCTGTCGCCCTGCTGGTAGTCGGCCGGCACGTGGAACAGGGCCAGCCACGCGCCGACGCCCAGGGTCAGCAGCGCCGCGGCCCAGAACCACGGCGCCCAGCGCGCCGCGAAGCGGTCGAAGTACGGCGGTGAGCCGAGGAGGTGGAACCAGCGGATCACCGGTTTCATGGAAAGGGTCACGTCGCTCGCGGTTGGCGCCGGCGGGTGGAAGCCTGCCGGACGGGCTCGTTCAGGGCATTTTTCCAGACTGGCCCCCATGGGCCAAGCCGGACGCATGGACAAAATGTCCACCCCGACAGCGCATCAGGCGCTGCGGGGCGGTTCGGCACGCGGACCATGCTGCGGTCCGTGGCGACATTCTGCCTTGATCAGGCGCAATGCGCCGGTTCAGCCCTGGGCGATGCGGATCGCCGCGGCCGCGGCCAGCGGCGCCAGCACCGTGCTGGCGACCAGGCCGGCGCCCATCAGCAGCAGGGCGCCGGTGGGGTCCAGGCCCTGCGCGGCGGCGGCCACGCTGCCGGCGCCGAACACCAGCACCGGCACGTAAAGGGGCAGGGCCACCAGGGCCACGAGGATGCCTGAGCGCTTCAGGCCCACGGTCAGGGCCGCGACCACCCCGCCCAGCAGGCTCAGGATCGGGGTGCCGAGCAGCAGGGTCAGCATCAGGATCGGCAGCTGCGCGCGCGGCAGGTACAGGAACTCGCCCAGCACCGGCACCACCAGCAGCAGTGGCACGGTGGTGGTCAGCCAGTGGCCGAAGGTGCGCACCGCCACCAGCCAGGGCAGCGGCACCGGCGCCAGCAGCCACTGTTCCAGCGAGCCGTCCTCGGCGTCGCCGCGGAACAGGCTGTCCAGCGACAGCAGGCCGGCCAGCAGCACCGCCACCCAGATCGCGTAGGGGGCGACGTGGTCGCGCAGGACCTCGCGCCCGCCGCCCATGGCCAGGGCGAACATCACCACCACCAGCAGGGCGAACAGGGCCGGCTGCAGGGCGTCGCCGCGGCGGCGCCAGACCAGGCGCAGGTCGCGCAGCAGCAGGGCGCGGGCGGACTGGCGCAGGCCGGGCGCGGCGCTCATGCCTGGCCTCCCAGCATCAGCATGCGCGTGCGCACCGGCGGCGCGGCGTACGCGCCGTGGGTGGTGAGCAGGGTGGCGCCGCCGTCCCGCAGGTGCGCCGAGACCATGCGGTTGACCAGGTTGATGCCTTCCAGGTCGAGGTTGGCGTACGGCTCGTCCAGCAGCCACAGCGGCGCCGGCGACAGCCACATGCGGGCCAGGGTCACGCGCTTCTTCTGCCCGGCCGACAGCTGCCGGGCGGGGGCGTCCTCGTAGCCGGCCATGCCGGTGATCTCCAGCGCGGCCTCGATCCGCTGGCCCTCGCGGCGGCCGTGCAGGCCGCACAGGAAGTCGAGGTTCTCCAGCACCGTCAGCTCGCCCTTGAGCGCCGGCAGGTGGCCCAGGTAGGCCACGGCGCGGGCGCGCAGGTCGGGGGCGGCGGGCTTGCCCTGGATCAGCACCTGGCCGGAGTCGGCGCGCAGCAGCCCGGCCAGCACCCGCAACAGGGTGGTCTTGCCGCTGCCATTGCTGCCCTGGACCAGCAGCGCCTCGCCGGCGTCCACGGCGAAATCCAGCGGGCCGAACACCGGCTCCTCGTTGCGGGCGAACGCCAGGCCGTGGGCGGCCAGCAGCGGGGCGTGGGCAGTGTCGGTCATCGCCGCGCATTGTAGCCGTGGGCGCTGGCGTGGCACTTGCCCGCACGCATTGCGTGGAGATGGCGCGTCCGGTAGCGAGCCGCCCGCCCTCTACCCACGGGAGAGGGGCAGGGGTGAGGGTCGGGATGCCTGGGTGCCCGGGTGTGGGCTGCGCCGGGGACCGGCCCTCTCCTCTGATCCCCCTCGTAGTGGGAGGGGGACGCCTACGGGGGCGGGACGACCCACTCCACGCAGGTCGTGTCGATGCCCTCCAGTCCATCCGCCGGCGGCGCGAGGTAGATCCGCTGCCTTACCGCCTCGCCAGTCCGCCAGTGCAGCACGCCCGCCTGGCCGAAGCGTCGGGCGAGGGCATCGGTGTCGGCGGTGGACAGGTCGGCGACCAGCCAGCCCGGTTCCGGCCAGTTGCCCTGGGGGTCGCTGGCGAGGGTCGGCAGGCGCCGCAGGCCGAGGGCGTCCAGTCCGGCCTGCAGGATGGCATCTGCACGGTGGTTGTCGGCGCCGGAGCGCGGCTGCGAGCCGGGGTTGGAGGCGGTGATCAAAGTCCAGCGCGCTGCGGGGAGGACGGCGTCGAGCCCCTGCGGCGCCGGCTGGCCCGGCCGGAGCAGCAGGATGCCGCCCGGACCATGGACTTCGTAGCGTGCTTCCAGATAGGCCCCCAGCAGTCCGCGGGTGGCCGGCTGCATTGCGGGAATGTGCTTATGCGCCATGGCCCATCATCCCCCGGGTCGCCTTTTCGTACACTCGCCCCTCCCGAGACCCCCGCGACGAACCACGATGCCGCTGCAGATCCCGCCGACCAAGCTGCCCCGGGTGGGCACCACCATCTTCACCGTGATGTCGCAGATGGCGGCCGAGCACGGTGCGGTCAACCTGGGCCAGGGCTTCCCCGATTTCCCTGTGCCGCAGCGGCTGGTGGACGAACTCGACCGGGCCATGCGCGAGGGCCACAACCAGTACGCGCCCATGACCGGTGCGCCGGTGCTGCGCCAGGCCATCGCTTCGAAGGCGCTGCGCTGCTACGGCGCCACGGTCGATCCGGACAGCGAGATCACCGTCACCAGCGGCGCCACCGAGGCGATCTTCAACGCCATCCACGCAGTGGTGCGCCCGGGCGAGGAAGTGATCGTGCTCGACCCGGCCTACGACTGCTATGAGCCGGCGATCGAACTGGCCGGTGCCCGCGCGGTGCACGTGCCGCTGGATCCGGCCACCTTTGCCGTGGACTGGGACCAGGTGCGCGCCGCGGTCACTCCGCGCACGCGCCTGCTGATGATCAACAGCCCGCACAACCCGTCCGGCGCGATGTTCAGCGCCGACGACATGCGCGAGCTGGCCGCGCTGCTGGACGGCACCGGCATCCTGCTGGTGTCCGACGAGGTGTACGAACACATCGTGTTCGACGGCCGCCGGCACGAGTCGGTGCTGCGCTGGCCGCAGCTGCGCGAGCGCGCCTTCGTGGTGTCCAGTTTCGGCAAGACCTACCACTGCACCGGCTGGAAGGTGGGCTATGCCATCGCCCCTCCGGCGCTGAGCGCCGAGTTCCGCAAGGTTCACCAGTACAACGTGTTCTGCACCTTCGCCCCGGCCCAGCACGCCTTCGCGGCGATGATCCGCGACGAACCGGAGCACGACGAGCAGCTGGGCGCCTTCTACCAGGCCAAGCGCGACCGCTTCCGCGAGCAGCTGCTGGGCACCCGGCTGAAGCCGCTGCCGGTGCCGGGCGGCTACTTCCAGCTGGTGGACTATTCGGAGGTCAGCGACCTGCCGGACCACGAGTTCGTGAAGTGGCTGACCATCGAGAAGGGCGTGGCCGCGATCCCGCTGTCCCCGTTCTACGAGACCCCGCCCTCCGGCCAGCGCCTCGCCCGCCTGTGCTTTGCCAAGAACGAGGCGACGCTGGATGCGGCAATCGAGCGCCTCAAAGCACTGTGATTGGTCATTCGTAATTCGTGATTCGAAGAAGCATGATCGCCGTCCGTGCCGCAGACACAAAGCACCACTCTTCCCAATCACCAATCACCAATCACCATGAACGACCTGCGCATCTCCCTCGTCCAGGGCGACACCCGCTGGCACGACCCGGAGGCCAACCGCGAGTACTACGGCGCGCTGATCGCGCCGCTGGCCGGTGCCACCGACCTGGTGGTGCTGCCGGAGACCTTCACCAGCGGCTTCTCCAACGAGGCGATCGACCGTGCCGAGGGCATGGACGGTCCGACCGTGGCCTGGATCCGCGAGCAGGCGCGCGCGCTGGACGCGGCGGTGACCGGCAGCGTGCAGCTGCGCACGGAGCAGGGCGTGTTCAACCGCCTGTTGTGGGCCACGCCCGATGGCGCGCTGGCGCATTACGACAAGCGCCACCTGTTCCGCTACGCCGGCGAGCACAAGCGCTATGCGCCGGGCCGCGAGCGCCTGACCGTGGAATGGAAGGGCTGGCGGATCAATCCGCAGGTCTGCTACGACCTGCGTTTCCCGGTGTTCTGCCGCAACCGCTACGGCGTGGAGCGGCCCGATGGACTGGATTTCGACCTGCAGGTGTTCGTGGCCAACTGGCCGGCACCGCGCGCGCATGCCTGGAAGACCCTGGCGCGGGCGCGGGCGATCGAGAACCTGTGCTACGTGGCGGCGGTCAACCGCGTTGGCCGCGACGGCAACGGCCTGGCCTACGACGGCGACAGCGCGGTGGTCGATTTCCTCGGCCATGCCCAGGTCGAAGCCCATGGCAGCGAGCAGGTGCTGACCACCACGCTGTCGGCCCCGGCCCTGGCTGCGCACCGCGAGCACTTCCCGGCGATGCTGGACGCCGATCCGTTCGAGCTGCGCGATCCTGCTCGCTGAACCGTTGCCGACGAACGGTTGCCCCGGTGCACGGCGGCGGCACGGGGGCCTGCTATATGCTCGCCGCACGATCCTTCCGGAGGCTCCCATGATCCGACGTACGCGTTCCGCTTCCCGTGTCCTGTCCGTGGCCCTGGTCCTCGGCCTGGGCGTACTGGCGCTGCCCCAGGCGCAGGCAGGCGAGGTGGACTGCAAGCTGCGCTTCAACCTGGAAGGCTGGTCGGTGTTCTACAAGACCGCCACCGGCACGGGCACGATCACCTGCGACAACGGCGCCAGCCGTGCGGTGAAGATCACCGCCAAGGGCGGCGGCCTGACCTTCGGCAAGTCGAAGATCGAGAATGGCGTGGGCGAGTTCTCCGGCGTCAACAGCATCGCCGACACCCTCGGCACCTATGCCACGGCCGAGGTCCATGCCGGCGCGGCCAAGTCCAGCAAGGCCCAGGTCATGACCAAGGGCGAGGTTTCGCTGGCCCTGGCGGGCACGGGCAAGGGCTGGGACCTGGGCGTGGCCTTCGGGAAATTCGTGATCGAGTGATTGTCGGCTGGTGATTGGTGATTCGTGATTCGTGACTGGTAAATCGGGATCCGGATCCGGCGAGGGGCTGGTTGCCTGTCTGGGCACCAGCCCTTTGTTTTGGGCGAGCCTGATAAAGGCCATGTCTGGCCTCTGGCGAGGCGCTTCGACGTGCGGTCGGTCCGCTCCACGCACTGACGCGTAGGAGCGCTGGGCCCCGCGGGCAGGTATTCGTCTGCTGGAAATGCGCCGGGACGACGTGGGAGGGATGCGCTGCCCCCTGGTGACGCGATGCCTGCGCGTGCACGGGCCCTGGCGGACAAGCGCACGCGAGTCGCGCATCAGCGGCCTTTCCAGGCTCCGGAAACGAACCTGCCCGCGCATGGCGGGCAGGTTGGGCGGCTCCGGGGAGCCGCGGGTACTTCAGCGGGGCTCAGCCCTGGCGCGGGCCGCGCGAGCCGCCGCCACCGGGACGGCCACCACCGCCCGGACGGCCGCCGCCACCGGGGCGACCACCGCCGCCGGGCCGCCCGCCAGCACGGTTGCCGGACGGGCGGTTGCCGGCGTTGCCGCGCGGGCCGCGATCCTGGCCCGGCGTGGCGTGGTCGGACGGGAAGTGCACCGCGTTGCCCGGATGGCCGTAGGGACGCGCGGCCTTGGGCGCACCCTGGCCGGCGCCTGCACCGGCGCCACCGGGGCGGCCGGCACCAGGACGGCCGCCGCCGGGCTTGCCGCCCGGACGCGGCTTGCCGCCGGGACCGGCGTTGCGATGGCCGCTGGGGCCGGTGCTGACGCCTTCCGGCACGTACCAGGTGCGGAACGCGGCCGGATGGCCATCCGGCAGCGGCTTCAGCGCGCCCTTCTGCTTGCGCTGCTTGACCGGCTTCTGCGACTGCTTGGCCGCCATCTCGCCGCTGACGGTCAGGCCACCGTGTGGCTTCTTGCCGCCGCGGCCGCCGCGACGGTCCTCGCGGACATGGTCAAAACGGCGCAGTTCGCGGCCCTCGTCGGCGGTGTTGTGGCCGTTGACGTAGGCCTGGCCACCCTGGCCGACGCGCACCGCGGTCTTGGCCGCGCGACGCTGGCCGATCACCGGCTGCAGGGGCAGGGTGGAAGGGGCGGTGTCATCGAGCTTGAGCTCCTTGCGCAGCGCCTCGACCTGCTCCTGCGGCAGCTCCTGCGACTGGCCGCGGAGCAGTTCACGCGGCAGGCTGACCTTGCCGTAGCGCACGCGCTTGAGGCGGCTGACCTGGCAGCCCTGCGATTCCCACAGGCGGCGCACTTCGCGGTTGCGGCCTTCCTTGACCACGACCTTGAACCAGTCATGGGAGTCGGTGCCGCCGATGCGCTCGATCTGGTCGAACTTCGCCGGGCCGTCCTCGAGCGCCACGCCGCGGGCGAGGCGGTCGACGACGCTGTCCGGCACGCTTTCCTGGCCTTCCGGGGCGCGCACGCGCACCACGTACTCGCGCTCGACCTCGTACGACGGATGCATCATCGCGTTGGCGATCTCGCCGTCGGTGGTCAGCAGCAGCAGGCCGGTGGTGTTGATGTCCAGCCGGCCGATGGCGATCCAGCGCGCACCCTTCAGGCGCGGCAGCGACTCGAACACGGTCGGGCGGCCTTCGGGATCCTCACGGGTGGTGACCTCGCCCTCGGGCTTGTTGTAGATGAGCACGCGGGCCGGCTCGGTCAGGGCGGAGGCGACGAAGGCCTTGCCGTCCAGTTCCACGCGGTCGCCGCTGCGGATGCTCTGGCCGACCTGCGCGACCTCGCCGTTGACCTTGACCAGGCCGTCGGCGATGCGCTGTTCCAGCGCACGGCGGGAGCCGAGTCCGGCCTGGGCGAGCACCTTGTGCAGGCGCTCCTCGATCTTCGCGGCCGGTGCGGCGTCCTCGCTGCGCTTGAGGGAGAGCTTGCCGAGGGTCTTGCGTGGGGTTGAATCAGTCATGGGTATTGCTCCGGCCATCGGTATCGTCCGGGGCCTGGGTTACGGGACCCTCGGCCGGGGCGGCTTCGGGGGAGTGGGAGGTGTCTTCGTCGGCGGACTCGCCGGCGGCCATATCGGCCGGGGCGGGCCCATCCGCGTCGCTGCCGGAACCGTCGGGCGCGGCGTCGCCGTCGTCGTCGGCACCCGCGTCGTCCTGCGGCTGCGACTCGCCGGGCTCGTTGGCGGCGAGACCGGCAGCGGCCGGGGCCGCGTCCGGATCCAGCGGCAGTTCCGGCTCCAGCTCGCCGATGTCCTTCAGTTCGGACAGGGGCGGCAGTTCGTCCAGGCGCTTGAGCCCGAAGTAGTCCAGGAACTGCTTGGTGGTGCCGTACAGGGCCGGGCGGCCCGGCACGTCGCGGTGGCCGACCACGCGGATCCACTCGCGTTCTTCCAGCGCCTGGATGATGTTGCTGCTGACCGCCACGCCGCGGACCTGCTCGATCTCGCCGCGGGTGATCGGCTGGCGGTAGGCGATCAGGGCCAGGGTCTCGAGGGTGGCGCGGGTGTAGCGGGTCTTGCGTTCGGTCCACAGGCGCGCCACCCACGGGTGGACCTCGGCCTTGACCTGGAAGCGGAAGCCGGAGGCGACCTCGACCAGCTCCACGCCGCGGTCGACGCAGGCCTCGCGCAGCTGCTCCAGGGCCGTTTCCACGGCGCCCGGCGGGACCGGCTCGTCCTCCTGGAACAGCCCGCGCAGCTGCGCCAGCGGCAGCGGCTGGTTGGCCGCCAGCAGGGCAGCCTCGACGATGCGGTTGATCAGCGCCTGGTCCATGAATCTCGCAGGGTCGGTTGAAGGGTGGGGCGGGATTACTCTTCCGCCGGGGCGGGAGCGTCGTCGCTCTCGTCGAATTCGCTATGGAATTCCAGCGGGGCGTTGGTGTTGCCGACCGCCAGCGACTTGACGTAGATCGGCGCCAGCGGAGCGTCCTGGACGATGTCCAGCAGCTGCTCCTTGGCCAGTTCCAGCAGCGACAGGAAGGTCACCAGCACGCCAAGGCGGCCTTCCTCCGGGGTGAACAGCGACTCGAAGCGGTGGAAGCGGC
The DNA here is from genome assembly GCF_010093235.1 of Pseudoxanthomonas suwonensis. GTDB lineage: Bacteria > Pseudomonadota > Gammaproteobacteria > Xanthomonadales > Xanthomonadaceae > Pseudoxanthomonas > Pseudoxanthomonas suwonensis. Next base: position 26,126 of record NZ_PDWP01000016.1, on the reverse strand, counting down.
CGTCGTCCAGCCGCTGCAGCACTTCGCCCATGCGCTGGCGGACGCTCAGCGCCTCGCGGCGGATGGCATGGCCGCTGAACAGCTCGGCCCGGCGCAGCACGTCGTTGAGGGCCAGCAGCATCTCGCGCAGGTCCACCGGCGGCGGCAGGCGCACGGCCTGGCGGTCGGGCACGTGGGCCTGCACCGGCAGGGTGTCGCGCTCCATGCGCGGCAGGGCGTCGATGTCCTCGGCGGCCTGCTTGAAGCGTTCGTACTCCTGCAGGCGCCGTACCAGCTCGGCGCGCGGGTCGGCTTCCTCGCCTTCCTCGGTCGCCGGCCGCGGCAGCAGCATCCGCGACTTCACCTCGGCCAGGATCGCGGCCATCACCAGGTACTCGGCGGCCAGCTCGAACCGCAGGTCCTGCATGACGTTGATGTAGTCCACGTACTGCCGGGTGATCTCGGCGACGGGGATGTCCAGGATGTCCAGGTTCTGGCGGCGGATCAGGTACAGCAGCAGGTCAAGCGGGCCCTCGAAGGCGTCGAGGATGACTTCCAGCGCATCCGGCGGGATGTAGAGGTCCTGCGGGATCTGCAGCAACGGCTGCCCGTGGACCACCGCCAGCGGCATTTCCTGCTGCTGCGGGGGCGACGGCGGCGGTGTTTGCAGGGTCGCGTCTTGCGCGGGTTCGGAACTCATCTGCTCGGAAAACCATGCCCGGGTAGGGGCGCACGCAACGCCCCGGAACGGCCGGGATCGTGGTGCCACCTGCGATGGCGGACGTCGCGCGGCTGCGGGACGGGCGCCTCATAAGCACATCAATACAGGCCCAGGTCGCGCCAGGCGGCGGCCGGTGCCGGGGAGGTCGTCTGCGTGGCGGTTCGCGGTCAGCGGATCGGTCGTCGGGCGGCCGGGTATGGGGCGGGGATACCGCGCCCGGATTCCCCTGTGGGCCGGTCAGGCCTTGCAGTTCGGAGCCGACGGGCCGTCGCTTCACGGCCGCATATGGTGCCAAGGGTAAGCGCTGGCCGGCGGCGTGTCCAGCTTTGTCCTGTAGGCCCCGACAGGTGGCAGCTACAATCGGATCCCCGCACTTGGGATGCCAGGCATGTGGTACGTGATCGAAGGACATGATGCCGAAGGCGCGCTGTCGCGCCGGCGCGAGGCGCGGCCGGCCCATCTGGCGCGCCTGCAGGCCCTGCGCGACGCGGGGCGGCTGCTGGTGGCGGGGCCCTGCCCGGCGGTCGATGCGGAGGATCCGGGCCCGGCGGGCTTCAGCGGCAGCGTGGTGATCGCGCGGTTCGGCTCGCTGGGCGAGGCGCGGGCGTGGGCCGATGCCGACCCCTACGTGGCGGCAGGCGTCTACTCCCGCACCGACGTCAGGCCGTTCCTGCCGGTACTGCCCTGACCCCCGGCCGGGAAACTCCGCGTGACCCGGGCCTCCACGGTGGAAAAGTTGCATTCCTTGCGGCCCGGCATGGGCCAGGAGACGTGAGCATGGACCGCCAGCCGGTCACGATCCGCGATGTCGCCCGCGAAGCCGGGGTCTCGGTGGCGACGGTGTCGCGCGCCCTCAATGGCCACGCGAACGTGGCCGAGGGTGTGCGCAGGCATGTCCAGGAGGTCGCGCAGCGCCTGCGCTACAGCCCGCACGGCGCCGCGCGCAGCCTCAGCAGCCGCAGTACCCAGACCATCGGCGTGGTCCTGCCCGACCTGCATGGAGAATTCTTCTCGGAGCTGATCCGCGGCATCGGCGCGGTGGCGCGCGCACGGCGGCGGCACATGCTGCTGTCCAGCTACCACGGCGACCGCGAGCAGCAGGCGGCGGCGCTGCGCGCGATGCGCGGGCGGGTGGACGGGCTGCTGGTGATGTCGCCGTTCGCCGACCAGCCCGGCTTCCTCGAGGAGAACCTGCCGCCGTTGCCGACGGTGCTGGTCAACACGCACCAGGCCGAGCCGGCCTGGCCGGCCTTCGAGATCGACAACCACGCCGGCGCGGTGTCGATGGTCGAGCACCTGCTGGGGCTGGGCCACCGCAACATCGCCCTCATCGCCGGGCCGGAACACAACTACGACGCACGGGAGCGGCTGCGTGGCTTCCGCGAGGCGATCGCCGCGCATCCGGGCGCGGAAGGGCGCGAGTATCCGGGCGACTTCGACGAGGCCTCCGGCCATCGCGCCGGACAGGCGATCCTCGCCGCGGGCGAGCGCCCGCAGGCAGTGTTCGCGGCCAACGACATGATGGCGCTCGGTTGCCTGTACGCGTTCGCGCAGGCGGGCGTACGCGTGCCGCAGGACATCGCGCTCGCGGGCTTCGACGACATCCCGCTGGCGCGTTTCGTTCACCCGTCCTTGACCACGATGCGAGTGAGTATCGCGCAACTCGGAGGACGCGCACTGGAGCGCCTGCTCGACCAGATCGAAACGGGTCCGGACAGTGCAACGCAGGCGGACGCGGAGATCGAAGCCGACCGGCAGGTATTGGCGCCCGAACTGGTGGTCCGCGCTTCGTGCGGCGGGCATGGCGATGACGCATCCGCGTCCGTTCCGAGGGAGAACACGCAAGCCTGACCGCAATCGGGCACGTCAGTCCTGGGAGGGAACCGTGATGAAACGCCTTGGAACCAAGCGCCATGCGCGCACCCTGCTCAGTGCCGCGCTGGCAGGCTGCCTGGCACTGGGGGCAGGCGCCGCGCTGGCGCAGAGCACTGGAGCGACCATCCGCGGCCAGGTGCATGCCGACTCGGCGCCCGCCGCCGGCGCCACCGTCACCGCGGTGAACACCGCCACGGGCCTGCGCCGGACGGTGCAGGCGTCCGGGGAAGGGCGCTACACCCTGGCCGGCCTGCCGCCGGGAACCTACCGGGTCGAGGTACAGGCCAACGGCCAGGGTGCCTCGCGCGAACTGACGGTGCAGGTGGGCCAGACCGCGACCGTCGACCTCGGCGTCGGCGGGCTGCCCGAGGCCGGTCCGGCAGGCGAGGCCACCACCATGGAGACGGTGCAGGTCACCGCCCAGGCGGCGGTGGAAACCCGCACGTCGGAGGTGGCCAGCTACGTCACCCAGAAGCAGATCCAGGCGCTGCCGCAGAACACCCGCAACTTCCTCGCCTTCGCCGACACCGCGCCGGGCGTGCAGTTCATCACCGACGCCAGCGGCAACACCCGGATCCGCTCCGGTGCGCAGAGCGCCAACGCGGTCAACGTCTTCATCGACGGCGTGGGGCAGAAGAACTACGTCACCACCGGCGGCATCAGCGGCCAGGACACCAGCCGCGGCAATCCGTTCCCGCAGTCGGCGATCGGCGAATACAAGGTCATCACCCAGAACTACAAGGCCGAGTTCGACCAGCTCAGCAGCGCCGCGATCGTCGCGGCCACCCGCTCGGGCACCAACGAGTTCGAGGGCAGCTTCTTCTGGGACCGCACCAGCACCGACTGGCGCTCGCGCAGCCGCTTCGAGGAGCGCGAGGGCGCGACCAAGGCCGAGAGCAAGCAGGAGCAGTACGGCATCAGCTTCGGCGGGCCGATCATCCGCGACGTCGCGCACTTCTTCCTCGCCTACGAGGCCAAGGAGTACTCCACCCCGCGCAACTTCCTGCTCGGCCGCGGCTACACGCCCGACCAGCTGCCGGCCGACCTGCGCGCCCTGTACGGCAGCGGCACCTATACCTCGCCGTTCAAGGAGGACCTGTACTTCGGCAAGGTCGACTGGCTGTTCGGCGAGAACCACTACTTCGAGCTGACCGCCAAGTACCGCGACGAGAGCGAGACCATCCAGGTGCAGGACCAGCGCCTGCCGCCGGCGGCCACGCTCAACACCAACGAGGAGACCCGCGTCGACCTGCGCTACCAGCTGACCGCGGGCGACTGGCTCAACGACGCCCACCTCACCTACGAGGACGCGTACTGGAGCCCGGTGCCGGCCAACTTCGTGCCCGGCTACTACCTCAGCGACGGCAACTGGACCGACACCATCGTCCGCAGCGGCGGCAGCGAGAACTACCAGGACAAGGGGCAGAAGGGCTGGTCGTTCCAGAACGACCTGACCTTCAGCGGCTGGGACGGCCACACCCTGAAGATGGGCATCAAGTTCAAGAGGGTCGACCTGGAGACGCTGGAGCAGAACAAGTACAACCCGGTCTTCTACTACGACATCCGCGAGAGCCTCGAGGTGCCGGTGCACGCGGAGTTCGGCGCGCCGGTGGCCGGGTTCGGCAACGGCACGGCCTCCTCGCGCAACAAGCAGTTCGGCATCTACATCCAGGACGACTGGGAGGTCAACGAGCACCTGACCCTGAACCTGGGCGTGCGCTGGGACTACGAGGAGACGCCCGGCTACGAGGACTACGTCACCCCGCAGGAGGTGGTGGACGCGCTGCGCGCCTCCAATGCCGCGCTGCCGGGTTCGAGCGTGGACGTCGAGGACTACATCAGCACGGGCCGCAACCGCAGCGCGGACAAGGACAACTGGGCGCCGCGCCTGGGCTTCTCCTACGACTTCTTCGGCGACCAGCGCCACGTGCTGTTCGGCGGCGCCGGGCGCTCCTACGACCGCAACCTGTTCGACTACCTGCAGAACGAGGTGGCCAAGGCCAGCTGGGGGCAGTACGTCTACGACTTCGATACCCCGGCCCATCCCTGCGACGTCGCCGCCGACGCCACCTGCCGTGCCTGGGATCCGCGTTACCTGGATCCGGAGTTCCTGCGCGCCTCGTCGATGGCCGGGGCGCGGGAAGTGTTCCTCAACAACAACGACCTGGAAGTGCCGTATTCGGACCAGTTTAGCCTCGGCATCCGCAACCTGTGGGAGCTGGGCGGGCACGACTGGAACACCGAGCTGGCGTTCTCCTACGTCCGCAGCCATGACGGCATCGCCTTCCTGCTGGGCAACCGTCGCGACGATGGCCGCTTCTTCCCGGCCGATCCGCCGGACGCGACCGATCCGCCGCCGTGGGGCATCGGTTTCGCCCCGTTCTCCAACCTGATCCTGGCCCAGAACGCGCTGGAGACCCGCACCCGCTCGGTGTTCCTGAAGGTCGAGAAGCCGTACACCGGCGCATCGCCCTGGGGCGTGACCCTGGCCTATACCTGGACCGACTCGGAGCAGAACAACCCGCACGACGGCTGGCCGGGCGCGTTCAACGCCGAGCGCATCGAGGACTATGGCTGGTTCCCGGGCAAGGTGCCGGAGAACCGGGTGGTGCTGACCGGCATCTGGGACGGTCCCTGGGGCACGACCTTCTCCGGCAAGGGCACCTGGGCGGACGCCACGCCGCGCTACTACCAGAACTGCAACGTCTCGATCTCGGCCTACTGCCACTACGAGAGCTACACCCCCGACGAGGACTTCCGCCAGCTCGACCTGGCGATGGAAAAAGTCTGGGATACCGGCGGCGGGATCAGCTTCCGCGTTCGCGGCGACGTCCTCAACGTGTTCAACTGGTCCAACTACGATGGCTACGAGGACTGGCGCGGCGGTCCGGGCGAGGCGCAGAATCCGGCCTGGGGCACGCCGTTGTCGATCGCCATGCCGACGCGTACGTTCAAGCTGACGTTCGGGGTCGACTGGTGAGGACTTCCGTGCCGCCGCCGGAGCCGTTCGCGGATCCGGCCGGCGGCACGGCGCCGGGCGCGCGGATCCGGCCCCGCCGCCGGCGGCAACGAGGGAGACAGGCTTGAAACGGTGGTACTGGCATCGCTGCATCGTCGCCCTGGCGGGCGCATTGTTCCTGCTGGCAGGCTGCCGGCAGGAGATCCCGGCTCCCGACGCGGCGCTTCCGCCGCCGCCCAAGCCCGACGTGATCCTGATCGAACCCGTGCTGCCGGAACGTCCGCCACGCCCGGAGCTGCCGCCGCTGTTCCGCGACATCGAGCGCCGCACCTTCCAGTTCTTCTGGGACACCACCAACGAGCAGAACGGCCTGACCCCGGACCGCTATCCCTCGCGGCCGTTCGCCAGCGTCGCCTCGATCGGCTATGCGCTGACGGCCTATCCGATCGGCATCGAGAACGGCTGGGTCAGCCGCACCCAGGCGGTGGACCGGACCCTGACCACGCTGCGCTTCCTGCGCGACATCCCGCAGGGGCCGCAGGCCACCGGCAGGGGCGCGTACAAGGGCTTCTTCTACCACTTCCTGGACATGCAGAACGGCCACCGCTACGACAGCTGGGTGGAGCTGTCCAGCGTGGACACGGCGCTGCTGATGATGGGCGTGCTGTTCGCCCAGGCCTATTACGACGGCGATGACCCGCGCGAGGTGGAGATCCGCCGCCTGGCCGACCAGCTCTACCGCCGGGTGGACTGGAAGTGGCTGCAGGTGCGGCCACCGCTGGTTTCGATGGGCTGGTTCCCGGAGAGCGGATTCATCCAGCACGACTGGATGGGCTACAACGAGGCCATGCTGCTGTACATCCTGGCCCTGGGCTCGCCGACCCACGCGGTCGAGCCGGAGGCCTGGACGGTGTGGACCCGCACCTACAACAACGACTGGGGCGTGTACTACGGACAGGAGTACCTGAGCTTCGGCCCGCTGTTCGGCCACCAGTACAGCCACGTCTGGATCGACTTCCGCGACATCCAGGACCAGTACATGCGCGAGCGCGGGATCGACTACTTCCTCAACAGCCGCCGCGCCGCGCTGGCCCAGCGCGAGTACGCCATCGCCAACCCGATGAAGTGGAAGGACTACGGCGAGAACGTCTGGGGCCTGACCGCCGGCGACGGCCCGCAGAACACCCGCCAGATCTACCGCGGCGAGGAGCGCGAGTTCCGCCACTACTCCTCGCGCGGTGCCGGCCTGCGCGAGAACTTCGACGACGGCACCATCGTCCCGACCGCGGCGATCGCCTCGATCGTGTTCGCGCCGGAGGTGGTGATCCCGGCCACCGAGGAGATGCACCGCCGCTACGGCGACTACCTGTACTCCAGCTACGGCTTCCTGGACTCGTTCAATCCCAGCTTCAACTACGACATCCCGCTCAAGACCGGGCGCATCGTCCCCGGCAAGGGCTGGGTGGCCAGCGACTACATCGGCATCGACCAGGGGCCGATCCTGGCCATGATCGCCAACTACCGGAACGAGTTCGTTTGGTCGGTGATGAAGAAGAGCCCGTACATCCGCACCGGCCTGGAACGGGCCGGCTTCCGCGGGGGCTGGCTTGCGCCCGACGACGAGGAGGAGGAAGGCATGCAGGTCGACGCCCGCGCCGCCGCCGCCCGCGCACTGGGCATGGCCGAATCGCGGCCGCCGCCGCCGAGGCGCAGCGCAAGGCGCAGCAGCGCAGGGAAGAGGCGTCCGCGGCCAATCGTTCGCAACCGCCGGAGCAGTGATGCGTGCCATGCGGCTGCTGCGCACCTGCCTGCTGCTGCCTTTGCTGGCCGGGTGGCTTGCCGCGTGTGGCAGGGACCCGGCGCAGCAGCCGGTGCGTTTCTGGGCCATGGGGCGCGAGGCCGAGGTGGTGGCCGAACTGGTCGACAAGTTCGAGCGCGATACCGGGATCGAGGTGGAGATCCAGCAGATTCCCTGGACCGCCGCGCACGAGAAGCTGCTGACCGCTTTCGCCGCCGACGCCCTGCCGGACGTATGCCAGCTGGGCAATACCTGGATCCCCGAATTCGCCCAGCTGGGCGCGCTGCAGCCGCTGCAGGCGCGGGTGGACGCCTCGGCGACCGTGGACCAGGCCGATTACTTCCCGGGGATCTGGGACACCGCAGTGGTCGACGGCGAGCTGGTCGGCGTGCCCTGGTACGTGGACACGCGCCTGCTGTACTACCGCAAGGACCTGCTGCGCGAGGCCGGCGTGGCGCAGGTACCACGCACGTGGGCGGAGTGGGAGCAGGCGATGGCGGCGATCATGGCCCAGGGCGTGCCGGGCCGGCACGCGATCCTGATGCCGCTCAACGAGTTCGAGCAACAGCTGTCCTTCGCCCTGCAGCAGGGCGACCCGCTGTTGCGCGACCACGACACCCGCGGCAATTTCGAAAGCCCCGGCTTCCGCCGCGCGCTGGCGTTCTACGCCGGCATGTTCGAGCGGGGCTGGGCGCCGAAGGTCTCCGAGACCCAGATCTCGAATGTCTGGGACGAGTTCTTCCGCGGCTCCTACGTCTTCTACCTGTCCGGGCCCTGGAACATCCGCGAGTTCCGCCGCCGCCAGCCGCCGCAGCTGGAAGGGCAGTGGGGCACGATGCCGCTTCCCGGCCCCGACGGCCCGGGCGCGGGCATCGCCGGTGGCACCAGCCTGGTCCTGTTCCGCGGTTCGCCGCGTTCGGACCAGGCCTGGAAACTGGTGGAGTTCCTCTCGCGCCCGGACATCCAGCAGCGCTTCCACGCCATGATCGGCGACCTGCCGCCGCGCCGCAGTGCCTGGGAGCACCCGCAGCTGGCCGGTGATCCACTGGCCGCCGCGTTCCGCGACCAGCTGGAGCGGGTCGAGCCGGCGCCCAAGGTGCTGGAATGGGAGCGGATCGTGCAGGAGATGCGCCTCGTGACCGAGCGGGTAGTGCGCGGCGGCCTGGCCCAGCACGCCGCGGCGCGCGAACTCGACCGCAAGGTCGACGCGATCCTGGCCAAGCGCCGCTGGATGCACGAGCGCGCCGCCGAGGCGCAGGGGGCGGCCCGATGAAGGCGCGCCTGGCCGGATGGATCTTCGCCTTGCCGGCGCTGATCGTGCTGGGCGTGTTCTTCGCCCTGCCGGTGCTGTCGGCGCTGGCGCTGAGCCTGACCGACTTCGACCTCTACGCGCTGGCCGATCCGGCCAACCTGCGCTTCGTGGGGTTGCGGAACTACCTGGAGCTCCTGCAGACGCCGATGTTCTGGAAGGCGCTGTGGAACACCACCTACTTCGTGGTGGTGGGCGTGCCGCTGTCGGTGGCGGTGTCGCTGGGCGCGGCGCTGCTGCTCAACGCGCCGGCGGCACGGTTCCGGGCGCTGTTCCGCACCGCGCTGTTCGCACCCGTGGTCACCACCCTGGTCGCGGTGGCGGTGATCTGGCGCTACCTGTTCCACACCAGCTACGGCCTGGTGAACTGGGCGCTCGGCCAGGTGGGCATCAGCCCGGTCGACTGGCTGGGCGATCCGCGCTGGGCGATGCCGACCATCATCCTGTTCGCGGTGTGGAAGAACTTCGGCTACAACATGGTGATCTTCCTCGCCGGCCTGCAGGCCATCCCGCGCGACCTGTACGAGGCTGCGCGCATCGACGGGGCCTCGCGCTGGCAGCAGTTCCTGCACATCACCCTGCCGCAGCTGGGCCCGGTGCTGCTGGTGGTCGGCGTGATCACCGTCTCCGGCTACTTCCAGCTGTTCGCCGAGCCCTACGTGATGACCCGCGGCGATCCGCTGCAGAGCACGGTCAGCGTGCTGTATTTCATGTTCGAGGAAGGCTTCAAGTGGTGGAACCTCGGTCGTGCCTCGGCCGTGGCCTTCCTGCTGTTCGTGGTCATCCTGGCGGTGACCACGTTGATGCTGCGGCTGGGACGCCGCAGGGGGGTGGTATGAGTGCCGGGCAGTCCACCGGCCGCGAGGTCGGGCAGTCGCGCCTGCATGCGCTGCTGGTCAATGGCGCGCTGCTGCTGCTGGCGCTGGCGAGCCTGGCGCCGCTGCTGTGGATGGTGTCGGTTTCGTTCATGCCTACCGGCGAGGCCGCCCGCTTCCCGCCGCCGTTGCTGCCCTCGGCGGTCACGGGAGAGAACTACCACGCGCTCTTCGCGCGCACCGGCATGGGCCGCAACTTCCTCAACAGCCTGCTGGTGGCCGGCGCGATCACGCTTGGCTCGCTGCTGGTCAACACCCTGGCCGGCTACGCCTTCGCCAAGCTGCGCTTCCGCGGCCGCGAGCGGGTGTTCCAGCTGCTGCTGGCGGCCCTGGTGGTGCCGGCCCAGGTGGCGATGCTGCCGCTGTTCCTGCTGATGAAGCAGCTGCACCTGGTCAACACCTATGGCGGCGTGGTGATCCCGGCGCTGGCCAGCGTGTTCGGCATCTTCCTGGTGCGCCAGTACGCGCGCTCGATCCCGGACGAGCTGCTGGAGGCGGCCCGCATCGACGGGGCGGGGGAGTGGCGGATCTTCTTCTCCATCGTCCTGCCCATGCTCAAGCCGGTACTGGTGACGCTGGCGATCTTCTCCTTCATGGCCGCCTGGAACGACTTCATGTGGCCGCTGATCGTGCTCACCGACCAGGAGCACTACACCCTGCCGGTGGCCCTGGCCACGCTTTCGCGCGAGCACATCATGGACGTGGAGATGATGATGGCCGGCGCGGTGGTGACGGTGGTTCCGGTGCTGCTGCTGTTCCTGCTGCTGCAGCGCTACTACATCCAGGGCCTGCTGCTGGGCAGCGTCAAGGGATAGGAGGTTCGTAGATGGTGCCTGTGGCGATGCATGGAGCCATCCTGCTGTCGGGCGCACTGGCGCTGCATCCCGTCGTCGCCGGCGCGCAGGCGCGGGTGCTGGACGGGTTCGAGGATCCGGCGCCGTGGAGGGTGGTCGCGTCCGACCAGGTCAGCGGTGCGATCCGCCGCGTCGAAGGCGTCCGGGGCGGGGCGCTGTGCCTGGACTACGATTTCAACGGTGTGTCCGGCTACGCAGGCATCCAGCGCGACCTGCCGCTGGAATACCCGGAGAACTACCGCTTCTCCTTCCGCCTGCGCGGCGACTCGCCGGCCAACGACCTGCAGTTCAAGCTGGTTGACGCCAGTGGCGACAACGTGTGGTGGGTCAACCGCCCGCGCTACGACTTCCCGGGCCAATGGACCGAGGTGCGCTACCGCACCCGGCATATCGACAAGGCCTGGGGGCCGGATCCCGACCGCATGCTCCGCCGCAGCGGGAAGATCGAGTTCACCATCTACAACAACGCCGGCGGGCGCGGCAGCGTGTGCTTCGACGAGCTGGCGCTGGAGCCGCTGCCGCCGGAGCCGGAGACGCCGCCGACCGCCGTCGCGGTGGAGGCGAGTGCTTCGGCCGGGAACGCTGCGCGCATCATCGATGGCGACCCTGCCACGGCATGGAAGGCCGGCGGACGGCAGCGGGTGGTACTGGACCTGGGCCAGGAGCGCGAGTTCGGTGGCCTGGTCCTGCGCTGGGCAGATGCCCGCCAGCGCCCGCAGCGCTATGTGGTCGAGCTGGAAGGGGGCGATGGCCAGTGGCGCCCCGTGCGCACGGTCGAACAGGGACGCGGCGACAGGGACTGGCTCGCCTTGCCGGAGTCGGAGGCAAGGCGCATCGCGCTGCGGCTGGAGGGTGGCCGCTACGCATTGGCCGAAGCCCAGGTACAGCCGCTCGATTTCTCCACGCATCCCAACGACTTCATCAAGGCGCTGGCGCGGGAACTGCCACGTGGCTGGTTGCCGCGGGGCTTCAGCGGCGAGCAGCCGTACTGGACCATCATCGGGGCCGATGGCGGCAACGAGCAGGGCCTGGTCGGCGAGGATGGCGCGGTCGAACTGGCCCGTGGCGACTTCAGCATCGAGCCGTTCGTGCTCGACGGCGGGCGGCTGCTCAGCTGGGCCGACGTGAAGCCGGTGCAGCGCCTGCCGGGCGAAGGCCTGCCGATGCCGGAGGTGGAGTGGACCCCGGCCGAGGGTGGGGATGCGCCCGCGCTGCAGGTTTCCGCCTTCGCCCATGGCCAGGCCGGCGATTCGCGGGTGGTGGCGCGCTACCGCCTGCGCAACCGGCATCCGCAGCCGCGCGAGTACGTGCTGGCGCTTGCGGTGCGGCCGCTGCAGGTCAATCCGCCGGCACAGTTCCTCAACACCATTGGCGGCGTCAGCCCGATCCGCTCGCTGGCGATCGATGGCGGCACGGTCACGGTGGACGGCAAGCCCCGGATCTTCGCGACGCAGTCGCCGGACCAGGCATTCGCTACGCCTTTCGATGCCGGCCTGGACGTGCAACGCCTGGCTGCCGGCGATATCCCGAGGGAAACTTCGGTCGTCGATCCGACCGGTCTGGCTTCGGGCATGCTCCTGTACCGCTGGCGGCTGGCACCAGGCGAGGAACGCGAGGTGGCGCTGGTCGCGCCGCTGGATGGCGAGGTCGCGCCTGGACCCGGCTTCGACGCCGCCCGTGCCGCCGAAGAGACGGCGGCACGCTGGCAGGCGCTGCTGGGCCAGGTGGAACTGCGGCTGCCGGCGCAAGGGCGCGACTTCGCCGCCACCGTGCGTACCGCGCTGGCGCACATGCTGATCTCGCGCGTCGGTCCGCGCCTGCAGCCGGGCACGCGTTCCTACTCGCGCAGCTGGATCCGCGACGGGGCGATGATCTCCGAAGGCCTGCTGCGCCTGGGACGGCCGGAAGTCGTGCGCCAGTACCTGGAGTGGTACGCGCCCTACCAGTTCGAGAACGGCAAGGTGCCGTGCTGCGTGGACGCCCGCGGCAGCGATCCGGTCCCGGAGAACGACAGCCACGGCGAGCTCATATTCAACATCGCCGAGTACTGGCGCTTCACCGGCGACCGCGAGTTCCTGCAGCGCATGTGGCCGCACGTGCGCGGCGCGTTCGACTACATGGAGCGGCTGCGGGCCAGCGAGCGCACCGAGGAGAACCGCCGGCGCGACCCGGCCTTCTACGGGATGATGCCGGTGTCGATCAGCCACGAGGGCTATTCGGCCAAGCCGATGCATTCGTACTGGGACAACTTCTGGGCGCTGCGCGGCTACAAGGACGCGGTGGAAGTGGCCCAGGCGCTGGGCCTGCGCGACGAGGCGCGGCGCATGGCCGCCGCGCGCGACCAGTTCCGCGCCGACCTCGCCGCCTCCCTGCGTGCGGCAACGGCCCGCCACCGCATCGACTACCTGCCGGGCGCCGCCGAGCTGGGCGATTTCGATCCGACTTCGACCACCATCGCCCTGGCTCCGGGTGGGGAGCAGGACTGGTTGCCGCGCGACCTGCTGGAGAACACCTTCGAGCGCTACTGGCAGCACTTCGTCGAGCGCCGCGACGGCCGTCGCGAGTGGAAGGACTATACGCCGTACGAGTGGCGCAACGTGGCCGCCTTCGTGCGCCTGGGTTGGCGCGACCGCGCCTGGCAGGCGACGGAATATTTCTTCGCCGATCGCGCGCCGCAGCCCTGGAACCAGTGGGCCGAGGTGGTCTCGTCCACGCCGCGCAAACCATTTTTCGTCGGCGACCTGCCGCACGCCTGGGTGGCCTCGGACTTCGTGCGCTCGGCGCTGGACATGTTCGCCTACCGCCGCGAGCGCGACGACAGCCTGGTGCTGGCGGCCGGCGTTCCGCTGGACTGGCTGGAAGGCGAGGGCATCCGCGTGCGCGGCCTGCATACCGCCCATGGCCGGCTTGGTTACGCGCTGCGTCGACGCGACGGGCAGCTGCAGCTGGACGTGGCCGGAGATGCAGGGCTGCCGCCGGGCGGGCTGGTGCTGCGGTGGCCGTATCCGGGCGAGCCGGGTGCCACGACGGTCGATGGCCGGCCGGCGAAGTGGTCGAACGGCGAGCTGCGAATCAGCCGGCCAGGCGTGAAGGTGCGGGTCGCGGTTCGCAACCCGTAACGTGGTGGCGCTCTTCTCCCCTCTCCTTCCGGGAGAGGGGTGGGGCGGGGAACATCACTTGGGCGCCGACCTTCACTCCAACCTTCAGCACGAGGCGAAGCGCCGCATCGTAGCCCGGATAAGCGAAGCGCATCCGGGTCGGATGTACGGGAACGGATCCCGGATGCGGCCTACGGCCTTATCCGGGCTACAACAACAAGAAAGCCGGGCATTGCCCGGCTTTTTCCTTGCACGGATGCGTGCATCAGCCCGCGCGTGCAGCCGCCACGATTCCCGCGGCCTTGGCTGCGCTGGCCTCGACCTTGTCCCACTCGCCGGCCTTGAGCCAGGTCTTCGGCACCATCCAGGAGCCACCGACGCAGACCACGTTCGGCTGGGCCAGGTATTCGGCCGCGGTGTCCTCGGTGATGCCGCCGGTGGGGCAGATCTTCAGCTCGCCCATCGGGCCGGCCAGGCCCTTGAGCATGGCCAGGCCGCCGACCGCATTGGCCGGGAACAGCTTGCACACGCGGAAGCCGCGCGCCATCAGCGACAGGAACTCGGTCGGGGTGGCGCCACCGGGCACGGACGGGATCGGCGCCTTCGCCAGCGCATCGGCCAGCTCCGGCGGCGTACCCGGGGTGACCAGGAAATCGGCGCCCAGCTCGATGCACTTCTCCATCTGCTCGATGGTCAGCACCGTGCCCATGCCCACTGCGATGCCCGGCAGTTCTTTCTTCAGCGCGACCAGCGCATCCAGCGCGCAAGGCGTGCGCAGGGTCAGCTCGATCGCGGTCAGGCCGCCCTTGAGCAGCGCGGCGGAGAGCTTGCGCGCCTCGTCGACGCTGTCGGCGGTGACCACCGGCAGGATGCCGGCCTGGCGCAGCAGCTGTTCGGCCTTGGCCTGGGTCTGGGCGATGCTCATGGATCGTATGGCTCCGTGCGTGGATCGCGGCCGGCGGCCGCGCTTGCGATGAGGAACGGCCGCCGCGCCGGGAGCGGGGCGGCCGCGGGCTCAGTTGTCCTTCTCGGCGTGCGGCGCCAGGGCCGCCTCGGCCCGGCCGCCAAGCTCGTACTCGGCGTCGTAGTCCCAGGCGGTGCCGTCGTGCGCCGGCGGGCCGCAGGAGATCGACGTCGCGCCCTGGTCGGCCGGGCCGACGTTGGCGCGGTTGTAGGCGAACAGGTTGCGGCCCAGGTCGTGCGCCGGGCGGCTGGTGTTGGGCGCGACTTCGCGCGCGTTCCACTCGGCCGCGTCGACCAGCACTTCCAGCACGCCGGCCTCGCTGTCCAGGCGGACGATGTCGCCGTCGCGGATCTTGCCGATCGGACCGCCGCGCGCGGCTTCCGGGGTGACATGGATCGCCGCGGGGATCTTGCCGGAGGCGCCTGACAGGCGGCCGTCGGTGACCAGCGCCACCTTGCGGCCCTGGTTCTGCAGCATGCCCAGCAGCGGCGCCAGAGAGTGCAGCTCGGGCATGCCGTTGGCGCGCGGGCCCTGGTAGGTGACCACCGCGACGAAGTCGCGCGGCAGCACGCCGGCGGCATGCAGCTTGTTGAGCTTCTGCGGCGCATCGACCACCACCGCCTGGGCCTCGACACAGCGGTGCTCCGGCTTGACCGCCGACAGCTTGATCAGGCCGCGGCCGATGTTGCCGCGGAGCAGGCGCAGGCCGCCCTGGGCTTCGAACGGCGCGGCGACGGTACGCACCACGGTCTCGTCGGCCGACACCGTCGCCGAGGGCGCGGAGGACAGCCTGCCGTCCTCCAGCCGCGGTTCGCGGGTGTAGGCGCGCATGCCTTCCGGCACCACGGTGGTGAGGTCGTGCATCAGGCCCGCGTCGAGCAGCTCGCGGAACACGAACGGCACGCCGCCGGCGGCCTGGAAGCGGTTCACGTCGGCCTCGCCGTTCGGATACACGCGCGCCAGCAGCGGTACCACCTGCGAGATCTGGTCCATGTCGTCCCAGGTCAGGACGATGCCGGCGGCGCGGGCCACGGCGATCCAGTGGATGGTGTGGTTGGTCGAGCCGCCGGTGGCCATCAGCGCGACGATCGCATTGACGATGGCGCGCTCGTCGATCAGGCGGCCCAGCGGACGGTAGTCGTCGCCCAGCGCGGTCATCTGCAGGACGCGGCGCACGGCCTCCTCGTCCAGCGCCTTGCGCAGCGGCGTGCTCGGGTTGATGAACGAGCTGCCCGGCAGCTGCACGCCCATCGCTTCCAGCAGGACCTGGTTGGAATTGGCGGTGCCGTAGAAGGTGCAGGTGCCGGCCGAGTGGTAGGACTGCGCCTCGACTTCCAGCAGCTCCTCGCGGGTGGCCTCGCCGGCGGCGTAACGCTCGCGCACCTCGGCCTTCTTCTTGTTGGGAATGCCCGGCGGCATCGGGCCGGCCGGCACGAACAGCGCCGGCAGGTGGCCGAAGGCCAGCGCGCCGATCAGCAGGCCCGGCACGATCTTGTCGCAGATGCCCAGGTACAGGGCCGCGTCGAAGGCGTCGTGGCTCAGGCCGATGGCGGTGGCCTGGGCGATCACGTCGCGCGAGAACAGCGACAGCTCCATGCCGCCGCGGCCCTGGGTGACGCCGTCGCACATCGCCGGCACGCCGCCGGCGACCTGCGCGGTGGCGCCCAGCTCGCGGGCCAGGCTGCGGATCCGCTCCGGATAGTGCTCGTACGGCTGGTGCGCCGAGAGCATGTCATTGTAGGCGGTGATGATGCCCAGGTTCGGCGTGGCGCCGCCGCGCAGGCGGGCCTTGTCGTGTTCGCCGCAGGCGGCGAACACGTGCGCCAGGTTGGCGCAGCTGAGCGGAGTGCGGTTGGGACCGTTGCGGACCGCCTCGTCGATGCCGGCCAGGTAGGCGGCGCGCGACGGTGCACTGCGCTGGCGGATGCGCTCGGTAACGGCTTCGATCTTGGGATGCAGGCTCATGGCGTTCCAGGGGAGGCGGAGCTGGCGCCGCGGAAGGGCGCGGGCGGGCTGCGAAGGCAGGACGGCGAAGCGGGGCGTACCGCCCCGACTATCAGACAGGTGCGGGCGGAGGGCCGCGCATCAAGCGCACCAATGGACGCGCAGTGGGCTGGCGGTCAGGCCCAGCACCGCGCGGATCGGCATTTGACGCACGTCGTCGCCGGCCAGGGCGCGCTCCAGTACCTCGCGCTTGGCCTCGCCACGCAGCAGCAACAGGTGCTGGCGGCAGCGGGCCAGGCCGGCGCGGGTGAGGGTGATGCGCGTGGTCCATTCGGCGGCGACCGGGCAGCCGGTGGCGTCGAGCACGGCGTAGTCGTCCTGCGAGGCCAGCGCGGCGTCGAGGTCGACCGAGCCGGGGAACAGCGAGGCGGTGTGGCCGTCGTTGCCCATGCCGAGCACCGCCACGCAGGGATCCTGCGCACCGGCCGAATCGCGGTTGGCGGCCTCGACGCAGGCGGCGGCCGACAGGCCTTCACGCACCAGCGGCTCGAAATGCAGGCCGGGCGCACGTTCCAGCAGGCTCTCGCGGATCAGTTTCGTATTGCTGGCCGGATGGTCGGCCGGCACGAAGCGGTCGTCGACCAGGCCGACGCTCACCTTCGACCAGTCCAGCGGCGCCTGCGCCAGCCGGCTGTAGGCCGGCGCCGGGGTGGTGCCGCCGGAGAGCAGGGCACGGGCACGGCCGCTGGCGGACAGGTCGGCGGCGATCGCCGCCTGGATGTCGGCCGCGATGGCCTCGCCCCAGGCCTCGACGCCCGCGTGCTCGATCCATTCGATGCGCGGATCGGCCTTCATGCCGCGGCCTCCCGGCGGACCAGGTCCACCGCGTAGGCGGCCGCGCCGAGCAGGCCGGAATGCGGATGCAGCACGGCTAGCGAGGGCACGCGGGCCATGGTCGGCGAGAACCGGCCCTTGTATTCGAAGCGCTGGCGGAAGCCGGAATGGCGCAGCGAGTCCAGCATCTTCGGCACCAGGCCACCGGTGAGGAACACCCCGTCCCAGGCGCCGATGGTCAGCACCAGGTCGCCGGAAATGGCGCCGAACACCGCGCAGAACACGTCGACCGCGCGCATGCACAGCGGATCGCCGGCGGCGGCGCGGGCGGTGACGTCCTTGGGCTCGAGCAGGCCCGGGTCGTGGCCGGCGATCTCGCACAGGGCGCGGTGGATGTTGACCAGGCCCGGGCCACAGATCAGGCGCTCGTTGGAGACGCGGCCGAATTGCGCCGACAGGATCTCCAGGATGCGGATCTCCTCCGGCGTGCCCGGCGGGAAGCTGACGTGGCCGCCTTCGGTCTCCAGCGGATAGCAGCGGCCGTCACGTACCACCAGGCCGCCCACGCCCAGGCCGGTGCCCGGGCCGAGCACGGCATAGGTGCGAGGCTCGCTGGGCGGGGCCGGGGTCCAGGACACGCCACCGATCGGCACCACGTCCTCGGCGCGATACAGGCTGATGGCCATGGCCTGGGCGGCGAAATCGTTGATCAGGTGGACCTGGTCGAAGCCAAGCATCTCGCGGGTGCGCGGACGCGAGATCACCCACGGGTGGTTGGTGATGCGCGCCTCGTCGCCGTCGACGCGGCCGGCCACGGCGAACACGCCACGACGGGCGCTGGCCTGGGCCTGCTCGAGGTAGTGGCGCGCAGCCTCGGCCAGCGACGGGAACTCGGCGACCGCGAACTCGCGCACGCTGTCCTCGACCAGCGGCGTGGACGCGCTGGGATCGGCCAGCGCGAATCGGGCATTGGTGCCGCCGATGTCGGCGATCAGGAACGGATCGGCCATGTCAGCGATCGTCGCGGGACGGACGCGCCACGGCGTCGAAGCTGCTGGGCAGGAACACCGCCGCGTCATCCGGGCCCCAGCTGCCGGCCGGATAGGGCTGCAGCGGCGAGTTGTCGGCGCGCCAGGCGTCGACCACGCTGTCGATCCAGGCCCAGGCGGCCTCGACCTCGTCGTTGCGCACGAACAGGGCGTGGTTGCCGTGGAAGGCGTCCAGGAACAGGCGCTCGTAGGCGATGCGGCGGTTCTGGCCGGTCTCCGACGACAGCTGCAGTTCCAGCGGATGCAGCTCCAGCGTGCCCCATTCCGGGCCGGCCAGGCTGCTCATCAGGCCCAGCTCGATGTCCTCCTGCGGCTGCAGGCGGAAGGTCAGGCGGTTAGGCACGGCGTTGTTGCGGTCCGGGCGCTCGAACAGCCAGTGGGTCACCGGCTTGAGGGTCACGGTGACCACGGTCGAGCGCTCGGCCATGCGCTTGCCGGTGCACAGGTGGAACGGCACCCCTTCCCAGCGCCAGTTGTCGATGTGCGCGGTGACGCCGACGAAGGTTTCGACATCGCTGTCATCCGGCGGCGAATAGGCCTGGACCGGCTCGCCATTGATCATTCCCGCGGTGTAGCGGCCGCGCACGCTGTGGCGACGCGCCTCGCTGGCGCAGAACGGGCGCAGGGCACGCAGCACCTTGACCTTCTCGTCGCGGATGCGGTCGGCCTCCAGCGAGGCCGGCGGCTCCATCGCCACCAGGCACAGCAGCTGCAGGATGTGGCTCTGGACCATGTCGCGCAGCGCGCCCGAGCGGGCGTAGTAGGAGTTGCGGCCGTCCACGCCCTCGCTCTCGGACACCAGGATGTGCACCGAGTCGATGTAGTTGCGGTTCCACACCGCTTCCAGCAGGGCGTTGCCGAAGCGCAGCGCCAGCAGGTTCTGCACCGCCGCCTTGCCCAGGTAATGGTCGATGCGGAAGATCCGGTCCTCGTCGATCAGCCTGCCGATGGTGGCGTTGATCTCGCGGGCCGAGGCCAGGTCGGCGCCGATCGGCTTTTCCAGCATCAGCCGGCTGGGCGCGGCGAACGCGCCACCCAGGGCCAGGCCTTCGCAGGTGCTCATGTACAGGCCGGGCGGGATCGACAGGTAGCTCACGCAGGGGCGGTCGGCCAGGTCGCGCACGGCCTCGGCCACCGAAGCCGGGGTGCGCATGTCCACCGAACGGTAGTCCACGCGCTCCAGGAACGCCTCGACCTGCTCGGGCGTCGGCGAATAGTGCGACAGGCTGGCGAAGCGCTCGCGCAGGATGCCGCGGAACTTCTCGGTGTCGTGCGGGGACAGCGCCAGCGCACGGACGCGGAAGCCTTCCGGCAGCAGGCCGTCGCCCATCAGGCGCAGCAGCGAGGGGAACAGGTAGCGCTGCGCCAGATCGCCGGTGGCGCCGAACAACAGCAGGGTGTCATGCATCCGGTGGGCTTCCGTGGGGTGGGGCATCGGTTCGGTGGCTTTTCTCTGATCGCACCCGCGGGGCGGGTGGAAGTGGACGGATTACCGCGAGGTGATGCGTCAAACTGCCGAAATATGGCCGCCACCATGCGGGTTGTCCAGTGGGCGGAACGGTGTCCACGGAAACGTTCCCGGGACATGCTGTGGCGTATGTTCGCGGCAGGGACGGTGCGCAGGGGGGCGTGTGCAGGGGCTGGGCCGGGCCACGCACCGCGCCACGACGCGTGCACCGCGAGTCGTGACATCATCGGTGCCCGCGTTGGCGGCATCGACGATCGCCGTGCCGGCCGCGGGGTGAATACGTATGCGGAGATGCGGAGGGCGGACGTGCAGCTGGATCGGGTGCGCAAGGTCTACGGCAACGGCCAGGTGGCCGTGCACGAAGCCTCGTTCACGATCGCCGACGGCGAGCTGGTGGTGCTGGTCGGGCCGTCGGGCTGCGGCAAGTCGACCCTGCTGCGCATGATCGCCGGGCTGGAGGAAATCACCGCCGGGACGCTGCGCATCGGCGGCCGCGTGATGAACGACGTGGCCCCGCGCGACCGCGACATCGCCATGGTGTTCCAGAGCTATGCGCTCTATCCGCACATGACCGTGGCCGGGAATCTGGCGTTCGGCCTGAAACTGCGCGGCGCCCCGCGCGGCGAGGTGGAGCGGCGGGTCGCCTCGGCCGCGGCGATGCTGGGCCTGGAAGGCATGCTGCACAAGCGCCCGGCCGAACTGTCCGGCGGCCAGCGCCAGCGCGTGGCCCTGGGCCGGGCGCTGGTGCGCGAGCCGTCGGTATTCCTGCTGGACGAACCGCTGTCGAACCTGGACGCCAAGCTGCGCCACAGCACGCGCACCGAGATCGCGCGCCTGCACCAGCGGCTTGGCACGACGATGGTCTACGTGACCCACGACCAGGTCGAGGCCATGACCCGGGGCGAGCGCATCGTGGTGCTGGATGGCGGCCGGGTGCAGCAGATCGACACGCCGATGGCGCTGTACGACCGTCCGGCCAACCTGTTCGTGGCCGGGTTCCTCGGGAGCCCGGCGATGAACGTGCTGCGCGGCAGGCTCCGTGCGTCCGACGGCCTGCACCTGGAGACCGCGCCGGGCGAGGGGGTGCCCCTGGCCGGCGCGACCGTCCCGCAGGCCTGGCTGGACCGGGACGTGGTGCTGGGCGTGCGGCCAGAGCACCTGCTCCCGGTCGACGGCGATGGCCTGGAGGTCCGGGTCGAGGTGGTCGAGGCGGTTGGCAGCGAGGCCTACCTGCACCTGGATTTCGCCGGCCAGAAGCTGGTGTCGCGGCTGGCGCCTGCCGACCTGCCGGCGCCGGGCGACGGAATCCGCCTGCGGCCGGATCCGCGACGCCTGCATTTCTTCGATCCGCAGGACGGCCGCCGGCTCGCGGCCTAGCCCGCGGGACAGGTCAGGGCGGGGTCGTTTCCTGGAGCGGCTCCGGCAAGGCCGGTTCGTCGCCGGCGGCCAGGGGGGACTCCGCCAGTTCCAGTGGCAGCACCGCCAGCGCCAGGCGCGGGGCCGTGCCAGCCGCCGCCACCACGCTGCCGATCGCGCGGCCGTCCTGCACCACGTCGGCGCCGGCGCCGACCCCGTCGGCGACCCGTAGCAGCACCAGCTGGCGCTTGGCCTTCCCCAGGAAGTGGGTGCGGGCCACGATCTCCTGGCCCGGATAGCAGCCCTTGCTGACGCTGTAGGCATCCAGGCGCTCCAGGCCCAGCTGCTGCGGCGTCCATTGTTCGGCCTGCGGTGCGGGCAGGCGCGGGATCCCGGCGCGCAGGTCGGCCACGTTCCAGGCGTCCAGGGCCTGGGCGGAGTGCGGGGCAGGGGCGCTTCCAATCCTTACGGTGCGGCCGGCATCGATGGCCAGGCGCAGCCCGTCGGCCGCGTCTTCCGCTCCCTCCAGGGCGCCGCGAGGCAGCCGCGGGATGTAGAAGGCCCCCGCCACGTGCAACTCGGCCCGGGGTGTGAGCGTTACCTTGCGCCGGAACACGAACCGGCGCAGTGCATCGCCGACCAACGTCGCATTGGCATCGGGCAGGACCAGACGCAAGCTCTCGGCGCTGGTGCGCAACAGGGCGAAGAGGGCGATCACGCGCCCCTTCGGGTTGAGCCATGTGCTCCAGTGCCAGGTGCCGACGTCCAGCTTCTGCACGTCGCTGGCGAACTGGGCGTGGGCGAAGGCCACCGCGTCCGGGCCGTCGAGCGCGAGCACGGACCACCCGTCCAGCGTGAAAAAGTCCCCATGATTCAAGGGGCTTGGAACAGGCTGGTTGTCAGGCACGTTACCCCCGGCTTAAGATTTTGTGTGTTGCAAGGACTATCCATGATAGGTCAAAGCCCCGTGGTTCCAGAGGATGAAGACGCGCCGGATGCCGCGCCGCCGCTGGGCAACGACGCCGGCAAGGAGCCGCCGCGCGAGATCGGCGGACGCGAGGGGCCGGAGCCGACCCGCTACGGGGATTGGGAAAAGAACGGGCGCTGCATCGATTTCTGATCGATCGTAACGCCCGAGCCACGCGGGCGGTTGGCCCGCACAGCCGAGACTAAGAGCCAGCGAATGAGCAGCCGCGAACGCCCCTTGTCACCCCACCTGCAGGTGTACCGCTGGCAGGTCCAGATGGTGACCTCGATCCTGCACCGCGCAACGGGCATCGTGCTCGCCGGCGGTGCCCTGGTCCTCGCCGGCGGCCTGCTGGCACTGATGCTTGGCCCGGCCAGCTGGGAATGCTTCACCGGCCACGCCGGCGCCTGGTACGGCAAGCTGTTCCTGTTCGGCTGGACCTGGGCCTTCGCCTACCACCTGTGCAACGGCATCCGCCACATCGTGCAGGACTTCGCCCACGGCTACAGCATCCCGGTTTTCGTCCGCAACAGCTGGCTGTCCATCGTCGGCAGCCTGGTGATCACCGCGATCGTGTGGGCCCTTGCGCTGAACGGAGGTGCCGCGTGAGCCGTTACCGTACTCCCCTGAAGAACGTGCGCGGCCTTGGCGCGGCCAAGACCGGCACCGAGCATTTCGTCCACCAGCGACTGACGGCCACCGCCCTGGTGTTCCTGTCGCTGTGGTTCGTGTACTTCGTCGTGGGCCTGGTCGGCAGCGACTACCTGGCCGCCACCGAGGCCGTGTCCAAGCCCTGGAACGCGGTGCTGCTGGT
This sequence comes from Pseudoxanthomonas suwonensis, assembly GCF_010093235.1. Taxonomy (GTDB): domain Bacteria; phylum Pseudomonadota; class Gammaproteobacteria; order Xanthomonadales; family Xanthomonadaceae; genus Pseudoxanthomonas; species Pseudoxanthomonas suwonensis. The sequence goes on along the minus strand of NZ_PDWP01000016.1, from coordinate 3,262 downwards.
CGGCTTCCTGGTCGCCACGTTCTGGCATGCCCAGCTCGGCCTGCAGGTGGTCCTCGAGGACTACGTCCACAACTCGCTGGCCGCCCTGGCACTCCAGGTCAGCGTGAAGTTCATCGCGGTGCTTGGCGCGATCGTCAGCATCTTCGCCGTGGCCCGCATCGCCCTGGCCGGCTGAGCGCGCAAAGGAAAAAAGACTCGATGTCCGCCTACAAGATCACCGAACACAAGTACGACATGGTCGTCGTCGGCGCCGGTGGCGCCGGCCTGCGCGCCACCTTCGGCCTGGCCCAGAAGGGCCTGCAGACGGTGTGCCTGACCAAGGTCTTCCCGACGCGCTCCCATACCGTCGCCGCGCAGGGCGGCATCTCCGCCGCCCTGGGCAACATGGGCGAGGACGACTGGCGCTACCACTTCTACGACACCATCAAGGGGTCGGACTGGCTGGGCGACCAGGACGCCATCGAGTACATGTGCCGCGAGGCCATCCCGGCCATCATCGAGCTGGAGCACTACGGCGTGCCGTTCTCCCGCACCGAGGACGGCAAGATCTACCAGCGTCCGTTCGGCGGCATGACCACCCGCTACGGCGAGGGTCCGTCGGCGCAGCGCACCTGCGCGGCTGCCGACCGCACCGGCCACGCCATCCTGCACACCCTGTACCAGCAGTCGCTGGCGCACAACGCCCGCTTCATGATCGAGTACTTCGCGCTCGACCTGATCATGGACGAGGAGGGCGTGTGCCGCGGCGTGCTGGCGCTGGACATGGCCGAGGGCTCGCTGCACCTGTTCCGCGCCCACGGCGTGGTGCTGGCCACCGGCGGCTACGGTCGCGCCTACTTCAGCGCGACCTCCGCGCACACCTGCACCGGCGACGGCGGCGGCCTGGTGGCCCGCGCCGGCCTGCCGCTGCAGGACATGGAGTTCGTGCAGTTCCACCCGACCGGCATCTACGGCGCCGGCTGCCTGATCACCGAGGGCGTCCGCGGCGAAGGCGGCATCCTGCGCAACGCCAACGGCGAGCGCTTCATGGAGCGCTACGCGCCGCACTACAAGGACCTGGCCTCGCGCGACGTGGTGTCGCGTTCGATGACCATCGAGATCCGCGAAGGCCGCGGCGTCGGCGAGCACAAGGACCACATCCTGCTCGACCTGACCCACCTGGGCCCGGGCGTGATCGACGAGAAGCTGCCGGGCATCGCCGAGAGCGCCCGCATCTTCGCCGGCGTCGACGTGCACAAGCAGCCGATCCCGGTGATCCCGACCGTCCACTACAACATGGGCGGCATTCCGACCAACTACCACGGCGAAGTCGTACGCAAGGTCGGCGACGACCCGGATGCGGTCGTCCCGGGCCTGTACGCGATCGGCGAGGCCGCCTGCGTGTCGGTGCATGGCGCCAACCGCCTGGGTTCCAACTCGCTGCTGGACCTGGTCGTGTTCGGCCGCGCGGTGGCCAACCGCTGCGCCGAGACCATCAAGAAGGGCGCGCCGCACAAGCCGCTGGCTTCGGATGCCTGCGACAAGGCCCTGTCCCAGCTGGACAAGCTGCGCAACGCCAACGGCGACACCCCGACCGCGGTGATCCGCGACCGCATGCAGCGCACCATGCAGGCCGACGCCGCGGTGTTCCGCACCAGCAAGACCCTGCAGGAAGGCTGCGAGAAGATGGCGCAGATCTTCGACAGCTTCCAGGACGTCAAGGTCTCCGACCGCTCGCTGGTCTGGAACTCCGACCTGATCGAGACCTACGAGCTGCACAACCTGCTGCTCAACGCCGTCGCCACCATCAACTCGGCCGAGCAGCGCAAGGAAAGCCGCGGCGCCCACGCGCACGAGGACTACCCGGATCGCGACGACGCCAACTGGCAGAAGCACACCCTGGTCACCGTCGACGCGGAGACCGGTAAGACCAGCTTCGACTACCGTCCGGTGCACATGTACACCCTGAGCAAGGATGTGGATGTGGTGCCGCCCAAGCCACGCGTGTACTGAGCCAGGGCGAGAGAAAGACCAATGGCAGAGTTTGCACTCCCGAAGAATTCCCGCATCACCAAGGGCAAGCACCATCCCGCGCCGGCCGGCGCGACGAACGTGCGTACCTTCAAGGTGTACCGCTGGAGCCCTGACGACGGCGCCAACCCGCGCACCGACACCTACGAGATCGACCTCGACAAGTGCGGTCCGATGGTCCTGGACGCGCTGATCAAGATCAAGAACGAGATCGACCCGACCCTGACCTTCCGGCGGTCCTGCCGCGAGGGCATCTGCGGTTCGTGCGCGATGAACATCGACGGTACCAACACCCTGGCGTGCACCCGCGCGATCGCGGACTGCCACAAGGCCGAGGTGCCGATCTACCCGCTGCCGCACATGAACGTGGTCAAGGACCTGGTCCCGGACCTGACCCACTTCTACGCGCAGTACGCCTCGATCAAGCCCTGGATCCGCACCCAGACCCCGCCGCCGCCCGACCGCGAGCGCCTGCAGTCGCCGGAAGACCGCAAGAAGCTCGACGGCCTTTACGAGTGCATCCTGTGCGCCTGCTGCTCGACCAGCTGCCCGAGCTACTGGTGGAATGGCGAGCGTTACCTGGGCCCGGCGATCCTGCTGCAGGCCTATCGCTGGATCATCGACTCCCGCGACGAGGACACCGGTGCCCGCCTGGACGACCTCGAGGATCCGTTCAAGCTGTACCGCTGCCACACCATCATGAACTGCGCGCGCACCTGCCCGAAGGGCCTGAACCCGGCCCTGGCGATCGCCGAGATCAAGAAGCTGATGATGGCGCGCCGCGCCTGATCCGCAACGCAGCAAGGGATGACGAAGAGGCCCGGTCCAGCGACCGGGCTTTTTCTTTGTCCGGATATGGCCGACGGGGCAGGGTAGCGATCTGTCGGCTCCCTGGATTGCGCGCCGGGGTGGAGCGCGTGAAGACGCGCTACGTAGAACACGCACCGTGCACCAATGCACGGGCTGAAATGGACGTGAACACCGCATCCGCAGCAGCCGCGTGAAGACGGGTGCCTGCATCGCAAAAAATTTCGCGAAACCTCTTCCCAAAGATTTTCGATAGGCGCACAATGCGCGCCCTCCCAACGACACACGGTGTCGCTGAGGGGTCCGGAAACGGGGTCACTTCTTCACGAAGTACTTGCGGTTTTACGGAAGTCGCCTATACTGGGCGGCTCGCTCACCTGGAACGCATTGGCGCACGGGTGAGGGGTTCGGGAAACGCCCTCTTCACGAGGTGTTGACGGAACCG
>NZ_PDWP01000015.1 GCF_010093235.1 Pseudoxanthomonas suwonensis | reverse complement strand
AGGAACGACCGAAGAAGACCTTGGGCGGTCTGACGCCGGCCGCTTATGCCGAACAGTTGGCGGCCAAAGCCGCTACGATGAAACCCGGACTCTAAAGAGCCCCGCTACTGAAAGCGGGGGGACGTCGGTGCCCCCCGCCAAACTCTGGCGGCTGCAACCGCCCATCCACGGAGGGACCATGAAGACCGTGATCCACTTGACGATATTAGCGATCGCGCTGCAGGCGTCGGCGGCATCTGCGCAGGCATTGTGGGGCGGGGCGGCCTACGGGATGGACCTGGCGCAGGTCCAGGCGAAGGTGCCGCAGGCCCGGGTGCCGGAGAGCCCGGATGAGTTGGCCGGTGGCGAGAGCGAGGGGCTGCGGGTGGAGGGCGTGGAGGTGGCCGGCCACCGGTTCCAGGCTTCGTACTTCTTCGCCGGCGGCGCGCTTGTGCAGGTGGATCTGGTGCAACGGGCCGCGCGGGCCGGGCGCGCGGACCTGCAGGTGTTCCAGGACGTGGCCACAGCGCTGGAGGCCCAGCACGGTGCGCCGGCAGGCAGCACGCAGGAGGACGAGCCCTTCGAGCGACGTCGCGTGCATTGGCAGGTGGCGGACACGCAGGTGGCGCTGCTGCTGTTCCAGGTCGGCGATGCCTCGCTGGTGAAGGCGATCTACCAAGTGCAGCCGCCGGATGCGCCGCCACCGGTGCGGTTGCGCTCGGACGGCTGAAAACCAGGGTCAGTGAAACCGGGGACGAAGTGCACGTTCCTCAGAAGCCCGGTCAGAGTGCCCTTTCTTCGAAGCTTCTCCGTTTCCGCGGCCGATCCTCCTCGGCCCGGCCCGGCCCGGCCCGACGCGGCGCCCCAGCTGGCGCTCGACGGCTTGGCGGAAGCGGTCGCTGCCGAGGTCGTCGCGCTGGAGCGTCGCACGGATCTGCTCGATCCCGGCAGCTTCCAGTCCGGCGATGACCAGCGCGCGGTAGGCGGCGCGGCGAGTCGGGGCGTCGAAAACAGGGGTCAGAGTGCGCGCCCCGCCCGGCATCCCTGGCGACGGACGCGGCGGTAGACCGCAAGGCCCGTGCTCCCGCTGCAGCAGCTGTTTGCCGCCCCGGTTGCCGGTAATCAGCGAAGCCCCGCTTCCGGCGCGATCGTATGGACGACCTTGCCCTCCGCATCGAGGAACTCGATGGCGCCGTAGCCGGCGTCGGTGACGGTCAGGCGCAGGCGGGCGCGGTCGGCCTTGTCGTTGAGGGCGACGCTGGGAGTGCCGTCGGCCGCCACCTGCATGCGGATCCGGGTGGGGGCCGCCACGCCGGGGATCAGCCGGTTGTCCAGCGCCGGTTCGCGCACCAGGGGCGGTGCCTGGTTGATCGAGAACGCGACCGAGCCGTCCGGCGACACGCGCCAGCCCACCGCATCCATCGCCGGGTGGTCCAGGGCCAGGACGGCCATGCCACCCTCCACGTCGGCCGTGCCGAAGCCGCCGCGCTCGCTGCCCTTGTCGTCGTACAGCACCATGCCGGCCACGTCGAACGCGCGCCGGTACTGGATGCCGTCGATGATGGGGGCCGGGGTCCGGCCGGCCAGCGTCATCCGGATCACGCCATCCTCGTCGACGATGTCGATGCGGCGCGCGGTGATGCGCTCGTGGTCCGGCGCGTCCACGCGGGTCTGCGGCGTGCGCGAGGCGATGATGCGCTCCAGCGTTTGCACCGAGGGCCGCTTCGGCGCCGCCTCGCTGGCCGATGCCGGGAGAGCGGTGCAAAGCGCGGCGAAGACGAACGGGACGGCGGCGGCGTGCTTCAAGGGCATTCTGTGCTCCGTTGGCGGTTGCGATGCGATGTCGCAAGGATATGCGTCGCGTGCGACGACCGGGATCCGGCGCCAGCAGGCCGAGCCGGGGGGCACTCGCCGTGGCGACGGGTTGAAACCGGGGTCAGAGTACACTTTCCTGCGGGCTGCCTGGCTTCGGCGGCCGTCCGATCCTGGCCGGGCCGGCGCGGCGTCCCAGCTGGCGCTCGATGGCCTGGCGGAAGCGGTCGTTGCCGAGAAGTGCTGGCGCTGGAGCGTCGCGCGGATCTGCCCGATTTCGTCAGGGTCCAGCCCGGCGATGACCAGCGCGCGGTAGGCGGCGCGGGAAAACCGGGGTCAGAGTTCAATTTCTCCCGGGTGCGGCCCGGGTGGTCGGCTCCAGTCGAGGGGAAATTGCACTCTGACCCCGGTTTTCGACCCATACGGCGGCCAAACGCCTGCCGGGCGCCGGCTTCACGGGGCCCCCGGCAACGCATAGAGTCGCCGGAACGAACATTGGCGGGACAGGGGGAAGCATGTCCGGGAAGCTGCTGGCGGGCGCGGCGATCGCGCTCGCGCTAAGTGCGTGCACCACTACCCGCTACACCGTCGTGCCGTTGGAGACCCACGGCGCCCAGGTCAGTTTCCACAACGGGCGGCCGACCACCGACCTGGAGCTGCGCAACGGCGCGGTGCAGGTCACTCCGCTGGGCGTGGAGGTCAACGGGCGGATCAGCTTCGCCGTGGCCGGCTACAACAAGCTCGACGAACCGGTGGACTTCGGCTCGGAGAACTTCAGCGCCCGCGTGGGCGGGGTCTGGGTGCCGGTGCGAAAACGGGGTCAGGTTCACTTCGAGCAATGCTCCACGGGGTGTCCCGGCACCGGCAGGGCCACTCGCCGGGGTGGCCCAGGCCCACGCCGTGAGGTAAACCCCGGCCCCGTTTGCTTGGCCATCAGCACGTAGGCGTGCAGCTGGCACCCGGTGGCTGGCAGCACTTGGGTCGGCAGCTGTAGATAGCGCACGCGATCATCGCCATCCAGGAAGCACGGCGGCCGGTTGTTGCCGCGCTGTACGGCGGGCTGGGAATGCCGGGGGAGGTTGAAGCGCGGCAGCCGGCCATGCCGGAAGAGTGCGCATGGCCTCGCACTACGTCTGTCTGGGCCTTCCGGCGCATCTGGCAGGATCCTGTGCCACGTCCAGTAAGAGGTGAACCTGACCCCGTTCCGCGACCCCGTTCCGACCTCGGAAGTGAACCTGACCCCGTTCCGTCAATGTCGGCGGGGTAAAGGGTCAAATCGCTCATCGCCCCCCCTTCAGCGCGCCACGCGCTCGGAGGTCGAGTCGTGCAGGGCGCCACGCTCGAACTCGATGACCGACTCCAGGGGGGTAGCTGACGCGCTTGGACAGCTTCAGGTAGCGCGGGCCGCGACCTTCGCTGCGCCAGCGCTGCAGGGTCTTGGGGCTCAGGCCCCAGCGCTGCGCGAGCTCGTTCTCGTTGAGGACCCGACGGTCGCCGGGAGACAGACTATTGATCGCATCGACCGGCGACCGGGTGATGGTGCTTGCCGTTGTCGGCATGGAAGCCTCCTATGACGCTGTTGAGGAACAGGTGTCATTGCAGGCTTCGGGTGGCGAACATACGAGGGACGCAATGGCGAACCACGCGGGAACTTCTGGTTCGCCGATGCGTTCCGGCGTGCCTTTGAGCATCACGCAGGAAAGCCAGCGTCCACTTCACGCCCTTCCAGGTTGATCAGGCGAAGTTCGTTGCTTGACAAAAGGCATATCATGCAACTCATAATGTTGCATGAAGAAAAATAGCCAACTCTCGGACGTTTTGCATGTCCTCCTGCATATGGCGCAAGCCGAAGGGCCCGCGACCTCGGAGTTGCTTGCCGCGGCCATGCAGACGAACCCCGTCGTGCTGCGCCGCTTGATGGCCGGGCTCAGGGACAAGGGCTTCGTCCGATCATCCAAAGGCCACGGCGGCGGCTGGGTGCTGTCCTGCGCGCTGGAGGCGGTCACGCTGCGCAGCGTTTACGAAGCGCTCGGCGAGCCATCCCTCGTCTCGCTGGGTTTCCGGGAGAACCACCCGCAGTGCCTCGTCGCACAGGCGGTCAACGAAGCCTTGGGCGTGGCGGTGCAGGACGCCGAGCGATTGCTGCTGGAGCGACTCGGTGAGGTGACGCTGGCCGATCTCGCCAGCGACTTCCGGCGACGCTTGAAGGCTCATCGCCATGCCCCGCACCGGCTTGTGGAGCACGTCCATGAAGGTTGATTTCGCGGTCATCGGTGGCAGCTATGCGGGGCTGTCCGCCGCGCTTCAGCTCGCCAGGGCGCGCCGCGACGTGCTGGTGGTCGATGCCGGACAGCGCCGCAACCGCTTCGTTGACGAGGCGCAAGGGCATTCGCATGGATTCCTCACGCGCGACGGCCAGTCCCCGGGCGCGATGGCGGCCGAGGGCCGCAGCCAGTTGCTGCGCTACCCGAACGTGCGCTGGCTGGACGCTCTGGCCGAGGAGGCGCGTCGCGGCCCGGATGGCCGCTTCGAGTTCTGCGTCTCAGGCCAAGTGGTCAGCGCCGGTCGATTGATCCTAGCCATTGGCGTGCGCGACGAGCTGCCACCGGTGCCGGGCCTGGCCGAGCGCTGGGGCCGCAGCGTATTCCATTGCCCCTACTGCCATGGCTACGAGTTGGACGCCGGGCCCATCGGCATCGTGGCCGCGTCGCCGATGGCGCAGCACCACGGCCTCATGCTGCCCGACTGGGGCAAGCCGACACTGTTCCTCAACGACGCCTATGCGCCGACGCCAGAGGATCTGGCCGCGCTCGCCAGGAGGGGCACGCGTGTCGAATCAACGCCCATCGAGCGCATCGAAGGCGAGGCTGACGTGGTGCTGGCAGACGGACGCATCCTGTCGATGAATGGCCTGTTCACCCAGACACGAGCCCACCTCAGCAGCCCTGTGGCGCAACAACTGGGCTGCGAGATCGAGAAAGGTCCGCTGGGCGAGTTCATCAAGGTCAACGCTGCACAGGAGACGAGCGTGCCAGGGGTCTTCGCCTGTGGCGATGCCGCAAGAGCGGCGGGCAGCGTGGCGTTGGCCGTGGGCGACGGCGCACTGGCGGGCCTGGCCGCGCATCGCTCGACGCTGTTTTGACGGGCGCGGGCAGGCCTGCGGCTCCCTTGCGTCGCAGTCAGAAAAGTATATGATGCGTATATGTTTCGTATAAAGTGGACGGCATATGGGCATCGTGAACATCGACGACGATTTGCATGACCAACTGCGCAAGGCCAGCGCGGTGTCGTGCCGGTCGATCAACGCGCAAGCGGCCTTCTGGATCCGGATCGGCATGCTGTGCGAAATGAACCCGACACTGAGCTTCAACGACATCGTCACGCGTGAACTGCGGGCCGCGGGTGTAGTGGCGCAACCCATCAAGATGGGTTCGACATGACCAAGCGACCCGAAGAAATCGCGCTGATGGCGGAGTCGGGCCGACTGCTGGCGCTGGTGTTCGACTATCTCGATCGGCTGAACCTGATCGGCATGTCGACCCTGCAGGTCAACGATCTGGTCGATGCATTCATCGTCCACGAGCTCGGCGCGCGCCCGGCCAGCAAGGGGCAATACGGGTACGCCTATGCGCTGAACGCCTCGCGCAATCATGTGGTCTGCCATGGCGTTCCTTCTGCCGAAGACATCTTGCAAGACGGGGACATCGTCAATTTCGACATCACACTGGAGAAGAACGGCTACATCGCCGATTCCAGCAAAACCTATCTGGTGGGCGAGGTGTCGCAGCCGGCGCGGCGGCTCGTGCACGTGGCTTATGAGGCGATGTGCAAAGGCATTCAGGCCGTGCGCCCAGGTGCCACGCTTGGCGACGTGGGCCACGCCATCGAGCGACATGCCCGCAGGAATGGCTATTCGATCGTCAGGGAATACTGTGGCCACGGCATCGGTCGTGAGATGCACGAGGCGCCACAAGTGCTGCACTGGGGCAAACCGCGAACGGGGCTAGTACTGCGCGAAGGGATGGTGTTCACCATCGAGCCGATGGTGAATCAAGGACGGCGCACCGTTCGAACCGAGGAGGATGGTTGGACGGTGGTCACCTGCGATGGGCAATTGTCGGCTCAATTCGAACATACCGTTGCCGTCACGGCTCACGGTGCCCGGGTCCTGACCTTGCGGCCCGGTGAGAAATGCCCGACGTGACTTTCATGAATGCAAGCCTTTCATGAGAAACCACATGGTCAAAGACGGACAAGCAGAAAAGGACCCGCGTCATCCACATGAACCCATCGCGGCTCTTGAGAGCCAGCAACTGAAGCGCCTTGAGATGGCCTCGATCATCGAGGCAACAACGCTGGTTCTTTTGGTGTTCGTTGCGGTCCCTCTGCGCCATCTCTGGGGCTGGCCGTATGGCTCGAAGTTCCTCGGGCCCATACATGGGATCGCATTTCTGGCGTACATCTGGACGGTACTGCAAACCGTGTCCGGCGGCGGCTGGCATGGCCGTGAAGTGGCTCGATTGTTTCTGGTCGCGTTTGTGCCATTCGGCGGGTACGCCAATCTCCGGTGGCTGCGCGAACGGGCGAGAACGCTCGCCGATGGCAAGGAGGCTCGATGAGCTTGGCAGCGATTTACCCTTATTTGGTGGCAGCACACGTCACGGCGGTGGTATTTCTGGTGGGCGGCTTGCTTGCGCAAGAACGGATGGTGAACGCCATCTCGCTGTCACCACCAGAAGAACAAGCGGGGATGTTGGCCGCGCTGCAGCGTTTTGAACGTACCGTCACCACGCCCGCATTGCTGTTGACCTGGATCTTCGGATTTTCATTGGCGCTCGGCGCGGGATGGCTGTCATCCCCATGGCTGATCGTCAAGCTGATCTTCGTCGTCGCCCTATCGGCGTTTCACGGCGTACGTTCCGGTCGAATACGACGTTGCCTTCGAACTGGAGCATCTGTAGAGAAGATTCCTGGTGCTGAACTCGGCATCGTCGTTGCGATGTTGGTCATCGCCATCTTGGCGATCGTGAAGCCGGCCTAGAACTGCTATTCACCAGTCGCCCCGCCAAAGAAGGAACTGCGATGGACACGTATCGCCTCCATTACTTCCCCGAGTCAGGCAACAGCTACAAACTGGCGCTGATGCTGACGCTCTGCGGCCAAACCTTTGAGCCCGTCTGGACGGATTTCGGCTCGCGCGTGACGTGGACGCCGCAGTGGCGGCGCACGGTCAATCCGATGGGTGAAATTCCGGTGCTGGAGGTCAATGGCCGCAAATTGACGCAGACAGCGCCAATCTTGCTGCAGCTTGCGGCCCAGTATGAGAAGTTCGGGGCGATCAATGACGAGGAGACCTACGAGCTTCTTCGCGGGTAACGGGGTCAGGTTCACTTCGGGCAATGCTCCACTGTGGTCCCGGCACCGCCGAACGGGGTCAGGTTCACTTCCGGCACTTCCGCGATGAGGGTAGGCGTGGCGGCCGATGGGCGGGTCGGGTTCCGGCAAAGCGCCGAGTCTTGGCCTCGACCATGGCGCGGAAGACGTCGCGGCCGAGAGCGCGTTGCTGCTGCAGGTAGTCACGGATTTCGGCGAGCGTGTCGTCGTCCAGTGCTTGGTCCAGCAGCGCCCGGTAGGCCGACGCACGCTCGGCATCGGTGCTTCCGAGCGCCAGCCAGCTGGGGTGGGGTGCCAGGCCTGCACGCGGGCGCTGCCCCGTGTTGATGGCGCAGCTGGACCAGCGCCAGGACGTCGGGTCGTCGGTGAGCCGGGCGCGCGCCGGGTTGAGTTCGATGTAGCGGTAGCAGCGCAGGACGTAGGCCTCGCTGTCGACCAGGCAGGCCTTGTAGCGACCCTCCCAGAGCGTGCCGGTTCGTCCGTGTCGGCGGTTGAACCAGGCGACATAGTTGCGACCCAGCCGCTGCATCATCCTGCCGATTGCGCCTGCCTCTGGCGGTGTGACCAGCAGATGGACATGGTTGTCCATCAGCACGTAGGCGTGCAGCTGGCAGCCGGTGGCTGGCAGCGCTTCAGCCAGCAACTGCAGGTAGCGCACGCGATCATCGTCATCCAGGAAGCACGGCAGCCGGTTGTTGCCGCGCTGTACGACATGCTGGGGAATGCCGGGGAGGTCGAAGCGCGGCAGGCGGGCCATGCCGGAAGGATGCGCATGGCCTCGCACTAGGTCTGTCCGGGCCTTCCGGCGCCTCTGTCAGGATCCTGTGCCACATGCGGTAGGAAGTGAACCTGACCCCGTTCCGTTGAACCTGGCTCCGGCCGGGCGCTACGCTCGGCGCTCGCTCGCGTTGCCGCAGGCACGCGCTCTCCGGCCCTGCAAGGAAGATCCTGGATGAAGTCGATCGCATGCGCCGTACTCTTCTCCGCGAACGTGTTGTCCGCGCCGGCGCTGGCGGCGCCGGACGCGCCGCAGCAGACGCCCGACACATACGCCGTTGCGGGCGAGCGCATCACCATCGCTCCGGGCCGGGCCTTGAACCTGCGCTGCAGCGGCGAAGGGCCGCAGACCGTGCTGCTGGAAGCCGGCGGAAATGCCGATTCGGCCACCTGGTTCCAGGTGCAGTCCCTGCTGGCGCCGCAGACGCGCGTGTGCGCCTACGACCGTGCCGGCTATGGGTTCAGCGACGAAGGTCCGCTGCCGCGGGATCTCGACGCCGATGTCGCCGACCTGTCGGCGCTGGGCGCCACGGCGGGGCTGCGGACGCCGCTGGTCCTGGTCGGGCATTCCCTCGGCAGCAATATCGTGCGGGCCTACGCGCAGCAGCATCCGCAGGACGTCGCCGGGCTGGTGCTGGTGGATCCGCCCGAGCAGGGCGCCGAGGCGCAGCTGCCGCCGGACTGGAAGCAGCAGGGCGAGGCGGGGCGCGTGCAGCGCAATGCGTTCCTGGATACCTGCCTGGCCGCGGCCGAGGCCGGCACGCTGGACCGGGGCGAGGGCCCGCTTGGGGCCTGCCTGCGCGCCGCACCGCCGTGGCAGAGCGCGCCGGTCGCCGCCGCGACGCGGGCGTACAAGCTCGAGGCCGCGTACTGGCGCACGCTGCGTTCGGAGCTGGACGCCAACACCGCGATCTTCGCCGTACCGGTGCCGGAGACCGAATCCTATGGCGACCTGCCGCTGGTGGTCGTCGCGGCCCCGGCCGCCGACATGCCGGGTGTGCCTGACGAGGTCGCCAACGTGTTGCGCGCCGCACGCGAACAGACCCATGCCCGCCTGGTCGCGGCTTCCCGCAACGGGCGCCGCGTGGAGGTGCCGGACAGCTCGCACGACGTGCAGCTGGACGCACCGGAAGCGGTCGCGGCGGCGGTGGCCACCGTGCTCGGAGGAACGGAGTCGGGCTCGCGCCCGCGATAAGGGCGCGCGTGCCGGTCGGGGCGCGGGAAGCGTTCCGGCCAGAACGCATGCCCCGCTGGAACGGCAGGTTCGCCCTTGCCATGTCGCGTAGCGACAGCCCCGGACGGGCACGGGTTCGCTATGGCCAGGTGTCTGCTTCGGGTGGGCCTTGCGATCGGCATGGCCGGGCGCTGGCCGTACGGCACCCAAACGGCGGATCGAGGTCGGCTTCTACGGAGGACCGCCAGGCCCTAGAGTCGCCCGAGCCGCATGGTGCGGGAACAGAGGGGAAGCGCGTGTCCGGGAAACTGCTGGTGGGCGTGGTGGCTGCGCTCGCGCTGACCTCGTGTGCGACGACGAAATATTCCATCACGCCGATCGACACCGGTGCGGCGCATCTGAGCTACTACAACGGCCGGCCGACGGCCGACCTGGAGCTCCGGAACGGAGCGGTGCAGGTCACGCCGTTGGGCGTGGAGGTCAACGGGCGGATCAGCTTCGCCGTGGCCGCGTACAACAAGCTCGACGTGCCTTCGAACCTCGGTCCGGAGAACTTCCGCGCCCGCGTGGGCGGGGTCTGGGTGCCGGTGTACTCGTACGAGGACCTGGGGCGCGAGGCCGAGTCGGCGGCGACCTGGGCGGCGGTGGCGGTGGCCGTCACCGGCGTGGCGACCGCGGTGGCGGCCCACCACGATGCGCACCGGACCGTGGACTCCACCATCTACACCCGGCGCGGCCCGCGCCATGTGCGCACCACCTGGTACGACCCCGCGTCCGCCGCGGCCGGAACCGCTGCGGCCACGGTGCTGACCGCCGGTGGCCTCTACCTGATCGACCAGGAGCTGCACGAGACCCTGGACCGTCTTGGCGACACGATCCTGCAGACCACAACGGTCCGCCCGCAGGAATCCTGGGGTGGCCAGATCGTGGTCGGCCGCGCGATCGGTCGCGCGCCCTACGACGTGGAGATCGTCGCCCACTGGAACGGCGAGGACTACGCCTTCCGCTTCCGCGTCGAGCCCCGCTGAGCAAGAAAAACCGGGGTCAGAGTCGACTTTTTCCGGACAGACGGGACGGGTTGGCCTTCCGTTGATGGCGCCGTGCCCGGCGGCCGACCCGCGTGGCAATCCTGCCGGGCACAGGTCGCACGCCCAACCTGATCGGGAGTCGGTCGCCCCGCTTCGGTGGGATACGTGGCTATGTGGCGAGGGCGCTGGACTGGTGGTCGCCGGCGAGCAGGAAGTGAACCTGACCCCGTTCAAGCCACCCCGTTCAAGCCCGCCGACCCGCGCGGCAATCCTGCCGGGCACAGGTCGGGCTACTCAATCCGATGGAGAGTCGGGCTGCCACGCTTCGGCGGGGATACGTGGCTATGCGGCGAGGGCGCTGGACTGGTGGTCGCCGGCGAGCAGGAAGTGAACCTGACCCCGTTCAAGCCCCGACCCCGTTCAAGCCTCGGGCACAGGTCGCACCAATCCAATGTGGAGTCGGTCGCCCCGCTTCAGCGGGATAGGTGGCTATGTGGCGAGGGCGCTTGACTGGTGGTCGTCGGCGAGCAGGAAGTGAACCTGACCCCGCTCAAGCCGCGCGCCAACCCGGCCGATAAGGCTTGCCCAGCCCCTGCCTTCCGCAAGGGCATCCGCAAGCAGGTGATTCGTGAAGCAGTTGATGTTCAAGGCCGCGATGGCGGCGCTGGTGGTGCTGTCGATGGCGGGCTGCGGCGAGGACCGTCCGGGCGACAAGGTGGCCGAGCCGGCGGTGCGGCAGATCGCCGAGGGCGACCTGGCCGACGGGCTGGAGATCGTCGACTTCAAGCGCGCCAATGGCCAGGTCGATCCGGATTCGGCCAACCGCTACAAGGTCACCTATTCCTACCGCCTGCAGCTGACCAGGCCTTATGGCGAGGTCATCCTGGGCCTGGCCCAGGGCCTGCTCGAGGAGATCGCCCCAGCGCGCGAGCCGGCGCACGACCTCGATTTCAGCGCGCTGGAGCAGTCCGTGCAGCAGATGCAGCTGGCGATGCTGGCGAGCCAGTGGATCAATGCCCAGGACGGCCGCTTCCCGGAGCGTCGCGACGCCATGCTCGCGTCCTGCGCCCCCTGCGCTAGCTTCTGGGAAAGCGCCGACGCCCCGGCCGAGGCCGACACCCGCCGGATGGCCTTCATCGTCGCCTGGAGCCACCTGGAGGAGATGGCCTTCGAGGATGGCTTCAAGGTCGGCGACGGCGTGGACCGCAACGCCTGGCAGTACTTCGCCAAGACCGAAAAAGGCTGGCAGCCCGCCAACTAAAACCGGGGTCAGAGTCGCCTTTTAGGAGAATTCCTACACGGCACTCAGAAACTGGCTCGGAAGAGCGTCCTCCGACCGCCCCATGCCCCGCCCAACCAGGCGATTTGTCCTGCCCGGACCCGTCCGGCCGGGCAGGCGATTGCTACGATAGCGCCCGGCCGTCCCGCCATCGGCCGCTGCGAGGGGAGCCGACCGTGCTGGGCGCGTCGGGTTCGCGGCATCCCGGCGGTTCGCATATCCGCCCCGTCCCGAGTCGAACCCACGATGGTCGCCACCGTTCTCGTCGGCATGCTCTGCGTCTACGCGCTGAGCTTCTCGATCATGTTCCTGCTCATCAGTCGGCGCCTGGGCGCGGACCGCATGGGCATGGACGCGTTCGCGATGGGCAACCTCGTCCTCAGCGTGGCTTACGTGCTGCAGCTGCTGGAAGGTCCGGCTGGCTGGGGCTGGATGGGCGTGGTCAACCACTCGTTCACCCTGTGCTCGCTGCTGGCCTATGCCATCGGCGGGGCGCGGTTCTTCGGTCGGCCCGCGCCGCTGTGGAGGCCCCTGCTGGCACTGGCGCTGGGCTATGCCGCGCTGCAGGTGCTGGTGTACTCGGTGTGGGGTCCGGTGGCGCGTTACGCCCTGCTTTCGGCGACCTGCGTCGTGTTCTTCGCCGGCATGGTGGTGGTGCTGCTGGGCGGGCTGCGCACCTACGCCCGCGCCCTGCGCGCGGAGGTCGTGCTGTTCATCGTGCTGATCAGCGGCATCTGCGTGCTCAACGCCATGAAGCTGGCCAAGCTGCTGTCCGGTGGCCTGGCTGCGCTGGACATGGACGACCGCTTCCAGATGGTGTTCTACATCTACATGTGCTCGCTGGCGACGATCATGTCGCCTTCGATCGTGTGGCTGGTGCTGCGCCGCCTGACCGATACGCTGCGCGACATGGCCGCGCGCGACCCGTTGACCCGGCTGCTCAACCGCCGCGGCCTGCGCGAGGCACTGGATGCGCGCTTCCGGAAGCCAGGCACCGGGGCGCGCATGTTGCTGCTGGATATCGACCACTTCAAGGGCATCAACGACCGCTACGGCCACCACGCCGGCGACGCGGTGCTGTGCGCGGTGGCCGACGTGTTGCGCGGCGCGGCGCGCGGCGGCGACCTGGTCTGCCGGATGGGCGGCGAGGAGTTCGCCGTGGTGTGCATGGACGCCGACGAGGCATCCGCGTTGCGGATAGCCGAGCGCCTGCGTGCGGCCCTGCAGTCGGCGGTCGTGCTGCGGCAGCCCGACGGCGAGTGCCTGCACTGCACCGCCACCATCGGCATCTCCGGACGGTTCGCCGACCAGGCTGCGCTCGATCGCGCGATGCAGGACGCCGACGCGGCGCTTTACCGTGGCAAGAATGCCGGGCGCAATCGCGTCGAGTGCGGCGTCGAATACGCCTGAAGCCGGTGGGAAACCGGATGGGGTGCTGGTCCGCGCGCCGTCGGCGCCGGGCCTCCGGCATTCATTGCGTCGCTCGTTGGCGCCTGTTGCCCGCGGGTGCCCGGGGCATTCCGGTTGGCTGCTTGCGGTCCGGCTACATCGCCTCGACCAGCAGCATCGGCGTGACGATGCAGATCAGGGCCTGCAG
The DNA here is from genome assembly GCF_010093235.1 of Pseudoxanthomonas suwonensis. Classification (GTDB taxonomy): domain Bacteria; phylum Pseudomonadota; class Gammaproteobacteria; order Xanthomonadales; family Xanthomonadaceae; genus Pseudoxanthomonas; species Pseudoxanthomonas suwonensis. The sequence continues at coordinate 86,193 of NZ_PDWP01000015.1, read as the reverse complement.
GGCCAGGTAGCCGAAGAAGGCGCCGACGCCGCCGAAGATCGCCGCGACACCCGCGGTCGCCACGGTCCATACCAGGCCGATCGACATGCGGGCGAGGGTCAGCCAGCCCGAGCCGCCACTGCTGCGTCCCCCATATTCCGCCCAGCCGACGGAAAGGGTCAGGAATATCGAGATGGCCACCATGGCCCGTGCGGGATTGACGAGGAACCACGAAAAAACGCTATCCATGCGTACTGCGCTACTGCGATGTGGGGATCTGGATCATGCCCGATGAAACTGATTTCGCGTCGCCTTCACCGGCCATATTGTTGCGGCCGTTTTGAAAGGGGTCAGGCTTCAAGCGGTTGTTTTGCACGTTGTTGGTGCTTTTTGGGCTGCAAGGCGGTTTTCTGCGCGTTTCCAGCAGTTTTCCGTACGGGTGGGCATGCAAGTATTCTTTCCAGGCCGCCTCGCTCGCATCCGGGGTCGGAGTGCACTTTTAGGGAAACTCCTACGCGGTTAGGTGGAATGGCCTGGCGTGGGCGCGTGCACGTCAAGCACCGGACGGGGATTGGCCTCCTGCAGTCTGCCGGTTGCGCCGGCACTTCCCCTGCGGTTCCGGTTCCGGTGCGGTGGCGGGCTTTGCGGACACCTGCGATTTCCTCGGCCGCCCAATCGGTGCCGGCCCGACCCGCCGCGACAGCTGGTATTCGATCTCGTAGCGGAAACGGTGGTCGCCCAGTGCCTGCTGCCCCTGCACGGCGCGCCGGATCCGCTCCAGCTCGGCCGGTTCCAGGCCCGCCAGCACCAGTGAGCGATACGTCTGCCGGCGCTGGGGTGGCTCACCGGCAAGCGCCAGGTACCGGGTATGCGGCTGGACCAGCGGATCGGGTTTGCCCAGTGCGTTGGCGCCGTGGCTGGACCAGGGGTAGTCCGCCGGATCGGCCACCATGCCGGCGCGGACGGGATTGAGCTCGATGTAGCGGTAGCAGTTCAGCAGGTGCGCATCGTCGTCCACCAGGCAGGCCTTGTAGCGGCCTTCCCAAGGCGTGCCCGTGCGCAGGTAGCGGTCGTTGACGTAGCGAACGTAGCGCCTGCCGAGCGCCTGCATCAGCCGCGGCAGGGCGCGTGGTTGCCTTGGGGTCAGCAGCAGGTGCACGTGGTTGGTCATCAGCACGTAGGCGTGCACGGGGCAGTCCAGCTCCAGCGCGAGGTGCCGCAGGTCATCCAGGTAGCGATGCCGGTCGATGTCGGCGAAGAAGCAGGGCTTGCGGTCGTTGCCGCGCTGGACGACGTGCTGGGGGAAACCGGGGAGATCGAAGCGTGGACGACGGGCCATGGAAGGGAGCGGACGCCGGCTGGCCTGCCCAGTGTGGCCGGAGGTGCAGCTTTCATCCGTCAGGCAACGCCCGCGTGGGGTGTGGGATTGCGCCTGAACTTCGAGCCCTCTTCGAGTGCTGCGAAGGGGCGGGACCAAATCTGTCAGCCAGTCTCCGACTGTCCTGTGGGATTAACCCTAAAAGGGCACTCTGACCCCGGTGTCGAAATGGGGTGGGGCTGGACGTCGTGTTTGCGATGAACAGCAAGGAGCACGCCATGAGCAACGAAAAGGCCAAGGGCCCCGCGTCCTATTTCCCTTCGATCGAGCGCACCTACGGCAGGCCCATCGACCACTGGATGGCGGTGCTGGAGCAGACCGCCGCTCTCGGTCACATGGACCAGGTGGCCCTGCTCAGGCAGACCCACGGCCTGGGCCACGGACACGCCAATGCCCTGGTGGCCTGGCATCGCGCGCGGCAGGAGGCTGGTGCATGAAGCTGCTGTACAGCCGCAACCCGAACCCGCGCCTGGCGGTGGCCACGGCGCGGCACCTGCAGGCGCCGGTGGAATACGAGTTCGCCGCGCCGCTGGCGCCGGGCCAGGCCGCACGCTACCGCCCGCTCAACCCGGCCCTGCGCCTGCCCATCCTGGTGTACGACGACGGGCGCAGCCTGTGGGAAGCCGACGCCATCGCCTGCCGGCTCTCGCGCGAGGCCGGTTCGTCGTTCTGGCGCAGCGGCGCCGACGAGCCGGCGATGATCCAGTGGCTCAGCTGGGGCAAGCAGAACTTCGTCCGTGCTTGCGACATGGTCCGGTTCGAGTACGTGACCAAACAGCGCTACGGCCTCGGTCCGGTGGACGCAGGCGAAGTGCAGAAAGGATTGGAGCTGTTCGCCGAAAGCGCCGCCCTGCTGGAGGAGCAGCTCTCCGGCCGGCCCTGGCTGCTGGAGGACGGCATGTCCTATGCGGACTTCCGCATGGCCAGCTTCCTGCCGCACCACGAACAGGCCGGACTGCCGTTGGACGACCATCCGGCCCTGCGCGCGTGGTACGCGCGGATCGAGGCGTTGCCGGCATGGTCCGATCCGTTCGCGGGCCTGGATGCTCCCGAACTGCCGCCGGTGGCGCGGGAGGCATGAATGCGCACGCTGCAGCCTGGTGCCATGGATCCGGCGCTTCTCGTGGACATGGGTGGACTGTGTCCCGGGCTGGCTTCCCTGGCCTTCTTCGCGGCGGCGTTCATGGCACCGGCCGGTGCGCCGCGTTCAGATCCCGCTGGCGGCCGGATAGAGCTCCCGGTCCTCGCGGCGCAGGCGGTCGTACAGCGCCCGCAGCACCGTGTTGGCGTCGTGGCGGAACCCGTCGGGGTCGCCCTGCAGCCGCGACGGCACCCGCCAGCGCTCCACGAACCGGCCGAAGGCCTCGGCCAGCCCCTGCATCTCCGCCTGGTAACGCGCGCTGAGGGACTCCAGCGCGGGCAGTCCCGAGCGGGCCAGCCGCGGGTACAGCACCTGGTCCTCTGCGGCCAGGTGGAACTTGATCAGGCTGGCGGTGCCGACGATGGCCTGGCTGATCTGTTCGGCGTTCTCGCGGACGCCGGCCCGTGACAGCGAACGCAGGGTATCGATCTGCTCCAGGATGGCGGCGTGGTCGTGGTGGTAGCGGTCCATGTTCATTGCGTGTTGCCTTCTTTCGCTTGCGGGCACCGGGCGATGGGCCGCCGGATGCGCGGCCGTCCCCGGCACAGCGCGAGAGTGATCGCCGCGTACCTCCGCCGCCCTGACCTGCGTCAACGCCTTGCGGATTCGTGGGCGTCGGGGAAGGGCGCGGCCGCGCCGCGGCAGGTGGCACCAAGGGCGTAGCCCGGACACGGCCAAGGGCCGCATCCGGGGTAAAGCCGCCCGCTGAAGCCGCGTTCTACGCGCGTACGCGGTGCAGTAACCCTGCAGGCGTGGCGACCCGTCGATGTCGCGGGCGCCTGGGCGTCGCAGCGGCGTGGTGCGCCTCGGTATCGGTGGCTGTCAGGTGGGGCGTGCCGAGGCGTAGCCGGACACGGCCAAGGCCGCATCCGGAACCGCTGCGAAGCGGTGAGGCGGCAATCGCCGGGCGGTGGTTTGCGACGCAAGCCGCTTTGGCGTTAGCTGTGCCCATCGCGATGCCGGCCCCGGGGCGGCTGGCAGGAGGGACGATGGGCGGGCGATGGATCATGGGGCGCGGGAAACGTTGGCTGGTGGCCGCGGTGGCCGTGCTTGCGCCGGTGGCGCAGGCCCATCCGGGTGGCCTGGACGCCAACGGCTGCCACAACGACCGCAGGAATGGTGGCTACCACTGCCACCGTGGGCCGTCCGCCACGCCTCCCAGGCAGGCGACGCCGGTCCAGTCGCTGCGTGGGCAGCCGGCGCGCGAGACCGGAGAGGGCCGCCGGCCCTTCCGCAACTGCGCCGAGGCGCGTGCGGCAGGTGCCGCTCCCGTGCGCCGTGGCGAGCCGGGCTACTGACCGCATCTGGACCGGGACAACGACGGCATCGGCTGCGAATAGTGCCCGGGCAGCATCGCGCGTGTGGCCGCGCCCGCCGCCGGCCATGGCCCGCATCGGGGAGCGCGGCGGCCTGATCGGCGGTGGCTTCCTGTAGGGAAATCCCCGATGGCGGGCGGGTGCGGCCATGGCGACACTAGCCCCGCACGCGAAGCCTCCGGTCAGTCACGCACCGCCATGCGGTGCCCGCGAAGGCGCCCATGGCCGCCGGCCGCATCGGGCGGCCCGTCCACACCATGCGCGATGTTCAAGTTCGGCAGGGGGCCGCCGCTACCGACGTCGCCGGGTTACGCCCGAAGTCGTCCGGCGCCCCCCTTAGAACGACCTTCCCGCGATGGTTTCCACTGCATTCCGCTCCCCCGGCGACGGCGACAACATCGACCAGCCACGCCGCCATGGCCTGCTGCGTCACTTCGAGCCAAAGCTGGAGGCCGAGTACCGGCAGTTCCTGGAGGCGGCCCTGGTGGTGCGCATCCGCTGGGCGCTGGGTGGGGCGGTCGGGGTACTGATCGTCTATGCGCTGCTGGACCTGTTCGTGGCACCGAAGCCGATCATGGCCGAGGTGGTCACCCTGCGCCTGGTGATGATGGTGCTGCCCCTGGTCGTGCTGCTGGCCGCCTCCTACCGCGAGCGGTGGCGTGCAAGCCTGGACACCATGACCGGCCTGGCCTGCCTGTGCGTGGCCATGGGCGCGGTGACGCTGATCGCGCGCACGCGCAAGCTGGGCATGCCGCTGGACTACGAAGGCGTGCTGCTGGTGCTGATGTACCTGTACGGCTGCGGCGCCATGCGCCTGCACACCGCCATCGCCTGCGGCACCGCCACCACGGTGGTGTATCCGCTGGCCGAGCTCTGGGCCGGCCTGCCGCACGAGCAGCTGGCGATGCGCACGCTGTTCATCGTCACCACCAACGTGATCGGCATCATTACCGCCTGGGTGCTGGACCAGGAAGGGCGCGGCAACTTCCTGATGACCCGCCAGCTGCGTGGCATGGCCCATCGCGACTACCTGACCGGCCTGCTGAACCGTCGCGCCTTCGCCGAGCGCATCGATGCGGTATGGGAACAGGCGCGCGAGCAGCAGCGGCCGCTGGGCATCGCGCTGATGGACGTGGACTGGTTCAAGGCCTACAACGACCGTTATGGCCATCAGGCCGGCGACCGCGTACTGCGTGCCGTGGGTCGCGTGCTGGCCCGCCACGCGCGCGGGCCGCTGGACATGGTGGCGCGGCACGGCGGCGAGGAGTTCGTCTGCGTGTGGTACGACGCCAGCCTGGAAGAGGTGGAAGCCACCCTCGCGGCGATCCATGCCGACATCGCCGGACTGGGCATCAGGCACGAAGGTTCGCACGTGCCTGGCGCGCGCCTGACCATCAGCATCGGCCTGCATTACCTGCAGCCCATGCCGGTCAGGACCGTGACCGAAGCACTGCTGCGTGCGGACCAGGCCCTTTACGAGGCCAAGGCCGGCGGCCGCCATGCCACCGTGGTGACCACGGGCGGGAATGTCGGGCAGGACGAGCCGGCGCCCAGGAAAGGGAACGGCGACCTGCCGGAAGGTGTCGCCGGCGCCTGACTCCGGGGCCGGTGACGCCGGACGCGACTAGTAGCGTCCCTTGCGGGGGAAAGAGGCGAGCATCGCCAGTTCCACCAGCAGCATGAAGATCGCGCCGCGCGCACCGAACAGCAGGCTTGCGATGGCAAGCAGTCCGAGCGCCGAGGCGATCAGCTGGCGCTGGCGCCGGATGGCGGCGCGTCCACGTGCCAGCAGCGCCACGACCACCGCGGCCTGGCCGAACAGCAGGCCCAGGAAGGCGTTGTCCCATCCTTCGTAGTCGGTCAACGCGGCCAGCGAGGCGATTTCCGGCGCGGCGATTCCGGAGAGCCACAACGCCATCGCGAGGACCGCGCCGAACACGCACGCAGTGATCCAGGGCGACCAGTGATAACGGTGCCTGCGACTGTTCAGGCGGTTCCCCGGATCGAGGGGGAATCGCTCGCCACCCGTGGCGGCCGGTGTCTGTGGTGTGCGCATCGTGGAGGCCCGTGGCTTCACTGTGAAGAAAAGGATCCACGTTTGTCCGGCGCCGCGGTATCAGGGTTTTCTTACCAGTTCACCGATGTCGCCGGATCCGTCCTGAAAACTCACATGCGTGAACCCCCGCTCCGCCATGGAAGCAGCCCGAGCGGTTTTTTCACCATCGCGTCCTCTGCGCTGCGGGAGGCTGGCCCCATCCGAAAGGAAGAAGAGGAGGGCCCGATGAAAACGTTCAGGATCGTTGCCGTACTGGCTGCGTTGCCGCTGGCCGCCACCGCCGCGATGGCCAGCGCGCAGACCTATGGACCGGAGGACGAAGGTCGCCGCTTCAGCGACGGCAGCCGCGTGGTGTGCGAGGAAGTGGAAGTCGCGCGCGACACCAAGGATCCCAACCGCATCGCCGGTACCGCGACCGGCGCCGTGATCGGCGGCCTGCTCGGCAACCAGGTCGGTGGCGGCAAGGGCAAGAAGCTGGCGACCGTCGGTGGTGCCGTGGCCGGTGGAGCGATCGGCCGCAACGTCCAGGGCAACAACCAGGAGCGCCGTGGCCAGCGCGTGGTGGAAACCCGCTGCGAACGCGTCTGGCGCTGAGCCCGCACCCACAGGAGCTGCAGATGTCGCACCCCGAGGAACTCGAACGCAAATTCTGGAAGGCGCTGAAATCGGACATGACGGTCATGCTCGGCGTCGACGGCATGGAGGACGGCCACACCCGGCCGATGACCGCGCAGCTGGAGCATGAGGCCCACGGGCCGATCTGGTTCTTCACCTCAACCGACAACGCGTTGGTGCGCGAACTGTCCGCTCCGCGCCGGGCGACGGCGGCCTTCGTGTCGAAGGGCCACGACCTGTTCGCCAGCATCGGCGGGCAGCTTTCGGTCGATACCGACCGCGCCGTCGTGGAGCGGTTGTGGAATCCCTTCGTGGCCGCCTGGTACGAGGGCAAGGACGATCCGAAACTCGTGTTGCTGCGCCTGGATCCCGACCAGGGCGAGGTCTGGCTCAACGAGAACAGCCTGTTCGCCGGGGTGAAGATGCTGATGGGCATCGACCCGAAGAAGGATTACAAGGACAAGGTGGCAAAGGTCGACCTCGGCTGAGGCCGGCCAGGCAAAGGGGGCGGCGGAGGCGTGGCCCCTCGCGTCTCCGCTGTTTTTCTTCGGCGGATGTTCCCGCCGCAAGGAAAGGCCCCGCATGGCGGGGCCTTTCCCCAAGCGGACCGGGCGGCCCCGGTCAGCGCCGGCTGTCGTCCTCGTCCGACCACAGCCGGTCGGCGCCGTGCCAGGCATCCCGGACCGCGTCGCGTGCCGAATCCCAGTCCAGGCGCGAGGCGCCGCGCGCGGTGTCCCAGCCGCGCTCCAGCTCCTGCTCCAGCTCCGCGTCCCACACCCGCCCGTGCAGGTTGCTGCGGGCATAGGTGCCGTAGCGGTAGGCCGGGCGGTAGTCGTCGAAGTCGTAGTCGCTGAGGTAGTAGTCGGCCGACTCGTACTGGTCCGCGTAATAGCCGTCGGCGGCCTCGTAGGCGCGGTAGGTGCGGTCGGAACGCTCGAAGGCGTCGCGTACCGCATCGCGCGCCTGCTCCCAGGTCAGCCGCGAGCGGCCGCGGCTGGCATCCCAGCCCGAGCGCGCCCTGGCCTCGAGGCTGTCGCTCCACGGGGCGCTGCCGGACTGCTCGCGCACTTCCAGGCCGTATCGGTAGGCCGGGGCGTAGTCGCTGTCGTACTCGAAACCGGGATCGGTGTACGGGCGGTTGGCGTGCTTGGTGCGCCAGTACTCCTCCTCGGCGGTGGGATCCAGGCGCTCGGCCACGCCCTTGCCGGTGGCCGCGCCGGCGATCGCGCCGACGGCGCCGCCCACCAGGGTGCCGATCGGGCCGAACAGGGATCCGACCGCCGCCCCGGCCACGGCACCGCCGGTTCCGCCCACGCCGACGCCTACCGGGTGTGAGCCCGGTGCGCCGGTGATCGGATCACGGTTGAGGTCACGGGGTTCGTTGCTCATGGGATACCTCCTGCGCATTGCCCTCGTGGGCCCTTTGACAACACTTGCATCCGGGTCGTTCACGGATCGTGTGCCCTGCGTCAGGCGGGCATGAACGGCCGGCAGGGCATCCATGACTTCGGGCACTGCGGCGGCTACGCCGCGCGGCGCAGGATCGGGTCATTCCCCGGATGGAGCCCGGCCATGTCCAGATCCCTCGTGCTGTTGCTGGCCGGCCTGCTGTCGCCAGTGTCCCTGCTGGCAGCCGATCCACCACGTGAGGTGGCCGGGCGGATCGCCGCGACCATCGAGAACGAGTACTTCGATCCAGCCGCGGGCACGCGGATCGCGGGCGAGCTGCGTCGCGCCTCCGACAACGGCGCCTTCGACCGACTGCAGGACCCGCGCGAACTGGCTACCGCGCTCAGCGACCGCCTCAGGCCGCTGGACCGCCACTTCGTGGTGCGCTGGTCGCCGCCCGGCACGGAGCCGCCAGGGCCGCAGCGCGGACCGGTACGCGATCCGGCGACAAGCAACTTCGGCATCCGCAGGGTCCAGCTGTTGCCCGGCAACATCGGCTACCTGGAGCTGGGCTACTTCGCCGACATCGACTTCGACGACCCGGCCGCGCCGGCACGGGTGGCGATCGACGCCGCGCTGCAGCTGCTGGCCCATGCCGATGCGGTGGTGGTGGACGTGCGCGACAACGGCGGCGGTTCGCCGGCGATGGTCGGTTACCTCGCCAGTGCCTTCGTCGCTCCCGGGGCGAAGATCTACAACACCTTCCGCTGGCGCGAGGGCGGTGCCTCGGAGGCTCCGGGCTACGAGCATCCGGCACCGCGCACCACGGTGCCGCTGTACGTGCTCACCAGCGGCCGGACCGGCTCGGCGGCCGAGGCTTTCGCCTACACGCTTGGCAATGCCGGCCGCGCCGTGCTGGTCGGCGAGGCTACCGGTGGTGCGGCCAATCCCGGCCGGCCGTTCGACGTGGGCGGCGGATTCAGCGTGTTCGTCTCCACCGGCTCGCCGGTCAGTCCGATCACCGGACGCAACTGGGAAGGCAGCGGCGTGCAGCCGCAGGTGGAGGTGGAGGCCGCCGAAGCCCTGGTCCGTGCACAGGAACTGGCGCTGGCGAGGCTGGTGGCCGACGGCGGGGGCGACCAGGGTGCAAGCTGGGTGCTGGAGGCGCTGCGCAGCCGCGCCCCGGCGCCGGACCCGGCGACCGTGCAGGTGCTGGCCGGCGAGTACGGCACGCTGCGGATCGAGGCGCTGTCCGACGGCCTGCAGCTGCGCCAGGGACGCCGGCCGCCGCAGCGGCTGCGCGCACTGGACGCAGCTGGGCTGTTCTACTTCGAATCCGATCCTGCCCGGCGGCTGCGCTTCGATCGCGGTGCCGACGGCGTGCCGGTGGCCCTGGAGCTGGTGTGGCCCGAGGGCGAAGTCGTGCGCCACGTCCGCGGCCAGGCGGCGGATTGAGCATCCCTGGCGCGGGGGCTGGCCTAGAATGTCCGCCCCCACGATTTGCAAGGAGTCCACATGGCCACCTACCTGATCACCGGCGCCAACCGCGGCATCGGCCTGTCGCTGGCCCAGCAGCTGCGCACCCGCGGCGAGCACGTCATCGGCGTGTGCCGCCAGTCCAGCGAGGCGCTGCGCGCCAGCGGCGCCGAGGTGATCGAGGGCGTCGACGTGGCCGACGCGCAGGCCGTCGCCAGCCTGCCCGGCAAGCTGCAGGGCCGTCGCATCGACGTGCTGGTGCTCAATGCGGGCATCTTCACCAACGAGACCCTCGAGGCGATGGACGAGGATGCGTTCGCGCGCATCCAGCGCCAGTTCGAGGTCAATACCCTCGGTCCGCTGCGCGTGGCCGCGGCGCTGCAGGCCCTCCTGACGGACGGCGGCAAGATCGGCATCATCACCAGCCGCATGGGCTCGGTGGCCGACAACGGGTCCGGCGCGTACTACGGCTACCGCGCGTCGAAGGCGGCGGTGAACGCGATCGGCAAGTCGCTGGCGGTGGACCTGGCGCCGCGTCGCATTGCGGTGTTCCTGCTGCATCCGGGCCGCGTGGCCACCGACATGCTGGGCGGGCAGGGTGACATCGGTCCGGACGAGGCCGCGGCCAACCTGATCGCGCGGCTGGACAGCCTGACCCTGGCCGAAACGGGCACCTTCTGGCACGCCAACGGCGCGCCGCTGCCCTGGTAAGCCGGTGGGTCGTGCCGGCCGCGAGGGGTTCGCGCGGCGCGGGACGCACGATGCAAGGACGCCGGCGAAAGCCGGCGTCCTTCGTTTCCGCAATGATCCCCGCCGGCGGTGGCGCGCACCACGTCGCCGCCCGTGCATCCGTCGGCACGGCGGCGATCCGGAATCTTCGCTACCAATCGCCCGGTGCGCGGATTCAGCCGCCAAATCCGGGGCTGGACTGGCCAGGGCGCGGCGGCTCGATCTCCTCGCCATCCACCGTCGCCGTCTCCGCCGTGCCACCCAGGCCGACCACGTCGCTGGTGGCCGTCGCCCCGGCCTCGTAGGCGCCGGGCAGGTCGTCGGCGCGCGGATCGCCATGCGGCGGGGTGGTGCCGGCATCGTCCGGCTCGGATTGCGTGGACCAGCCGCCGGCCTTGTGCCGCTGCCATGCGCGGTAGGCCACCACGCCAAGTGCGGCTACTGCCACGGTGCGCAGGATTCCCATATCGAGTTCCTCTGTTCCTGGGGGAAGGACGACCGAGGTTGGCGTGGCTGCGGTTATCCGCGCGTGACCCGTTGGTGCATGCGCCGTCATGCCGCGCGCGCATGAATGGCACATGTGCGTGGGGCCGCGAATCCACAGGCGTTTCATCGCTGGCGGCGCAGGCTTTGCATGGATTCCCGCCGATGGAGCGCGCCATGACCAAGCCACTGGAAACGCACGACGAACGCCAGTCCGCCTACCGCGGCGATGGACCCGATGCCGACCCCACTGGCCACGGCCGCGACGATCCGTCCGCGGCATTGCCGGAGCAACGCAGCGACGAAGGCTGGCATCCGCGCGGCCACGGCAAGGGCGGCGTGCTGGGCGAGGGCGAGCCGGGTGAAGAGACCCAGCGCGACGGCAGCACGCAGCCGAACTTTGGCCAGAGCGGCAGCTACGGCCAGGCCGGCGACAAGGCCGCGCCTACCGACCGCCTCGACAAGGCTGGAAATCCCGCCGCGGGTGACGCCGGCAAGGGTGCCGGCAAGGGCAGGCGCTGACGCATCCCATCCATGCAGCCGGCTTCCAGCACAAGCCCGCTCCCGCTGCCCGGCTTCGGGGTGCTGACCGCGAACATCCACATGGGGTTCGACATGCTGCAGCGGCGCTTCGTCCTCCCCAGGCTGCGGGAAGCGATCCGGGGCCTGGGTGCGGACATCGTGTTCCTGCAGGAAGTGCAGGGCCACCACCGCGACCGCGCCCGGCGCTATCGCCACTGGCCGGACGTGCCGCATTACGAATACCTGGCCGATACCCTGTGGCCGCAGTTCGCCTATGGCCGAAACGCGGTGTATCCGCACGGCCACCACGGCAACGCGCTGCTCTCGCGCCTGCCTATCGTGCGCCACGCCAACCACGACGTTTCCGTCGCCGGCCACGAGAACCGCGGCCTGCTGCACTGCGAACTGGAGCTGCCCGGCCATCCCGTGCACCTGCATGCGATCTGCGTGCACCTCGGCCTGCGCGAGGCGCACCGCCGCAGCCAGGTCGGGCTGCTCGGCGCGGTGCTGCGCGAGCAGGTGCCCGCCGATGCTCCCGTGGTGGTGGCCGGCGACTTCAACGACTGGCGCGGCGCCGCCCACCGCCAGGTGCTGGATTGCGGCCTGGCCGAGGTCTTCGAACAGCGGCGCGGGCGACTGGCGCGCAGCTTCCCGGCGCTGCTGCCCGTGTTGCCGCTGGACCGGATCTACGTCCGTGGCCTGCAGGTGCATGAGGCCACCACGCCGCGCGGCGCGCCGTGGACCCGGCTGTCCGACCACCTGCCGCTGCACGCGCGGCTCTCCGGCGAGGTGGCGGCATGAGCGTCGAAGGACACTGGCGCGAAGGGAACCGGGTACGGCTGCTGGAGAACGGCGAGGGCTTCTATGCGCGCGCGTTCGAGGCGATCGAGGCGGCACGCAGCGAGATCCTGCTGGAGACCTTCATCCTGTTCGAGGACGAGGTCGGGCACGCGCTGCACGCGCGCCTGGTGGAGGCGGCCCGGCGCGGCGTACGGGTCTCGGTCCTGGTCGATGGTTACGGCTCGCCTGGATTCTCCGGCGACTTCCTCGCCCCGCTGGCCGAGGCCGGGGTGGTCATGCGCAGCTACGACCCGGGAACGCATCCCCTGGGCATCCGCCTGAACCTGTTCCGGCGCATGCATCGCAAGCTGCTGGTCATAGACGGCAGGATCGCCTTCGTCGGCGGCATCAACTACTCGGCCGACCATCTCCTGCTGGGCGGTCCGGAGTCCAAGCAGGATTACGCGGTGGAGGTGCACGGACCGGTGGTGGCCGACATCCATGCCTTCGTGCGTGCGCAGGAGGGCGCGCCCGGCGCGGATGGCGACCGGACGCACGCTGGCGTGGAGCAGGGCGGCGATGCCCGCGCGATGTTCGTGGTGCGCGACAACCATGCCCACCGCGATGACATCGAGCAGGCCTACCGGGAGGCCATCCGCGGCGCGCGCCAGCGCATCATCATCGCCAACGCCTATTTCTTCCCGGGCCACGGATTCCTCCACGAGCTGCGGGCGGCGGCGCGTCGCGGGGTGGACGTGCGCCTGATCCTGCAGGGCGAGCCGGACATGCCGGCGGTGATGATGGCCGCGCGCACGCTCTACCGGCAGCTGATCGGCGACGGGGTGCGCATCCACGAGTACTGCACCCGCCCGTTCCACGGCAAGGTCGCGGTGGTGGACGACGACTGGGCGACGGTCGGTTCCAGCAACCTCGATCCGCTGAGCCTGTCGCTGAACCTCGAGGCGAACCTGGTGGTGCGCGACCGGGGCTTCGCCGCCGACCTGGCCGATTCGCTGGACCGGCTGTGGGAGCATCACTGCGAGCCGGTGACGCTGGAGGGGCTGAAGCGACGCCCGCGCTGGCCGGTGCCGCAGCCGGTGCTCTACCACGTCCTGCGGCGTTTCCCGCGCTGGGCCGGCCTGCTCCCGGGTCACAGGCCGCGCGTGGTTACCCTGGCCGCGCCCTCGCGGATGCCGGCCCCGCCGCGGCCGCTGGCGGCGACCTGCGTCGATAAGCACGCGGGCGGCTGATGTCGGTCGCAGGCCCCGGTTGGCTGGCGGGACGGCTTTCCTGCAGCGCCGTGGGTGGTGCGCGCGGTGATGTCGCGGACGGGTCCCGCCGAGCCCGCTCAGCGGTTGACGATCCCCGAGTCGAGGAAGATCCAGAGCAGCACGGCGCCAAGCACGACGATTCCGCCGATGATGATGGCCATGATCCGCAGCGGGCGGCGCGCGCTGGGAGTGCGATTCACGCGTCGCCTCCGCGCGGGGTGTCCGGGGGCTCGGCCTCGTCCCCGCGCACGCACGGTTCGCCTTCCGGGTCCCCGGCGACCAGCCCCGCGTCCACCAGCATGCAGGTCAGGCGCTGGGTGATGTAGGCCTCCTGTTCCGCCGGCGCATTGCGGGTGAGCGGTCCGGATGCCTCGGCGAAGCGCTCCAGTGCGGCCTTGGTGTCGCTTTCGGCCTTCAGCCCGGGAATGAGCTTCTCCAGGCGCTGCAGCTCGGCTTCGATGGCGGGATTCTTCTCCATGCCGGCATCTTCGGCGCGTGGGCGTCACGGCTGCGTCAGATCCGCCGGCCGGATCGCCTATTAACGTTATCCATGCGCGATTCTTGCCGGGTGGTTAATCCGCCGTTGCCGACGATGGCAGTCCATTCCCAGCAGGAGCAGCGCCATGCGTATCGGCGACGTGATGAGCCGCGATGTCTGCGTCATCTCCCCGTCCACCTCGATGCAGGATGCCGCGCGCCGGATGGCCGAGCGCGACATCGGCTGCCTCCCCGTGGGCGAAAACGACCGCCTGGTGGGGATGGTGACCGACCGCGACATGGTCCTGCGCGGCATCAGCGAAGGCCGCAGCGCGGACAGCCCGGTGGGCGAGGTGATGACGCCGGAGGTGAAGTACTGCTTCGAAGACGAGGATGTCGATGAAGTCGCGGCCAACATGGCCGGGCTGGAGAAACGGCGCCTGCCGGTACTCGACCGCGACATGCGCCTGGTCGGCATCGTGTCGCTGGCCAACTTCGCCCACAGCCGCGACGACGAGGCCTCGCAGGAGCTGCTGCGCGGCGTGGCGCGTCCGCATTGAACCGGGAGATGACCATGCAACGCAGCCGGATCCTCGCCGCGGCCGTGGTGGCCGCCCTATCGCTGTCGGCCTGCGGCAATGGCGCCGGCCCTGACGCTACCCAGGGCGGCACCCTGCAGGACGCGCCTACCGACGCCGCGGTGGCGGCGGGCAACGCGGCGGCTGCCGGCGAGGTTGCCAACGGTGGCGGCGCCGGGGCGGAAGCGGGCGACACCGCACTTGACCGCTATCCGGACGCGCAGCGCACCTGTCTTGAGGAGGTGGCGAACCTGTCCGGCACGCCGGCGGCGGAGCTGGTCGTCACCGGGACGGCGCGCACCCAGACCGGCGTGGAAGTGCGGGTGCAGCGCCAGGAGCTGCGCAGCGCATGGACCTGCCAGACCGATGCGCAGGGCGGAACCGTACTCGGGGTGCAGGACGGCCGCGACACCTGAACCGCGAGATCCGGGCGTCCGCGCCCGGCTTGATCCGGATCAAGGACGTGCCGGCCGCGCCGGCCGAGAATGCCTCTCACCCTAGGGAAGGAGGCAGTGCCATGTACACGCATATCCTGGTTCCGACCGATGGTTCGCCGCTGTCCGACAGCGCGCTCGAGCAGGCGCTCAGGCTCGCCAAGGGGATGGGCGCCAAGGTCACGGTGCTGACCGTGATCGAGCCCTTCCAGGTGGTCGCCTACGAACCCGAACAGGTGGCGGCCACCCGCGATGCCTACGAGAAGTACGCGCGCGAGGAGGCGGACCGGCGCCTGGCCCGGGCCACCGAACTGGCCAAGGCCGCTGGCGTCCAGCACGACACCGTGGCGCTCAGCGCCGACGATCCGCACGAGGCGATCATCCAGACCGCGCGCGAACGTGGCTGCGACCTGGTGGCGATGGCCTCGCACGGCCGCCGCGGCATCAAGGCCCTGGTGCTGGGCAGTGTCACCGCCAAGGTGCTTACCCATTCCGATCTCCCGGTGCTGGTCTATCGACCGCCCGTCCACTGACCTGCAGCGGCACGCCGCCCCGGTTCCAACTCCGCCCCTCGGTTGGGGCGGCGTGCCAGGTCTTTTCGCGCGCCTCGGGCGCGCGCTTTTTTTCCGATGATCCGTTCCATCTACCTCGCCGGCCCCGATGTCTTCCGCCCCGATGCACGGGAGCGTGGGCGCGAGCTGAAGGCGCTCTGCGCGCGCCACGGCTTCGAAGGCCTGTTCCCGCTGGACCAGGAGGTTCCCGCCGGGATCACCGAACCGGCCGCGCAGGCGCAGTGGATCTACCGCAACAACATCGCCCTGATCGAGCGGGCCGACGCGGTGCTGGCCAACCTCGACTTCTTCCGGGGTCCGGAGCCGGATAGCGGCACCTGTTTCGAAGTCGGTTATGCGGTTGCCAGGGGCAAGCCGGTGTATGGCTACATCCCCGAACACGGCAGCCTGGCCCAGCGCATCCGCCTGCGGCACCCGCATGCGATCGGTGCCGATGGCCTGCTGGACGTACATGGCTGGAACATCGAGGAGTTCGGCCTGCCGCTGAACCTGATGCTTTCGGTGCCGGCGCCGCTGGTGGTCGGCGACGCCGGCATGGCCCTGCAGCAGCTGGCGCGCCAGCACCACCACGCGGAGGCAGCGCCGGGGCGGTGACGGCTGGCGATGCCGGTGGCGGCAAGGGCGACGCCAGCGGCAGCGAGCGATGCGGCGGCAAGGAGGGTGCGGCAATCCATGCCTGTCCCCCGGAGAGGCGTCGAGTGCCGGGGTCGCGCCCTGGCGCTGCCACGCCTCCGCTGCCCCTGCCGGCGGCAAAGCCATCCCCGGTGCGTCGGGGGCGGGATCGTGGATGCGCTAGCGTCGCGTCGCCAGCACGCCGTCCAGGGCCAGCTCGGCGCGGAAGCCCGCCTTCTCCAGGCGCTTCGCCACTTCACGCGGCACGTCGCGGCCACTGGTGAGGCGGTTGGGGCTGCCGGTGTAGTGGAACAGGCGACCGCCGCGACGCAGCACCCGCGCCAGCTGCCCGTAGAACTCCTGCGAATACAGCTCGCCGGCGATGCCGAAGCGGGGCGGGTCGTGCAGCAGGGCATCGAACGAAGCATCCGGCAGGCCGGCGATGGCCCGGGACACGTCGCCGTGATTGAGCTCCAGGCGTCCCCCGGCCTCGGCGCTTTCCGGGTCGGGCGACCACGGGTTGAGCGTGCGCAGCCACAGCACGCTCTCGTTCTTCTCGAAGGAGACGATTCGCGCCACGCCCGCCTCCAGGCAGCAGGCCGCGAAGTAGCCCAGGCCGCCGCAGGTATCCAGCACGGTGCGTCCACGCGGCTGCACCAGGGCGACCTTGCGGCGTGCGTCCTCCAGCGGCGATTCCTTCGCCGTGGGCAGCATCTTGATGCCGTCGATCTCGAAGGTCGGCGCGCCCCACGGGGTGGGCACGAGCTTGATCAGCGAGCCGGCGTAGCGCGAGACCGGCTCCCAGCCATCGCCATCCGGGTAGTAGATGGTGCGGTCGCGCAGCTTGCCCGGATACGGGAAGGCGCGGCCCTGCCAGGCCCATTCCCCGGGTCCGGTCTCGACGCGGCTGCGACTGCGGCCCAGGTCCAGGGACAGTTCGCAGCCGCCGTCGCCGGCATCGCGCGAGGCCAGCAGCGGGCGGGCGGCTTCGAGGGTGAGCAGGGGAACGGGGAGGCGGGGCATCGGAAGGCGGAGGGCCGCGGACAGGGCGTGGCATCGTAACCGGAGCGCCCGCCGGGGCCGACCCGGACGTGCGCCCGGGGAGGTTACGGTCAAGAATGGGCCATGGGGACCGATACAACAGGATGGTCGGGCCGGACGCTGCAGGGGGCCGCCCGGGGCTCGCGGCTTCGCGACCAACCACTCTCCATGGGCCAGGCAGGAACGCAGGGATGACGATCGACGATCCCACCCGGGGACGCTCCGGCGACGCCGAGACGCTGCGCGCTCCGCGACTGGCGCCGCGTACCTGGGCATTGCTGGTTCTGGCAGGCGGCCTGCTGTGCACGGCCGAGGCGGCACGGCGCGAGCTGGCCGCGGTGGAGGCCGATGCGCGGGTCATGCACGAGTCCATGGCCGATACGGCGCGCGAGCAGATGGCCAAGGACCTGGGGCGCGCCGCCTTCATCCTGCGCGCCATGCAGACCGTCCTGCTGGGCAACGACCAGATTGACCAGGCGGTCTTCGACCGCTACCAGCGCAACCTGCGCCTGAGCGACCGCCTGCGCGGCCACGTGGTGACCGCGTTCGCCCGCCGCCATCCCGGGCCGTCCTATCCGTACGAACTGGTCTCCCCGCTGGAGGGCAACGAGGTACTGCTCGGCTTCGACGCCGCCACCCAGCCGGAGAACCGGCGCGCGCTGGAGCTGGCCCGGGATACCGACACGATCGCCATGTCCGCGCCGATCCCGCTGGTGCAGTTCCAGGACGGCGAGCATCCCGGGATGGGCGTGATCGTGCGCCTGCCGGTATACAGCCACGGTTCGGCCCCGACCACGCTGGAGGAGCGGCGGCAGCGTGAGCTGGGCGCGCTGGCCATCAGCCTGCGGGTGGCGCCGATGCTGCAGGGCGTGCTCGATGGCCGGATCCGCGAACTGATGCAGGCCCAGGTGCGCGACCTGGACCTGCCTGGCGACGGGCTGGTCTACGCGACCGACGACCCCGGCGCCCGCCCGCCGGCGGATGCGCAGCGGCGCCTGGTCGAATTCGGCGGCCGCCGCTGGGAGCTGGTCATGTGGCCGCGACCGGGCGCCACCAGCTATTCCAGCGTGGTCACGACCGCCGTCGCCGGCACGGTGATCAGCCTGCTGCTGGCCCTGCTGCTGGGGACCCTGGCCTACAACCGGCGCCGCGCTGTGGAACTGGGCCTGCGCATGGGCGAGCGCTTCGGCGAGAGCGAGGCGCGCTTCCAGGTGCTCAACGAGCTGCTGCCGGCCCTGGTGCTGCTGGCCGACGCCCGCGACGGCCGCGTGGCCTATGCCAACCAGGCCGCGCGCCGCCACCTGGGCGCGGTCAATGGCTGCGGGCTGACATCGCTGTTCGCCGATCCGGCGCTGGGGCAGCAGGCGGTGGACGTGGCCGCCGCCGGCGGCGACTGGAGCGGGCGCGAGGCCCTGATCGTGCCGGTGGATGGCGAACCCTTCTGGGCGCACGCCTCGCTGGCGCGGGTGGTGGTCGATGGCGTGCCGCACCTGCTGATGGTGGCCAACGACGTCAGCGAGCAGCGCAAGCTGACCGAACGGCTGGGCTACCAGGCCGCGCACGACGAACTGACCGGACTGTACAACCGCCGCGAGTTCGAACGCCGCCTGCAGAAGGCGCTGGCGGGGCTGGAGGCCGACTCCGCGGCCAGCTTCGCGGTCCTGTACATCGACCTGGACCAGTTCAAGCTGGTCAACGACCTCTCCGGCCACATGGCCGGCGACCAGCTGCTGGTCGAGCTGGTGCACTCCATGCGCACGCAGCTGCGTCCGCAGGACCTGCTGGCGCGCCTGGGCGGCGACGAGTTCGGCCTGCTCGCGCCGGCGACCGGGCCCTCGCAGGCGCGCGCGCTGGCCGAGCGCATGCGCCAGTGCATCGAGGAGGTGGTGTTCCCGTGGGAGGGGCGCACCTACACGGTCAGCGCCAGCATCGGCGTGGTGGTGGCCGACCAGCCCGGCGCCACCCTGAAGGACATCCTCGCCTGGGCCGACAGCGCCTGCTACCAGGCCAAGGAAAACGGCCGCAACCGCGTGCACCTGTACCTGGAGGACGTGGACACGACCCGCCGCCAGGGTGAGATGGAATGGGCCACGCGCCTGCGCCGGGCGATGGAGGAGGACCGCCTGCTGCTGGACTACCAGGAGGTGGTGCCGCTGGCGCCCGAGCCGGGCGACCACGCACCGCGGATCGAGCTGCTGCTGCGCCTGCGCGACGAGTTCGGCAACGAGGTCGCGCCGGGCGCCTTCCTGCCGGCGGCCGAGCGCTACGGACTGATGCCGGCGATCGACCGCTGGGTGATCCGCACCGCGCTGGCCCACGCCGACCGCCTGCACCCGCGCGGCAGCGCCCTGTGCTCGTTCGCGATCAACCTCTCGGGCGCCAGCATCGAGGACCAGGGCCTGGCCGATTACATCCTGTCCTGCATCGCCGAGTACGGGGTGGCCGCCGAGCGCGTGTGCCTGGAGATCACCGAGACGGTGGCGGTACGCAACCTGCGCCACGTGGTCCCGGTGATCGAGCGCCTGCGCGCCGCCGGTTGTCGCATCGCCCTGGACGACTTCGGCGCCGGCATGTCCTCGTTCGGTTACCTCAAGAACCTGCCGGTGGACATCATCAAGATCGACGGCAGCTTCATCCGCGACCTGGAGTCCGACCCGGTCAGCGGCATCATCGTCAGCGCCATCGCCCAGATCGGCCACCAGCGCGGGCTGCGGGTGGTGGCCGAGTGGGTCGACGACCCGCGCATGCTGCCGCTGCTGCGCGGCCACGGCGTGGACCTGGCCCAGGGTTTCGCCCTGCACCGGCCGGAGCGCGTCATGTTCCAGCGCGGCCGGCGCCCGGTACTGCGCGCCTGAGCCAACCGCTTTCCACCTGCCGCGTGCCTGCCGCCGGCGATCGCGCGGCAGGGACGCGGGCGCACTGCATGGGAAGCGGCGGCGCGCCGGCCGTGGCCGGCACGCCGCGGACGGCGTCATTCCGCCGTCGGGGTGGCGCCTTCGCCGAGCACGTCCTGGGCCGCGTGCACCAGGAAGATGTAGTTGGCCGCCAGGTCGATCACGTACTCGTTCTGGCCCCAGAAGAACGGCCAGTCCTCCTTGTTCTCCGGGAAGTCCGGCTTGAGCACCAGCACGCCGGGCACCACGCCGCCGGCGATGAAGCTGAAGTCGGCGCGGTTGCTGCCGTAGGCCACCTGCTTGGAACGCGCACCGACCGCGGACACGAAGGAGATGTTCGAGTCCGGATGGGTGCCGTAGAGGTAGTCCAGGCCGCGCAGCGTGGGCGCGGCGTCGAACAGGTCCGGGAAGGCCTTGTGCAGGTGGTAGTTGGCGATGGCCATGCCCACCACCGCGCCGTTGCCGGCCCAGCCGCCACGGGTGATCACCACGCCGTAGGGATTCTCGGCGGCCATCGGCGCGAACTGCTCGCGCAGCTGCACCGCGCGTTCGCGCACCTGGTCGCGGAAGCCCTGGTCCATCTTCGGCAGGGCCGCGACCAGCGCCGGGATGTTGAAGCCGAAGCGCTCGCCGCCGACCGAGGGCCATAGCGCCCGGATCGCCTCGGCGTACTGCGCCTCGCCGGTGCTCAGCAGCAGCTGCACCGCCGCGCGCAGCTGTTCGTCGTCCGGATGCCCGCCGGTGGTGTTGCCGACCCGGAACAGGTTGGGCTCGCGGCCCTGCTCGAACTCCCAGGCCTTGCGCGCGGTGGCCAGGCATTCCTCGGCCAGCGCGTCGTTGTAGCCGCGCAGGGCGCGGCTGGCGGCGGCCAGCGCGGCGGCCGAGCCGTAGTTGAGCGCGGTGGTGGCGGTGGTGAAGGCCAGGCGGTCGTCGGCCGGCGAATCGGGATCGCTGGGGTCGTGGACCTTGCCGTCGGTCTTGGTGGAGGCATCGCCCAGGTGGGTGTACTGCCCCAGGTCGGGCTCGACGATGCCGGGGATGGCGTGGCCGAACACACGGTGCTGGGCGACCAGGGCGAGCGTGCCGTGCTCGATCTGTTGCAGCAGGTCCGGCTTGCCGTCGGGCACGTGGATCTCCACGTGCTTGCGGCGCTGGTCGATCGTGGTCTCGTCGCGCCCGGGGCGGAAGCGCTCCCAGGTGTCGACCATCGACAGCACGGTGGCGTAGTGGGTCTGGGTGCGGATGTCGAAGTCGCCGGCGTCGAACCAGCCGCCGTAATCCAGGCCGGGGATGTGTTCGCCCGGCTGGAACGGGGAATCCAGCTCCGGGCCCTGGCCGAACAGGTCGAAGTGCTCGTGGTTGGGCGCGACCTGGCGCGCGTCGTCCATGTGCGAGCGGCCGTGCCAGACCCGGTACGCCTCGTTGACGAACATGTGGTCCATCTGCACCGGGAAGAAAACGTCCGCGGTCGGATGCCAGGCGCTGGCATACACGTCGGCGGCGATGCGGAAGGCGTGGGTGCGCTGTCCGGCGGCCTCGATCTGGTACAGGCCCGGCTCGCGCACGGAGGAGAAGTCGAAGGTGTAGTACTGGTAGCGCAGGTAGCGTCCCCACGGCGAAGGCGTGGAGGCCAGCACCTCGGTCTGGCTGCCGTCGGCCCCGATGCGCAGCAGGCGCGCGGTGCCGGGCGCGGGTGCGCGCGGATCGGTCTCCAGCACCGCCACCTTCTGCTGCGCCGGGTGGTAGCCGACCTGCGAGTGGCCGATCACCGGGTCGCGGGTCCAGCCCGGCAGGGTGTGGCCTTCCACGGTCCAGTCCAGCACCGCGCCGCGCTTGCCGGCCGGCAGCAGGGTGCGCACCACGAACCAGCCGTTCTGCGCCTGGTTGCGCCCGTCGTACAGGCCCAGATCCCCGCTGTTGCTCTGGATGGCGACCCGCCGCTGCGGATCCTCCGGCGCCAGCACCAGGCGCCTGCCGCTGGTGATTGGCAGGCGCACCGGCCTGCCCTCGGCATCGCGTCCGGTGGGACCGGTGGGGTAGAGCGGGAACTGGCCGCTGCGGTCGCCATCGCCAACCGTCCAGGACTTGCCGAAATAGGCCGAAGGCAGGAACTCGAGGTTGAAGCCGGCGCGGCCCTGCAGCGACTTCGGCAGCGGCCTGTCGAGCAGGACCTGGATGCGCACGCCGTCGCCCTGCGGCGCGACCTGGATGCTGTATTCGAAGTTCTCCTGCGGATAGGCCAGGCGGGTGGTGACCGTGCCCGTGCGCGTATCGACCTTGCGCTCGACCAGCTGCGCCACCGGATCCCACTGCTCGGGCGTGGGCGAAAGGCGCACGTCGCCATTGGTGGCAGTGCGCACGCCGTGGTGGATCAGCTCCACCCCGGCGTGCTTGGCGTCGGAGAACAGGCCGTCGTAGTAGTTGTTGAACACCAGGACGTCCAGCCCGGGCCGGCTGAAGTATTCCTGCTCGTTCAGTCGCAGTGGTTCGGCCAGGGCCGAAGGCAGGGCCGCGACCAGCGCGGCGGCCAGGATCGAACGGGCGCGGATGGATCGCGGACTGCGGCGTGGCGTCGTCATGCGTTGGCTCCCCTCAGGCTTGATGTGAACGCTAACATCGGCCGGCAGGGCAACCCAGCTGCGGTGCAGCAAGCCGCAGCCGCAGGAGGCGTGACCGCCTCAGTCGCGGTCCGGCGCCCCGAGCGGGAAGTAACTGCGGTATGGCCGGGCCTCGTCGACCGCCCGCCTCATGGAGGGCCGGGCCAGCAGCCGTGCGCGATAGGCGTGCACCCGGGCATGCCCGGACGGAATGGGGTGCGTCCAGTCGGCATAGAACAGGAACGGTGCGGCGGCGCAGTCGGCGAGGCTGAAGTCCGCCCCGGCGGCCCACGGCCGGCCATCGGCGAGGTGCTGTTCCAGCCAGGCATAGCTGGTCTCCAGCATGCGCCGCGCCTGGTCCACGCCATGCGGGTCGCGGTCGCCCTCGGCGCAAAGCGCGTCGAACACCACCTTCTGCTGCGGGGTCGAGACGTAGTTGTCGAAGAATCGGTCGAGCATGCGCACCTCCACCGCCTGCAGCGGATCGGCCGGAAGCAGTGGCACCGGGCCGGGATGGCGCAGCTGCACGTACTCGATGATGGTGCTGGCCTCCAGCACGGTGCGTCCGTCGTCGACCAGCACCGGGAAGCGCTTCATCGGCCACAGCGCCTGCAGCTGCCGGGCGTGCGCGGGATCCTCGAGGTTGCGGTACTCGAACGGGACGGCGTTCTCGTAGTGCGCGACCAGCACCTTCTGCGAGTAGGAGGAGAACGGATGCGCGTACAGGGCCAAGGTCATGGATTGGCTCGCGGGCGGGTGTCCCTGTCCCGACGTCCGGCGCCATCGCGGATCGACACGGGCCCGCCATCGTTCTCCAGCTCCGGGTACAGCGCCATCAGCGCCAGGGCCACGCCGTTGGACCAGCCGAAGCCGTCCTGCAGCGGGTATTCGCCGCCGCCGCCGCCCTGCAGCGCACCGTCGGCGTCGTACTTCTCCACCAGCCGGTGGTCGCGCGCGAACAGGGTCTGCACGTTGCCCAGGAAGCCGGCGGCGATATCCCTCGCCAGCGCGTCCTCGCCACAACGGCGCAGGCCATCCACCGCGATCCACTGCAGTGGCGCCCACACGTTCGGGGCGTCCCACTGCTGGCCGCTGTCGATCGCCGTGGTCACCAGGCCGCCGGGCTTGAGCAGCTGCGCGCGCACCGCGGCGGCGGTCTGCTTCGCGCGCTCCGGCGCTGCGATGCCGGCATGCAGCGGGAACAGGGCCGCGGCGGTCAGCTGCGCATGCACCTGGCCGTCGCGCAGGTCCAGGTCGCCGTAGTAGCCGTCCGCATGCCACAGGTGGGATTCGATCGCCGCGGCGCGCGCGTCCGCCCTCGCCCTGTAGTCGCCTGCGCAGGCCTCGTCGCCGCCCTGGCCGCAGGCCAGGGCGATGGTGGTCTCCAGGTGGTGCAGCAGGCTGTTGAGATCCACTGGTACCCGGCTGGTGACATGGATCGTGTCCAGCCGCATCGGCTCGTCCAGCCAGCGGCTGGAGAAGTCCCAGCCGCTCTCGGCGCCGGCGCGCAGCTCGCGGTAGACCTCGGCGGCCGGGCGCGTGGAGGCCGCCGCGGTCTGGCGGTCCTGCATGAAGGATTCCGGACGCGGCGTATCGCGGTCGTCCCAGTAGCGGTTGAGCAGGCTTCCATCGGCCAGGCGCACCACCCGCCGATGCGCCTGGCCCGGCCGCAGCGCTTCCGCACCGTCCATCCAGAAGGCATGCTCGCGCCGCAGCTGCGGCAGGTAATGCACCGGGGCGCCCGGATCCTGCCGCGCCTGCAGCATCACCATGTGCGAGAAGAACGGCGGCTGCGAGCGGCTGAGATAGTAGCTGCGGTTGCCGTTGGGGATATGGCCCCAGGTGTCGACCAGGTGGGCGAAGTTGTCCAGCATCTGCCGCACCAGCGCGTGCTGGCCGCTTTCGGCCAGGCCCAGCATGGTGAAGTAGGAATCCCAGTAGTAGACCTCGCGGAAGCGCCCGCCCGGGACCACGTAGGGATGCGGCAACTGCAGCAGCGAGTCGTGCGGCAGCGGTTCGGGACTGCGCCGGGTCAACAGCGGCCACAGCGCCTCGATATGCGCGCGCAGGCTGTCGCGCCTGGGGATGTCGGTGCCGGCCCCTTCGGTCGGCAGCACGAAGTGCCCCTCCACGAAGCGCCGCAGGTCGAAGCCTGGCGTGCCGCGCTGCCGCTCGAACGCCGCTTCCACGGTCGCCGGGTCCGTGCGTGGCACGGCATCGACGAAGAACTTCTGGTCGTCGAACAGGCGTGCTTCCTGCACCGCGGCGAACACCTGGGGCCAGGCCTGGTCGGGCGTGGTCGCGCCGCGCGCATCGGCCACCGGCACGGCCCGCGGCTGCAGCGCCGGGAGCTGGTCGGCGGGCGGCCGCGCCGCGCAGGCGCCAAGCAGCAGGGGCAGCACGAGCAGCAACCGGCGGACGGGATGGCATTGCATGGCGGGCCTCCGGGACGCGTGACCGGGCGATGTTCGCACCGGCCATGCGATGGAAGCGGCAAGGCTGCCCTCAGGCTACGTCCGCGGCCTCCACCACCGATGCGCGTGCCTGCACCGTATAGGCCTCCAGCTGCGGGAAGAACACCTCGAATCCGGTGGCGATCGCCTCTTCGTGCCGGCGCAGGTCGTCCAGGCACGCGACCAGGCGCTCGCCATTGCGCGAAAGGCGCGTGGCAATGCGGGTCACGGCCAGGTCCACGCTCTCGCGGCGGCGGTACGAGCCCAGCCAGTCGTGGGCGGCGATCCGCGGGGCCAGGCCCTGCAGCCGTTCCGGCAGGCGCGCGCGCTGCGCCAGCAGGTGGCCGTAGAAGCGCGCGGTGTAGCGGTCCAGCGGCTCGCCCGAATGCCGCGTCCAGTCGCGCGCCAGCAGGTGGTCGTAGTACACGTCCAGGGCGATGCCCGCATAGCGGCGCAGGCCGGGCGCGAACAGCGCACGCGCGCCGGCGACCACGGGATGGTCGTCGGTGTAGCGGTCGACGCGGCGGTGGACCAGGATCTCGCGCCGCTCCACCGGACTGTAGTCGGCCAGTGCGGCCAGGCCGAACACGAAGTCGCCCAGCAGCGCGCCCAGCATCGCCTCCGGATCCGGGGCGGCCAGGTAGGTGGGGGCGAGGTAGTTCATCGCGGCGATTTTCGCACGCGCCGCCGCCGCGAGGCTGTACGCAAGCCATGGTTGACGCCCGCCTCACCGCTGGCCGCGATACTGCCAGCCATGCCCGAAGGCCCTTCCATCGTCATCATCAGGGAAGCCGCCGCGGGCTTTGCCGGACGCAGGGTGCGCGCCGTGCATGGCAACAGCCGCGAGCCGATCCAGCGCCTTGCGGGAAAGCGCCTGGTGGCGCTGCGCAGCTGGGGCAAGCACTTCCTGATGGAGTTCGACGGCTTCGCCGTGCGGATCCACTTCATGCTGTTCGGCAGCTACCGGATCGACGAGCGCAAGGCCACGCCGGCGCGGCTGGGCCTGGAGTTCACCGGCGGCAGGGAACTGAACTTCTATGCCTGTTCGGTGCGCTTCATCGAGCAGCCGCTGGACGAGGTCTACGACTGGAGCGCCGACGTGATGAACGACGCCTGGGATCCGGCGGCGGCGCGGCGCAAGCTGCGCGCGCGGCCGGACGCGCTGGCGGCCGACGCGTTGCTGGACCAGGACGTGTTCGCCGGGGTCGGCAACATCATCAAGAACGAGGTGCTGCACCGGATCCGGGTGCATCCGGAGAGCCGGGTCGGTGCCCTGCCGCCGCGCAAGCTGGGCCAGCTGGTGGCCGAGGCGCGGCAGTACAGCTTCGATTTCCTGGAATGGAAGAAGGCCTTCGTCCTGCGCAGGCACTGGCAGGTGCACGCGAAGAAGACCTGCCCGCGCGACGGCACGGAACTGAGCTACCGCAAGGAACTGGGCCAGGCGCGCCGGCGGGCGTTCTGGTGCAGTCGCTGCCAGCGGCTGTATGCCTGACGAGGCTAGAGCGCGACCCGCGACAGCACCGCCTGCGCCGCCACCGCCGCGCACAGCGCGATGAACAGCACCCCGCACCAGCCGCGTTCGAAGCCGCGATGCCCCGGCGAGACCAGCTTGCCCACGCCGACCAGCGCGGCCGGCAGGGCGAACAGCAGCAGCGCGTGCCCCAGTCCCATGAAGGAAATGTCCATCTCCGTCCCTCCTCGGCGGCGGTGCTGCCGCCGTGGACCCATCCTCGGACCCGCTGCGGCCGGGGGCATTGATCGCGGTCAAGGAGGGCCGCCTGCCTGCGGCGCGGGGCAGGGGTGGCAGCCGGCACCGGTCACTGGCCTGAATATCCGCCTGCCGGGGTTACGCGGTCGTGGGAAAGGATGGCTGCATGTCGTTGTGCAATGCAGCATAATGCGCCCATGTCCGTCTCCCCGATCCCCGACGCCCCAATGGGCGCCCCGGCGCTTGCCGTGGGTCCGCGCCAGCGCGCCCTGATCCTCACCGGCCTGAGCCTGGGCGGTTTCGCCATCGGCACCAGCGAGTTCGCCAGCATGGGCCTGATGCCCAACATGGTCGCCGAGCTGGGCGTCAGCGAGCCGCAGGTCGGGCACCTGATCAGCGCCTACGCCCTGGGCGTGGTGGTCGGCGCGCCGCTGCTGGCGATCCTCGGCGGGCGGCTGTCGCGCAAGGCCCTGCTGCTGTCGCTGATGGCGTTTTACGCCGCCGGCAACCTGGCCACCGCGCTGGGCCCGGACTACCTGAGCCTGATGCTGTTCCGCTTCATCGCCGGGCTGCCGCATGGCGCCTACTTCGGCGTGGCGGCGCTGACCGCGGTGGCGATCACCTCGCCGGAAGCGCGGGGTCGCGCGGTGAGCCTGAGCATGCTCGGCCTGACCCTGGCGATCCTGCTGGGCACCCCGCTGGCGACCTGGATGGGCCAGCTGGCCAGCTGGCGCTGGACCTACGCCGCGGTTTCGCTGGTCGCGCTGGCCACCGTCACCCTGCTGGCGATCTACCTGCCGGCCAACGGCAAGGCGCCGCGCACCCGGGTGCTGGACGAGCTGCGCGCCTTCAACCGGCTGCCGGTGTGGCAGGGCCTGCTGATCGGCGCGATCGGCTTCGCGGGCATGTTCAGCGTGTTCAGCTACCTGGCCCCGACCATGGTGCAGGTGACCGGCGTGGCGCCGGCCTGGATCCCGGTAGGTGTGGCCGGCTTCGGCCTGGGCGGCCTGATCGGCAACATGGTCGGCGGCTGGCTGTTCGACCGCCTGCGCTTCCGCGCGGTGCCGGTGGTGCTGGGTTGGGCGCTGGTGATGCTGCTGCTGTTCCCGCTCGCGGCGCAGGCGCCGTGGAGCCTGCTGCTGGCGACCGTGTGCATCGGCGCGATGGGCGCGCTGGGCCCGATCCTCCAGTCCCACCTGATGGACGTGGCCGGCGAGGCCCAGACCCTGGCCGCCGCCTCGCACCACGCCGCGTTCAACGCGGCCAATGCCCTGGGTCCGCTGCTGGGCGGCATGGCCATCAGCGCCGGCTTCGGCTGGACCTCGACCGGTCCGGTCGGTGCCATCCCCGCGGTGGCGGGCATCGGCCTGTACCTTTGGGCCGCGCGTACCCGCGCCCGTCGCCGCCAGGCCGAGGCCTGCTGCCCGGCGGCCTGAGCCCCACGCCCGGCTCCCGCGGTCCATACGCCCCGGGAGGGTCGTTTTCCGGCCGGACCACTTAGACTGTGGCGCTTCCGCGGCGCCCGCGCGCCCGCGTCCCTTTCCGCTTCAGAGAGAGTCCGCGTGGTCATCCATCCCAAAGTCCGAGGCTTCATCTGCACCACCGCCCACCCCGAAGGGTGCGCGAAGAACGTGCAGGACCAGATCCGCTACGTGCAGTCCCAGGGCAGGCACGAGGGCGGGCCGAAGCGGGTGCTGGTGATCGGCGCCTCCACCGGCTACGGCCTGGCCGCCCGCATCACCGCCGCCTTCGGCTACGGCGCCGCCACCCTGGGCGTGTTCTTCGAGAAGCCGGGCACCGAGAAGAAGCCGGGCAACCCGGGCTGGTACAACTCCGCCGAGTTCGACCGCCAGGCCAAGGCCGCGGGGCTGTGGAGCCGTTCGATCAACGGCGACGCCTTCTCCGACGAGGTCCGTGCCAAGGCCATCGAGCTGATCGGCGAGATGGGCGGCCCGGTCGACCTGGTCGTGTACTCGCTGGCCTCGCCGGTGCGCCGCCTGCCGGATACCGGCGAGCTCAAGCGCTCGGCGCTCAAGCCGATCGGCCAGGCCTACAAGGCCACCGCGGTCGACACCAACCGCGACCAGGTGATCGAGGCCACGGTCGAGCCGGCCACCGAGCAGGAAATCGCCGACACCATCCGGGTGATGGGTGGCGAGGACTGGGAGCTGTGGATCGACGCGCTGTCCAAGGCCGGCGTGCTGGCGCCCGACGCCAAGACCGTGGCCTTCAGCTACATCGGCACCGAGATCACCTGGCCGATCTACTGGCATGGCGCCCTGGGCAAGGCCAAGGAAGACCTGGACCGCGCCGCGCACGCGATCGACGCGAAGCTCCGGCCGACCGGCGGCTCGGCCAACGTGGCCGTGCTCAAGTCGGTGGTGACCCAGGCCAGCGCGGCGATCCCGGTGATGCCGCTGTACATCGCCATCGTCTACCGCATCATGAAGGAGAAGGGCCTGCACGAGGGCCCGATCGAGCAGCTCGAGCGCACCTTCCGCGAACACCTGTACAGCGACAACCCACCGCCGGCCGACGAGTCCAACCGCCTGCGCCTGGACGACCGCGAGCTGCGCGACGACGTGCAGCAGGCCTGCCGCGACCTGTGGCCGACCGTGACCACCGAGAACCTGTTCCAGGTCACCGACTACGCCAGCTACAAGCACGACTTCCTGAAGCTGTTCGGCTTCGAGCGCGACGACGTGGACTACGACGCCGAGGTCGATCCGGTCGCCGGGTTCGACGTGGTCGATCTGGCGGGCTGAGCCTTCACTGCTTCAAGCCACTGCGGCCGGCCTTGCGCCGGCCGCTTTCGTCTGGGCTCCCAACCCCGGTTGCGTGCACTCTCCTTTCCCTTAGGAGGAGAGGCACGCCTGTGTGCGATCGAATCCGGGGACGAGGATGTCGCGCGCACGCGCATCCGTGGTGGCGCCCATTTCCCCGGATGCGGCCTTCGGCCTTATCCGGGCTACCCCCTCGATTCCCCTCTCCCGTTGGGGGGATCGAGGAGTGAGGGGTTCGGGTTCTGCAGGCGCCACCGGTCGTGGTGTAGCTGCGTAGCCCGGGTAAGCGAAGCGCACCCGGGAACGAGGATGTCGCGCGCACGAGTATCCGTGATTGGCGCCCATTCCCCGGATGCGGCCTTCGGCCTTATCCGGGCTACGCCCCCCGATTCCACTCTCCCGTTGGGGGATCGAGGGGCGAGGTTCGGGTTCTGCAGGCGCCACCGGTCGCGGTGTACCTGCGTAGCCCGGGTAAGCGAAGCGCACCCGGGAACGAGGATGTCGCGCGCACGAGCATCCGTGATTGGCGCCCACTCCCCGGATGCGGCCTTCGGCCTTATCCGGGCTACCCCCTCGATTCCCCTCTCCCGTTGGGGGATCGAGGAGTGAGGGGTTCGGGTTCTGCAGGCGCCGCCGGTCGCGGTGTACCTGCGTAGCCCGGGTAAGCGAAGCGCACCCGGGAACGAGGATGTCGCGCGCACGAGCATCCGTGATTGGCGCCCACTCCCCGGATGCGGCCTTCGGCCTTATCCGGGCTACCCCCTCGATTCCCCTCTCCCGTTGGGGGATCGAGGAGCGAGGGGTTCGGGTTCTGCAGGCGCCACCAGTCGCGGTGCACCTGCGTAGCCCGGGTAAGCGAAGCGCACCCGGGAACGAGGATGTCGCGCGCACGAGCATCCGTGATTGGGGCCCAATTCCCCCGGATGCGGCCTTCGGCCTTATCCGGGCTACGCGCGGGTCCCCGAGTGATCCAGCCGGTCGTCCGCCGTGAAAGCGAATCGCCCAACAACGGGACCGTCACCAATCCCGAATCCCGAATCCCGAATCCCGAATCACGAATCCCGAATCCCGAATCCCGAATCCCGAATCACGAATCACGAACCCCGGCTCGTCGCGGCGACCACACACTCGCGCAGGTCGTTGAGCCGGAAAGGCTTGGACAGGCGCACCAGCGCCGGATCCAGCTCCACGTTGGTGTAGCCGGAGACCACGATCACCGCGGTCTGCGGATCGCGCGCGATCACCTCGCGCGCCAGATCGGCGCCGGACATGCCCGGCATCAGGTGGTCGGTCACCAGCAGGCTGGGTTGCAGGCCGCGGTCCAGTTCGGCCAGCGCCTCCTCGGCCGAACCGGCTTCGACCACCTCGTAGCCCATGTCCAGCAGGACGTCGGCGGTGCACATGCGCACGCCCGGTTCGTCGTCCACGACCAGGGCGACATGGGGCTGGGGCGACGGGGAAACGCTTGCCACGGGACTCTCCGGTTACGGAATCAGGGCTTGCCGGCGGCCGGCAGCCAGAGCTCGATAATGGTGCCCGCACCGGGTGCGCTGTCGATGTGAAGGCAGCCGCCCAGCTGCAGCGCCAGGCCGTGCGCCATGGACAGTCCCAGGCCCGTTCCCTTGCCGATGCCCTTGGTGGAGAAGAACGGCTCGATCGCACGGGCGCAGGTCGCCGCATCCATGCCGGTGCCGGTGTCGGACACGGTGATCACCGCGTAGCGCCCGGGACGCAGCGGGCTGCTGGCCAGCCCGCCCGCCACCTCGGCGCCGCGCGACGCCAGGATGAGGGTGCCGCCTTCGGGCATGGCGTCGCGCGCGTTCACCCCGAGGTTGAGCAGGGCCATCTCCAGCTGGTTGCGGTCGCCGCAGGCCGCCGGCGTGTCCGCGGCGGCGTCGACCACGACCCGGATGCGCGGGTCGAAGCTGGAGCGCATCAGCCCGCCGATGCCCTCCAGCAGCGCGCGCACGTCCACGTCCACGGTCTGCAGCGGCTGCTTGCGCGCGAACGCCAGCAGGCGCTGGACCAGTAGCGCCGCGCGTTCGGCCGACTGCTGGGCCACGGCGATGGTGCGTGCGCGGCGTCCGGGATCGGCGGCCGGGTCCGCGGCCAGGTCCAGGGCCGCCATGATCGGTGCCAGCAGGTTGTTGAAATCGTGGGCGACGCCGCCGGTGAGCTGGCCCATGGCTTCCAGCTTCTGCGACTGGCGCAGCGCCTCCTCGGCGGTGCGGCGCTGGGTGATGTCGATCGCCTCCTGGACCACGCCGGTGATGTTCCCGTCGGCGCCACGGAACGGACGCAGCGACAGTTCCAGCACGCGGCGGCCGACCGGCAGGTCCAGTTCGAACTCGTCGTGCACCAGTTCGCCCGCGGCGGCGCGCAGGACGGCGTCGCGGACCCTCTCCGGTATGCCCGGGGTGTCGGTGAACCACGGCGTGTCCCAGAACGGCCTGCCGACCACGTCCTCGCGTCGGGCCTCGATCATCGCCAGCGAGGTCTGGTTGGCATCCAGCAGGGTACCGTCCAGCGCGCACATGCCCTGCAGCTGGAAGCTGGTCTCGAACAGGTTGCGCAGCTGTGCCTGGGACTCGGCCAGCGCCGCCACCGCGCTGCGGTGCGCGGTGACGTCGCGTGCGCTGCAGTAGAACTTGCCGCCCTGTGGCGTGGCCACCCACGACAGCGTGCGATAGCTGCCGTCCCTGGCCCGGAACCGGGCCTCGAAGCCGAGCAGCGGTTCGCCGGCATGCAGCCGCGCGCGCGCGGCGGACGCGGCCTCGCGGTCGTCCGGGTGCAGCAGCGTGCGCAGGGGTTGGCGCATCAGTTCCTCGCTCGTCCACCCCAGCACCCGCTCCCAGGCCGGGTTGCTGCGCTCGAGCATGCCCTCGTGGTTCATCACGCCGAGCATGTCCGGAGTGACCTGCCAGTTGAGCGAGCGCTCCTGCGCCTGCTCGGCCACCCGCCGTTCCAGGTCCCGGTTTAGCTGTTCCAGTTCCGCCTCGCGCTGGCGCAGCGCGCGCTCGGTGCGGGTGCGCTCGGTGTTGTCCATGCCGACGACGAAGAGCCCGCCGATGCGGCCGTCCTGGTCGATGAACGGCTGGGACACGAAGTCCAGGTAATGGGTCTGCGGCGTGCCACCGACGGGCTCGACCACGAAGCGCGCGTTCTGCTCCACGTGTGGCCGTCCGCTCGCGTAGACCTGGTCGAGCACGGGGATCCAGCCCTGCTGCGCGACCTCGGGCAGGGCCTCGGCCACGCGCTTGCCGATGATGTCGCCGCGCCCGACCAGCCGCAGGTACGCGGAGTTGGCGAACTCGAAGCGGTGCTCGGGCCCGCGCAGCATGGCCATGAACGCCGGCGCCTGGTCGAACATCCGCGCCAGGCGCGCGCGCTCGTCGGCCAGGCGGCGCTCGGTCAGCACCCGCCGGGTGGTCTCGTGGGTGATGCAGTGCATCGCCACGACCTTGCCGTCGGCCTGGCGCACCGGGCTGTAGGTGAAGGTCCACCACGTATCCTCGGGGACGCCGCTGCGCTCCATGCGCAGGTGCATGTCTTCCACCCAGGTCGCGGTGCCCGACATGGCCGTCTCCGCCAGTTCGCGGACCGCATCCCACAGCTCGTGCCAGACCTCGCGGATGGGCCGCCCCAGCGCGGTCGGCTCCTTGGCGCCCAGTACCGGGATGTACGCGTCGTTGTAGAACAGCAGCAGGTCCGGTCCCCAGCCCAGGCACATCGCGAAGCGCGAGCCGAGCATCATCGACAACGAGGTCTTCAGCTCGGTCGGCCAGCGCTCCGGCGGGCCCAGCGGGTGCCCGGTCCAGTCGTGCTCCACCAGCCTCCGGGCCATGTAGCCGCCATCGCGCAGGAACTCCGTGCCGGGGACCAGGAGGGGCTGGAAGGGCGTCATGCGCGCTGGCGGTGGGGAGATGCGCGCGATGCTCGCATAGCCGGTGTCGGTGCGTGATCACGCCGGAGGGAAGGCCGACCGGCGGCTGTCCGGGCAGGCGGCACCCGGGAACCCCGGGCCGCCATCGATGGTCAGGTGGAGTCCCGTTTCCCCCGGTCCCCCGCTTGCGCGAATCCTCCGCCAGGCAGTTCCTGCCCCATGTCGTATCCGCGGTGCTGACCGCCA
Source organism: Pseudoxanthomonas suwonensis (assembly GCF_010093235.1). Classification (GTDB taxonomy): domain Bacteria; phylum Pseudomonadota; class Gammaproteobacteria; order Xanthomonadales; family Xanthomonadaceae; genus Pseudoxanthomonas; species Pseudoxanthomonas suwonensis. The sequence goes on along the minus strand of NZ_PDWP01000015.1, from coordinate 52,780 downwards.
TGCTGCTGGCGCTGGCGGCCCGGGCGTTGCTCTGGATGCCGCCGCCGGGAAGCCCGGCCGGAGTCGAGGAGCGCCTGCAGCTGCGCCTGGTGCCGCGCGGCCCCCTGCCGGAAGCGCCGCCGGCGCCTGCACCAGCGCTGCCGCCTGCCCGGGAGGATCCGGCCGCGACGGGGCCGGCTGTCGCTGCGCGCCCGGCGGCACCGGAGGCGCCTGCCGGCGGGCGGCCGGCCCTGTACGACGCCGAGGGCCGCGTCGTCCTCCCGCCGGGCACGGTCGCCGCCGCCCCCGTGCCGGGCAACGATGGCACCGCGCGCCTGGACCGGCCCAATCCGGTCGACTACCGGGGGACCCGCTTCGAGGACGACTGGGTAAGCGACGGCGACGCCGCCGATGTGGCCGCACAGGCCATCGGCCGCGGCCAGCGCAGGATCGCCCAGCTCCTGATGGGCAAGGACATCCAGCATGCCGAGGCGCGTCGCCCGCCAGGGGTGGCCTTCAACCCGGCCCGCCACGAGCGTCCTTCCGACCTCGGCAGCGAGGCCACCGGCGATGCCTGGCGCGCCGCGCCGGTCGCTTCGGAACCGGCGCCGGGCCTGGATGGCCGCGCAAGCCGCAGCCTGCGCGAGCAGGTCGCGGCGCTGGAACGCGAGCATGGCCGCTGCCCGCGCGGACGGATGGAGAAGCTGATGGAGCCGGTGCGCGAGGCGCTGGCCCGGCTGCAGTCGGTGGAGTACGCGATGGCGAAGGGCGCCGACCCGGTACGGGCCCGGCACCAGCTGCCCTCGACCGCCGACGCCGCCTGGGACCAGGGCCGGCGCGCGCTGTGGCATGCGCGCCAGCAGCTGCAGGACTGCCGCGGCTGAGGCGGCGGTCCGGTGGTGCGGCTTATTCCTGCGGCAGGAAGTAGGGCTCGACCACGCCCTTGACCTTGATCGTCATCGGGTTGCCGCGGCGGTCGCGCGAGCGGCCGACCTGGACCCGGATCCAGCCCTCGCTGACTGAGTATTCCTCGACGTTGTCGCGTTCCTGGCCGTTGAAGCGCACGCCCACGCCACGGTCGAGCATGGCGGCGTCGTAGTACGGGCTGCGTGGATCCAGGGCGAGGCGGTCGGGAGGCGTATCGGTCATCGTCGGAAGCTTTGCGTGCGTGCCGGAACCGCCGGCGCGGTGCGGGAAGGATACCCCGGGGCGCGTATCATGCGCCTCCCGCGGCACAGCCCCGTCGCAGCAACGGAGACATACCCCATGGCGCTCAAGGCCACCGTGGTCCGCGTGGACCTGCAGATCAGCGACATGGATCGGCACTACTACGCCGCCCATTCGCTGACCCTCGCCCAGCATCCGTCCGAGACCGAGGAGCGGCTGATGGTGCGGGTGCTGGCCTTCGCCCTGTACGCGCAGGAGCGGCTGGAATTCGGCCGCGGCCTGAGCACGGACGAGGATCCGGACCTGTGGCTGCGCGACTACACCGGCGACGTCGAGCTGTGGATCGAGCTGGGCCAGCCGGACGAGTCGCGGGTGCGCAAGGCCTGCAACCGCGCCGCGCAGGTGGTGGTGCTCAACTACGGCGGTCGCGCCGCCGACCTGTGGTGGGAGCGCAACGAAGGCGCGCTTTCGCGCCACCGCAACCTCACCGTGCTCGACCTGCCGGCCGCGCAGCTGGAGCCGCTGGTGGCCATGTACGCGCGCGGCATGCGCCTGGACGTGCAGGTCCAGGACGGCGAGGTGCGCGTGCTCGACGAGCGCGGCGCCGAGGCCGTGCTGCAGCCGGTGCCGCGGATGGCGGCGCAGTCCGCGCGCGGCTGATGGCCGCCTCGCCCGCCCGCTACGACGCGATCGTCATCGGCGCCGGCGCCGCCGGCCTGATGTGCGCGCTCACCGCCGGCCAGCGCGGCCTGCGCGTGCTGGTGGTCGAGCATGCCAACAAGCCGGGCAAGAAGATCCTCATGTCCGGCGGCGGTCGCTGCAACTTCACCAATACCGGCACCACGCCCGCCAACTACATCTCCGCCAACCCCCACTTCTGCAAGTCGGCGCTGGCGCGCTACACGCCGTGGCACTTCATCGACCTGGTCGAGAAGCATCGCATCGCGTACCACGAGAAAGCCCCGGGCCAGCTGTTCTGCGACGTCTCCTCCAAGCTGATCGTGAAGATGCTGCTGGACGAGTGCGCCCAAGCCGGCGTGGAGCTGCGCCCCAGCTGCACGGTCGAGGCGGTGGAGCAGGCCGATGCCGGCGACTTCCTGCTGCGCACCACCCACGGCCGCTTCGCCGCGCCGTCGCTGGTGGTGGCCACCGGCGGCCTGTCGATCCCGAGCATGGGCGCGACCGGCTTCGGCTACGAGCTGGCGCGGCGCTTCGGCCACCAGGTGCTGCCCACCCGCGCCGGCCTGGTGCCGTTGACCCTGTCCGGCCGCCACCAGGAACGACTGGCCGACCTGTCCGGCGTGGCGCTGGAGGTGGAGGCCCGCTGCAACGGACGCAGCTTCCGCGAGGCGATGCTGTTCACCCACCGTGGCGTCAGCGGTCCGGCGATCCTGCAGATCTCCTCCTACTGGCAGCCCGGCGACGAGCTGCTGCTGGACCTGCTGCCCGGCCGCGACGCGGCCGAGTGGCTGCGCGCGCAGCAGAAGGCGCGCCCGGATGCGGAACTGAAGACGGTGCTGTCCGAGGTGCTGCCGCGGCGGTTCGCGCAGCGCCTGTGCGAGCTGTGGCTGCAGAACCGGCCGATGCGCCAGCTCGACGTGCCGCAGCTGCGCAAGGTGGCCGAGGTGCTGTCGGCCTGGCCGCTGGTCGCAAGCGGCACCGAGGGCTACCGCACCGCGGAGGTCACCCTTGGCGGAGTCGACACCCGCGAGGTGTCCTCCAGCACGATGGAATCGCGCAAGGTGCCGGGCCTGCATTTCGTCGGCGAGGTGCTGGACGTGACCGGCTGGCTGGGCGGCTACAACTTCCAGTGGGCCTGGGCGTCAGGGCATGCGGCGGGACAGGCCCTGGGCCAGGCCGCGCGCGGCGGCTGAAACGTTCAACCACGCGGGTATTTCCTGCGCGCGGTTTCACCGCCGGGTGACGGCGGCGCTGGAAACCTCACCGGCAAGGGGATGGAACCCTGGCGACGGGGAGGCGCCAGCAACAGGAACGCGAAAATGCCCGAAGTACCCCCGCCGGCGCGGCAGGCGGTCATGATCGACATCGACCGCGAGCGCGACCACTGGCGACACCGCTACCAGTCGCTGCCGCGCGCGCGGGCCATGCGCAGCTTCGCCCGCTACTGGCCGGTGCTGTGTGCGGCCTACGACGTCTACCTCAACCATCCGCGGGCGCAGCCGGGCGAGGGGCTGGAGCTGTTCCTGCGCCGCGAAAGCGTGGCCCTGAGCCTGCTGAGCGAGGACGAGGCCGGCCAGGTCTTCGCCCACGTCTGGGAGCGGATCCGGGAGGCCACCTCGGCCTGAGCGACGCGTGCATGGCCACCCGGCCGGTCCGCGCGGCGCCACCGGGCCACGCCCCCCGGGTTTCGTCGGCCCAGCCGGGGTTTCGTCGCACGGGTGCTTCCGCCGCGGCGGGCGGCCGCTATCCTCGGCCGCGTCCCTTCCCGAGCCGACGCCGTGTCCTCCAGCTTCTTCCTGGTATTGCGCATCCTGTTCGCCTGGCTGGTGGCGATCCTGCTCGCCGGCTCCGTCTGGGGCGGGCTGTTCGGCGGCATCGGCGGCCTGTTCGTGCTGCTGGCGATGTGCGCCCTCGGCCTGGCCGTACTGGGCGTGGCGACCCATATCCGCCGGGTGCGCCTGCTGGCCGGGCGGCTGGACGCGGCCGTGCTGGCCAACCGCCAGCAGCGCCGGATCGAGCTGCCGATGGAGGCCGATGCGGCCTTCGACCTCGTCGCCGACGCCCTGCGCCAGCTGCCGCGCGTGGAGGACATCGAGCCGCTGCGCGGCAGCCTGCAGCTGCGGGCGAGGGTGCGCCGTTCCGATCCGTTCGGCGGCGCCCGGCCCTCGCGCTGGAACCTGCTGGCGCGTTTTGCCGTCACCCACGACCGCGTGCTGGCCACCGTGCATCCCGGCACCGGCACCGTCGGCGTGACCGTGCTGTGCGAGCCGGACGCGGCGCACTTGGTGGACCTGTTCGCGCTGGACGAGGGCAGCAACTACGAGAACGCCGAGAGCGTGCTGCGCGCGCTGTCGCGCCAGGTCGCCGCGCAACGCCGCGAGGAGCAGGCCCGCGCCGAGCGCGAGGCCACCGACAATGCCCTCACCGTCGCCCGCCTGAACCTGCTGCAGGCCCAGGTCGAGCCGCACTTCCTCTACAACACCCTGGCCAACGCCCAGGTGCTCGCGCGCACCGACCCGCCGCGCGCCGACCAGATGCTGGGCCACCTGATCCAGTACCTGCGCCACTCGCTGCCGCGCGAGCACGACACCCTGTCCAGCCTCGGCGAGGAGCTCGAGCGCACCCGCGCCTACCTGGAGATCCTCAGGATCCGCATGGGCGCGCGCCTGGCGCTGCAGGTGGAGGTGCCCGACGCGCTGAAGGGCGCGGCTGTGCCCTCGATGATGCTGCAGACCCTGGTGGAGAACGCGATCAAGCACGGCCTGGAACCCAAGCCCGGCGGCGGCACGGTGTGGATCATGGCGCGCCGGCTGGACGACCAGGTCAACATCACCGTGGCCGACGACGGTTGCGGCTTCGGCAACGCCGACAGCGCCGGTACCGGCATCGGCCTGAAGAACCTGCGCGAGCGCCTGCGCCTGACCTACGGCGACGCGGCCTCGTTCTCGATCGTCTCCAACTTCCCCAGCGGCGTGGCCGCCACCATCACGGTGCCGGCACCGGCCGCCTCCACGCCGCCGGCCGATGCGGTGCCGCCGCCGCTGCCCGCCGGCTTCCCCGACGGAGGACATGGACATGCCTGAGTGCATCGTCGCCGAGGACGAGGAGCTGCTGCGCGCCTCCCTGGTGCTGCAGCTGGGCGAAGCCTGGCCCGAGCTGCGCGTGGTGGCCGAGTGCGAGGACGGCGCCGGTGCGCTGGAGGCCATCGCCACCCACCAGCCGGACGTGGCCTTCCTCGACATCCGCATGCCCGGCCTGACCGGCATCCAGGTGGCGGCGGCGATGGCCCAGTCCAGCCCGCGCACCCAGGTGGTGTTCGTCACCGCGTACGACCAGTACGCGATCGAGGCCTTCGAGAAGGGCGCGGTCGACTACCTGCTCAAGCCGGTGGCGCGCGAGCGCCTGCAGGCCACGGTGCAGCGGCTGCAGGCGCGCGCGGCCGGCGGCGGTCCCGACCAGGCCACGCTCGACGCGCTGCTGCAGCACCTGGCCCGGCGCCCGCCGGCGCCATCGGCACCACCGCCACTGGCGTGGATCACCGCCAGCAACGGGCGCGAGACGAAGCTGATCATGCTCGACGACGTGGCCTATTTCCGCGCCGACAGCAAGTACACGGTGGTGGTCACCGCCGAGGGCGAATCGCTGCTGCGCACCTCGCTCAAGGAGCTGCTGGGCGCGCTGGACCCCCAACGCTTCCGCCAGATCCACCGCTCGACCATCGTCAACCTGGCGGCGGTGCAGTCGGTGGTGCGTGACGACAGCGGCAAGGGCGTGCTGCGCCTGCGCAGCCGCAGCGAGACCTTGCCGGTGAGCGCGCCGTTCATGGCCCTGTTCCGCGGCATGTAGCCGCGCCAATCCCCTCAAGAGACGACGGAGTGTCCCCATGCAACTGCTGACCGCACTGCTTTCCTGCCTGCTGTCGCTGCTTGGCGGCGACGGACCCAGCAGCCACACCCGCATCGTCCGCGCCAGCGAGAACGGCGTGGAGGTGCTGCTCAGCAAGACCACCCTGGCCGACGGGCTGGCGACGTTCCATTGCCTGTCCAGCCGCAGTGGAAGCTGCCATTACCGCCTGTACGAGGAGATCTGCAGGGCGGTGGCCGGCACGCCGCTGCAGCAGCAATGCGACCGCCGCGAGCTGGAGAGCTTCGATCTTGGCGTCGGCGCCCGCCGCCAGGTCAGCGGCCTGCCCGGTGGTTTCGACCAGTGCGTCGGGGTGGCGCGGGATCCGCTGGACTGCGCCTGAGCCGGGTGAGCCGACGGGGCCGGCCGCGGCCAGGCGCCGCGCGCGCATGCGCAGCCAGGCGGTCTGCACCACCAGCAGCGTCGCCACGGCCAGCGCGCTGCCGGCGGTGACGCTGGAGCCGGGCAGCGGGGAACCGGACTGGCGCACCCACATCGCCACCAGTCCCCACAGTGCGGCGGCGGCATAGGCGAGGGTGCCGTGCATGCGCGCGTTGAGCCACAGCAGCAGCGAGGAGGCGGCGGCGAGCAGCAGCAGCGACGGCACCAGTTGCGCCTGCTCGTGGGTCCAGCCGAAGGCAAGCGCGGATTGGGCGACGTTGAGGAAGGCCGCCAGCGACAGCCAGCCGGCATGCAGCGACAGTCCCAGCCAGGACCAGAAATGCGGCCCTCCATGCGGTCCGGCGTCCGAAAGCTGCACCGCGACCCAGGCCAGGCAGGCCAGTGCCGCGAAGATGATCGCCAGGCAGGTCCCGAACATGCCCTGCGAGAACAGCGGCATCCACAGCGTGGTCAGGCCCAGGCCGGCGGCGGTGGCGGGGGCGATCCGTCCGAGCAGGCGGTCGTCGCGCCAGCGCGGCTGCAACTGGCGCACCGCGTGCACCAGGTCCAGCAGGAACACCAGGCTCCAGATCGAGAAGGCGTAGCCAGCCGCCACCAGCAGGGTGGGGTAGCGGTCGGAGATCTCGCCGTTGTCCGGGCCGAAGGCGCCGCCCTGGGCGAACCAGGCCACCACCGGCATGGCCAGCGCCGCAAGCAGGACCAGTAAGCGGATCGCCATTCATCACACGCGCGTAAAGGAAGGATGGTGCGACGCTAGCCGGCGCGCGCGGGGCGCGGCGTGAAGCCCTGGGCGCTCAGGCGCCGACGCGCGCGCGCTCGGCCTCCAGGTCGGCCACCGGGCGCACTTCCATCGCGCCGTAGCGGGTCCAAGGGAATTCCTTGGCCAGCTCCACCGCCTGCTCGAGCGAGTCGGCCTCGATCAGGTTGTAGCCGGCGAGTACTTCCTTGGTCTCGGCGAAGGGCCCGTCGTAGACCCGCGTCTGGCCGTCGCGCATCCGTACCGTGCGCGCGGTCGGAGGCGGTTCCAGCTTGTTGGCGCCGAGCAGGATCCCCTTGGCGGCCTGTTCGTCGGCCTTGCGCACGCAGTAGCGCATGTGCTCGTCGTATTCCTGCTGCGGCAGCTGCCCCAGCAGGTCCTGGTCGATGTACACCAGCAGCAGGAATTTCATGCAGCGTCTCCGTCGATGGAGCGGGAAAAGGCGTGCGGTGCTCAGGGCGGGCCGGCTTCGGCACCGCCACGGCGCAGCGGGTCCGGCAGCGGCTGGCCCTCGTCGACGAAGCCCAGCGAGACCGAATTGAGGCAATGGCGCTCATGGGTCGGCGGCGGGCCGTCGGGGAAGACATGGCCGAGGTGGCCGCCGCAGCGCGCGCATACGATCTCGGTGCGGATCATGCCGTGGCTGGTGTCGCGGATGCGGCCGATGTGCGCCTCGTCGTAGGGCTGGAAGAAGCTGGGCCAGCCGGTGCCCGAATCGAACTTGGCCGAGGACCGGAACAGCGGCAGGCCGCACAGCCTGCACACGTAGGTGCCCTCGCGCTTGTTGTCCAGGAATACGCCGCAGAACGGGCGCTCGGTGCCGTGCTGCAGCAGCACGTGGCGCTCCTCGGGCGACAGCGCGGCGGCCAGCGCCTGCAGCTGCTCCGGGTCGGGCGGGGTGAGGTCGAAACGGCTCATCGGCGGCTCCGGGGGCGGGGCGCCCAGCATGCACCAGCCGGGCTGGCGGGTGAACCGCCCGCGGACGATCCGCTGACACCTCCTGCGCGGGACGCTAACACCCTCCTGCCTAGGCTGGCGGCGCGATCCCAAAGCAGGAGGCGACATGAGGAGGATTCCACGCGGTGCCTGGGTGCTGGTCGCCGACGGCGCGTCGGCGCGGTTGTTCACCAACATCGGCGGCGAACAGGGACAGGTGGTGCTGCACCAGGAGGCGGCCATCGCCCTGGATCCGAAGGAGGGCGAGATGCCCGCGATCCTTCCACCCGAGGTCAATGCCAAGGAGGCCGAGGAAGCGGGATTCGCCCGCGAACTGGCCCGCCGCCTCAACGAGCACGCGCTCAATGGCCGGTTCCAGCACCTGGTGCTGGCGGCCGATCCCCAGACCCTCGGGTACATGCGCCCGCTGCTGCACGAGGAAGTGCGCACCCGCCTGCTGGCCGAGGTGGCGAAGAACTACACCAACCTGCGCCGCGAGCAGATCGAGCAGGCCCTGGCGCCGGATTTCTGAGTGGGCCGTCCCGGCGGCCTCAGGTCGCCGGGACCGGCAGTTCCTTGCGCAGCCAGTCGTCGATCATGCGCTTCTCGTAGCGCAGTGCGTCGTGGTCCATCACCATGCCGCGCTGCAGGTACGACAGGTCCTGCAGCTTGCGCTGGCCCTCCGCCAGGACCTGGCCATCGGCCCCGGTGATGCGGAATTCCAGCTGCATGCGCGGCGGGTAGGGGTCGCGCAGGATGCGGATGTGGTCGCGGTCCGGGCCCCGCCAAGGCTCGTAGCGGCCGGCGCGCTGGATGTCGGTAATGGTCACTTCCATGCGCGCGCCCTCGGGCAGGCGCTTGGTGGCGCTCTTCTGCAGGTGCCGGGCCAGCTCGCTCACCCAGTCGCCCTGGGCGGCGACCCAGCGGTTGCCGCTGTGGCGCAGGTCGGAGAACCCGGACGGATCCGCCCAGGACACGCTGACCGGGCCATCGCCCGGCAGCGCCCGCGGCGCGTCAGGATCGGTCACGTTGGCCGCCGGCACCGTTGCCGGGAGGGCGGCAAGGGCCAGCAGCAGGATCATGGATCTGGCTTTCAATGGTCCGCTCCGGTGTGTGTCACCTGCACCCGAATATGCGCCCCGCTCCCGGGGGCGGCAAGGCACGCGGCGCGCCCCGTTGCGGTCGCTTCAGCCACCCGTCGGCGGAACGCTGTTTTTGCAGGCGTGGGCACGCCATCGGTCGTAATGGCCGCTGTCCGCGGCCTGCCCGGGAGCTAGAATCGTCGGCCTGCTTTTCCTCCCCGGATCCCGCATGAGTCCCCCCGCCCAGGTCCAGGCACGCGTTGCCGGGCTGGCCGTCGTATCCGCCCTTGCCATCGTCTACGTGGTCTGGGGCTCGACCTATCTCGGCATCCGCTTCGCCCTGGAGGGTGGCTGGCCGCCGCTGCTGGCCGTGTCCGGGGCCCGCTTCATCGTCGCCGGCGCGGCGATGTACGCATTCCTGCGCTGGCGCGGCGTGCCGGCGCCGACCCGTGCGCAGTGGAAGAACCTGGCGGTGATGGGCCTGACCCTGCTGCTGCTGGGCAACGGCTGCGTGGTGCTGTCCGAGCAGAGCGTCTCCTCCGGCCTGGCCGCGGTCGCCGTGGCCTCGGTGCCGTTGTGGATGGGCGTGTTCGGAGTCGTGTACGGCCAGCGTCCAACCCGGATCGAATGGCTCGGCATCGCCATCGGTTTCGCCGGTGTCCTCTGGCTCAACGCCGGCAGCAGCCTGACCGCCAGCCCGGTGGGCCTGGTCCTGTTGCTGGTGGCGCCGATCGGCTGGGCCTTCGGCTCGGTGTGGTCGCGCGGACGCGACCTGCCGCCGCCGTTCATGGCCGCCGCCGGGCAGATGCTGTGCGGCGGCGTGATGATCGTGGCCGTGGGCCTGCTGCGCGGCGAGAGCCTGCCCGTCGCGCCCACCCTGCAGGGCACGCTGGCCCTGGGCTACCTGGCGGTGTTCGGTTCGATCGTGGCCTTCAGCACCTACGTGTGGCTGCTGCACCACGTGCGCCCGGCGCTGGTCAGCAGCTATGCCTACGTCAACCCGGCCATCGCCGTGGCCCTCGGCGCGTGGCTGGCCGGCGAGCGCTTCACCGCGCACGACCTCGGTGCGATGGCGGTGATCCTGGCCGGCGTGGTGACCATCACCCTGGCCCGGGTGATGCGTCGATGAGCGCCACGCCCGCGTCCACCGCGATCGACCGCCGCGGCCTGGCGGTCACCGCCGGCACCTTCGTCCTGTGGGGCGTGGTGCCGGTGTACTGGCACCTGCTGAAGCACGTCCCGGCCATGCAGATCATGGCCCACCGGGTGGTCTGGAGCGCGCTGCTGGTGGTGGCCTGGCTGCTGCTCAGCAACGGATTCGGCTGGCTGCGCAAGCTCGCCGCGCAGCCGCGCGCGCTGCCGGCGCTGGCCCTGAGCGCGGTGCTGATCGCGTTCAACTGGGGCCTGTACATCTGGGCGGTCAACGCCGGGCACGTGGTCGAGACCAGCCTGGGCTACTTCATCAACCCGCTGGTCAACGTGGTCCTGGGCGTACTCGTGCTGCACGAGCGCCTGCGCAGGATGCAGTGGATCGCGGTGGGCTGCGCCGCGCTGGGCGTGGCCTGGCTGACCGTGCAGGCCGGCTCGCCGCCGTGGATCGCGCTGGGCCTGGCCGCCTCGTTCGGGCTGTACGGGCTGGTGCGCAAGCTGGTGGCGGTCGATCCGGTGGCGGGCCTGGGCCTGGAAAGCCTGTACCTGTTCCTGCCCTCGCTGGCCTACGTGCTGTGGGCCGAGGCCGGCCATGGCGGCAGCTTCGCCAGCGGCTGGGGCTGGGGCACGGACCTGCTGCTGGTGTTCGGCGGCGTGGTCACCGCGGTGCCGCTGATCGGCTTCGCGTACGGCGTGCGCCGCATCCCGCTGAGCATGGTCGGGCTGCTGCAGTACATCGCCCCGACCCTGCAGCTGCTGCTCGGCGTGTGGTTCTTCCACGAGCCGTTCGGCGCAGGCCGCGCGGTCGGCTTCGGTGCGATCTGGCTGGGCCTGGCGCTGTACGCGGGCGAGGGCCTGTGGCGTTCGCGCGGCCGCCTGGCGCGCTGAAAACCCCACGGCGCACCAAAAGCCGGCGCCGGTGGGCGACAATCACGGCATGACCACCATCCACATCCTCGGGATCGCCGGCACCTTCATGGGCGGCGTGGCGGCGCTGGCGCGCGAACTGGGCTACTGCGTCGAAGGCAGCGACCAGGCGGTGTACCCGCCGATGTCCACCCAGCTGGAGAAGCTGGGCATCACCCTTCGCCAAGGCTACGACCCGGCCAACATCTCGGCCGACGCACAGGAGGTGGTGATCGGCAACGCGCTGTCGCGCGGCAACCCGGCGGTGGAGCAGGTGCTGGACGACGGCCGCCGCTACACCTCCGGCGCGCAGTGGCTGGCCGAGCACGTGCTGCCCGAACGCACCACCCTGGCGGTGGCCGGCACCCACGGCAAGACCACCACCAGCAGCCTGCTGGCCTTCCTGCTGCAGGCCGCCGGGCGCGACCCGGGCTTCCTGGTCGGCGGCGTGGCCGAGGACTTCGGCACCTCGGCGAGGATGGGCAGCGGCCGCGAGTTCGTGGTCGAGGCCGACGAGTACGACACCGCCTTCTTCGACAAGCGCAGCAAGTTCGTGCACTACCGCCCGACGGTGGCGATCCTCAACAACCTCGAGTACGACCACGCCGACATCTTCCCGGACCTGGCCGCGATCCAGCGCCAGTTCCACCACCTGGTGCGCACCGTGCCGCGCGCCGGCCGCCTCGTCGTCAATGGCGGGGACGCGCACCTGGCACAGGTGCTGGAGATGGGCTGCTGGACCCCGGTGGAGACCTTCGGCCTGGAAGGTGCGGAAGTGGCGGTCGCGCGTGCGGGCGGCGGCGCCGGCTTCGACTGGAGCGCGCGCCTGCTGGCCGCCGACGGCAGCGCGTTCGCGGTGCTGCAGGACGGTCGCGAGGTGGCGACCGTGCGCTGGCCGCTGCTGGGCCGGCACAACGTGATGAACGCGCTGGCGGCGCTGGCCGCGGCGCATGCGGTGGGCGTGTCCCCGGCCGACGTGGCGCCGGCGCTGGCCGGCTTCCACAGCGTAAAGCGCCGCATGGAAGTGCTGGGCGAGCCGGCCGGCGTCACTGTCTACGACGACTTCGCCCACCATCCCACCGCCATCCGCACCACCCTCGAAGGCCTGCGCGCGAAGGTCGGCGATGCGCGCATCGTGGTGGCGATGGAACCGCGCAGCAATTCCATGCGCCTGGGTGCGCACGCGCAGGCGCTGGCGCCGTCGCTGGACATCGCCGACGTGGTCGTGTTCCTGCACCGCCCGGAACTGGCCTGGGACGCGGGCCGGGTGATCGCCGCGGTGCGCGGCCAGGCGCAGGCGGCGCCGGACACCGACGCGCTGCTGGCGTGCCTGCGCGAAACCGTGCGACCCGGCGACCATGTAGTGTTCATGTCCAACGGCGGTTTCGATGCGGCGCCGCGCCGCTTCGTGGCGATGCTGGAGCAGGGCTGAGCACGTCGCCGTGACGCCGCCTTGAACGGGCGGCGTTACCCTGCCCGCGAGCCGAATCCACCAGCGCCGTGCCCAGCACCGAAACCCTGCCGCTGTTCCCCCTGCATACCGTGCTGCTGCCCGGCGCACCCCTGGGCCTGCGCGTGTTCGAGCGCCGCTACCTGGACCTGGTCGGCGAATGCGGGCGCACCGGGCGCAGTTTCGGCGTGTGCCTGATCCTTGAAGGCGAGGAGAGCGGCGCCCCGGCCACGCCGGCGGCGTTCGGGGTCGAGGCGGTGATCGAGGACTTCGGCAGCGAGCCCGGAGGGCTGCTGACCCTGTCGGTGCGCGGCGCGCGACGCTTCCGCATCAGCCGCACCAGCGCCCGCGACAACGGCCTGCTGGTCGGCCACGTGCGCTGGTGCGATGCCGCGCACGAACCGGGCAGCGGACCGCGCCTGCTGCCGGAACACGCGGTGCTCGGCACCCTGCTGGGCGAGCTGCTGCAGAAGGTCGGCGGGATGCACGACGTGGCCAACCTGCGCCTGCTCGAGGACGCCGACTGGGTCGGCTGGCGCCTGGCCGAGATCCTGCCGATCAGCGAGGAGCAGCGCCTGGCCCTGCTGCAGCAGGACGATCCGCACCAGCGCCTGCAGCAGCTGCTGCTGTGGATGGACGAGTAGGGCAGGGGCGCCGGGGACGCGCTTACACACGGCCGTGAGGCCTGCACGGCGACCATGGGCCACGGCCGACAGGCCGCACCGCCCATCCGCCGCCCGCGGCGTACCCCCGGAGGACCCGCCATGGTCGCAACCGTCGAACGCCGGTATGCACCCGCCTTCCATCCCGTCCACGCGCTGCTTGTCGGCGGCGCGCTCTCGCTGATCCTCGGCACGCTGCTGTCCGACATCGCCTACGCGCGCACCTACGAGATCCAGTGGATCAACTTCGCCGCCTGGCTCAACGCCGGCGGCCTGGTGCTGGCCGCCATCGCCCTGGTGTGCTCGCTGTTCGGCCTGGCGCCTTCGCGCCGCACCCGCGGCACCGTGCTGCACTGCGCGCTCTGGCTGGTGGCGTGGATCCTGGCCTTCCTCAACGCCCTGGTCCATGCGCGCGACGCCTGGGCCAGCATGCCGATGGGCCTGGTGCTTTCGGTGCTGGTCTTCGCGACCGCCCTGGTGGCGACCTTCTTCGCGGCCTGGCCGCTGCGCACGGGAGGTGTGCGATGAACCGCCTCAAGCTGCTTGCCGCCGCCAGCGCCACCGTCGTGCTGGCCGCCTGCAATCCCCAACCCGGACCGGTGCAGTACGGCGCCAACCCCGGGCTTCCGGAACCCAGGCGCGGCCTGCTGCCGGAGATGAAGATCGCCGATCCCTCCGAATGGGGCGACCGGGTGCCGGTCGTGCCGGAGGGCTTCGAGGTGCGCGCCATCGCGCGCGACCTGCGCATCCCGCGCCAGACCCTGGTGCTGCCCAACGGCGACATCCTGGTGGCCGAGGGCCGGGGCGGCAACGCGCCGCCGCTCAAGCCCAAGGACGTGATCGCCGGGCCGATCAAGGCCGCCGGCACCACCCAGGTTCCCGGCGGCAACCGCCTGACCCTGCTGCGCGACGCCGATGGCGACGGCGAGTACGAACTGCAGACCGTGTTCGCCGAGGACCTCGACGCGCCCTACGGCCTGGCCCTGGTCGGCAACAACCTCTACGTGGCCAACCAGGACGCGGTGGTGCGCTTCGACTACCAGCCGGGCATGACCCAGGCCCGCGCCGGCAAGCCGCAGGTGCTCACGAAGCTGCCTTCGGAGATCAACCACCACTGGACCAAGGCGATGACCGCCAGCGCCGACGGCCGCTTCCTGTACGTGGGCATCGGCTCCAACAGCAACATCACCGAGCGCGGGATGATGGCCGAGCAGGACCGCGCGGTGGTCTGGGAGATCGACACCGCGACCGGCATGCACCGCGAATACGCCGGCGGCCTGCGCAACCCTACGGCGCTGGCGATCCAGCCCGGCAGCGGCCAGCTGTGGGCGGTGGTCAACGAGCGCGACGAGATCGGCCCGGACCTGGTCCCCGACTACCTGACCTCGGTGCGCGAGGGCGGCTTCTACGGCTGGCCCTGGGCCTACTGGGGCCAGAACGTCGACACCCGGGTCAAGCCGGAGAACCCGGAGAAGGTCGCCGCCACGATCACCCCGGACTATGCCCTGGGCGCGCACGTGGCCGCCCTGGGCCTGGACTTCTCCAGCCCGGTGATGGGACCGGAATACGCCGAGGGCGCCTTCGTCGGCATGCATGGCAGCTGGAACCGCTCCGAACCGGTGGGCTACAAGGTGGTGTTCGTGCCGTTCCGCAATGGCCGCCCGGCCGGCGATCCGGTCGATTTCGCCACCGGCTTCCGCGACGACGACGGCACCACCCGCGGCCGCCCGGTGGGCGTGACCGTGGATCCGCGCGGTGCGCTGGTGATCGCCGACGACCTGGCCAACATCGTCTGGCGGGTGTCGCGGGCGGAGGGTCCCGCCGCCGCCCCGCCCGCGACGGACGGGGAGCTGCCCGCGGAGGTCGAGACGGCTCCGGAATCGGGTGGCGCCGCCGCGGAGGGCGATGCCGGCTGATCCGGCGCCGGGCGCGCCCCGGCCCACGCCACCACGTCGCGTCGGGCGGTGTTGCCCGCAGCGCATGGCGGCCCCTGCCGGGCAGGCCTGTCCGGCGTTGCCCTACAGCGCCCGTTGGGATGCGGCGCCTATAATTCCGCGATGAATTCCTCATGGATGGAAGCCATGCTGGCCTGGATCGGGGAACACCCGCTCCTGGCCGGCGCGGTGATCTTCGCGATCGCCTTCTGCGATGCCCTGATCGTCCTCGGGGCCGTGGTCCCGGCGCTGCCCCTGCTGTTCGCGGTGGGCGTGCTGATCGGCATGGGCGAGATCTCCGGCCCGTACGCGGTGGCCAGCGCGGCCCTGGGCGCCATGGCCGGCGACGCGATCAGCTACTGGGTCGGCCTGCGCTGGGGCGAGCGCCTGCGCGGCGTCTGGCCGTTCAGCCGTTACCCGCAGCTGCTGGAGCGGGGCGAAACCCTGTTCCGGCGCAACGCGGTCAGCGCCATCCTGGTGGCGCGCTACGTCGGCGCGATCCGTCCCTTCGTCCCGGCCATCGCCGGCATGGCGCGGATGCCGGTCCGCCGTTACCTCATTGCCAGTGGCGCGGCCTGCCTGTCCTGGGGCGTGCTGTTCCTGCTGCCCGGCTGGGTGCTGGGCCAGGCCTACGAGGCGGTGGCGGCGGTGGCCGGCCACCTGGTGGTGGTGCTGGGCCTGCTGCTGGTGGGGCTGGGCCTGGCCTGGGCGCTGGTGCTCTATACCTACCGCTGGTTCGCCGACCACGCCGACGCGCTGCTGGCGCGGGTGCTGGCGTGGTCGCACCGGCATCCGGTGCTGGGGCGCCATTCGGCGGCGGTGTTCGATCCGGCGCGCCGCGAATCGGTGCCGCTGGCCCTGCTGGCGGTGCTGCTGCTGGCGATCGGCTGGCTGTGGTTCGCCCTGCTGCTGGTGGTGCTGGGACACGGCGAGCCGCTGGGCGTGGACCTGGCCGTGCACGAGCTCATGCTCGGCCTGCGCAACCCGCTGGCCGACTACCCGCTGGCGGCGCTGGCCTCCCTCGGCGACTGGCCTGTGCTGGCCCCGGCCTGCGCCCTGGTCCTGGGCTATTTCGCCTGGCGCCGGCGCTGGATGGCGGCCGGACACTGGCTGGCGGCGCTGGCCTTCGGCCTGGCCCTGACCTGGCTGCTGGGCGCGACCATGGATGTCGTGCGTCCGCCCTCCGCCGCCAGCGGCTTCGGCTTCCCCTCCATCGCCGTGACCATGTCCACCATCGCCTTCGGCTTCTTCGCCGTGCTGATCGCGCGCGAGCTGCCGGGCCGCGACCGGGTGTGGCCGTACATGGTCTCCGGCCTGGTGGTGGCGATCATCAGCTTCGCCCGCCTGTATCTGGGCGCGCACTGGCTCAGCGACGTGGTCGGCGGGATGCTGCTGGGCATCGTCTGGCTGCTGGTGCTGGGCATCGCCTACCGCCGCCGCTTCAACCGCTCGTTCTGGGTCAAGCCGGTGGCCGGCGTGTTCTACGGGACCTTCGCCGTGGCCGCGCTGTGGTACGCGCCGCGCAACATCGAGGCCAAGCTGGCCAAGTTCGAGCCGCCGGGCCCGGCGATCGTGGTCCAGGACATGCAGGCCTGGTGGGAGCACGACTGGGGCAACCAGGCGGCCCGCCGCAACGAGCTGGACGACGCCCAGCGCTGGCCGCTGGACGTGCAGGTGGCCGGTCCGCTGGCGCCGCTGCGCGAGCGGCTGGAAGCCCAGGGCTGGCGGGTGCAGCCGCAGGCGCGCTGGGCGCAGGCGCTGAACATGTTCGACGAGGATGCATGGCCGGCCGGGGTCCCGGTGCTGCCGGCCACGCTGGACGCGCGTACCGAGACCCTGCTGATGGTGCGCGAGGGCGAGGATCCCGACCGCCGCCTGGCGCTGCGCCTGTGGCCGGCGCCGGTGCAGCTGCGCCCGGGACACGAACCGCTGTGGATCGGCACCGCCCAGACCCTGCACTTCAGCCCCGCGGTATTCGACGCGCTGGCCACCTGGCGGCCGCGTGCGGACGCCGATCCCGCGCTGGAGCAGGTGCGCGAGGCGGTGGCCGACCTGCCGCACCGGATCGAGCCGCATCCGGTCTCGGGCGTGCCCACGCTGAGGCTGCGCACCTCCGGTGCCGGCGGCGGCGCGGAGGAGACGGAGGACCGGGCGCGGTAAGGCCGCGCGTCCGCCCACGCGCGGCCACGCCCGGGCGACAATGCCGTTCCTGCACCATCCGGAGACGCGCATGACCAGCCTAGCCGGCAAGACCCTGTTCATCACCGGTGCCTCGCGCGGCATCGGCCTGGCCATCGCCCTGCGCGCGGCACGCGATGGCGCCAACGTCGCCATCGCCGCCAAGTCCGCGGTGCCCAACCCGAAGCTGCCGGGCACCATCCATACCGCGGCCGAGGCGGTGGACGCCGCCGGCGGCCGCGGCCTGGCGCTGAAGTGCGACATCCGCGAGGAAGACCAGGTGCGCGCCGCGGTGGCGGCCACGGTCGACGCCTTCGGCGGCATCGACATCCTGGTCAACAACGCCAGCGCCATCTGGCTGCGCGGCACGCTGGACACGCCGATGAAGCGCTTCGACCTGATGCAGCAGGTCAACGCCCGCGGCAGCTTCCTCTGCGCCCAGGCCTGCCTGCCGCACCTGCTGCAGGCGGCCAACCCGCACATCCTCACCCTGGCGCCGCCGCCGTCGCTGGATCCGAAGTGGTGGGGGCCGCACACCGGCTACACCCTGGCCAAGATGGGCATGAGCTTCGTCACCCTGGGCCTGGCCGCGGAGTTCGGGCCGAAGGGCGTGGCGGTCAACGCGCTGTGGCCGCGCACGCTCATCGCCACCGACGCGCTGAACATGATCCCCGGCGTGGATGCCGGCAACGGCCGCCGCCCGGAGATCATGGCCGATGCCGCGCACGCGATCCTGGTGCGCCAGGCGGCCGGTTTCAGCGGCCGCTTCCTGATCGACGACGAGGTGCTGGCCGAGGCCGGCGTGACCGACCTGTCCGGCTATGCCGTCGATCCGTCCAAGCCGCTGCTGCCGGACCTGTTCCTGGACTGAGTCGCGCCGCGCGCGCCGCCGCCGGCCGCGGCGCGCTCCTACAATGGCCGGCCCCATTTTCGTTACGGAAACACCATGAAGTACCTGCACGCGATGATCCGGGTCCATGACCTGGAAAAGACCAGCCGCTTCTTCACCGAGGGCCTGGGCCTGAAGCAGACCCGGCGCATGGACAACGAGGCCGGCCGCTTCACCCTGGTCTACTTCGGCGCCCCGGAGAACCCGGAGGCCGAGATCGAGCTGACCTACAACTGGCCGCCCGAGGACGGCTCGGCGCCGGAGGACTACGGCAGCGCCCGCAACTTCGGCCACCTGGCCTTCGAGGTCGACGACATCTACGCGATCTGCGCCCACCTGCAGTCGCTGGGCGTGACCATCAACCGCCCGCCGCGCGACGGCCGCATGGCCTTCGTCCGCACCCCGGACCTGATCTCGATCGAGCTGCTGCAGAAGGGCCAAGCCCTGCCGCCGGCCGAGCCGTGGGCGTCGATGCCCAACACCGGCACCTGGTAAGCGCACGAGTGCGGTCCGGCGGGGCACGCGTCCCCGCCGGACCGTCGCATCAGTCGGCAGCAGCCCGTGCCGGCCGTGCCAGGCTCAGGGCAATCGTGGTGGCCAGGATCGCGCCTACCACGCCCAGCGACCACAGCACCGGGATCTTGTAGAGGTCGACCAGCAGCATCTTGGCGCCGATGAATACCAGCACCACGGCCAGGCCGTAGGGCAGCAGGTGGAAGCGCTCGGCCATCCCCGCCAGCAGGAAGAACATCGCGCGCAAGCCCAGCACCGCGAACACGTTGGACGTCAGCACGATGAACGGGTCCAGGGTGATGGCGAAGATCGCCGGGATCGAATCCACCGCGAAGATCACGTCGGTGATGCCGATCATCACCACCACGATGAACAGCGGGGTGAACCTGCGCCGGCTGCCGCGTCCCAGCCACATCGCGTTGCCGTGATAGCGGCGCACGAACGGCACGTGCGTGGTCATCCAGCTCAGTACCGGATTCTTCCCCAGGTCCGGCTCCTCGCCCGCGGCGCTCCACATCTTCGCGCCGGTCAGCAGCAGGAAGGCGCCGAACACGTAGAGCAGCCAGTGGAACTGGGCCAGCAGCGCGGCGCCGGCGAAGATCAGGATCGCGCGTAGCAAGATCGCCAGCAGGATGCCGATCACCAGTACGCGCTGGCGCAGTTGCTCCGGCACGGCGAAGTAGGTCATCAGCATCAGGAACACGAAGATGTTGTCGACCGCCAGCGCCTTCTCGACCAGGTAGCCGGTCAGGAATTCCAGGCCGATGCGCCGTGCCTCTTCCGGACCGGCCGACTGGCCGACGTACCACCACAGGGCGAGGTTGAAGAGCAGGGCCAGGGCCACCCAGCCCAGGCTCCACCACGCCGCTTCCCTGAACGTGACCTTGTGCGCGCCGCCGTGGCGCATCAGCAGCAGGTCGGCCACCAGCGCCAGCAGCACCAGGCCGGAGAATCCGGCCCACAGCCAGACGTTGCCTATCGTTTCCATCATCAATGTTCCGGGCAGGAGTAAGGACGGCCGCGGAAGCTGGCGGCGCGGAACCCTGCTCTGGGAACCGGGGACACACCTTCGCCGTCGCGGCGAAGGTCTTGCTCACGGCCCTGGGCCGCCGTGGGACCGGGGCATCGGAATGCCCGAAATGACGGCCGTCACGCTGGGAGCTACTCCCCTTCGGCGGCGATTGTGCGGGCCGGCATGTGAACGGTCAAACCACCGGCGCAGCCTGTTTGCGGGGATGTGCATTCCCGCGGGTCGCTGCTTGCCGGCCGGTGGTACCGCGTACCGGGCTGGTGTGGATGCGATCAGCCGCCTGCCAGTGCCTGCTCCAGGTCGGCGACCAGGTCGTCGGCGTGCTCCAGGCCCACCGACAGCCGCAGCAGGCCGCCGGGCGTGGTCGAGGCCGGGCCCTCGATCGAGGCGCGGTGCTCGACCAGCGATTCGGTCGAACCCAGCGAGGTGGCATTGGTGAACAGCCGCATGCGCGAGGCCACGGCCAGCGCCGCCTCGCGTCCGCCGGCCACCTCGAACGACAGCATGCCGCCGAAGTCGCGCATCTGCGCCGCGGCCACCGCGTGCTGCGGGTGCGAGGCCAGGCCGGGGTAGTGAACCGCCGACACCTTCGCATGGCCGGCGAGGAACTCCGCCACCCGGCGCGCGTTGCGGCAGTGCCAGTCCATCCGCGCCGGCAGCGAACGCACGCCGCGCAGGATCAGCCAGGCCGCGAACGGCGAGGCGGTGGCGCCGGCCATCAGGCGCAGCTGGTGGCAGGCCGCGGCATGCTCGCCGTCGTCCGCGAAGGCCAGTACGCCGCCCATCACGTCGCCATGTCCGCCCAGGTACTTGGTGGCCGAGTGCAGGACGATGTCCGCGCCCAGTGCCAACGGCTGCTGGATCACCGCCGGGGCAAAGGTGCTGTCCACCAGCAGGCGCGCGCCGGCTTCGTGGGCGATATCCGCCAGCGCGGCGATATCGCTGACCTTGAGCAGCGGGTTCGAGGGGCTCTCCGCCCACAGCAACGCCGTGTTCGGCCGCAACGCCGCACGCACCGCGTCCAGGTCGGTGAAGTCGACGATGGTGCATTCCAGGCCCCAGCGCGGGAACTGCTGCGCGGCCAGGACGCGGAAGGTGAAGTAGCTGTCGTCGCATAGCAGCACGTGGCTGCCCGGCGGCAGTGCCTGCAGCGCGGTGGCGCCAGCGGCCATGCCGGTGGGGAACAGCAGCGCCCGCTTCGCACCCTCCAGCGCCGCCAGCACCTGCTCGGTCTCCTGCTGGGTCGGGTTGTCGTAGCGCTGGTAGAGGAAGCCCTGCGGCAGCTGGCCGTCGGGCGTGTGCTCGAAGGTGGTGGCCAGCTGCAGCGGCGGCGACAGCGCACCGCTGGCCGGGTCGGGACGGCTGCCGGCACGGGCGGCGAGGGGTTCGATGCGGGACATGGCGTCGGTCGATGGGGGCGGGGCGCCGGGGCGCGATAGCCTCCGATGGGACGCGAGCACGGTACCCGGCGGCCCCGGCGTGGCAGCGTCGCGGAACGAGGCGGATAATGGCCCACCGGCCCCGTGCCGGCCTTCTTCCACGGATATTCCACTGCCATGAACGCCACGACGCCGGCTGCCGGCGACACCGCCTCCCTGATCGACCTTGGCCACCGCTATTTCCTGCCCGTGTACCGGCAGCGCGAGCTGGTGCTGGAGCGAGGCCAGGGCGCGCGACTGTGGGACAGCGAGGGCCGCGAGTACGTGGACTTCGCCGCCGGCATCGCCGTGTGCGGCCTCGGCCACAACGACCCGGACCTGCATGCGGCCCTGGTCGAGCAGGCAGGCAAGCTCTGGCACACCAGCAACATCTTCTTCAGCGAGCCGCCGCTGCGCCTGGCCGAGGAGCTGGTGACCGCCAGCCGCTTCGCCGAGCGCGTGTTCCTGTGCAATTCCGGCGCCGAGGCCAACGAGGCCGCGATCAAGCTGGTGCGCAAGTGGGCCACTGCCCAGGGGCGTCCGCCGCAGCAGCGGGTGATCGTCACCTTCCGTGGCAGCTTCCATGGCCGCACCCTGGCCGCGGTCACCGCCACCGCCCAGCCGAAGTACCAGGAAGGCTACGAGCCGCTGCCCGGCGGTTTCCGCTATGTCGACTTCAACGACATCGTGCAGCTGGAGACGGCGATGGCCGCCGGCGACGTGGCCGCGGTGATGCTGGAGCCGGTGCAGGGCGAGGGCGGCGTGATGCCGGCCGCCTCCGGCTTCCTCAAGCAGGTGCGCGCGCTGTGCGACAAGCACAATGCACTGCTGGTGCTGGACGAGATCCAGGCCGGCATGGGCCGCACCGGCAGCCTGTTCGCGCACTGGCAGGACGACGTGGTCCCGGACATCGTCACCCTGGCCAAGGCCCTGGGCGGCGGTTTCCCGATCGGCGCCATGCTTGCCGGCCCGAAGGTCGCCGAGGCCATGGGCTTCGGCGCCCACGGCACCACCTTCGGCGGCAACCCGCTGGCCGCCGCGGTCGCGCGCGTGGCCCTGCGCAAGCTGGCCTCGCCGCAGATCGCGGCCAATGTGTCGCGCCAGTCGAACGCGCTGCGCGAGGGCCTGGGCGCGATCGGCGAGGAGTTCGGCGTGTTCGCCCAGGTACGTGGCCGCGGCCTGATGCTGGGCGCCGTGCTCAGCTCCGAATACGCGGGCCGCGCCGGCGAGATCCTCGACCTGGCCGCGCACGAGGGCCTGCTGCTGCTGCAGGCCGGCCCGGACGTGCTGCGCCTGGTGCCGGCGTTGAACATCACCAGCGAGGACGTTGCCGAAGGGCTGAAGCGCCTGCGCGCGGCCATCGCCGCCTTCGTCGCCCCGCGCTGACGAATGGCGGCTGCGTCTTCTGCCAGATCCTGGCCGGCCACGCGCCGGCCAGTGTCGTCTGGGAAGACGCCCACGTGGTGGCGCTGATGGACCTGCGCCAGGCCGTGCCCGGTCATGTGCTGGTGATCCCGCGCCTGCACGCCGAAACGCTTTACGACCTGGACGAGGACGCCGCCGCCCACCTGATGCGGGTGGCGCACCGTATCGCGCTGGCCTTGCGCGGCACGCTCGATCCCGATGGCCTGAACCTGTGGCAGTCCAACGGCGAGGCCGGCGGCCGGAAGTGCCGCACTTCCACCTGCACGTGCATCCACGCCGCATGGGCGATGGCCTGCTGGACGTCTATCCGGCCGGCGCCCGGTGCCGGCGCCGCGCGAACAGCTTGACGCATTGGCGCTGACGCTACGGCAGCAGTTGCGGCAGGGCGCGCACTCCTGATGCCGCCGGGCGCCGCTACCGCGTGCGCTCACCGGCGCTGATGCAACGCCCCTGGCACGCCCAGCGCCGTGCCGGAGCGATGGCTCACAACAGCCCCGTAGCCCGGATAAGCGAAGCGCATCCGGGATCCCCGTGGGCTGGGCCATGGCGCGTCCCGGATGCGGCCTTCGGCCTTATCCGGGCTACTCATCTGCTGGTGTCGACGCGGTCAGTGGCGCGGGCGAGGGGACGACCGTCACTACCATCCCTTTTACCGGTGGGAGAGGGGGAGGCACACAGCCCCGTAGGCTCCGTAGCCCGGATAAGCGAAGCGCATCCGGGATCCCCGCGGGCTGGGCCATGGCGTGTCCCGGATGCGGCCTTCGGCCTTATCCGGGCTACTCATCTGCTGGTGTCGACGCGGTCAGTGGCGCGGGCGAGGGGACCGACCGTTACTACCATCCCCTTTACCGGTGGGAGAGGGGGAGGCGCCCAGCCCCGTAGGCCCGGTAGCCCGGATAAGCGAAGCGCATCCGGGATCCCCGCGGGCTGGGCCATGGCGCGTCCCGGATGCGGCCTTCGGCCTTATCCGGGCTACTCATCTTGCTGGTGTCGACGCGGTCAGTGGCGCGGGGAGGGGACCGACTGTCACTACCATCCCTTTAATCCGGTGGGAGAGGGGGAGGCACCCAGCCCCGTAGGCCCCGTAGCCCGGATAAGCGAAGCGCATCCGGGATCCCCGCGGGCTGGGCCATGGCGCGTCCCGGATGCGGCCTTCGGCCTTATCCGGGCTACTCATCTTGCTGGTGTCGACGCGGTCAGTGGCGCGGGCGAGGGGACCGACCGTCACTACCATCCCTTTAATCCGGCGGGAGAGGGGGAGGCACCCAGCCCCGTAGGCCCCGTAGCCCGGATAAGCGAAGCGCATCCGGGATCTCCGGGCGCTGCGCCATGGCGCGTCCCGGATGCGGCCTTCGGCCTTATCCGGGCTACTCATTTGCTGGTGTCGACGCGGTCAGTGGCGCGGGCGAGGGGGGCGACCGTCACTACCATCCCTTTACAGGGGGAGAGGGGGAGGCACCCAGCCCGGTAGGCCCTGTAGCCCGGATAAGCGAAGCGCATCCGGGATCCCCGCGGGCTGGGCGATGGCGTGTCCCGGATGCGACCTTCGGCCTTATCCGGGCTACGCGTCCGCTGATGTCGACGCGGTTGGTGGCGTCCCTCCCGCGGTGGAGAGGGGCGTGCATTCAGGCCAGGCCGAAGCGTTCCAGTACCCGGCCCAGTGCGCGCGCATCGCGCACGCTGTCGGCGTGCAGGCCGGCGCGGCGCGCGCCCTGCACGTTGACGAACAGGTCGTCGACGAAAAGGGTTTCGCCGGCGTTCCAGCCCAGGCGTTCGAGCGCGCGCAGGTAGACCTGCGGATCGGGCTTGCGCCCGCCCAGGCTGCCGCTGCACAGCACGCGGCGGTCCAGACGCGGCCGCAGCGGCGCGACGATGTGCGGGATCGCGCGCGCCATCAGTTCGCCGTTGTTGGTCAGCACCGCCATCGGTACGGCCGGATCCAGCGCCAGCAGGCGTGCGATCGCCCGGGCATCGGCGCGGGTGGCGGCCATGCGTGCATCCAGCCACGCGTCCTCGCCCACGGGCGTGCCGATGCCTTCGCCCAGTGCCTGCAGGTAGTCGGCCGTGGAAATCTCGCCGGCGTCGTAGCGCGCTTCCAGCCCTGAGCCGTACAGCGCCTGCCAGACCTGCTCGAAGCCGGTGCCCGCATGGGCAGCCAGGTGCGCCACCCGCTGCTCGCGCCGGTAGTGCGCCAGCACGTTGTCGAAATCCAGCAGCAGCTGGTGGATGCGCGGCTTCATCGGGGCGCCCCGTCCTCCGCGTCCGCGCTCACTCTTCGCGCGGCAGCACGGTGCCACACTTGCGGCAGTGCCAGGCATCGGCCTCGTGGTCGGGCAGGCCGCAGTTGCCGCAGCGCACGTGGCGGCGCCGCGGCTGCAGGGAGCGCGCCAGTTCGGCGGTGTAGATGCCGGTGGGCACGGCGATGATGCTGTAGCCGATCACGATCAGCAGCGAGGTCACAAAGCGGCCGAACGCGGTGGCCGGCGCGATGTCGCCGAAGCCCACCGTGCCCACGGTGACGATCGCCCAGTACATCCCGGCGGGAATGCTGGTGAACCCGTTCTCCGGACCTTCGACCACGTACATCAGCGCGCCGAACACCACCACGATGGTCAGCAGCGCGGCGATGAACACCAGGATCTTGCGCCGGCTGCGCACCAGCGCCTGGATCAGCACCCCGGCCTCGCTGGAATACTCCACCAGCTTGAGCACCCGGAACACGCGCAGCAGGCGCAGCGCGCGGATCACGGTGAACGAGGCGGTGGCCGGGAACAGCAGCGAGAGGAAGGTGGGCAGGATCGCCAGCAGGTCGATGATGCCGTAGAAGCTGAAGGCGTAGCGCAGCGGGCGTTTGACCACCCACAGGCGCACGCCGTACTCGAACGCGAAGGCCAGGGTGAACAGCCACTCGGCCGCATACAGCCAGGCATGCCAGCGCGCCTTGACCGTGGGCATGCTGTCCAGCAGCACCACCACCACGCTGGCCAGGATGACCAGGATCAGCACCAGGTCGAAATTGCGTTCGTCCGGCGCGTCGTGGTGGAAGATCCGCCTGAACCAGCGGAAGCGCGCGCCCCCGGTCGAGGCCGGCAGGTGCTCGCGCTCGAACAGGCTGGCGCCCTCGGCGCGGGCGTCGTCCCGCGCTTCCGCTGCCGGCCCGGCCGGCGAGCTCATCCCGCCAGGCTCCTGAATGCCGCGCGCGCCGCTTCGAGGGTGGCGTCGATCACCGCCTCGTCGTGCGCGCTGGAGACGAAGCCGGCCTCGTAGGCGCTCGGCGCCAGGAACACGCCGCGCTCGAGCATGCCGTGGAAGAAGCGGTTGAACGCGGCGGTGTCGCAGGCGGTGGCCTGGGCGTAGGTCTCCACCTTCTGGTCGGTGAAGAACAGACCGAACATGGCGCCGACCTGGTTGGTGGTGACGGCGACGCCGGCCTCGCGCGCGGCGGCCTCCAGGCCCTCGCACAGGCGCACGGTCGCGGCGGACAGTCGCTCGTGGAAGCCCGGCGCCTGGATCAGTTCCAGCATGGCCAGGCCGGCGGCCATCGCCACCGGGTTGCCGCTCAGGGTGCCGGCCTGGTAGATCGGGCCGGCCGGGGCGATCTGCTGCATCAGATCGCGGCGGCCGCCGTAGGCGCCCACCGGCATGCCGCCGCCGATGATCTTGCCGAAGGTGGTCAGGTCGGGGGTGATGCCGTAGTGCGCCTGGGCGCCGCCGAGGGCGACGCGGAAACCGGTCATCACCTCGTCGAAGATCAGCAGCGCGCCGTGCTTCGTGCACAGCTCGCGCAGGTGCTGCAGATACCCCTCGCGCGGCGGGATGCAGTTGGCGTTGCCGACCACCGGCTCGATGATCACCGCCGCGATCTCGCCGCCGATCTCCCCGAACAGCCTCGTCGCGCCCTCGAAGTCGTTGTAGCTGAGGGTGGCGGTCAGTTCGCTCAGGCCCGCCGGCACGCCCGGCGAGGTCGGCACGCCCAGGGTCAGCATGCCGCTGCCGGCCTTGACCAGGAACGAGTCGCCGTGGCCGTGGTAGCAGCCCTCGAACTTGACGATGCGCTGGCGGCCGGTGGCGCCGCGCGCCAGGCGGATCGCCGACAGCGTGGCCTCGGTGCCGGAGTTGACCATGCGCACCATCTCGCAGGACGGCACCAGGCGGGTGATGGTCTCGGCCATGGTGACCTCGGCCTCGCACGGCGCGCCGTAGGACAGGCCGTTGCCGATGGCCGCCTGCACCGCCTCGCGCACGGCCGGGTGGTTGTGGCCGACGATCATCGGGCCCCACGAGCCGACGTAGTCGATGTAGCGGTTGCCGTCGACGTCGAACAGGTACGGGCCGTCGGCGCGCTGCACGAAGAACGGTTCGCCACCCACCGACTTGAACGCGCGCACCGGGGAGTTCACGCCTCCCGGCAGCAGCTGCTGCGCGCGGGAGAACAGGGCGTGGGAGCGGTCGTGGTTCATCGTGGGCGGTTCCAGTGCGGCGAAGCTGCACATTGTAGGCCCGCCCACGCGGGGCCGCCCCACGCGGCCGCTAGCCGGCGCCGGCCCCGAAGCAGCGCTGGTAGGCCCGCACCGCCGCCACCGGATCGGGCGCGTCGAACACCCCGCCGATCACCGCCAGCAGGTCGGCGCCGGCCTCGACCAGGGCGCGGCCGTTGCACGGGGTGATGCCGCCGATCGCCACCCGCGGCACGCCCAGCTCCGCCGCCTGCCGCAGCAGGTCCGGGGTGGCGCGGCGGGTCACGACCTTGGTGGTGGTGGGGAAGAACGCGCCGAAGGCCACGTAGCTGGCGCCGGCGGCGACCGCGTCGCGGGCCAGCTGCAGGCTGTCGTAGCAGGAGGCACCGAGGATGGCATCCGGTCCGAGCAGGGCGCGGGCCGCGGCCAGGGCGCCGTCGTCCTCGCCCAGATGGGCGCCGGCCGCGCCGACCTCGGCCGCAAGCGCGGCGTCGTCGTTGACCAGCAGCGGTACCCCGGCGCGTGCGCACAGGGTCTGGAGGGCGCCGGCCTGCGCGCGCTTCAGTGCCGGCCCGGCCGCCTTGTTGCGGTATTGCAGCCAGGCCACGCCAGCGCCCAGTAGCGGTTCCACCCGCGCCAGCAGGCGCGCGGTATCCGGCTCGTCCGGGGTGATCAGGTACAGGCCGCGGGCGGCGGGGGGCGGGGCAGGGTTCATGGCGATTCCGTCATACCGGGCTGTGGGACAATGGCGCCCCAACCGCAGGCCTGCATTATCCGATGAGCGAGACCGACACCGCCCCCTACCGCAGCTGGATGTGCGTGGTATGCGGCTTCATCTACCACGAAGCCGAAGGCTTGCCGGAGGAGGGCATCCCGCCGGGCACGCGCTGGGAGGACATCCCGGACACCTGGACCTGCCCGGATTGCGGGGTCACCAAGGACGACTTCGAGATGATGGAAATCTGAGCCCGGCGCCGCGCCCCGAGGGGCGGCGCGGCAGGCTCAGTGCAGCACGGCGCGGCGGCCGGCCACGTCGATCAGGCGCTCGCGGATCGATTCGGCATCCGACGCATCCGGCGACTGCTGCAGATAGCGGGTCAGGTCGCGGCGCGCGCCCTCGATATGGCCAAGCTCCAGGTAGGCCAGGCCGCGGTCCCGCAAGGCATCGGTTTCCTCCGGGACCAGCCGCAGCACGCGGTCGGCGCTGCGCGCGGCGCGGTCCCATTCCCCGGCCTCGGCATACACCCCGTGCAGGTTGCGCAGCACCCGCGCCAGGATCGCCCGGTGCGGGGCCGGGGTGAGGATCTGCAGCAGGACCTTGTCGTCCGGGGCCTCGCCGCCCAGGTGCGGGCGGGCGCGTTCGCGCAGCTCCTCCACCGCCAGCGGACGGCCGCCGTTGAACGGATCCATCACCAGCAGGCCGCCGTCCACCGGCAGCCGCACCAGGAAGTGCCCCGGGAACGACACCCCGTCCAGCGGGATGCCGAGGCGGCGGGCGACTTCCATCTGCACCACCGCCAGCGAGATCGGGTTGCCCAGGCGCCGCTCCAGCACCTGGTTGAGGTAGCTGTTGCGCGGGTCGTAGTAGGCGTCGTGGTTGCCGGTGTAGCCGACTTCCTCGAACAGGTGGCGGTTGATCGCCGCCATCTTCAGCGCGGTCGACTCGATCGCCTGCACCTCGGTGCGCAGGTGGTCGGCGTGCGACTGGACCAGGGCGTCGTACTCGGCCGGATCCAGGCCCGGGTATTCGTCGCGGGCGATCAGGAGGGCGGTCGGCAGCAGGGGCAGCGCCGCGTCATCCAGCGCTGCCAGGGTGTTCCAGTCGGGAAGTTGGATGTGCGTTTTCCCCATGTCGCCAAGACTGGGGGCCGCGGTGGCCACAATCAAGCCCGTACGCCACGGTTTGCGACGCGGCGTCGCCTGCGGCCTCAGTCGGCGGCCGGGATGCCCGGGCCGAAGATGAGCTCGTCCCCGTCCCGCAGGCCCAGGCGCGCAGCCTCGCCGGCATTGAGCTCCAGCACGTAGCGGGCCGGGGCCTCGCTGGGGTAGGCCGGGCAGCCGCGCCCGCTGCGGCAGGGCGGCACGCTGCGCTGCTGCGACACCAGGCGGCGGTCGTTGTCGAAGTACAGGATGTCCAGCGGGATGCGGGTGTTCTTCATCCAGTACGCCTGGGGTTCCTGGCGTTCGTGGATGAACAGCATGCCGTGGCCCGGCTCCAGGCGGTCGCGGAACATCAGGCCGAGCGCGCGCTCCTCGACGGTAGCGGCGATCTCCACCTGGAAGCGCTCGCCGCCCACCTCGACCCAGGGAGTGCGGGCGAAGGCGCAGCCGCAGAGCAGCAGCAACGCGGAAAGGACGGCGAGGCGGCGGATCAGTCGGGTCATGGGACCACCAGCAGCGGAACCTGGGCCGGAAGGTGGGGCAAACCCGGCGCGGCGGTCAAGGCCGCGCACGGGCACGCCGGGTCCGGGTCAGAGCACCCGTGGCGGCTCGCCGCCCACGATCACGATGTCGGCCGGGCGGCGCGCGAACAGGCCCACGCTGACCACGCCGGGGATCTGGTTGAGCTCGGTCTCCATCGCCACCGGGTCGGTGATCGACAGGTTGTGCACGTCCAGGATCCAGTTGCCGTTGTCGGTCACCACGCCCTGGCGCCACACCGGCTGGCCGCCGGTCAGGGCCAGGATGCGGCGGGCGACCAGGCTGCGCGCCATCGGGATCACCTCCACCGGCAGCGGGAACCTGCCCAGCACCGGCACCTGCTTGGCCGGATCGATGATGCAGACAAAGGTCTCGCTGGCCTCGGCGATGATCTTCTCGCGGGTCAGCGCCGCGCCGCCGCCCTTGATCAGGCGCTTGTGCGGATCGCATTCGTCGGCGCCATCCACGTACAGCTTCAGCGGGCCGGCGGCGTTGGCGTCCAGCACCTCGATGCCCAGCTCCTTGAGCCGCTTCGTGCTCTGCTCGGAGCTGGAGACCGCGCCGGCGATGCGGCCCTTGATCCGCCCCAGCGCCTCGATGAAGTAGGCCACGGTCGAGCCGGTGCCCACGCCGACGATCATGCCGTCCTCGACGTAATCGATGGCCTTTTCGCCGGCCAGGCGTTTGGCTTCTGACATGGGATTCGGGATTCGGGATTAGTGGATGGTCATTCGTGACTGTGACTCTGGGGGCAGCTTGTTGCTTTAGCCAATCCCGAATCACGAATCCCGAATCACGGTTTTTCGAGCGAAAGCAGCAGCTTCCATTGCGCCGCGGTGACCGGGAACACGGACAGGCGGTTGCCGCGGGCCACCAGGGGGAAGCCTTCGCCCAGTTCGTCGGCGTGCTGCTTGATCTCCTCCAGCGGGATGGTGCGCCCCAGCTTGCGTTCGAAGGCCACGTCCACCAGGAACCAGCGCGGCTGTTCGCGGGTGGCCTTGGGGTCGTGGTAGTCGGACTTCGGATCGAACTGGGTCTCGTCGGGATAGGCCTCGCTGGCCACCTTCGCGATGCCGACGATGCCCGGCACCTTGGTGTTGGAGTGGTAGAACAGCACGCCGTCGCCGACCTTCATCCCGTCGCGCATGAAGTTGCGCGCCTGGTAGTTGCGCACGCCGTTCCAGGGCTCGGTGCCGACCCGTTCCAGGTCGTCGATGGAAAACGCGTCCGGTTCGGACTTCATCAGCCAGTAGCGGGTGCGGGCGCTCACTTCGGGTCGTTCTCGTGCTGCGGGCTGCCGGCCGTCGGGCGCAGCAGGGTCCGGGTCTCGGTGCAGATGGCGTCGGGAACCACGTCCCACTCCGCCCCCTCCAGCGCATCCACCTGCTGCACGGAAAAACCGGCGCCAACCAGCCAGGGAGGCGCTGCGCGGTCGCGGCGGAATGCGAAGCTGCGATCATACCAGCCGCCTCCCATGCCCAGCCGCTGGCCGCCGGCGTCGAAGCCGACCAGCGGCATCACCACCATCGCCATGTCGGCCGGTTCCAGCGCCGAGGACGGCTCCACGTCCGGCTCCGGGATGCCGAAGCGGTTGGTGACCAGCGGGTCGCCCGACCGCCACGGCGAAAAGCGCAGCCGCTCGCCATCGAGCACCGGCAGGCACCACACCAGTCCCGCTGGCAGCTTCAGCTGCAGCACGTGCAGGCCGATCTCGCCATCCATCGCCCAGTAGCCGGCGACATAGCCGCGTTCGGGCAGGAAGGGCAGGGCGAGGATGCGATCGGCCAGTTCCTGGGCGGCGGCGATGCGGGTGGCCGGCGGCAGCGCGCGGCGGCGTTCGCGCAGCTCGCGGCGCAGGGTGGGACGGTCCTGGGTCATGGCAATCCGGGCGGGGTGGCGCTGCATGATGGCCGTCGCCGCCGGTCGCGCCAAGCCCGGCCGCCGCGGCGCGACGCACAAAAAACGACGCCTCCCGGTGGGAGGCGTCGTCGGAAGAATGGTTCTCCACCATGCCGATGCGGCGAAACGACCTTGAACCCGAGGTTCAAGTGGGAACGGTCGGAAACCTTCGGGCTTCCCGCTACATGGCGGACATGCACACCCGGCGTCGTCGCATCCCCGGTGTCGTTTTTAAGGGACAAGGCGAATGTTTTGCCAGCTGTCGAACACGGCAGAGAACGCGAGCTGATTATAGCCATGCCGCGCGGCCTGCCTAGCCTGCACGGCGTGAAATCGGGAGATTTCGGCAATGCCGGGTTCAGATGGCGAAGACGCGGTCGATCGCGACGCGCATTCAGTCTTGTGGCTTTTCCGTTGCCGGGCCGAGCAGCCTGTCGAGCCGGCGCTCGAGGGTGTCCAGGACGCGGGTGAGCTCGCGTTCGCGCGCGTCGCGTTCCTCGCGGGCCTGGTGCAGCTCGTGGGCCAGGTTCAGCGCCGCCAGCACCGCCAGGCGGTCCAGCGAGACCATCCGGTTGCTGCCGCGGATCTCGCGCATGCGCGAGTCCAGCAGGCGGGCGGCCGCCTGCAGGCTGTCGCGCTCGCCGGCCGGCACGCCGACGGTGTACTCGCGGTCCAGGATGCGGACTTCTACCGGCTCGGTGCTCACGTGTGCTGCTCCAGCGACCGCAGCCGCGCGATCATCGCCTCGACCCGGGAACGCGCCTGCTCGTTCTTCAGCAGCAATTGCGCGCGCTCGCCCATCAGCTGCTCCTGTTGCAGGCGCAGGCTGCGGTTCTCGTCGGCCAGGCGCTGGCAACGGTCGGCCAGCGCCTCGATCCGCGCGGCGAGGGCGCGGAGGCGGGCGGTGGCGTCGGGCGTGGGTTCCATGGGAAGCCACGATAGGCAGCGCCCCGCGCGCCGGTCAAGCGACCCCGGACGGCCGGCCACGGGGCCGTCGCGGCCGGATTGATACACTTGGCGTCCCTCCAGACCCCCGCCCGACATGTCGCAACTGCCCACTCCCCAGGAGGTCGCCGCGGCTAGCCGCGAGCTCGGCCTGGCCGCCACGCCCGCCGAACTGCACGGGGCCCTGTGCGGCTGGCTGGCCGGGGGCGGCGCCGACGTGCGCGAATGGACCGCCCGGGTGATGGCCGACGCCTCCCTGCCTGCTCCGCCGGCCGGCAGCGCGCTGGACCGCCTGCGCGAGGGCAGCGTGGCCCAGCTGGAGGACGGCGAATTCGCGTTCCAGCTGCTGCTGGCCGACGACGATGCCGGCGTGCGCCAGCGCGCGCAGGCCCTGTTCGACTGGTGCCGTGGCTTCCTCGGTGCCTTCGGCCTGGCCGCCGGCGCCAAGCCGCCGCTGTCGGAGGAAGGCAGCGAGGCCCTGCAGGACCTCGGCAAGCTCGCCGGGGCCCGGGTCCAGGACATCGACGAGGACGAGGAGGACGAGGCCTCGCTCTCGGAACTGGAGGAGTTCGTGCGGGTGGCGACCCTGCTGCTGCACGGCGACTGCGTGCTCGGGCCGCGCCACCGCCGCAGTTTCAACTGATGCGCTCGATCACCGGTATCCCCGTCGCGGAGTTCGCGCGCCGGCGCCGCCAGCTCATGGGCATGGCCGGCGACGACGCCATCCTGGTGCTGCCGGCCGCGCCGCAGCGCGTGCGCAGCCACGACACCCATTACCCGTACCGCCAGGACTCGGATTTCTGGTACCTCAGCGGCTTCCCGGAGCCGGACGCGGTGCTGGTGCTGGTGCCCGGGCGCAGGCACGGCGAGGCCCTGCTGTTCTGCCGCGAGCGCGATCCCGAGCGCGAGGCCTGGGACGGTCCGCGGTTCGGCCAGGAAGGCGCGGTGGCGGCGTTCGGCATGGACGACGCTTATCCGATCGACGACCTGGACGACATCCTGCCCGGCCTGCTCGAAGGCCGCTCGCGGGTGTACTACCACTTCGGCCGCGACGCCGAGTTCGACCTCAAGCTGATCGGCTGGGTCAACCGCGTGCGCGCCCAGGTCCGCCACGGCGCACAGCCGCCGCACGAATTCCTCGAACTGGGCCACCTGCTGCACGAGCAGCGCCTGTTCAAGTCGGCCGACGAGCTGCGGCTGATGCAGAAGGCGGCCGAGATCAGCATCCGCGCGCACCAGGAGGCCATGCGCGCGGTGCGGCCGGGCATGTACGAGTACGAACTGCAGGCCGAACTGGAGCGCGTGTTCCGCGCCTCCGATGCCTGCCCGGCCTATGCCAGCATCGTCGGCGCCGGGGCCAACGGCTGCGTGCTGCACTACATCGCCAACAACGCGCGCGTGCGCGACGGCGACCTGGTGCTGGTCGACGCCGGCGCCGAATACCGCTGCTACGCCGCCGACATCACCCGCACCTTCCCGGCCAATGGCCGCTTCGGCAAGGAGCAGCGCGCGCTGCACGACCTGGTCGGGCAGGCGCAGGCCGCGGCGCTGTCCCTGGCCAGGCCTGG
This sequence comes from Pseudoxanthomonas suwonensis, assembly GCF_010093235.1. Lineage (GTDB taxonomy): Bacteria > Pseudomonadota > Gammaproteobacteria > Xanthomonadales > Xanthomonadaceae > Pseudoxanthomonas > Pseudoxanthomonas suwonensis. The sequence goes on along the minus strand of NZ_PDWP01000015.1, from coordinate 19,029 downwards.
CACGCCGTGGATCGCCATGCACGAAGCGGCGGTGGAGACCCTCACCGAGGGGCTGCTGCGCCTGGGCCTGCTCAAGGGTTCGCTGGAGAAGAACCTGTCCGAGGAGCGCTACAGGCGTTTCTACCGCCACAAGAGCGGCCACTGGCTGGGCCTGGACGTGCACGACGTGGGTGACTATCGCATCGACGGCGAGTCGCGCCTGCTGGAGCCGGGCATGGTGTTCACCATCGAGCCGGGCCTGTACGTGATGCCGGACGACACCTCCGTGCACGAGCGCTGGCGCGGCATCGGCATCCGCACCGAGGACAACGTGGTGGTGACCGAGGACGGGCACCGCGTGCTCACCGAGGGCCTGGCCCGCTCGGCCGACGAGATCGAGGCCTTCATGGCGGGCTGACTTTTCCGTTCAACGAGCATCGACGATCAAGGCATCGGCGCCAGGCGCGTAGCCCGGATAAGCGAAGCGCATCCGGGGTCCCCGCGATGGCCTGACGACCTGGAGGGTCCCGGATGCGGCCTTCGGCCTTATCCGGGCTACGCATCTGACTTTTCCGTTCAACGAGCATCGACGATCAAGCAGCGGCGCCAGGCTCGTAGCCCGGATAAGCGAAGCGCATCCGGGGTCCCCGCGATGCCCTGACGACCTGGAGGGTCCCGGATGCGGCCTTCGGCCTTATCCGGGCTACGCATCTTGCTCCTCTCTCCCCACGGGAGAGGGGGCTTTTCCGTTCAACGAGCATCGACGATCAAGCCAGCGGCGCCAGGCTCGTAGCCCGGATAAGCGAAGCGCATCCGGGGTCCCCGCGATGGCCTGAGACCTGGAGGCTCCCGGATGCGGCCTTCGGCCTTATCCGGGCTACGCATCTGGTGCGCGCGGGTGCGCGGACTCCGATTCCTTGTCCAATCCCTGCTTCGTGTCCCACGGGCCGCTCAAGCTTGCGGGCCTTGCTCCGGAGGGAGAGGGGAGAACGAAAAAGCCCCGGCATGGCCGGGGCTTCCTCGTTCAACAACCACCAACGATCAAAGCAGCGGCACCAGCAACAGGCGCGTAGCCCGGATAAGCGAAGCGCATCCGGGGTCCCCGCGATGCCCTGACGACCTGGAGGGTCCCGGATGCGGCCTTCGGCCTTATCCGGGCTACGCATCTGCCTCGCGCCCGGGCCGCGCGAGCGTGCGCCCTTCCCCGGGAGGAGAGGGAAAAAGACGAAGCCCCGGCATGACCGGGGCTTCCTCGTTCAACAACCACCAACGATCAAAGCAGCGGCACCAGCAGCAGCGCCACGATGTTGATGATCTTGATCAGCGGGTTGATCGCCGGGCCGGCGGTGTCCTTGTAGGGATCGCCGACGGTGTCGCCGGTGACCGCGGCCTTGTGCGCCTCCGAACCCTTGCCGCCGAAGTTGCCGTCCTCGATGTACTTCTTGGCGTTGTCCCAGGCGCCGCCGCCGGTGGTCATCGAGATGGCCACGAACAGGCCGGTGACGATCGTGCCGATCAGCAGGCCGCCCAGCGCCTTCGGTCCCAGCAGCAGGCCGACGACGACCGGCACCGCCACCGGCAGCAGCGAGGGCACGATCATCTCCTTGATCGCCGACCGGGTCAGCATGTCCACCGCGCGGTCGTACTGCGGCTTGGCCGTGCCCTGCATGATCCCGGCGATCTCGCGGAACTGCCGCCGCACTTCCTCCACCACCGCACCTGCCGCGCGGCCCACCGCCTCCATCGCCATCGCGCCGAACAGGTAGGGGATCAGGCCGCCGATCAGCAGGCCGATGATCACCGTGTGGTCGGACAGGTCGAAGGCGTAGGTCGTGCCGGGATTGGCCGCGCGCAGGTTGTGCGTGTAGTCGGCGAACAGCACCAGCGCCGCCAGCGCCGCCGAACCGATCGCGTAGCCCTTGGTCACCGCCTTGGTGGTGTTGCCCACCGCGTCCAGCGGATCGGTCACCGCGCGCACCTCCGGCGGCAGCTCGCTCATCTCGGCGATGCCGCCGGCGTTGTCGGTGATCGGGCCGTAGGCGTCCAGCGCCACCACCATGCCGGCCATCGACAGCATGGCCGTGGCGGCGATGGCGATGCCGTACAGCTCGCCCAGCGCGTACGCGCCCCAGATGGCCGCGCATACCGCCACCACCGGCAGCGCGGTCGCCTTCATCGACACGCCGAGGCCGGCGATGATGTTGGTGCCGTGGCCGGTGGTCGAGGCCTGGGCGACGTGCCGCACCGGGCCGTACTCGGTGCCGGTGTAGTACTCGGTGATCCACACGATCAGCCCCGTAAGTACCAGGCCGATCAGCGCGCAGGCATAGAGGTTGCCGGCCCCCACGGGCGAGCTTCCCATCAGCGAGGTGGTCACCGGCCAGAACGCGATCGCCGCCAGCACGCCGGAGACGATCACGCCCTTGTAGAGCGCGCCCATGATCGAGCCGCCTTCCTTCGTGCGCACGAAGAACGCGCCGATGATCGAGGCCACGATCGACACCCCGCCCAGCACCAGCGGGTACAGCACCGCGTTGGGCCCGACCTGGTCGAGCATCAGCCCGCCCAGCAGCATGGTCGCGATCACCGTCACCGCGTAGGTCTCGAACAGGTCCGCGGCCATGCCGGCGCAGTCGCCGACGTTGTCGCCGACGTTGTCCGCGATCACCGCCGGGTTGCGCGGATCGTCCTCGGGGATGCCGGCCTCGACCTTGCCCACCAGGTCCGCGCCAACGTCGGCGCCCTTGGTGAAGATGCCGCCGCCCAGGCGCGCGAAAATCGAGATCAGCGAGGAACCGAAGGCCAGGCCGACCAGTGCGTGCAGGTTGTCGGCCAGCGACAGCCCCAGCTTCTGCAGCAGCCAGAAGTAACCGGCCACGCCCAGCAGGCCCAGCCCGACCACCAGCATGCCGGTGATCGCGCCGCCGCGGAACGCCACGTCCATCGCCGGACGCAGGCCGCGGCGCGCGGCCTCGGCGGTGCGCACGTTGGCCCGCACCGATACGTTCATGCCGATGTAGCCGGCAAGGCCGGAAAGCACCGCGCCGATGGCGAAGCCGATCGCGGTGTACCAGCTCAGGAACAGCCCCACCAGCACGAACAGCATCGCGCCGGCGATGGCGATGGTGAGGTACTGGCGGTTGAGGTAGGCGCGTGCGCCTTCCTGGATCGCCGCCGCGATCTGCTGCATGCGTTCGTTGCCGGCTGGCTGCGCCAGGATCCAGCGTGCCGAGATGATGCCGTAGAGGATTGCGAGTACGGCGCAGGACAGCGCCAGCGTCAGACCGTGTTGTTCCAGCATGACCCCTCCCGAGGTGTGTGGATGCCGTCCGACCGGAGTCGAACAGGGAGGGACCACGCCTGGCGAGCCATGAAGCACTGGAACGGACCCGTTACCGAGACGCGTCGCACCGTGTTCGACTTCCGTGGAGTGGGCGGAGTATGACCGCAGCGGAGTGCAGAAGGCCACACGACGTTCATCTAGGTCGCGTCAGGCTGTAGTCCCCCCGCACGCGCGCTGCACATGAACCGCCATCCCCTGCGTCCCCACCGCGCCACCGGCGTCCAGGCCGTGCGCAGCCACGCCGCCTACCGCCAGTCCCTGCTGCTGGTCCTGCTGGCCACCGCCCTGGCGCTGGTCATGCCCCTGCGCGCGCAGCCGCAGGCGGAAGGCCCCACGCCCCGCGTCGGCGCGCCGCAGGCGCCTGGCGCGCTGCACACGGTGCGGCAGATCCCCGAGGCCTGCGTGCGCCTGGAAGGCCGCTACGCCGCGGCCGGCTACGACCTGCAGGTGGTGCCGGTCGGTGGCGCCTGCCAGCCACGGGCGCGCTTCGTGGACGCGGCGCGGGCGCAACCGTCGGCCACCGCCGGCTGGACGCTCAACGACGTGGTCCGGATCCCGGAGGCGGCCTGTGCGGGCCGCGAGGCCGTGGTGCAGGTCTGGCGCAAGGCCGGCGGGACCGTGGCGCGCGATGGCCAGGGTCAGACCCGCGTCTACCTGGAGGAAGGGCGCCAGCAGGCTGCCTCGGCGGCGGCGTCGCTGCCGCAGTTCAGCGCCGTGGTGCAGGCGCCTTCCGGCGCCTGCGGCTGAGCCAGCCCCGGCAGGCACGCTCAGTACAGGGGCAGTGTGTCCCGATCCACCGGGATTCCCTGGTGGTGAGAGCTGCCGGCTGCCGTCGGCCACCCGGGTCCAGATCGAGCTGCGCAGGTGGCATGGCTGGCGCCGTCATCCCTGCCCACCTGCACCGAGTGGTAATGCAGCAGCGCCCAGCCCGGGCCAGGCCGCTGCACGCGGTGGCCGCCGGCCCGCACCTGCGGGCGCGGCGTGCCACTGGCGAGGACGCCGATGACCGTGTCGCGGTCGTAGCGGGCGCCGGAGCGCCCCACCTCGTGGAAATCCGGATGCAGCAGGCAGCCGCCCGCGGCCGCAGTCGCGGCCGGGATGGTGCAGCCCGGCCTCCAGCGCGGCGAGCAACGCGGCCAACCCTTCGGCCGCGTCGCCTGCCGCCATGGCCTCAGCCTTCCCAGGCCGGCAGCTTCTTCTTCACCGGCGTGTTCTTCAGGGTCACGTACTTCGGCAGGCCATCGCGGCCGTAGGCCAGCGGGGCCTCGCCGCGGATCAGCGGCTCCAGGTATTCACGTGCCCTGGCGGTGATTCCGAAACCGTCCTTGCGGATGAAGCCGGCCGGCATGGTCTTCTCGTGGTTGGCGACCTTGTGCAGCGGCGCCGCTTCGATCTTCCAGCGGTACGGGGTCGACGACGTGCGCACGATCACCGGCATCACCGCGTTGCGGCCCTGCAGCGCGTACTGCACCGCCGCCTTGCCCACGGCCTGGGCCTGCTCCCAGTCGGTCTTCGAGGCCAGGTGCCGGGCAGAGCGCTGCAGGTAGTCCGGCAGGGTCCAGTGCACCTTGTAGCCGAGCCCGTCCTTGACCTTGCCGGCCAGGTACGAAGCCACGCCGCCGAGCTGGGTGTGGCCGAACGCGTCCTTGCCGCCGCCGGCGTCGGCGACGAACCTGCCGTCCTTGTCGCGGATGCCTTCGCTGGCCACCACCACGCACCAGCCGACCTTCTTCACCACCTTGTCGACCTGGGCCAGGAACGCGGCCTCGTCGTAGGCGCGCTCTGGGAACAGGATGATCTGCGGGGCATCGTCCGGCGACTGCCCGGCCAGGCCCGCGGCCGCGGCCAGCCAGCCGGCGTGGCGGCCCATGGCCTCGTACACGAACACCTTGGTCGAGGTCTCGGCCATGGCCTGCACGTCCAGCGCCGCCTCGCGCACGGACACGGCAGTGTACTTGGCGGCCGAACCGAAGCCCGGGCAGGTGTCGGTCACCGCCAGGTCGTTGTCGATGGTCTTGGGCACGCCGATGCAGGTCAGCGGATAGCCGAATTCCTTCGCCAGCTGCGAGACCTTCCACGCGGTGTCGGCGGAATCGTTGCCGCCGTTGTAGAGGAACCAGCGCACGTCGTGCGCCTGCAGCACCTGTAGCAGGCGCTCGTACTTGGCGCGGTCGGCGTCCAGGCTCTTGAGCTTGTAGCGGCACGAACCGAAGGCGCCGCCCGGGGTCTGGGCGAGCGCGGCGATGGCGGCGGCCGACTCCTTCGTGGTGTCCACCAGTTCCTCGCGCAGCGCACCGAGGATGCCGTTGCGGGCCGCCAGCACCTTCACCCCCCGCGCCCGCGCCTCGGATATCACGCCGCTGGCGGTGGCGTTGATGACAGCGGTAACACCGCCGGACTGGGCGTACAGCAGGGTGCCTTCGGGTTTGGCGCGGGCCATGGACGACTCCTGGGGACGGGACATTGTTCTGGGACTGGAAGGCCGGATGCGGTAAGCTGCCGGACCTTGGTGCGGCGCAGCGCGCGCCGCCAGGGACGGTGGGGAGTCTAGCGCCCCGGGCCCCTACGGAACATTCATCCAGGGAGTCGATTGATGCGACTTGTACTACTTGGCCCGCCCGGGTCCGGCAAGGGAACCCAGGCTACCCGCCTGAAGGAAACGCTGGGCGTCCCGCATATCTCCACCGGCGACCTGCTGCGCGCCGAAGTCGCCGCCGGCAGTCCGCTCGGCCTGCAGGCAAAGGAAGTGATGGCCCGCGGCGAGCTGGTGTCCGACGACATCCTGCTCGGCATGCTCGAGTCGCGCCTCGGCCGTGACGACGTGGCCAAGGGCTTCATCCTCGACGGCTATCCGCGCAACCTCGCCCAGGCCGACGCCCTGGACGGCCTGCTGGCCAAGATCGGCCAGCCGCTGGACGCGGTGGTGCAGCTGGACGTGGCGACCGACCTGCTGGTCGAGCGCATCGCCGGCCGCGCCAAGGCCGAAGGTCGCGACGACGACAACCCCGAGTCGGTGCGCAAGCGCCTGCAGGTGTACAACGACTCCACCGCCCCGGTGATCGGCTTCTACGGGAACCGCGGCACGCTGACCCGCATCGACGGCGTCGGCACCATGGACGAGATCACCGCCCGCATCCTGGCCGCGCTGAAGAAGGCCTGAGGGGCAGTGGCCCTCTCCTCCGGGGGGGGGATTGGGAGAGGGTCGGATCCTGTGTGGCTTCCGGCCAGCCGGATATGAAGAACGCGCTGCGTCTGGGTGGCGCGTTTTTTTTATGCCGGCGATTGCTTCGGGCGCGTGTGGGGGCTCGTCCCAGGCGCTGCCGTGGCAGCGTAGCCCGGATAGGCGAAGCGCATCCGGGGGTTCTCCAGCACCGTAGCCCGGATAAGCGAAGCGCATCCGGGGTCCTCCAGTATCGGCGGTCCCCGGATGCGGCCTGCGGCCTTATCCGGGCTACGCGGGGTCACTCGCCAGAAGAAAACGCCCGGCACGAGGCCGGGCGTTCGATGCAGCAGGGCTCGATCGTCAACCACGCGCGGTATTCCCGGCCCGCGCGTGGCGCTACGCCATCACGCCGCCCGCAGCGCCTCCGTCACCGGCAGGCTGGCCGCGCGCAGGGCCGGGAACAGGCCGCCGATGAAGCCGATGGCCAGGGCCCACTTCAGGCCTTCCCACAGCAGGGCGCCGGTGACCTTGAACTCGAAGGTCAGCTGGGCCACGCCGCCGGCCACGGTCGAGGCGGTGTAGCCGTTGAAGATCAGCCAGGCCAGCAGGCCGCCGATGATGCCGCCCAGCGCCGCCAGCAGCATGGTCTCCAGCATCACCGCCACCACCACCGGCATGCCGCGGAAGCCGATCGCGCGCAGGGTGGCGATCTCCCGCGCCCGCGAGGCGACCGAGGCGAACATGGTGTTGAGCGCGCCGAACACCGCGCCGATGGCCATGATCGAACCGACCACGATGCCGATCACCCGCAGCACCTTCGACAGGCCCTCGGACTGGCGGCGGAAGTACTCGCGGGTGGTGGTCGCTTCCACCTTCAGCCGCGGGTCGGCGGCGAGGGTGGCCTTGAACGCGTCGAAGGCCTTGGCGCTGGTCAGCCTGGCGATCACGCTGGCGCGGCTGCTGCCACGGCGGTAGGTGGTGGAGACGATTTCCGCGTCGGCCCACATCTCCGACTCGGTCGAATCGCCGGACTCCAGCACGCCGACCACCGTCCAGGTGTTGCTGCCCATGCGCACGGTCTTGCCCACGTCCAGGTCCTTGAACTGGCGCTGCGTGCCCTTGCCGACCACCAGCTCGCGGCGGCCGGGCTCGAACTGGCGGCCCTCAACGAGCCTGACGTTGGGCCGCACCTGCCACGCCATCGGGCCGACGCCGCGCAGGGTCACGCTGCCGTCGTCCTTGCCCTCGCGCAGCGGCAGGTTGGCGGCGACCAGCAGTTCCGGCGAGGCCAGCGGCCGGCCCTCGGCGTCGCGGGCGACTTCGGGCGCGCGCTCGATCGTGCTGATCGCCTCGCGCTCCAGCACCGACATCAGCTCGGCCGAGGAGCCGCCGCGCAGCACGATGGCGGTCTCGTCGTTGCCGGTGTTGCCCACGGTCTGGCGGTAGCCCTCGGACATGGCCAGCAGCGCGACCAGCACGCCGACCACGCCGGCGATGCCGATCACCACCACCGAGGACGAACCCAGGCGCTGGGCCAGGGTGCTCACGCCGACCGTGGTCACCGAGGCGGCCTGGCGGCCGCTGCGGGTCAGCAGCATCCACAGCGCGAATAGAACGGCCACCGGCAGCAGCACCTGCCACGGGGCCAGGACCCACAGCACCAGGGACACCACCAGCACCAGCGCGACCAGGGCGCCACGGAGCATCTTCTTGATCAGGTTCATCATCATTCCCCTCAGCGTCCGGCCAGTGCATCGACGATGTTCAGGCGCATCGCCCGGATCGCCGGCAGCGCGCCGACCAGCAGGCCGATCGCCACCATCAGGCCCAGGCCGAGCAGCCAGCTCTGCAGGCCGATGGTCGGCAGGTTGATCATCCCGCCGGCGACGGCGTTGACGATCTGGCCCAGCACCGTGGCCAGGGCCAGGCCCAGCACGCCGCCCAGCAGTACCAGCAGCACGGATTCGGCAAGCACCATGCCCAGCCCCGACTGCGCGGTGAAGCCGATGGTGCGCAGCACCGCCAGCTCGGAGGTGCGCTCGCGCACCGCCTGGGCCATGGTGTTGCCGGTCAGCAGCAGCAGGGTGAAGAACACCGCGCCCATGATCGAGCCGACGATCAGGCCGATGTCGGCCATCTGCTTGAGCTGCGAGGCCATCGCCGCGGCCTCGCTCATGGTCTTGGTCTCGTGCGGCGAGTTGGCCGACAGCGCGTCGATCGCCTTGGCCACCGCGTCGCTGCGGCGCACGTCGGCCACGCGGCTGATGTACCAGCCCACGTCGCTGTTTACGTACGGCGTGGACTCCTCGAAGTACTTGTAGTGCAGCAGCAGCATGTTCTCGGTAAAGCCGGCGTTCTTGCCGTCCTTGGCGCGCAGCGTGCCGGAGATCACGAACGACCAGTTCAGGGTGCCGTCGCTGTTGGGGAAGATCGTCGACTGCAGCGGGATCTGCTGGCCGACCTTCCAGCCGAAGCGGCGCATCAGGCCTTCGCCCACGAGCACGCCGGTACGGGTGGCGTCCCACTCCTTGCGCTGCGCCGGATCGACTTCGATCTCCGGGTACAGGTCCAGGTAGTTCGGCGCCACGGCGAAGGTGAACAGCTGGTTGCGCGGGTTCTGGTAGGCGCCGCCGAACCAGTTGGCCCAGGTCACCGCCTCGACGTTGTCCAGCCGCTCGATGCGGTTGGCCAGCGACATCGGCAGGCTCTCGATCATCGACAGCCGCGAGGTGGTCTGCAGGCGCTGCGCGCCGTCGGAGTTGCGGCCCAGGTCGGCGAACGCGGTGCGGATGCCGTCGAGCATGCCGAACAGCAGGAACGCGGCCAGGATCGAGGCGAGGGTGAGGAAGGTGCGGGTCCTGCGCCGGAACAGCGCCGCCCAGATCAGGTGCAGGTATTTCATCGCATGTCCTCCGCGCCGTCAGGCGGCCTGGGGTGCCTGCTCGACCAGCGTGCCCTTGTCCAGGTGCAGGGTATGGGTGGCGTACCCGGCCGCCTTCGGGTCGTGGGTGACCATCACGATGGTCTTGCCGTGCTCGCGGTTGAGTGCCTGCAGCAGGCCGAGGATCTCCTCGGCCGACTGCCGGTCCAGGTCGCCGGTGGGCTCGTCGCAGATCAGCAGGGTCGGGTCGGAGACGATCGCGCGGGCGATCGCCACGCGCTGCTGCTGGCCGCCGGACAGCTCGTTGGGCTTGTGCGAGACGCGCTCGGACAGGCCCACCAGCTGCAATGCGATCTGCGCGTTGCGCTTGCGCTGGGCGGCGCCGAGCCTGGTCAGCAGCAGCGGCAGCTCCACGTTCTTCTGCGCGCTCAGCGCCGGCATCAGGTTGTAGAACTGGAACACGAGCCGACGTTCTGGCTGCGCCAGTGCGAGAGCTGGCCGCTGCCGAGCTGGTCGATGCGCTGGCCGGCGACCTCGATGCTGCCGGAGCTGGGCGTGTCCAGTCCGCCGATCAGGTTCAGCAGGGTCGTCTTGCCCGAGCCGGACGGTCCCATCAGCGCGACGAAGTCGCCCTCCTGGATGTCCAGGTCGATGCCATGCAGCACTTCGACCTTCTCCGGGCCGCGCTGGTAGGTCTTGGTGAGGTTGCGGATCGAAACCAGGGTTGCCATGGCTTTGCCTCGTTGGAATGCGTGGCCGTCGGGCCAGGGGAGGGCGCCGCAGTGCGGCTGTGTCAGTTGGAACCGGCGGGCTTCACCCGGTCGCCGTCGGCCAGCTCTTCCGGCGGATCGAGCACGACCAGTTCGCCCGGCGCCAGGCCGGAGGTGATGTCGCGGGTGCTGCCGGTGGAAGCCGTGGCCTGGACCTGGCGCTCGCTGACGCGGTCGTCGTCGCCGAGCACGAACACCAGCGCCTGGCCATCGCGCTCGACCAGCGCCTCGGCCGGGATGCGCACGCCGGTGCGCGGCTCGTCGTCGTTCTCCGGCGCCTGCTCCAGGAAGCTCACGGTCACGCCCATGTCCGGCACGATCCGCGGGTCCTTCTCCTTGAGCGCGATGCGCACCTTGACCGTGGCCTTGCCGCGGTCGGCGGTGGGGATGGTGGCGATCACCTCGGCCGGGATCTTCCAGTCCGGATAGGCGTTGAGCGTGGCTTCCACCGGCATCTTCGCCCTGACCCGGCCGATGTAGGCCTCGCCCACGTCGACCTCGACCTCCAGCGAATCCATGTCGACGATGGTGCCGATGCCGGTGCGGGTGAAGCCGCCGGTGGCCAGCGGCGAGACGATCTCGCCCGGCTGCGCCGCCTTGGCGATCACCACCCCGGAGAACGGCGCGCGCACGACGGTGTTGTCCACGCCGTGCCCGGCGATGCGCAGCTGGTCGCCGGCGACCTGGGCGTTGCGCTGGGCGGTGGCCAGCTGCGCGCGCAGGCTGTCGCGCTGGGCCACGGCCTGGTCGTACTGCGCACGCGAGACCAGCTGCCCGGCGGCGAGGCGTTCCAGGCGGGTGGCGTTGGCCTCGGCCTCCACCAGCTGCGCCTGCACGCTCTCGATCTGGGCGCGCGCGGCGGCCAGCTGCGACTGCGCCAGCGCACGCTGGGCATCGGCGTCGACCGGATCCAGGCGCGCCAGCACCTGGCCTTCCTCGACCCGCATGCCTTCCTCGATCAGCACTTCCTGCACGCGTCCGGTGACCTTGGCCGAGACCGTGGCCATGCGCCGGGCGACGACGTAACCGCTGGCGTCGAGCACCGAGGCCGCGGACGGGCCCGAGGACAGGGGCGCGGCCTGGGCGGTGCGCACTTCCGGGCCGCCACCGTCGCGCAGCAGCCACCACGCGATCGCGATGGACAGCAGCACCACGCCGGCGATCGCCAGCGGGATCACCACCTGCAGCGGGCCAGGCGTCTTCTTTTCCGGCTGGTTGCGCTCGATGCGCAGTTGCTTGAGCAGTTCAGCGTTGTCGTTCATTGCAATCCCGTGCATAGGAGCCGTCGGAAGTGTCCAGCCTAAGCCTGCCCGGCGCGAGTTGCCGGAAGTCACTTTGTGGCGGAGGACGCGTTGCGGGCGATGGAGGCGGCCCGCGGCGCGATGGACGGCGCGGGGCGAACTCTGGACCGGCGCCGGTCGCGCGCCCAGTGACAGCTGTCACCTGTCCTTCGTGGCAGGCGTGCATGGCCGGCCGCGGCGCCGGCGCGGAGACTGGCCACCGTGGCCCTGGCACTGGCCACTTCGCGCCACGGCGCCGGACTCCCAGCCGGCCCCGCGGCGCCCCCAGACAACCGGCGGCGTACCATCGCTGCGTCGCCAGGGAGAACGCGATGTCCACTGCCACCACCGGAACTGCCGGAACCATGCTGGGCCGCATGCTGCGCCCGGCTCCCGATTCCATGGCCGGCTGCGCCATGCGCCGCGGTCGCCCGGCGTGGTCGGAGTACGTCCATGTGGTCTGGTCCATCTGGGTGTTCATCGTCCCGGTGTTCACTCCCGACGGTTATGACCGCCGCTGGACGACACTCACCCTGGTTTCCTACCCGCTCTTCCTGGCGCTCTACACCGCCAGCGTCCTCGCGCCGGCGCGGCGGGTGGCGATCTTCGCCCTGGGCCTGGCCGCCCTGTGCCTGGTGCTGGTGCCCTGGTACCCGGCGGGCATGAGCTACTTCATGTTCGGCTGCATCTTCCTGGGCATGGCCCGCTGGCGCAGCTGGTGGGGTTATCCGCTTGCGCTGCTGGCGCTGAACGCGCTGTTCGTGGGGGTGACCCGCTACTTCGGCTACCCGTGGTCGGCGATGGTGTGGATGCCGTTCACTTCGCTGGCCATCGGCCTGGTGGTGCAGCTGCAGCAGGTGCTGGAGGGCAAGGAGCAGGCCTTGCAGCTGTCGCAGGACGAGGTGCGCCGCCTGGCCACCACCGCCGAACGCGAGCGCATCGGCCGCGACCTGCACGACCTGCTTGGCCACACCCTGTCGCTGGTGGCGCTCAAGGCCGACCTCGCCGGCAAGCTGCTGGAGCGCGACCCGGCCGCGGCGCGGCGCGAGATCGACGAGCTCGGCGGCGTCGCCCGCCAGGCCCTGTCGCAGGTGCGCAAGGCGGTCAGCGGCATCCGCTCGGCCCAGTTCGCCGCCGAGCTCGCCGCCGCCGGCCTGCTGCTGCAGGGCGAGGGCATCCGCCTGCACCTGCTGCGCAACGACGCCTCGCAGCTGCCGCCGGAGCTGGAGACCGCGCTGGCGCTGTGCCTGCGCGAGGCGGTGACCAACGTCCATCGCCACGCCCGCGCGCGCAACGTGCAGGTCTCGCTGGAGGTCGACGACGGGACCTGCCGCCTGCGGGTGGAGGACGACGGCCGCGGCGGTGCGATCCGCCCCGGCAACGGCCTGACCGGCATGCGCGAACGTATCGACGGCCTCGGTGGCCGCCTGCTGCTGCAACCGGCCAGTCCGCGCGGCACCTGCGTGCTGGCCGAGGTGCCGCTGCGCGAGGCAGCCGCGCGCGAACCGCTGGCGCCGGCCGAGCCCGCCACCGCCCAGGGCTGAGCGGCCCGGCTACTGCGGGCGGCGCGGACGGCTCTGGTAACTTGCACGCCATGTCCACCACCTGCCGCCACCGGTGATCCGCGTCCTGCTGGCCGAAGACCAGGCCATGGTCCGTGGCGCGCTGGCCGCGCTGCTGGGGATGGAGGCCGATATCGAGGTCGCCGGGGTGGCCGCCGACGGCGAGGAGGCCTGGCGTGAGTTGCAACGCCTGCAGCCGGACCTGCTGGTCACCGACATCGAAATGCCCGGCCTCGGCGGCCTGGACCTGGCCGCGCGCATCGCCCGCCACGAGCTGCCGGTGAAGGTGGTGATCGTCACCACCTTCGCCCGCGCCGGCTTCCTGCGTCGCGCCCTGGATGCCGGAGTGCGTGGCTACCTGCTCAAGGACGCCCCACCGGAGCGCCTGGCCGAGGCCCTGCGTACCGTGCACCGCGGCGGCCGCGCGATCGACCCGGAGCTGGCGCTGGAAGCCTGGACCGAAGCCGACCCGCTCAACGAGCGCGAGCGCCAGGTCCTGCGCCTGGCCGGCGAGGGCCTGTCCTCGGCCGAGATCGCCAGCCGGCTCGGCCTGTCCCAGGGCACGGTGCGCAATTACCTGTCGGAGGCGATCGGCAAGCTCGGCGCGGCCAACCGCATCGAGGCGCACCGCCTGGCGCGGCAGAAGGGCTGGCTGTAGCAGCGACCCCTGCACTCGGCGGATCGCGTGATCCCGCGCGCCGTGGCTCGGTCCAGGCGCAGCACGCCCCCTCCTCAGCGCCAGCATCACCAGATCTACCACCCGTGCGATGCGGGCATGGCGGCGTTCGCGCGGCGGCGCGTTCGGCATGCGCATGCAGGACCTCGCGGACGGGTGGAGCGACCGTCGCGCCGGATCCGGCGTGGCCCGGCGGTGACGACGCTGCCTCCGGCTACCTCAGCAGGCGCACGGCGAGGGAGAGCACGAAGATCAGCGTCAGGACCAGCCAGAAGGGCAGCCTGCTCCTGCGGGCATTTTCCTTTGCCCGCAGCCACTCCATCGCCGGCTTCATGGCCCGCGCCCGTTCGAGGATTTCGCGGTCGTGCGGAAGGAGGGCGGCCTCTTCCACGGTGACGCCATCCGCCGCGCCCTCCAGCACCGGCTGCACGAGTGCCCGGTTCTTTGCGAGCAGGGTCTCGCGTTCCAGCCGGACGGCTACTTCCTGCCCGTCCATTTCGTGCGTCCAGTTCACAAGGAGCGGGGCCCGGTCGCGCATGCGCAATTTGCATGCGGCCTGGTGGATGGCCGCTGGGGGCATGCCGAACATGTGCAACAGCACCGGCAGGGGGGTGTACTCCCGGGTGCCGCGGGCGCGCCGGGTCCAGGAAGGCAGGATGAGCGTGGCGCGCGGCCACCTGTCCAGGTAGCGCTGCGCATCGCGGACGCCCAGCCACAAGATATGGAGCTTCAGCCACCGTGCCCGTGGCAGCCGCTGGACTTCAAGCGATATGCCGGCCACAACGCGCCAGGGGATGTAGCCATAGCGGAAGTGCTCGATGCCCTCCGCGTCCATCCGCAGCACCGGGCCGCGGCGCAGCATCGGGCGGATGCCGGGCCAGCCAAGCCAGGCGAACAGGAAGAGGCAGAGCAGGGCGAAGGCAACGGGAAGCGCCCGCTGGCCAGCCGGGGTGGCATGGACGACGGCCACGACCAGCACGCCAAGACCTGCCCAGGCCGCGGGCACGATCAGGTTGGGGCCGCTCTCGAACGCTTCGCCGCGACGCACGGCGTCAAGCGCTTCCTGCCCCTTCACCCGCAATTGCAGGCTGAGGAGGAAGTACAGACCCAGGGTCAGCCCGGCGGAGCCCGCCGGAACGAGAGCGTCCAGTCCAAGTGGCGCGTCCGAGCTGGACCGCTGGATCCACACCACCAGCAGAGGCAGTCCGAGCACCGCGTTTGGGATGCCCAGTATCAGGAACAGGGCACGCAGGAGTTTCAGCATCCAGCTTCCCTCTCGATGTGCGCCCTTGCCCTGCGTTCCCCCGGACGCGGGGGGAGCGGTGGGCGCAGGCTCGGTGCGATACCCGCCAGAACCAGGCCGGCAGGGACACTGCGAACACGATCCAGCCGACCCGCGTGTTGACCTTCGCCTTGTCCTGCATGCGCCGCTCGTGGACGGCTGGACGTGGAGGCGGCCAGCCTCCCCTTGCAGGCAGGCAAGACGGGCAGCCCCAAGCCCGGCGTTGCGACCGCCGTTGCCCTGATCCAGAGCGTTGCCATCCCCAGGTCGTCGAGCATCCTGCCTTCCGTTGCAGTCAATGTCCGCGCACGGCCGTTGTTTCGCGGCGCTCCCCGCCGTGCGAGCGCGGGAGGATCGCACAGGTGCCACGCCTCTTTCAGCCGCTTGCCGCCGGATTCCGACATGCGGCGTGCCCGCCGCAAGGACCGGGTGCGCACGCCCACCGGTGTCTGCCCGCGCAGCCGGATCCGGGAACGCAGAGGGCCGCGCGTTGCCGCGCGGCCCTCCGGCCTTGCCGATATGGCCCGGGGTTCAGCCGCCGACGCGCGCCTTGAGCAGGGCGTAGGCCGAGCGCAGGCCCAGGGCCTCGCCGCCGGCCGGACGGCCCGGGCGCGCGCTGTCGTTCCAGGCATAGGTGTCCAGGTGCGCCCACGGCAGGTCCTCGGGCAGGAAGCGCTCCAGGTACAACGCCGCGGTCACCGAGCCGGCCATGCGCGAGCCGGCGTTGGCCAGGTCGGCGACATTGCTGGCCAGGTAGCGCAGATACGGACGCCACAGCGGCATGCGCCACACCGGGTCGCGGGTGTCGCGGCCGGCGGCCAGCCAGCCCTCGGCCACGGCGTCGTCGTTGGCGAACAGCGCCGGCAGGTCCGGGCCCAGGGCGATGCGCGCCGCGCCGGTCAGGGTGGCGAAGTCCAGCACCAGGCCCGGCTTCTGCTCGGCGGCATAGGCCAGGGCGTCGCACAGGACCAGGCGGCCCTCGGCGTCGGTGTTGTCGATCTCCACGCTCACGCCCTTGCGGGTGGCGATGATCTCGCCCGGACGCAGCGCGTTGGGGCCGATCGAGTTCTCCACCGCCGGCACCAGCAGGGTCAGGCGCAGCGGCAGCCGGCGGGCCATGACCAGGCCGGCCAGGGCCAGCGCGTGCGCGGCGCCGCCCATGTCCTTCTTCATGTTGCGCATGCCGTCGGCCGGCTTGATGTCCAGGCCGCCGGTGTCGAAGCACACGCCCTTGCCGACCACGGCGACGTGCGGGTGCGAGGCATCGCCCCAGCGCAGCGCAATCAGGCGCGGCGCGCGGTGCGAGGCGCGGCCGACGGCGTGGATGGCGGGGAAGTTCTTCGCCAGCAGCTCGTCGCCGGCGACCACCTCGACCTCGGCGCCGTGCGCCTGGGCGAGCTCGCGGGCGATCGCCTCCAGCTGGTCCGGGCCCATGTCCTCGGTCGGGGTGTTGACCCAGTCGCGCACGCGCGCGCAGGCGGCCAGCACGTCCAGCGCCTCGGCGTCGGTGTTTTCCAGCAGCAGCTGCGCCGGGGCGCGGCCGCCGCGCTTGTAGCGCTCGAAGCGGTAGCTGCCCAGGCCCCAGCCCAGCTGCAGCGCGGCCAGCTGGTCGGCCGGCAGTTCGCCCTGCGGCGCCCAGGCGCCCTCGGGCAGGACCTGCGGGCCGTGGGCGTAGGCGGAGTTCATGCGGGTGGTTCCGGGTGTGGGCCTTCAGCAGGCCAGGTGTGCGTCCAGCCAGTCGGCCAGCGCGGTCAGGGTGTCGAAATGCAGGTCGGGCTCCAGCTCCGGATGCGACCACGCCTCGCCGGTGCGGTTGATCCAGCAGGTGCGCAGTCCGGCGCGCGCGGCGCCGGCCACGTCCATCTCCACGTGGTCGCCCACGTGCAGCACCTCGCCATGGCCGCAGCCCAGCCGCTGGCAGGCGGCGTGGAAGATGCTCGGGTGCGGCTTGGCGTAGCCGTGGTCGCGCGAGCCGAGCTGGAAGGCGAAGTGCTGCATCAGCCCGATCCGCTCCAGGTCGGCATTGCCGTTGCTCACCGCGGCCACCGGCACCTTCGCCGCGATCCGCGCCAGCGCATCGACCGCGTCCGGATAGAACTCGACCTGGTTGCGCGCGGCGTAGAACGCCTCGTAGGCCGGCTCCAGCAGGTCCAGCGACGCGCCGCTGGCCTGCAGCGCCTCGGCGAGGGTCAGCCGGCGCAGGGCGGAGAGGTCGTGGTGCAGGTGCGGGTTTTCGCGGAAGGAGCGCTCGCGCAGCTCGCGCATGGCCGCCACCGGGAACATCGCCGCGGTGGCCGGGCTGTGCTCGAGCATCCACTCGTAAAGCACCTGGTCGATCCGGGCGCCGATCGGCGCGAACGGCCACAGGGTGTCGTCGAGGTCGAGGGTGATGGCGCGGACGGTGAAGCTCACGGCGGCCATTGTAGGCCCGGGGCCGGGGGCGTGGGCGGAACGCTCCGTTGGCCCTCTCCCACCGGGGGACGGAGATCCGTAGCCCGGATAAGGCCGCAGGTCGTATCGCGCCCCTGCGCCTCTTGGGCGCGATCAGGTCCGGGCCGTCGCCATGGCCGTGCCATCTCGGGGTACGAGGCTCCTTCCTGCAGGCCGAACCTGTTCCCGGGCCGCACGCATTGCGCGCGCCTGAACCCGGGTGCACTGCGCTTACCCGGGCTACGCGGCTGCAGGCCGCACCTGTTCCCGGACCGCACGCATTGCGCGGGTCTGGCCCCGGGTGCGCTGCGCTTACCCGGGCTACGCGGCGCTGGGGGGGATATGAGTAGCCCGGATAAGGCCGCAGGCCGCATCCGGGGTCCCGGGCAAGGACGGGGAGCCAGACCCGGGTGCGCTGCGCTTACCCGGGCTACTCCAGCAGCCGGGCCCAGCCCTGCATGCCTTCGAGCTGTTCGAGCACCAGCTTCACGCACACCAGCAACGGCACGGCCAGCAGCAGGCCGACCAGGCCCCACAGCCAGCCGAACAGCATCAGGGCCAGGATCAGCACCAGCGGCGACAGGGCCATGCTGCGGCCCAGGATGATCGGCGTGACCAGCTGGCCCTCGATCGTGTGCAGCACCAGGTACAGCACCGCCGGGGTCACCGAGGCCAGGGTCTCGTCGAAGCGGATGAAGCCCACCAGCAGCATCGCGATCATGCCGATCAGCGGCCCCACGTAGGGCGCGTAGTTCAGCAGCATCACCATCGTTCCCCACAGCAGCGCCTCCTGCAGCGGGAAGCGCAGCGCCACCAGGATGCCGGCGAACACCAGGCCGACCGCGGCGTTGATCAGGCTGATGGTCAGCACGTAGCGCGAGACCTGGTGCTCGATCGACTGCAGGATCTCCACCGTGAACTTCTTCTGCTGGCGCCCGGGCAGCAGCGCGATGGCGTTCCGCTGCAGGTTCTCGCCGTAGACCATGAAGAAGAACGTCAGCAGGATCACCGCCAGCACCGAGGCCAGCAGCCGCGGGGTGCGGGTCAGCACCGCGTAGGGATCGTCCACCCGAGTGCGCACCACCTGCACCTTGCGGTTGGCCTCGCCGGCAGCGGCGCGGGCCATGTCCTCGGCGATGCGGTTGGCCTCGTGCATCGGCCTGGTGAGGTTCTGCAGCTCGCGGCCGATCTTGCGCGCCTCGCGCGGGGCCTGTTCGGCCCAGGCCGTGGCCGGCGCGACCAGCTGCACCGCCAGGGTGGTGGTGGCGGCAAGGCCGACCAGCAGCACCAGCAGCGCCGCCAGGAACCGCGGGATCCACAGTTTGCGCAGCAGCCGGATCAGCGGATTGCCGACCAGGGCGAAGAACATCGCCAGCAGCACCGGCAGGATCACCTCCTGCGCCGCCCACAGGGTGAAGCCCACCGCCAGGGTGGCCAGCACCACCAGCGCGGACGGGCTGCGCGGTCGCGGATGCGGCAGGTGCGCGTCGATCGGGACCGGCACTGTCGCTTATACACACCTCCGAGCCCACGCGACCCCGGAGCAAATCGTTTGCCGTATTCTGCTTTAAAAGATGAACAGAATCAAGTGACTAGGTGAGTGTATACATGGTCTTTGGTTAACTGGCATCGATGCGAAGAGAACAGGTGATCAACGCGATAG